>NZ_JBFTJJ010000001.1:0-818006 GCF_056395365.1 Variovorax sp. 10L421
TGGGCATTCCGCCCAACGCGGTGATGGCGCTGATGGTGGGTGCGATGACGATCCACAACATCCAGCCCGGCCCGCAGGTGATGACCAGCAACCCCGAGCTGTTCTGGGGCCTGATCGCCTCGATGTGGATCGGCAACGCGATGCTGATCATCCTGAACCTGCCGCTGATCGGCATGTGGATCAAGCTCCTGTCGGTGCCCTACAAGTTCCTGTTCCCGGCGATCGTGCTGTTCTGCGCGATTGGCGTGTACTCGACCAACAACAACACCTTCGACATCTGGATGGTGGGCATCTTCGGCCTGGTGGGCTACAGCTTCTTCAAGCTGGGCTGCGAGCCTGCGCCGCTGCTGCTGGGCTTCATCCTGGGGCCGATGATGGAAGAGAACCTGCGCCGTTCGCTGCTGCTGTCGCGTGGCGACTGGAGCGTGTTCGTGACGCGCCCGATCTCGGCGAGCCTGTTGGCTGCGGCTGCATTGCTGCTTGTGATCGTGCTGCTGCCTGCAGTCAAGTCCAAGCGGGAGGAAGCTTTCGTCGAGGAGTGACGGACAGAGTTCCCTCGCGGGACTTCAGAAAGAACGGCGCTTCGAGCGCCGTTTTTCATTTCTGTGTGCATCGCTTCGGGGCGCCTGCGCAGGGCTCGCTGCTGGTGCTCGCCGATCAAAACCCAGGTCATGTCCTACGGTCTGCTCGCCCGTGGCGGCTTCATGTGCTGTCGCGCCATCGCGAGGAAGGCCATCCCCGCCGGGCTCAGCGGATGCTTGGCCAACCGCACGGCGACCACCGGGTACTCCAGCGCAGGCCGCGTCACGCCCACGGCGCGCAGGTTGCCCGGCATCAGCACCTCCACGTAGCGCGGCAGCAGCGCCACCCCCGCGCCTGACTGGATGAGGCCGAACGCCGTCGACAGCATCGACACGTGATGCACCACGCGCGGGTACACGTTGGCCATGCTTGCGAGCTGGCGGCTCACGGCGCGCCACACGTTGGCGTCGGGGTTGACGTGAATGAACGGCAGTCCCTCCAGGTGCTTGGCATCGACCACCGCGTGCTGCGCCAGCGGATGGTCTTCGCGCACGAACAGGGCCATGCGGTCCGAGAACAGCGGCTCGGTCGCCAGCTCCGAATGCTTCTGGCCGATGTCCGAGCCGAAGCCCAGGTCGGCCTCCTGCGAGAGGATGCGCGAGATCATTTGCTCCGCCGTGCTGTCGAGCAGCGTGGTCGCGAGCGTCGGGTGCTTCTGCGAAAAGCGCCCGAGCAGCGGCGGCAGCAGGGCGCCGGCCGTGAGATGGCCCACCGCGAGCACGATGCGGCCTTCGCGCAGCTGCGACTGCGAGCGGCAGGCGCCCACGGATTCATCGATCAGCCGAAGCGCCCGCACCGCCGTGTCGACCATCATCTGGCCCGCGTTGGTCATGCGGATGCGGCGCCCGCGCACCACCAGAGGCTGCGCCAGCTCTTCTTCCAGCCGCTTGATCAGGTGGCTGATGGCGGGCTGCGTGAGCTGCAATGCCTCGGCCGCGAGCGTGAAGCTGCCCGTCTCGGCCACCGCCGCCAGCGCCCGCAGCTGCTGCAGCGAGATCTCTTCCGCGGTGCTTCTTGTCATAAGCAGTGTTCATAGTTGAATAAGCGGAATTATCTGGCTTGATGCGCCACTGCTGCATAGCATCCACTTCTCGTTCACAGGCACAAATTCCGCACATGAAACGCCTCCAGTTCCTCCAGGCGCTTGCCGTTGCGCTCGGCGTGGCCACCTCGTCCGCCAGCCTCGCGCAGGGCTACCCGAACAAGCCGATCCGCCTGATCGTGCCGTTCCCGGCGGCCGGCGCCACCGACCTCTTTGCCCGCACGCTGGGCCAGAAGATGGGCGACAAGCTCGGCACCACGCTGGTGGTCGACAACAAGCCCGGCGCGGGCGGCGCCATCGGCTCCGACCAGGCCGCCAAGGCCGCGCCCGACGGCTACACGATCCTGCTGGCCACCACCAGCACGCACTCGATCGGCCCGGCCGTCAGCAAGCTGCCCTACGACACGGTGCGAGACTTCACGCCCATCGCGCACGTGGGCGATGCCGCCAGCATCATGCTGGTGCCGGTCAATTCGCCCGCGAAGACGGTGCGCGAGTGGATCGATTACGCGAAGAAGAACCCCGGCAAGCTCAACTACGCGTCGAGCGGCAACGGCACCATCGTGCAGCTCACGGCGGAGCTGTTCAAGGCGCAGGCCGGCGTGTTCGTCACGCACATTCCCTACAAGGGCACGGCGCTGGCGATCCCCGACCTGATCAGCGGCAAGGTCGACGTGCTGTTCGATTCGCTGCCCACCGGCATGCCGCACGTGCGCGACGGCCGCCTGCGTGCGCTGGGCGTCACCTCGCTCAAGCGCAGCCCGCTGGCGCCTGAGCTGCCACCCATCGCCGATACGCTGCCCGGCTACGAGTCGAACACGTGGTTCGGCTTCTATGGTCCGAAGAACCTGCCGGTGGATATCGTCGCGAAAATCAACAAGGCCGCCAACGAGGCGCTGGCCGACCCCGAGGTGAAGGAAAAGCTCGCACGCCTGGGCATCGAGTCCGCGACGCCGGGCACGCCCGAGCAATTCGCGAAGATGGTGGCAGCAGACGCCGCCAAGTGGAAAAAGATCGTGGTCGACCGCAAGATCACCAACGAATAAGGCAAGGCACACCGACATGAACTTCGACTTCAACAATCCGTACCTCTCCACCCGCATCCCGATCTTTGCGCGCAACGTGGTATCGACCTCGCACCCGCTGGCCTCGCAGGCCGGGCTGCGCATCCTGCAGCAGGGCGGCAACGCGGTCGATGCGGCCATTGCCACCGCCGCCGTGATGACGCTGGTCGAGCCGGTGAGCAACGGCCTGGGCAGCGATGCCTTCTGCATCCTGTGGGACGGCAAGGAACTGCACGGCCTGAACGCCTCGGGCCCCGCGCCCAAGGCCTGGACGCCCGAATACTTCAAGGCCAAGTACGGCGCCGACGCCACGACGCCGCCGATGCGCGGCATCGACTCGGTCACGGTGCCGGGCGCGGTGCGCGGCTGGGTCGCGCTGAGCGATCGCTTCGGCAAGCTGCCGTTCGCCGACCTGCTGACCCCGGCCATCGACATCGCCGAGCGCGGCTACCTCGTGCCGCCGGTGGTGCAGGGCAAGTGGGCCGCGGCCACGCCGCTACTGGGTTCGCAGCCGGGCTTTGCACAGACCTTCCTGCCATGGGGCCGGGCGCCCGCGATCGGCGAGCTGTTCCGCTTCACGGCCGCTGCGCGGGCGCTGAAGGCCATCGCCCGCACCAAGGGCGAGGCCTACTACAACGGCGAGATCGCCGAGGCGCTCGCGAAGTTCTCGAAGGAGCAGGGCGGCGCGCTCACCGTGGCCGATCTCGAGGCCTACCAGCCCGAGTGGGTCAAGCCGATCTCGCGCGACTACCGCGGCCACACGCTGCACGAGATTCCGCCCAACGGCCAGGGCATTGCCGCGTTGATCGCGCTGGGCATCCTCGAGAAGTTCGACATCGCCTCGCTGCCGGTCGATTCGGTCGCCTCGCAGCATCTGCAGATCGAGGCCATGAAGCTGGCCTTCGCCGACGTGTATCGCTACGTGTCGGAGCCATCGTCGATGACGGTGACCCCCGCGCAAATGCTCGATGACGCCTACCTCGCATCGCGTGCGAGACTCATCGACGTGAAAAAAGCTCAGGACTTCAAGGCCGGCAACCCCGTGAAGGGCGGCACCATCTACCTCACCGCGGCGGACGAGCGCGGCATGATGGTGAGCTTCATCCAGAGCAACTACATGGGCTTCGGCTCGGGCTGCGTGGAGCCCGGGTACGGCATCAGCCTGCAGAACCGCGGCCACGGCTTCAGCCTGAAGGCCGAGAGCCCGAACGTGGTGGCACCGGGCAAGCGGCCGTTCCACACCATCATCCCGGCCTTCCTCACGAAGGACGGCCAGCCGGTGATGAGCTTCGGCGTGATGGGCGGCAACATGCAGCCGCAGGGCCACATGCAGACGCTGGTGCGCATGCTCGACTACGGGCAGAACCCGCAGGCCGCGTGCGATGCGCCGCGCTGGCGCTTCAACGCGGGGTTCGAGATCAACGTCGAGGCCGCGATGAACCCGGCCACGGTGCAGGGCCTGCGCGACCTGGGCCACCACCTCGACGTCATCGACGATTCGTACCAGGACTTCGGCGCCGGCCAGTTCATCTGGCGCGCGGGCGAGCCGTCGGTCGAAGGCTACGTGGCCGCCAGCGACCCGCGCCGCGACGGCCTCGCTGCAGGCTACTGAGGATCAAGGGATGATCGGGGAATGAACAAGACAGCCGCATCGATCGGCATTCCCCCTCACCAGGGCGCAAGGAAAGGCGTTGCGTCCGGCCTGATCCTCGCCACACTGGGCGCCATCGCATTCAGCGGCAAGGCCATCATCGTCAAGCTCGCGTACCGCTACGGCGTGGACGCCGTGACGCTCATCATGCTGCGCATGCTGTTCGCGCTGCCGCTGTTCGCGCTCATGGCGTGGTGGGCGGGGCGTGGCAAGCCGGCGCTCACCGGCCGCGACTGGATCGGCGTGATCGGGCTCGGTTTCTCGGGCTACTACCTCGCGAGCTTTCTCGACTTTGCCGGGCTGGCCTACATCTCGGCCGGCTTCGAGCGGCTGATCCTGTATCTCAACCCCACGCTGGTGCTGTTCTTCGGCTGGCTGCTGTACCGGCGCCATCCGACGCGACCGCAGGTGCTGGGCATGCTCGTGAGCTATGCCGGCGTGCTGCTGGTGTTCGGCCACGAACTCTGGACCGGCGGTGGCGGCAAGGGCGGCGGTGCGGCGGCCTGGGGCGCATTCCTGGTCTTCCTGAGCGCGGTGAGCTATGCGGGCTATCTGATCTACAGCGGCGAGTTCGTCAAGCGCCTCGGGTCGCTCAGGCTCGTGGGCCTGGCGACCACCGTGGCTTGCCTGCTGTGCATCCTGCAGTTCGTGCTGACGCGGCCGATGAGCGCGGCGATGCAGGTGGCGCCCGAGGTGATCTGGCTGTCGGTGCTCAACGCCACGCTGTGCACGGCGGTGCCCGTCCTCATGGTGATGATGGCCATCGAGCGCATCGGCCCTGCGGTGGCCGCGCAAACCGGCATGATCGGGCCGCTGTCGACCATCCTCATGGGGGTGGTCATACTCGGCGAGCCGTTCACCGCGTGGATCGCGGCCGGCACGGTGCTCGTGATCGCGGGCATCTTCGTTTTCACACGCAAGGGGCGCGAAGCCCCTGCACGATAGGAGCGACAACATGGATCTGGGTATCGCAGGCAAGACCGCGCTGGTATGCGGCGCGAGCAAGGGCCTCGGCTACGGCTGCGCCGAAGCGCTTGTGCGCGAAGGCGTCAACGTGGTGATCGTGGCACGCGGTGCCGAGGCACTGGAAGCGGCGGCGAAGATGCTGGCCGAAGCGGCGGGTGCATCGGGCGCTGCGTTCGTCAAGCACGTGGCGGCCGACATCACGACCGAAGCCGGCCGCGCGGCGGTGTTCGCACTCGGCCACGACTTCGACATCGTCGTCACCAACGCGGGCGGCCCGCCGCCGGGCGACTTTCGCAACTGGGACCGCGAGGCCTGGATCAAGGCGGTCGACGCGAACATGCTGACGCCGATCGAGCTCATCAAGGCCACGGTCGATGGCATGGCCAAGCGCGGCTTTGGGCGCATCGTCAACATCACGTCGAGCTCGGTGAAGTCGCCCATCGACATCCTCGGCCTGTCGAACGGCGCGCGCAGCGGCCTCACCGGCTTCGTGGCCGGCGTGGCGCGCACGCCCATCGCGGCGCAGGGCGTGACCATCAACAACCTGCTGCCGGGCTCGTTCGACACCGACCGCCTCAAGGGCACGATGGCCGGCGCCGCGCAGAAGTCGGGCCAGGACTTCGACACCGTGTGGGAAGCCCGCAAGAAGAACATCCCGGCCAGGCGCTTCGGCACGCCGGCCGAGTTCGGTGCCATCTGTGCCTTTCTCTGCAGCATGCAGGCCGGCTACATGACCGGCCAGAACGTGCTGGCCGACGGTGGGGCCTACCCGGGCACGTATTGAGCTCGCCCCCAGGCTTCGCGCACTTCGTGTCGCTACTCCCACCCCCTACCGGGGGCAACACCAGCGGCCCGGCAAAGCCGGTTCCGCGGTGTTCGCTTGAAGAGGGCGTTGTTGAATCAGCGCCGTGACGACACCGCGATCCCGGCCACGATCAGCAGGAACGCCGCGCCGTGGTACCAGTGCGGCGGCTCGCGCAGGAAGGCTGCCGAAAGCACTGCCGCGAACAGCGGCGTGAGGTTCAGGAAGATGCTCGCCGCCTGCGGACCCGCGCGCTGCACGCCGGTGCCCCAGCAACGGTAGGCCACCACCGCGGGGCCGATGCCGATGAACAGCATCGCGGCAGCGAGCGGCCAGCCCAGGTCGATGTGGGCGGGCGTCATCGTCCATTCGCCGGCGGCCAGCGCGCCCGACCACGCGAGGCCGAACACCAGCTGTGCCATCAGGAACGCGGCCCAGTCCTGCCGCAGGGCCCTGGGCTCGTTCGTGCGTGCCAGCAGCCAGCTGTAGAAGGCCCAGGCGATGGTGCCCAGGATCATGTAGAGGTCGCCCGGCACCAGCCGCAGGCCGAGCAGCTGCCGCCACTCGCCGCGGCTGAGCACCAGCAGCACGCCCGCCATCGACAGCAGCGCGCCGAAGATCTCGCGGGTGCTGACGCGTGCGCCGAAGAACAGCGTGCCCACCGCGAGCATCCACAGCGGCAGGCTGGAGCCGACCAGCGTGACGTTGATGGGCGTGGAGGTCTGCAGAGCGAGGTACTGGAAGGCGTTGTACAGGCCGATGCCGAGCAGCCCGAGCACGGCGTAGCGCTTCCAGTGCGCCCACACCGGGCTGCCGCGACGCAGCACCGGTGTGGCCAGCGGCAGCAGGAGCGCGAACGCGACGACCCAGCGCACGAAGTTCAGCGTGAGCGGCGAAACCAGTTCTCGCACCAGCCGGCCGACCACGGCATTGCCGGCCCAGAGCAGCGGAGGAACGACAAGCAGGAGGACGGTGGAGGGGGCAAGGCGCCGGTGCTGTGTCTGCATGGCGGCCGACTCTACCCGGGCAATGATGTCCCGCACCGCCACGGGAAACCCAAACATGGCAGGATGCCCCTCCCTCTTCTTTTCCTGTGCGTGGAGACTGCAACGATGATGAGCAAAGCTGTCCGTATCGACCGCCATGGCGGCCCCGAAGAACTGAAGATCGTCGACGTGGAAGTCGGCGAACCCGGCCCCGGCGAGATCCGCATCCGCCACAAGGCCGTGGGCCTGAACTTCATCGACACCTACCAGCGCAGCGGGCTCTACCCGTTCCAGATGCCGCTGCAGCTGGGCATGGAAGCCTCGGGCATCGTCGAGGCGGTGGGCGAGGGCGTGACGCACCTGAAGCCTGGCGACCGCGCAGCCTATGCCAGCCCGCCGCCCGGCGCCTACTGCGAGTTGCGCGTGATGCCCGCCAAGTGCGTGTGCAAGCTGCCCGACGACATCTCCTTCGAGACCGGTGCTGCCATGATGCTCAAGGGCCTGACCACGCAGTACCTGCTGAAGAAGACGCTGCCGGCCGAAGGCCTGCAGGCCGGCGACTTCATCCTGTTCCATGCGGCGGCCGGCGGCGTCGGGCTGATCGCCTGCCAGTGGGCCAGGGCGCTGGGCCTGCAGCTCATCGGCACGGCCGGCAGCGACGCCAAGTGCAAGCTCGCGCTCGAACATGGCGCCGCGCATGCCATCAACTACAGCACCGAAAACTTCGCGGCGCGCGTGAAGGAGATCACGGGCGGCAAGGGCGTGAAGGTGGCATACGACTCGGTGGGCAAGGACACCTACGAAGGCTCGATCGACAGCCTGCGCCCCTTCGGCCTGCTGGCGGTGTTCGGCAACGGCTCGGGCCCGGTGCCTCCGATCAACCTCGGCACGCTGGCGTCCAAGGGCTCGCTCTACGTGACGCGGCCGACGCTGTTCACGCACATGGCCACGCGCGAAAGCACGCAGGCGATGGCCGACGACCTGTTCGCGGTGGTGCGCAGCGGCGCGGTGAAGATTCCGATCGGACAGCGCTATGCACTGGCCGACGTGCAGCAGGCGCACCGCGACCTGGAAGCGCGCAAGACCACCGGCTGCACGATCCTGACGCTCTGAATCCACGGGCGCGAGGGGCGCCTTGTCCTACCCGGCGTGCGGTGTCATGCCTTCGACTTGTGCCGGGTGCAGTTTGTAGGCTGTGAGCACAGCGCAGAGGCAAGCCTTCATGACCACCGTTCGCACTTTCATCGTGGAAGACAACCCCACCATCCGCAAGAACCTCATGGGCGCGCTGCGCGAGGTCGCCCGGGTCGATCCTGTGGGCGAAGCAGAGTCGGAAGAGGAGGGCTCGCGCTGGCTTTCATGCAACCTGTCGGAATGGGACCTGGCCATCGTCGACCTGTTCCTGAAGGACGGCACAGGCTTTCGTGTGCTCGAGGCGTGCCGTCACCGCGGGCCGGCGCAGAAGATCGTGGTGCTCAGCAACTTCGCCACGCCCGACATGCGGCGCAGATGCGCCCTGCTCGGTGCCGATGCCGTTTTCGACAAGGTCACCGAGATCGAGGACCTTATGGACTATTGCCTGCGCCGACGTCAGGCGCAGTTCAGTTCACCGGCCGCACACTGAGGCAGGGGCATTCTTTCGCCGGCCGGCAGCGATGCCGGGCTTCGTCGAAAATTGCGCCCAGGGCGCGAGGAGCACGCGCCGGGCTCCGCGAAGTGGCGACGAGATTCATGCGCGGAAATCACACATTCCCTTGCTGAGTCGGCCTGCGCGCTTGCGGCGTGCGGCGCCCAGGTTCCATCCATGTCCCGCTCCCGCTTCCTTCCCGACAACTTCACCTTCGCGCTGCTCTCGGTGGTGACCCTTGCCAGCCTGCTGCCCGCGAGCGGGAAGCTGGGGCATCTCTTCGAGCTGCTCACGAGCGCTGCCATCGGCCTGCTGTTCTTCCTGCACGGTGCCAAGCTGTCGCGCGAGGCGATCATGAACGGCCTCATGCACTGGCGGCTGCACCTGCTGGTGTTCGGCAGCACCTTCGTGCTGTTTCCCGTGCTCGGGCTGGCGCTCAAGCCGCTGCTGTCGCCACTGGTGACGCCAGGGCTCTACACCGGCGTGCTCTATCTCTGCGTGCTGCCCGCCACGGTGCAATCGGCGATTGCCTTCACGGCCATGGCGCGGGGCAACATGCCCGCCGCCATCTGCAGCGCATCGGCGTCCACCCTGCTGGGCGTGTTCATCACGCCGGTGCTGGTCAATCTCGTGGTGTTGCCGAATGGTGGCCATGCGAGCTCGTCGCTGGATTCGATCGGCCGCATCCTGCTGCAGCTGATGGCCCCGTTCGTGCTGGGGCACCTGCTGCGGCCGTGGATCGGCAAGTGGATACAGCGCCGTGCCGCAGTGCTGAAATTCGTCGACCAGGGCTCGATCCTGCTGGTCGTCTACACGGCGTTCAGCGCGGCCGTGATCGAGGGCCTGTGGAAGCAGGTGCCTGCCCATGCGCTGGTCGGGCTGCTGGTGGTGTGCGCGGTGGTGCTGGGGCTGGCGCTGAGCCTCACGACCCTGCTGGCGCGCAAGCTGGGTTTCGACACGGAAGACGAGATCACGATCGTGTTCTGCGGCTCCAAGAAGAGCCTGGCCAGCGGGATACCCATGGCCAAGGTGCTGTTCGCCTCTCACGCGGTGGGCGCGATCGTGCTGCCGCTGATGCTGTTCCACCAGATGCAGCTCATGGTGTGCGCCGTGCTGGCGCAGCGGTACGCGCGGCGCGGGCGCGAGGCGGCCCTGTTGAAGACCGCCGAGTAAGAGGCGCTACCCCTCGATCTTCCCGAGCCGCGATTCCCTGAGCCGGCTGGGCGCCAGCGCCCCGGCCGATTCCAGGATCGGATACGCGATCGAGCAGATGTGCGAGTTGATGCGCTTCAGGTCGCTGATCAGGTCGATGTGCAGCGAGCTCGTCTCGATGCTCAGCGTGGTGCGGTCCGACAGCCGGTCGAGGTGGGTCGTCGCATAGGCCCGCTCCAGGTCGCGAAAGCGCACCTTCTCTTCCAGGAGCTTCTGCGCGTCCCGCACGTTGCCGTTCAGGAACACGCTCATGCTCAGCCGCAGGTTGGCTACCAGCCGCCCGTGCAGCTCGACGATCTCCGCCATGCCGGCCTGCGAGAAGTTGCGCTGCGGTTTGATCTTCTTGTCTTCCACATCGATGATTACGCGCTCGATGATGTCGCCGATCTGTTCCATGTTGATCGTGAAGCTGATGATGTCGGTCCAGCGCCGGCTTTCCTCCTCGCCCAGCGCCTCGCGCGAGATGCGGGTCATGTAGTACTTGATGGCCGAGTACAGCTGGTCCACCGTGTCGTCGAGCTGCCGCAGCTCCTGGGCCAGCCGCAGGTCGTTGTGGCGGATCACGTCGAGCGTGCCGATCAGCATGGTCTCCACGATGTCGGCCTGGTGCAGGGCTTCGCGCGCCGCATTGGAGATGGCGAGCGACGGCGTCGACAGCGCCGAAGGATCGAGGTGGTGCGGCCGCGTGGTGCCGGCCGGCTGTTGCGGCACCGGCAGGATGCGCGTCACCAGCCTGGCGACCCATTGCGTGAGGCCGATGAACCCCACGCTGATCACTACGTTGAACGCCAGGTGGAACAGCACCACGCCATGCGTCTGGTTCGGCAGCTCCGGCTGCACGTAGCGGATCCACAGTCCGATGAAGGGGGCGACGATGGCCACGCCCAGCGCCTTGAACAGCAGGTTGCCCACCGTCACCTGCCGCACCGACACGGCCGACTTGGCCGTGGTCAGCACCGCCAGCAGGCCGCTGCCGAGGTTGGCGCCGAGCACCAGGCCGAGCGCTACGTCCAGCGGCACCACGTTCGACGTGGCCATGGCCGCGACCAGCAGCACCACCGCGAGGCTCGAATAGGCCACGATGGCCAGCACCGCGCCGACGGTGATCTCGAGCAGCACGTCGCTGCTGATCGACGCGAGCAGTGCGCGCACGGCCGGCGAGGAGAACAGCGGCTCGGTAGCCTCCACCACCAGCTGCAGCGCCAGCAGCATCAGCCCGAGCCCGATCAGCACGCGGCCGATGCGCCCCGCCATGGAGGCCGAGCGGCTGATGAACAGCACCACGCCCACGAAGATGAACATCGGCGAGAGCCAGGACAGGTCCGCCGAGAACAGCACCGAGATCAGCGCCGTGCCCACGTCTGCGCCCCGCATCACCGCCAGCGCCGCCGGCAGCGTGACCAGGCCCTGCCCGACGAAGGACGAGGTCATGAGCGAGGTGGCGGTGCTTGATTGCACCAGCGCCGTCACGCCGATGCCCGAGAGGGCGGCCGTGAAGCGGTTGCGCATGCTCTGGACGAGGATCTTGCGCAGGTTGGCGCCAAACACACGCAGCACACCGGTGCGGACCAGGTGCGTACCCCACACCAGCAGGGCCACGGCCGCCAGCAGATTCAGGAGATGCTTCATGGGGGGCGGGTTCTGTCCTTTTCGTTTTGGTTCGTTTCGCCCCCATTTTCCACAAGCGGGCGCTTCAGTCGATCAGGGCTCCGTTGTCGTGGAAAGGATATGGCCCTTCGAAGCTGCCGGAGGCCGCCAGGTGGGTGACCAGCCGGCGTCCGCGAGCGGACCAGGCGTGCACCCTGAAAGAAGGCGGCTCCAGTGTCCAGGCCGATTCGGCGTCGGGTGCGAGGTCGAGACAGACCTGATGGGCCGGAGCCGGAGAGGTCGAGGCAATGGTGCCGCCGAAGCGCACGTCGATGGCCCGGTGCAGGTGGCCGCAGATCACGCGTTCGACGTTCGGGTGGCGTGAGAGCAGTGCCTCGAGCGCGTCGGCGCCCTGCAGCAGGCCGATCTCGTCCATGTGGCCGATCAGCGTTTCGAAGGGCGGGTGGTGCATGGCGACCACCACGGGCTCGCCGCGGCAGGCGTCCAGCTGCGCTTCGAGCCAACCCAGGCGCTTCTCGCACAGCGAGCCATGGCTGGCGCCGGGCACGCAGGTGTCGAGCGTGAGCAAGCGAAGGTCGCCGACGCGCACCGAATACTGGATGAAGCCGTCGGTGTCGGCACCCGTGCCGAGATAGGCGTGGCCGGGAAAGCTGCGGCGCAACTGGTCGCGGTCGTCGTGGTTGCCTGGCATCAGGTAGACCGGCATGGTCAGCGGGGCCAGCAGCCGCGCCAGATGTTCGTATTCGGCGGCGCGGCCGAAGTCGGTCAGGTCGCCGGTGATGACCACGGCATCGGGCTGCTGGCGCAGCGCCAGCACCGACTGCACGGCGCGCTCGAGGTACGGCGCGGTGTCGATGCGGCCATAGGCCAGCCGGCCCGGCTCGCGGATGTGCAGGTCGGTCAGCTGGACCAGGAAGGTGTTCTCTGCTGTTGTCGTCATGCGCTGGTCTCCTGCGACGTCATCAGGCGGTCGGGGTGGATGCGCAGGCCCACCGCGTCGCCCGGTCCGAACGGATTGTCGCGCCCTACGTCGGCCATCAGCACCGGCTGGTCTTGAACACGCAGGTGCAACTGCACGCGGTCGCCGAGGAAGGTACGGCGTTCGACGGTGGCGGCGCCCCAGCCTGGCAGGGGCGCACCGACCTCGATGTCTTCGGGCCGCACGAGCAGCGTCGCATGGCCCCGCCACGCCGACGGGCAGGGCAGGGCTGACCCTCCGAGTCGGACAACGCCTTGTGCGATGGCGTCGGCCTCGCGTTCCAGCCGGTTGACCCGGCCGAGGAACTCGGCGACGAAGGGGTGTGCGGGCGCACGGTAGAGGTCTTCGCCGCGACCCACCTGCACGATGCGTCCGGCGCGCATCACGGCGAGGCGATCGGCAATGGCCAGCGCCTCCTGCTGGTCGTGCGTGACGTGGATGGCCGTGATGTGCAGGCGGCGCAGCAGTTCGGCCAGTTCGTCGCGCAGCGACTCCTTGAGCTTGGCGTCGAGCGCTGCCAGCGGCTCGTCGAGCAGCAGCACGCGCGGGCGCACGGCCACTGCGCGCGCCAGGGCCACGCGCTGGCGCTGGCCGCCGGAAAGCTCGGCGGGGCGCTTGTTCTCCAGTCCGCCGAGGCGCACGAGGTCGACCAGCTCGCCGACGCTGCGCTTTTCTTCATCGGGCGCCACGCCGCGAATGCGCAGCCCGTAGCCGATGTTGGCCGCGACCGTCATCTGCGGAAAGAGCGCATAGCTCTGGAACACCATGCCAACACCGCGGTGCTCGACCGGGCGCTGCGTGACGTCCTGCCCGCCGAACACGATGCGGCTGCCCGCGTCGGGCGATTCCAGGCCGGCGATCAGCCGCAGCAGCGTGGTCTTGCCGCAGCCCGAGGGGCCGAGCAGCGCCAGCACTTCGCCGGCTTCCACTTGCAAGTCGGTGGGCTGCAGGCCGCGCGTGCCGTCGGCGTAGGTCTTCGCACAGTTGGCGATGTCGATGGGAATGCGTTCAAGTTCCATGGCGTTTCTGCATCAGGTTGGCAAGGTACTGCAGAGCCCACAGCACCGGAAGAATGACGGCGAAGAAGACCAGCGTGTAGGCCGATCCGATCTCGATGCGCATCGAGGCATAGCTGTCGGCCAGGCCCACGGGCAGCGTGCGCGTGAGCGGCGTGTGCAGCATCCACGTGAGGTTGAACTCGCCCACCGACAGCGTGAACACCATCAGGCTGCCGGCCACGATGGCCGGGAACACCGCGGGTACGAGGATGCCCATGAATCGCTGGCGGAAGTTCGCACCCAGCGAGCGCGCGGCCTCCTCGAGCGCGAGCAGGTCGTCGCGCTGGAAGGCCGAGCTCACGGTGCGCACCATGAACGGCAGCGTGAACACCATGTGGCCCACGAGGATGAAGGCGAAGCTCTGGCGGAAGGCAGTGAGCTGGCCATAGGCAAGGATCAACGCGAGCGCCGTCGCAAGGCCCGGCACCGCGACCGGCAGCGTCAGCAGCTCCTCGAAGATGCGCGCCACGCGCGAGCGGCTGCGTGCCAGCGCATAGGCACAGGGCACGCCCAGCAGCACGGTGCCGATGACGCAGGCCACGGCCAGCGTGAGCGACCAGCCGACGGTGCCGCCGTAGTTCTCCCACACCTCGCCGAGCCAGCGCAGCGTGAGGCCGCTCTTGAGGCCCATGCTGTAGTTGTTGACGAGGCCCGCCATCACCGACAGCAGCATCGGCGCGATCATGAAAAGGCTCACGATGACCGTGACGGCAAGCAGGAAGGGCGCTTTGGCCTGGGTGTTGGTTCGCATGGTGCGTGGGCCCTCAGCGTGCGACGGGATTCGCGCCAAAGCGGCGCGCCACGAACAGCACCAGCCAGGTCACGATGCCCAGCGAGATCGACAGCGACGCGGCAAGCGCGAAGTTGGCATAGTTGGTGAACTCGTTGTAGATGGTGATCGGGATCACCTCGAACTTGCTGGCCAGCGTGAAGGCCGTGCCGAAGGCGCCCATCGAGGTGGCGAAGAGGATGGCGCCGCAGGCCAGCGTGGTGGGTGCAAGCTCGGGCATCCACACGTCGCGCGCGACGCGAAGCCGCGAGGCGCCGAGCGAACGCGCGGCTTCTTCGAGCTGCGTGTTCATCGATTCGGCCGCTGCCGCGTAGGTCGCGATGGCGCGCGGCAGCGAGAAGTACAGGTACGCAAGGAACAGCCCGAGCAGGCCGTAGGCGAAGGTAATGCGTTCGCCGAACAGGCTGTCGCTGAGGTCGGCCACCACGCCTTGGCGCCCGCCGAGCAGGATCACGAAGAAGCCGATGATCACGCCCGGGAACGAAAGCGGCAGCGTGAGCAGCGAAAGCAGCACGCGCTTGCCGACGAAGGCATGGCGCGCGAGGTAGATGCCCACGGCCGCGCCCAGCACCAGCGTGGCCAGCGTCACGACCACCGAGAGCGCGACGGTGTTGGCCATGCTCGTGAGGTAGCGCGCGTCGGTCAGCACCGCGAAGTAGGTGGACCAGCCCTTGTCGGCGGGCAGCGTGAGAAGACGCACGACCGGCAGCAGCCAGAAGGCCGCGAAGAAGGCGGCCGCGGGTGCCACGCAGGCCAGCAGGCGCCAGCGTGGGGTCCAGGAGGTGTCGGACTTCATCTCAGTTCTTCATCGTGGGTTGTTTGGGTTGCGGGACAGAACGTTCAGGGCGCGTGCACAGGCCACCGGGTACTCCCCTCCGCGAATGTCCCCCGCCTTCGGCTCCTCCTTTATTTCGCTGCGGGGAGCACCCGGTGCCCTGTGCACAGGGCACGCGGCTGGTTTGCGGCCGATCAACCAGTGCTCTGAACGATCACGACGGCGGGGTGCCTTGCGCAGCGAAATAAAGGAGGAGGCCGCAGGCCGGGGGACATTCGCGGAGCAAGGTACCCCGTCGGCGTGATCGCGCCTTGAACAACAGACCGACTTAGCGCACTTCCTTCAAATACTCATCAGAGAAGGTCTTCTGCGCGGCAGCCATCCGCCCGTAGTCCACGCTCTTGGCCCGGGCGTATTCGCTCGCCGGCAGGAACTGCGCTTCGATGTCCTTGGGCATGGCGCTCGCGCGCACCGGCCGCAGATAGGCCTTGGCCCAGATCGCCTGGCCTTCGTCGGACAGAGTGAAGTCGAGCACCTTCTTCGCATCGGCCGCATGCGGGGCCTTGGCGACCAGGCTCATCACGTAGGGCACGGCGAGAGTGCCCTCGCTCGGGATCACGAAGGCGACGTTGGCCTTGTCCTTGTACTTGGCGCGGTAGGCGTTGAAGTCGTAGTCGAGCAGGATCGCGATCTCGCCCGACAGCACGCGCGCGTACGAGGTCTGCTTCGGCACGATGGGCTCGTTCTTCTGCAGCGCCTTGAAGTAGTCGATGGCCGGCTTGAAGTTGTCGAGCGTGCCGCCGCGTGCTTCGTTCACCGCCACCGCGCCGACATAGCCCACGAAGGCCGAAGCCGGATCGAGGTAGCCGATCAGGCCCTTGTACTCGGGCTTGAGCAGGTCGGCCCACGACTTCGGGATCGGCTTGCCCTTGAGCGCGTCGACGTTGACCATGAAGCCGAGCGTGCCCGAGTGAATGGTGAACCAGTTGCCGGCCGGGTCCTTCAGGCCGTCGGGAATGTCTTTCCAGGCGGCGGGCTTGTAGGGCTCGACCACGCCGTCTTTCGCGGCCTGCACCGCGAAGGTCACGCCGAGGTAGGTGACGTCGGCCACGGGGCTGGCCTTCTCTGCGACCAGCTGCGCGAGCGACTGGCCCGAGTTCTTGTTGTCGGCCGGCACGGTGATGCCGGTCTTGGCCTTGATGGCCTTCAGCTGCGTGCCCCAGTCGGCCCATTCGGTCGGGCAGTTGTAGCAAATGGCGGTCTGGGCCATGGCGCTGCCGGCGGCGAGCGCGGCGGCCAGGATGCCGAGGCGAGCCAGGCGGTTGAAGCGAAGTGACATGGTGGGACTCCTTGGATGGATGTGGTCGGAGAACGAGGGAAGGTCAGGGAATCGCGGCGTTGTTGTCCTCGCGCGCCGAAGCGCACGACTCGCCGTCTCGGAAGGCATGGGCAAGCAGCAGGCTCGCGTCGGGCTGCAGCGTCGCGCCCCCGGCGATGGCCGGGATCAGCAGCTCGACGCTGTGGCGGCCGATGTCGCTGTTGGGCTGCGCGATGGTGGTGAGCGCAGGTGTGAGGTCTTCGCCGAGCGCGATGCCGTCGAAGCCGACCACGCTGAGGTCGTCGGGCACCGCCAGGCCGCTCAAGTGCGCGGCGCGGATGCTGCGGATGGCCAGCAGGTCGTTCGAGCAGATCAGCGCGGTGGGGCGGCGGCGCGCCTGCAGCTGGTGCGAGAGCGCATCGACCGCGGTTTCGACGAAAGGCACTTCGATCAGCGCGGGCGCGGCGAGCCCGGCCTCCGCCATGCCCCTGAGGTAGCCGCGATAGCGCTGCTGCGCACGGTCCGACGCGGCGAGCGTGCCGCTGACCATCGCGATGCGGCGATGGCCCAGCAGCACGAGGCGCGCGACGGCATCGGCCACGGCGCCTTCGCTGTCGACCGACACGCAGGGGTGGTCCGCGTGGCGGTTGTAGGCCAGCACATAAGGCACCTCCGCCGCCTGGAGCCGGGGCAGCGCGGCCGATGTCGAAGGATTCGACACTACGAGGATCAGCCCGTCGACATTGCCGGCCAGCAGCAGTTGCACCGCGCGTTCTTCTTCATCGAGCCGGTAGCCGGTGGTGACGGGAATGATCGCGTAGCCGCCCGCGATGGCCGCGCGCGCGATGCCCTGCAGGCACTCGGCGAAGGTCGGGTTGAGCAGTGTGGGGAGCACCACGCCGAGCACACGGCTGCGCTGGGTGCGCAGCGTGCGCGCGCTGGCGTTCGGCACATAGTTGAGCTCCCGCGCCACGCGCTCCACGAGTTCGCGGGTGACGGGCGTCACCTTGCCGGGAAAGTTGAAGGCCCGCGACACGGTGGCCACAGAGACCCCGGCTTTGGCTGCAACGGCTTGGATGCTCATCGTGCGGTGTTCATGTAATCGATTACATTGGACCGCCGCAGTATGACTTTGTTATGACATCGCGAGAAAGCGGGGAGAAACCCTCGGACTTTCGCGAGAGGGCAGACCCAAATAAGAAGGGGCCCGTAGGCCCCTGAGAACAAGTTACTTGCCCCGGCGAACCCGCCGGATCTCGTCCAGGATCAGGCAGATGGCGCCCAGCGTGATGGCGCTGTCCGCGGCATTGAAAGCAGGAAAGTACCAGTTGCCGGCGTGGAAGCTCAGGAAGTCCACGACATAGCCGTGCATCATCCGATCGACCACGTTGCCGATGGCGCCGCCCAGGATGCAGGCCATCGAAAACGAGAACAGCTTCTGCCCGGCGTGGGACTTCAGCATCCATACGATGAACACCGCGGCGCCCACGCCGATCACTGTGAACAGCCAGCGCTGCCACCCCGAGTGATCCGCCAGGAACGAGAAGGCCGCCCCGGTGTTGTGCGCACGCACGACGTTGAAGAAGCCCGTCACGTACGTTGCGTCACCGAGCTTGTAGTAGCCCAGGATCAGCGTCTTGGTGAACTGGTCGATGATCACGATGATCACCGCCAGCCCGAGCCAGGGCCAGATGCTGCTGCCGCCGCGTGAACGCGATGCCGACATGGAACGTGCCGCCGCCATCAGGCAACGCTCCGCGATTCGCCGGCGCCGAACAGGTTGCTCGTGCAACGGCCGCAGATCGTGGGATGCGCCGGGTCGTGGCCCACGTCGTCGCGGTAGTGCCAGCAGCGCTCGCACTTCTGCGCGGCGCTCGGCGTGACCACCGTCGACAGCGCGTCGCCGGCCGCCAGTTCGATGGCCGAGGCGATGAAGACGAACTTCAGGTCCTCGCCCAGGGTGCCCAGCAGCGCGAAGTCGTCGGCCGGTGCCGTCAGCTGCAGGTTGGCCTGCAGCGACGAGCCGACCTTGCCTTCGGCGCGCACGGCTTCGATGTCCTTGTTCACCGCGTCGCGGATCTCGCGGATGCGCGTCCACTTGGCGAGCAGGGCTTCGTCAGATGCGGGGAACTGGCTGTAGGTCTGCGCGAAGATCGATTCGCCCGGCTTGCCCGTGCCCACGATCTTCCAGGCCTCTTCGGCCGTGAAGCTCAGGAACGGCGCCATCCAGCGCAGCATGGCTTGCGAGATGTGCCACAGCGCGGTCTGTGCGCTGCGGCGCGCCAGCGAACCCGGGGCCGTCGTGTAGAGGCGGTCCTTCAGGATGTCGAGGTAGAAGCCGCCCAGGTCTTCCGAGCAATAGATCTGCAGCTTGGCCACCACCGGGTGGAACTCGTACACCTTGTAGTGCGCGAGGATCTCGGCCTGGAACTGCGAAGCGCGCGCGAGCGCATAGCGGTCGATCTCGAACAGCTGGTCGAGCGGCACCGCATCCTTCTGGATGTCGAAGTCGCTCGTGTTCGCGAGCAGGAAGCGCAGCGTGTTGCGGATGCGGCGGTACGCATCGACCACGCGCGCCAGGATCTTGTCGTCGCCCGCGATGTCGCCCGAGTAGTCGCTCGCGGCCACCCACAGGCGGATGATTTCCGAGCCCAGCTTGTTGCTGATCTCTTGTGGGTCGATGCCGTTCTTGAGCGACTTGCTCATCTTGATGCCCTTGGCATCGACGGTGAAACCGTGCGTCAGCAGGCCCTTGTACGGCGCACGGTCTTCCAGCATGCAGGCGATCAGCAGCGACGAATGGAACCAGCCGCGATGCTGGTCGTGGCCTTCGAGGTACAGGTCGGCCTCGGGGCCGGTGTCGTGGTGCACCGTGGGGTGCGTGCCGCGCAGCACGTGATAGAAGGTCGAGCCCGAGTCGAACCACACCTCCAGGATGTCGGTGCTCTTGGTGTAGTGCGGCGCGTCTTCGACGCCGAGGATCTCTTCGACCGTCACGCGGCTCCAGGCCTCGATGCCGCCCTTCTCGACGATGTCGGCGGCCTGGTCGAGGATTTCCATGGTGCGCGGATGCAGCTCGCCCGAATCCTTGTGCAGGAAGAACGGGATCGGCACGCCCCAGCTGCGTTGTCGGCTGATGCACCAGTCGGGCCGCCCGGCGATCATGTCGTGCAGGCGGGCCTTGCCGTTCTCCGGGTAGAAACTGGTCTGTTCGATGGCGTCGAGCGCGGTCTGGCGCAGCGTCTTGGGTGCCTTGTCCTTGGTGAACACGCCTTCGCCCTCGTCCATGCGCACGAACCACTGCGCTGCGGCGCGGTAGATCACAGGCGTCTTGTGGCGCCAGCAGTGCGGATAGCTGTGGGTGATGGTCTCGGTGGTCAGCAGGCGGTTGGCATCGCGCAGCGCCGCGATGATGACCGGCACGGCTTTCCAGATGTTCTGCCCGCCGAAGAGCGGGAAGTCGGGGGCGTAGCTGCCGTTGCCCTGGACCGGGTTCAGGATGTCGTCGTACGCCACGCCATGGGCGATGCAGGAGTTGAAGTCATCCACGCCGTAGGCGGGCGAGGAGTGGACCAGGCCGGTGCCGTCGGTGGCGGTGGCGTAGTCGGCCAGGTACACCGGCGACAGGCGCTGGTAGCCGGCGTCCACGTCGTACAGCGGATGCTCGAATTCGAGCCCGCCGAGCGCCTCGCCCTTGACCGTGGCCAGCACCTTGCCGTCGAGCGCGTAGCGCGTCATGCACATCTCGACCAGCGAGTTGGCCAGGATCAGCAGGCCGCGCTCTGTGTCGACCAGCGAGTACTCCAGCTCGGGGTTCAGGTTGATCGCCTGGTTGGCCGGGATGGTCCACGCGGTGGTGGTCCAGATCACGGCGAAGATGTCGCCGAGGATCGTGTGGTCGGTGCCGAAGGCCTTGAGCACCTTCTCGCGCTCGTGCGCCTTGAAGGCCACGTCGAGGGTCTGGCTCTTCTTGTCGGCGTACTCGATCTCGAATTCGGCGAGCGAGGAGCCGCAGTCGAAGCACCAGTACACGGGCTTCAGGCCGCGGTACACGAAGCCGCGCTCGATCACGCGCTTGAACGCGCGCAGCTCGCCGGCTTCGTTGGCGAAGTCCATCGTCTTGTAGGGATGATCCCATTCGCCCAGCACGCCCAGGCGCTGGAAGTCGGCCATCTGCTGCGCGATCTGTTCCGTGGCGTAGGCGCGGCTCTTGGCCTGCATCTCGTCGCGGCTGAGGTTGCGGCCGAACTGCTTTTCGATGGCGTTCTCGATCGGCAGGCCGTGGCAGTCCCAGCCGGGCACGTAGAGCGCGTCGTAGCCTTCGAGCTGGCGCGCCTTGGTGATCATGTCCTTCAGGATCTTGTTCACCGCATGGCCCATATGGATCTGGCCGTTGGCGTAGGGCGGGCCGTCATGCAGGATGAACTTGGGCGCGCCGTGGCGGGCGTCGCGCAGGCGGTGGTAGCGGCCCTCGTCATTCCATTCCTTCACCCAACCCGGTTCGCGCTTGGGCAGGTCGCCGCGCATCGGGAAGGGGGTGTCGGGCAGGTTCAGCGTGGAACGGTAGTCGGTGGAGGTGGCAGCGTCAGACATGTTGGGGTGCGAAACAGGGGGGCTTCGACAGGCTCGGCCCGAACTGCCCGGAAAAAAAGGAGCGCGTCGGTGCGGAAGGTAAAGCCGTTCACCCTGAGCTTGTCGAAGGGCGGCAGCACGGTGCGTGCAGGGCTAAATTCGATCGCGCGTGGTCTGGCGGTGGGTTTCGGCGTGGGTCGATGCAAAGAACGCACGTGCGTCGCGCCCATCCTTCGCGATGCCCGCAGTGAGGGCCTCGAGGCTGGTGTAGCGCAATTCGTCGTGCAGTTTGTGCAGGAGTTCCACGCGGACGATTTTACCGTAGGCCCCTTCGGCGCCCAGATGCGAGGGCCACTCAAGGCAATGCGTCTCCAGCAGAACCCGACCGGCGTTGACGTCGTTGGCGTCGAGCGAGGGCCGCACGCCGAGGTTGGCCACGCCCGGCAGCGGTTGCTCGGCCAGGCCGTGGACCAGCACCGCGAAGATGCCGCTGGCAGCCGGCTTCCAGTGCTTGAAGCGCAGGTTGAGGGTGCGAAAGCCATCGTCCTTGCCCGGCGAGGAGGCGCCTAGCGCGCGGCCCAGCTTGCGGCCATGGACCACGTGGCCCGAGATGGTGTACGGGCGGCCCAGCAGGTTGTGGGCGTCGGCCATGCGGCCTTCGGCCAGCGCATCGCGCACGGCGGAGCTGGACACCCGCAGGCCATGCACTTCGTAGCTGTTCATGCGTGCGACGTCGAAACCGCGGGCCTCGCCGGCCGCGTCGAGCATGGCGTAGTCGCCGGCCCGCTTGGCACCGAAGCGGAAGTCGTCGCCGACCAGCACGTAGCGCGCGCCCAGGCCGTCGATCAGCACGTTCTGGATGAACGCCTCGGGCGATTGGGACGCCAGCCGGCCGTCAAACGGCAGCACGATGGTCTGGGCCACGCCGCAGGCCGCCAGCTCGGTCAGCTTGTCGCGCAGCGTGCCGATGCGCGCCGGCGCCAGGTCGGGTTTCCTGGTGACGGCGGCGAAATAGTCGCGCGGGTGCGGCTCGAAGGTGAGCACGCAGCTCGGCAGCCCGCGGTGGCGGGCCTCGGTCTGCAGCAGCGCCAGCATGGCCTGGTGGCCACGGTGGACGCCGTCGAAATTCCCGATCGTGAGGGCGCAGGCCGGAGCTACGCCCGGGTGCCGGAAGCCGCGAAAAACCTGCATCGGTGAGTATCTTTTTGATAGCGCCTTTCGCCCGTCGAATGGGCGAATCAGGCCGATTTGTCACAAAGCCGGTATATTGTGACGCAGTGCGTGGTCTGGCGTGAGTCGCCGATGCACCCCGAGTCTCTGGTCTCTGCGTGGTTTTCTCGTTTCGAGGAGTCGTGTGTGAAGGTCTTGAAGCTGTCGGCCCAAGGGCTGCCCCAGTCATGGATTTCGCTGGAACAGGCGGTGATCCACTACGCGGCGGACGAAGTTCGCTGGGAAGTGGGCGCGCAGGTGGCGGTGTTCCGCGGCGGCCACAACGCGATCACGGGCGAGCAGTCGCAGATCGCGATCAACAGCATCATCGGCACCAAGGGCGTGCCGCGCATCAATCCCTTCACGCAGCGGCCCGGGCTCACCAACAGCAAGCTGTTCTCGCGCGACCGCAACGTTTGTGCTTACTGCGGCGGGCATTTCCATGAAGACGAACTCACGCGCGAGCACATCATCCCGTTTGCCCAGAGAGGCATCGACACCTGGATGAACGTGGTCACGGCCTGCAAGCCGTGCAACCATCGCAAGAGCAGCCGCACGCCCGAGCAGGCGAACATGCCGCTGCTCTACGCGCCCTACGTGCCCAGCCTCTGGGAAGACTTCATTCTGCGCAACCGCCGCATCCTGGCCGACCAGATGGAATTCCTGATGGCGCACCTGCCACAGAGTTCGCGGCTCCACGACGGCTAGGCCGAGGCGCTTCGCGCCAGACTGCTCCCACGCGCATCCGCTGCGCCCTCCGACCGGGCGCAGCATCGTTTTGCCGAACATGGCGGAACTTCTTCCTCCGTCGAGGAGGGGTGCACATGCGAGGAGGCGCCATGAGCATCGCCTTGAAACCGCTCCCCGGCTCCGGCCCCGAGGTGTCGGGTTCGTCCCGTCTGCCGCCAGGCCTTCGCAGCGTCGTGACCTGGGACGTGGACCCGCACGGCTACTGCACCGAGCACGAGCATGCCACGCGCGCCCACTTCGCACGGCGGCTGGCGGCCCTCAAGGGCTGCACTTTCGCGGGCGTCTACGATCCTCGGCAAGCCTACGGCAGCGTGCCCTACTTCGTGCCGAGCGACACCCTGACCGATCCGGCGCTCGTGCGCGCGACGGGCATCACCGGCGTGGACGACCTTTTCGGCGGGGTGGTGCCATACCCCTTCGTCGCCACCAAGGCGCTCACCCATCCGTTGATCGGTGCCGATGCTTCGCGGCCGGCGGGCTGGTCCCCGCGCTTCGCGACCGAGGCCGCGGAGGCGGTACTCCCCGGCTATTCGTGCTTCTCACGCGAAGAGGCGCGCAAGGCGGGGCGCATGCTGCTCGACGGCGGCCTCGCACGGGTCAAGCCGGTGATCGCGACCGGTGGACGTGGGCAGGTCGTCGTGGGAAGCGTCGATGCGCTCGACCGCTGTCTCGATGCCATGGACGAGACCGAGATCACGACCCGAGGCCTCGTGCTCGAGGAGAACCTCGACCGGCCGAGGACGTACAGCGTCGGACAGGTGAGCGTGGAGCACCTTGTCGCCAGCTATTGCGGCGAGCAGCGTTCGACCCGGGACAACGCCGGGCAGGAGGTCTACGGTGGTTCCGACCTCATGCTCGTGCGCGGCGATTTCGACAGGCTGCTCGCCGTCGTGAATCCGGCGCCGCCGCTTCGCCGTGCGATCGAGCAGGCGCGGCACTACCACCGGGCCGTGTCCGGTTGCTACCCGGGCTTCTTCGCCTCGCGGGTGAACTATGACGTGGCGCAGGGCATGGGCAGCCGAGGCGACTGGCGTTCGGGGGTGCTGGAGCAGTCGTGGCGCGTGGGTGGCGCCACGGGCGCGGAGATCGCGGCGCTCGAAGCGTTCCACGCGCATCCGAAGTGCGACCGCGTGCGCGCGTCCTCCTTCGAGGTCTACGGAGCGGCCGCGCCACCCGCGGATGCCATCGTGGCCTACCACGGCATCGACCGCGAGATCGGGCGGCTTTCGAAATTCACACTGCTGAAGCGACATGCCGACACGCCATAGCCTCATCGACATTGCCGTGGACGGCCAGCACATCCAGGGCACGCTGTTTGCCGCGTCGACCATGGTGCCCGGTGTGCTCCTGGTCCACGGCTGGGATGGAAGCCAGGAGCAATACCTGAAGCGGGCCAATGAAATCGCGGCGCTGGGCTGCGTGTGCCTGACTTTCGATCTGCGAGGGCATGCGCGCCACGCGGCGCAGCGCCTGGAGGTGACCCGCGAAGACAATCTGCGCGATGTGTTGGCTGCGTACGACGTGCTGGTCGGCCATCCGACCGTCGACCCCGGCGCCATCGCCATCGTCGGCAGCAGCTATGGCGGGTATCTCGCTTCGCTGGTAAGCGCCCTGCGGCCGGTGCGCTGGCTCGCGCTGCGTGCGCCGGCGCTCTACCGCGACCGCGAGTGGGACACGCCCAAGGGAAAGCTGAGCCGGTCCGACCTCGTGGCCTACCGCCGCTCGCTCGTGGGACCCGGCGACAACCGGGCACTGGCGGCATGCGCGGCCTTTGCCGGCGACGTCCTCATCGTCGAGTCGGAGGACGACCAGATCGTCCCCCACCCCGTGGTGGAGAACTACCTGGCTGCCTTCAAACGGGTGAAATCGGTGACCTACCGCGTGCTTTCCGGCGCGGATCACGCGCTGTCCAAACAGGAGTCGCGGCAGGCCTACGGCTCGTTGCTGGTCTCGTGGATCACCGAAATGACGCTCGGAGCCCGGGCGACGGCGACCATCACGAAGCCGGTTGCCAGCAGTTCGGCCTGAGCAGGCGCGCGCCGCCAAGCCGAAAGCCGGCCAGCTACTTTTTCATCGCCTTGACTTCGGCCATGCCCTTGGCCTCGTCGGCCTTGGCCTGCTTCACGCATGCGGACTTCGCATCGCCCTTCTGGTCGTCGCATTTTTCCTTCGCGATGCTGTAGGCCGCTTCCACCTTGGCCTCCGCCACCTTGCGTGCATTGCTGTCGCTGGGCTTCAGCTTCTGGTCGAGTTCAGCCTTGGCGATCTTTTCCTTGCCCTTGGCCTCTTCGATGCAGACGTCCTTGGCGTTGTCCTTCATGGCATCGCATGCCGCCCGGTCGGCCTTGTAGTCGGCTGCGATCTTGTCGCGGCCAGCCTTGAGTTCGGCGATGGCGGGGTCGACGGAGGTCGGCGGTGGCGTGTTCACTTGAGCTTGCGCGGGCAGCATCGCAAGGAATGCGATTGCCGCGCAGATCTGCATGAGCTTTTCCATGATCAATCTCCTTGACGTCGGCATCGGATCTCCAGCAACAGGCATGGGGTCCGACGCCGAAAATCCATCTTAGGAATCGAGGTCATGGAGGCGGTAGGACGCCTTTCGGTGCGGCCGTAAGCGCATGCCGACGGGCAGTGGACTTTCTTCTCAGCGCTTCCAGTCCGGCGGGCGTTTGTCGATGAAAGCTTGCACGCCTTCGAGTGCGCTTTCGTCCATCATGTTGCAGGCCATGGTCTGGCTGGCATCGGCCAGCGCGGCCTCGATGCCGGTTTCGATCTGGCGATAGAACAGGGCCTTGCCCAGCGCTAGCGCCTTGCGGGGCTTGGCGACGATGCTGGCCACCAGTGTCTCGACGGCCGCGTCGAGTTCCTCGGGCGGCGCCACGCGGTTGACCAACCCCTTCTCGCGCGCTTCCCGCGCGTCGATGAAATCGCCCGTCACCAGCATCTCGAAGGCTTCCTTGCGGCCGAGGTTGCGCGAAAGCGTGACGCTCGGCGTGGCGCAGAACAGCCCCACGTTCACGCCGCTGACCGCGAAGCGCGCCTCGCTCGACGCCACCGCCAGGTCGCAGACAGCGACGAGCTGGCAGCCCGCCGCCGTCGCGATGCCGTGCACGCGCGCGATCACGGGCACCGGCAGCTTCTGGATCGACAGCATCATCGCGCCGCAGCGTTCGAACAGCTGCCGGTAGTAGCCGAGCGAGGGTGCGGCGCGCATTTCCTTCAGGTCGTGGCCCGCGCAGAAGGCCTTGCCCGCTGCCGCGATGACGACCGCGCGAATGCTGTCGTCTGCTGCGATCTCGCCGAGCGCCTGCTCGAGCGCGCCGAGCATGCCTTCCGACAGCGCGTTGAACGAGGCCGGCCGGTTCAGCGTCAGCGTGGCCACGCCGCGGCTGTCGCGCGCCTGCAGGACGAAGGGCGTGCTCGCGTCGTTCATGACCGGCCTCGCTTCAGTAGGTCAGTTCGAGCACGGTCGTGTGCTCGCTCGCGGCCGGCCACGTGAGGCCCGTGATGCGCTCGCCGTTGAATTCACCGGCCACCGCGCGCGGGGCGCCACCGCCCTCGATGCGCAGCCGCGAGGTCGAAACGCCCGAGCCCTGGGGTGGCACACCCGTCGGAGGGCTCTTGCCGTCGAAGCGCATGGTGTCGCGCTGTGCGTCGAAGTAGCCGCGCGGCCGCGTGAACACGACGACCGCGCTGGCTCCGTTGTCGGCCGGAATGATGCGCTCCGGCCGCAGGTTCACGACGCTGCTGCCGCGCGGAAAGGGGCTGCGGTAGATGTGCGTGGTGCCGTAGCTCGGCGTGGCCAGGACAAATTCGTAGGCCGCGTCGCCGCGCGCCTTGAAAGGCCCCCAGCGGCCATCGGCGCCGACCGACTTGGTGAAAACGGCCTCGCCGAGCCGCACGCCGGTGGCAGGGTCGACGGCGTACACGGTGACCTTCGCGCCGTTCAGCGGAAGATTTTCCGCGCCGAGCGCACGGCCGTTGAGCACGACATCCGCCTCGGCCGCAACGTCGGTGCTGCGCGGCGCCTGCCCGGTCAGGAACTGCCAGGTCGCTGCGAACGCCGCGGGCGAGAACGAGGTTTCGCGATGATCGACGCGCGGCAGCACCACATTGGTCGCGCCCTTGAGCGCCGGCCCGTCGAAGCCGATGTTCGTCGGCTTGCCGGGCGCGCCGATCCACACGCCATCGGGCTGCGCATACTTGTCGTTGTTGTCCGAGCGCAGGGTCATCCACTTCACGCCCGGCGTGACCTCCTCGCCGTTCGGCCCCTTCGGCGCATTGAGCTGCTGCATGAAGCCGGACAGTCCCGAGAACTCGTTGTTTTCGCGGAAGCCCTTCACCACCCAGATGCCGTGCGCCGGGTTGCCGCCCAGCACCACATGGCTCACCACGGCCGCGCCGCCGCCGTTCTGCACGTAGTTGCGGATGGTGTTGCCGCCGCGCGAGTTGCCGATCAGCACGACCTTGCTGGCGCCGGTGGCCTTCAGCACCTTGTCGACCTCGGCCTTCAGGAACACCGCCGAATCGCCGGTCGAGCTGCGCCCGGCCTGGGCCACGGCGTCGTCGTCGCGCGCGACCGGGTTCGGCTGGTCGACAGCGAAGAGCCGCTCGCGCGGCCAGCCGTTCGACTCGAAGCGCCAGATCGTCGTCTGCCAGAGCGCGGCCGAGTCGCCGTTGCCGTGCATGAACACGATGGGCGGGCGCTCGGTGTAGGAAGGCGTGGGAGAGGTGGCGCAGGCGGTCAGCATGGCGGCAGTGATTCCGGTGGCGGCCATGGCGACCAGAAGAGAGCGGCGAGTCTGCATGTTTCGTTCCTGGGGTCCGGGAGTGAGGGGCCAAGTGAAAAACGCCCGCCGGCGCGAAGCGAGCGGGCGTTGGATGCTAGCGGAACACCGCGGAACCGGCTTTGCCGGGCCGCAGGTGTTGCCCCCGGTAGGGGGTTGGCGCAGCGACACGAAGTGCGCGCAGCCCTGGGGGCGAGCCTTGTCCTAGGCGAAGACGCCGGCGGTGTCCTGCATGCGGGCCGACACTTCGCCCAGGTGGTGCAGCGTGTCGCCGAAGGTCATTTCCATCTGTGTGAGCTTGCGGAAATAGTGGCTGCCGATGTATTCGTCGGTCACGCCGATGCCGCCGTGCAGTTGCACCGAGTTCGCGGCCACGAAGCGCATCGACACGCCGAGCTGGTACTTGGCGCGTGCCAGCGCCTGGCGGCGTTCGTCCGCCGGGGCGTTGAGCTTGAGCGTCGCGTAGTAGCTCATCGAGCGCGCGAGCTCGAGCTGCATCTTCATGTCGGCGACGCGGTGGCGCAGCGCCTGGAAGGTCGAGATGGCCACGCCGAACTGCTTGCGCTGGTTCATGTAGTCGACGGTGACGGCCATGGTCTTGTCCATCACGCCGACGGCTTCGGCACAGGTGGCGGCAATGCCGACGTCCACCGCGTATTCGAGCGCGGCCAGGCCATCGAGCGTGACCAGCGTCGCATCGGCCTTGTCGAACACCACTTCGGCCGCGCGGCCGCCGTCCTGCGTGCCGTAGCCGCGGGCCTCGACGCCGCTGGCACTGCGCTCGACCAGGAAGAGGGCGATCTTGCCGCCGACCTTGGCGGGCACCAGGAAGGCGTCGGCTTCGTCGCCCACCGGCACCACGCTCTTGGCGCCGGTCAGCGCATAGCCGTCGCCCGACTTGGCGGCCGTGGCCTCGCACACGTCGAGGCGCCAGCGTGCCTTGCGCTCCTGGTACGCCAGCACCACGATGGCCTGGCCGCCCGCGATGCGCGGCAGCCAGCTGTCCTTGGTGTCTGCGCCGGCATAGCCGCTGAGCACCGCACCGGCGATCAGCGTCTGCGCAAAGGGCTCCAGCACGATGCCGCGGCCCAGTTCTTCCATGACGACCATGCCTGCCACGGGGCCCATGCCCAGTCCGCCGTCGTCCTCGCTGATGTACAGGCCGCCCAGGCCAAGCTCGGCCAGTTCGTCCCAGGCCTCGCGCGAGAAGCCGCCCTTGGCCTCGATGCCGCGGCGGCGCTCGAAGTCGTAGCCCTTGTCGACCCACTTGCGAACGGCGTCGCGCAGTTGTTCCTGGTCGTCGGTGAAGTTGAAATCCATGTTCTTGTCTCCTCAGCCCAGAACCGTCTGCGCGACGATGTTGCGTTGCACTTCGTTCGAGCCACCGTAGATGGTGGTCTTGCGCATGTTGAAGAAGGTGGACGTCAGCGGCGCGAGCGCCGGATTGCCGCCCGGGAAGTTGCCCTGCCAGCCGGCTTCCATCGCCTCGCGGATCAGCGGCAGCGAATACGGGCCGCCGGCCAGCATCATCAGTTCGCTGTAGCGCTGCTGGATCTCGCTGCCGCGGATCTTGAGCAGGCCCGCGACGTCGAGCGAGTTCTTGCCCGAAGTGGCGGCCGACAGCACGCGCAGCACCATCATCTCGAGCGCGACGATGTCGACCTCGAGCTTGGCGATCTCGTCGCGGAAGCGCTGGTCGTCGTAGACGCCTTCGCTCTTCGCGATGCGCTTGAGGCGCTCGAGTTCGCGCTTGGCGCGATTCACGTCGGCGATGTTGGTGCGTTCGTGCGAGAGCAGGTGCTTGGCGTAGGTCCAGCCCTTGTTCTCCTCGCCGATCAGGTTCTCGGCGGGCACTTCGACGTTGTCGAAGAACACCTCGTTCACTTCATGGCCGCCGTCGAGCAGCTTGATGGGGCGCACGGTCACGCCGGGCGACTTCATGTCGAGCAGCAGGAAGCTGATGCCCGTTTGCGGCTTGCCTTCGTTGCTGGTGCRCACGAGGTTGAACATCCAGTCGCCGTGCTGGCCGAGCGTGGTCCAGGTCTTCTGGCCGTTGACGATGTACTTGTCGCCCTTGCGTTCGGCCTTGGTCTTCACGGACGCGAGGTCGGAGCCCGAACCTGGTTCGCTGTAGCCCTGGCTCCACCAGACTTCGCCGCTGGCGATGCCGGGGAGAAAGCGCTTCTGCTGCTCGGCATTGCCGAAGGCCATGATCACGGGCGCCACCATCACCGGGCCGAACGGGATGATGCGCGGCGCGCCGGCCAGCGCGGTTTCTTCCTCGAACAGGTGGCGCTGCACGGCGGTCCAGCCCGGGCCGCCGAATTCCTTCGGCCAGCCGTAGCCCAGCCAGCCCTTCTTGCCGAGGATCCTGGCCCAGCCTTGCAGATCGTCGCGCGTCAGCTCGAGCGCGTTGTGCACCTTGTGCGAAATCTCTTGGGGAAGGTTCTCTTTGACCCAGGCGCGAACCTCTTCGCGGAACTTCTGTTCTTCGGGTGTGAAGCTCAAATCCATGCGTGCCTCGCTGTGTTGATCGGTTCACCGCAGACGCGGTGTGTCTCCGGAACCGTGAGTTTTAGCACGGTCGTGCTGTGAAACGGTGTCCGCGCCGCGACAAGCGTGGGCACAGATAATCCCGCCTTCCCATGAAGAACATCGTGATCCTGATCTCCGGCGGCGGCTCCAACATGGCAGCCATCGTGCGCGCCGCCGAGCGCGACCACTGGGCCGAGCGCTTCGGCGCACGCATCGCCGCCGTGGTGAGCAACAAGGCCGAGGCCGGCGGACTGGCAATCGCCAAGGCGCACGGCATCGACACCGCAGTCATCCCGCACAAGGATTTCGCCACCCGCGAAGCTTTCGACGCAGCGCTGGCGACGGCGGTCGACGGCTACGCGCCGGCCCTGGTGGTGCTGGCGGGGTTCATGCGCATCCTGACGCCGGGCTTCGTCGAACGCTACGCCGGCCGGCTGGTGAACATCCATCCCTCGCTGCTGCCGGCGTTCCCGGGACTCCACACGCACCAGCGCGCCATCGAGGCGGGCTGCAAGGTGGCGGGCGTGACGGTCCATCAGGTGACCACCGAGCTCGACCACGGGCCGATCCTGGCCCAGGCCGTCGTACCCGTGCTGCCCGACGACACGGCAGTCACCCTGGCCGGGCGGGTGCTGGCGCAGGAGCATCTGTTGTATCCGTGTGCTATTGCCGGGTGGCTGGCAGATACATCGAGTCACAATCGGTAAAGTTGTTTATATTCGCGGGTTTTCGGGAGCTTAGAAAGTGAAAACCCAATCGTTGCTGCTGGCCGTTGCCAGCGCCGCCCTGATGGCGGCCTGTGCCGCTCCGGCGCCCGCGCCCGCCCCGGCACCTGCTGCGCCGCCGCCTGAACCGGTCTACCAGTGCAACGCCGATGGCGCCCGCTTTGCCGTGGGCCAGCCGCTGACGCCCCAGCTCGAAGCCGCCGCCCGCGTGCGTGCAGCCGCCGGCACGGTGCGCGTGCTGAAGCCCGGCGACGCGGCCACGACAGAACTCAATGGCGGTCGGCTCAATCTCGACGTCGACGCCCGCAGCCGCGTGACGGACGTCCGCTGCGGTTGATGGAACCGGAATTGCTACGAAAAATGTAGCAGTTCATTCAGGCAAGGCGGGCATGCACTGCCTGCCTGGCTAGATCGGGGTGAATCTTTGCCGGGGCGTACCGTCGATCTCGACGGTTTCGCCGAACATGGCGGCCGGCCGGACCCAGAGGCCATGAGCGCCGTACAGGGCGCGATACAGCGTCATCGGCTCCAGCGTCTCGCTGTGGCGCACGGTGCCGATCACTTCGTATTCGCCACCCTTGTAGTGGCGGTAGCGACCGGGGGGCGTTTCGATCAGGGGCGGGAGGTCTTCGTCGTTCAACGGGGCTTCTTTCTTCAAAAACTGTCGGGGCTTGATTTGACGGGAGTCGGATGGATCGCGCTGATTTTGTTCACCTGGTTCGACTGAGCGAGCACGCCAGCGCGGACGACGGTGCGCGCTATCGACGCAGCGTCGCGGCCTTTGCCGCGCTCGGCTACCTGTGGGTACTGGGCTGTCTCGGGCTTTCGGTGGGCATCATTGTCTGGGTGGTTTCCTCGATCGGGGGAGCGCGCTCCAATTTCACGCGGGGCTGGCTGCTGCTGTTCGCCCTGGGGTTGCTGTGGGCCACGCTGCGCGCGCTCTGGGTGCGCTTCGACGAGCCCGAGGGCGTGGAAATCCGCAGGGCCGACGCGCCGGCACTCTTCGAGGCGCTGGACCGCATCCGCGGCAAGATCAAGGGGCCGCCGGTCCACCACGTCTATCTCGATGACGAATTCAATGCCAGCATCCGGCAGGTGCCGCGCTTCGGGCTGTTCGGCGGCGCCGTCAACTCGCTGAGCATCGGCCTGCCGCTGATGATGATGCTCGACCGGCGGCGGCTGCTGTCGGTGCTGGCGCACGAATACGGCCATCTGCGCGGCAACCACGGCAAGCTGAGCGCCTGGATCTACCGCACCCGCCTGTCGTGGCTCAAGCTTGATGCCGACCTGCAGCGCAACGAGGGCGTGATGGCGCTGTTTTCGCAGGCCTTCTTCCGCTGGTATTTCCCGCGCTTCGCGGCCAAGACCTTCGCGCTGGCTCGCCAGGACGAGTACGAAGCCGACCGCATCTCGGGCCGGCTGCTGGGCGCTTCCGTGGCGGCGGCTGCACTGACCGAGATCGCGATCAAGGGCAACTGGTACGCCAACGAGTTCTGGCCCTGGCATTGGGCCCGCGCCGAGCATGAGCCGCAGCCGCCGGGCCCGTTCGAGGCCCTGCGCAAGCGCGTGCATACGCCGCCCGGCGAAGACTTCGCCCGCCAGGCGCTGCGCGAGGCGATGCGCCGCGTCAGCGACCTCGAAGACACCCACCCCGTCTTGCGGGATCGTTTGGAGGCGCTCGACCAGAAGGCGGTCATGCCCGAGTGGTCGATGCGCCCGGCACTCGAGCTGTTGGCCGACGAAAAGCAATGGATCGAGCATTTCGACCAACAATGGCGCCGCGCCCACGCCTCCGACTGGAAGCAGCACCATGCACACCGGTCGCGCATCCGCGAGCGCATCACCGTGCTGGCCGCGCGTGGCGAGCGCAATACGCCCGACGAGATGGTCGAGTGGGCCGATTCCGAGCGGCGGCTCGATCCCGCCGCCCCCGTGCGCGTGCGCTACGAGAGCGCCCTGCAGATCGCGCCGGAGCATCCCGGCGCGCTGCGCGGGCTGGCCCAGATGCTGCCGGCGAGCGATCGGGAAGCGCGTCTTGCCGTGCTCGAACGGCTGCACGGCTCCGGCGCCGCCAGCCGCTGGTGGGCGGCCAGGAGCGCCGTGGCCTCGCTCGAAGATCCCGACGCGGGGCCGCACGATGAAGAGGCGCTGAAGCTGTGGCGCGGCCGTCTCAAGGAGGCGGAAGAGGCCGAGACGCGTGCTTGGGAAGAGATCACCGGCACCCCGGTCTTCAGCCAGATCTCGCGGCACGACCTGAACGATTTCGAGCTGGGCGAACTGCGGGCCGACCTGGTGCGCTGCCTGCCTGCCTCGCGGGCCTGGCTGGTGCGCAAGAACCTGCACGAATTCCCGTGGCGCCGAGCCTATATCGTGTTCGTCGAGCTACCGGGGCTCGACGACGAAGACCGCTGGAACCTGTGCCGCCAGCTGGAGCAGACCCTCACGCTGCCGGGCGCCGCGCTGGTGCTGTGGGCTGGCCATTCGCCCAAGCTGGAAGACGTCGAGCGGGAGGCCTTCGGAGTCGTCTGGATGCGCGGCGCATAGCCCTTCGGACTGGACGGGGCGGCGGCTGAGACAATCGGGGGATGCACCCCAAAGCCCTGTTGGAGGCCACCGCCGATCTGGTCGGCCTTGTCCTGAAATTCGATCACCCGGCCGACCAGGTCGTTTCGCGGTTCTTCCGCGACCACCGCGAGTTCGGCCCGCGCGAGCGCGCGACGCTTGCCGAAACCGTCTACACCGTGCTTCGCAAGAAGCTGCTGTTCGATCACCTCTCGCCCTCGGGCAGTGGCTCGAAGGAGCGCCGCATGGCGATCCTGGGCTTTCATGGCCCGCGCGATTTTCTGAAGAGCGCGCTCAACGACACCGAAAAGCGCTGGCTCGACAACTGCGACGCCGTCAAGCCGGACGACCTGCTGGAACGCCATCGCCACAACCTGCCCGAGTGGTTGGTGGCGCCGCTCAAGGCGCAGCTGGGCGACGGCTTCTGGCCGCTGGTCGAAGCACTGCAGCAGCCCGCACCGCTCGATCTGCGCGTCAATGCGCTGACCGACAAGCGCGCGGATGTGAAGGCGGAGCTTGCGAAGGCTGCTATCAAATCGGAAGCAACCCCGTTCTCGCCCTGGGGCCTGCGCATCGACGGCAAGCCGGCACTGACCAAGCTGGACGCCTTTGCCCGTGGCGCCATCGAGGTGCAGGACGAAGGCTCCCAACTGCTGGCGCTGCTGCTGGACGCCAAGCGCGGCGAGATGGTGGTCGATTTTTGCGCCGGTGCCGGCGGCAAGACGCTGGCCATCGGCGCGACGATGCGCAACACCGGCCGGCTGTATGCCTTCGACACCTCGGCGCACCGCCTCGACGCGCTCAAGCCGCGGCTGGCGCGCAGCAAGCTCTCGAACGTCCATCCGGCCGCGATCGCGCACGAGCGCGACGACCGCATCAAGCGCCTGGCGGGCAAGATCGACCGCGTGCTGGTCGACGCGCCCTGTTCGGGGCTGGGCACGCTGCGGCGCAATCCTGACCTGAAATGGCGCCAGTCGCTCAAATCGGTCGAGGAACTGACGGTCAAGCAGACGGCAATCCTGCAAAGCGCGGCGCGGCTCGTGAAATCGGGCGGCCGTCTGGTTTATGCCACGTGCAGCGTGCTGCCGGAGGAAAACGAGGCGATTGCGGAGGCCTTCGGCGCCGCCAACCCCGATTTCGTGCCCGTGGATGCGGCGGAGTTGCTGCAGGGCCTCAAAGTCGAGGGCTCCGAGGCGCTGTGCGCCGGCGGGGAGGGCGGCCGCCGCTACCTGCGGCTGTGGCCGCACCGTCATTCGACCGACGGTTTCTTCGCCGCGGCGTGGAACCGGAAATAGAGGCGGAACTCCAAACTAGGGTTAATCTGCGCTTTTCTTGAAGGTTTAAAGGCTTTGCTTTAGGCCTGCCGCTTTAAAATCGCGGGTTATCTAAAGGCTGCACCTTCGTGTGGCCATGGAGTACCTGACTCAATGTTGCTTCCTGACTCGGCCGTCCTGAATGCGGCTATCCAATGGCTCGGACACGGCCTGTGGGACCTCGCATGGTGGCAAGTCGTGCTGTACACGCTTGTCACCACGCACATCACGATTGCCGCGGTCACGATCTTCCTGCACCGCACGCAGACGCACCGGGCCATGGATCTGGGCCCGATCCCATCGCATTTCTTCCGCTTCTGGCTGTGGCTCGGCACCGGCATGGTGACGAAGGAATGGGTCGCCATCCACCGCAAGCACCACGCCAAGTGCGAAACCGTCGACGACCCGCACAGCCCGCAGGTCAAGGGCATCGACGAAGTGCTCTGGCGCGGCGCCGAGCTGTATCGCGCCGAGTCGAAGAACAAGGAAACGATGGAGCGCTACGGCCACGGCACGCCCGATGACTGGATCGAGCGCAACCTGTATACGCGCTACAGCTGGCAGGGTGTGGGCTTGATGCTCGTGATCAACCTGGCGCTGTTCGGCACGCTTGGCATGGCCGTGTGGGCCGTGCAGATGCTCTGGATCCCCATCACCGCCGCCGGCGTCATCAATGGCATCGGCCACTACTGGGGCTATCGCAACTTCGAGGCGCCGGACGCCAGCCGCAACATCATGCCCTGGGGCCTGATCATTGGCGGCGAAGAGCTGCACAACAACCATCACACCTATCCGACTTCGGCCAAGTTCTCGGTCAAGAAGTACGAGTTCGACATCGGCTGGATCTACATCCAGGTGTTCCAGAAGCTCGGCTGGGCTAAGGTCAAGAAGGTGCCGCCGAAGATGCTGATGGGTGATATCCAGCCCGTGGCCAACGAGAAGACGCTCGAGGCCGTCATCGCCAACCGCTATGAAGTCATGGCTGGCTATGCGCGCGAAATGCGCCGTGCCACCAGCCAGGAGCTGGACGCGCTGAAGACCAAGGGGGCCGACCTGTCGGTGCTCAAGGCTGCCAAGCGCTGGCTGCACCGCGACGACGACAAGGTGCCTGCCGCGGCCCGTTCGCATGTGGTGCAGGCCCGCGCCGCCCACCCCGTGCTCGACAAGATGGCCACGATGCGCGAAGAGTTGCGCCAGCTGTGGCTGAACACCTCCCAGTCGCGCGAGCAGCTGGCCGCCGATCTGGCAGCTTGGTGCCACCGGGCGGAAGCCAGCGGCATTGCCGGCCTGCGCGACTTCTCGACCCGCCTGCGCGCTGCACGCGCCTGACGCGAGCCACGCGCCAATCAAAAGGCCGGCTTGATTGCCGGCTTTTTTACGCCTGTCGTTTCTTGCGGCATGCTCCGCTTTTCCGATGAGGGGAGGGCGAGAGCGAAAACTGCAGGCAACAAAAAACCCGCTGGGTAAGCAGCGGGTTTTTTGTTTGGGAGAATCAGAGGGCCGAATTACTTCAGCTTGATTTCCTTGTATTCGACGTGCTTGCGCGCCTTCGGGTCGAACTTCATGATCGACATCTTTTCAGGCATCGTCTTCTTGTTCTTGCTGGTCGTGTAGAAGTGGCCGGTACCCGCGGTGGATTCCAGCTTGATCTTTTCGCGTCCGCCTTTGCTCGTTGCCATGTTTCAGCTCCTTAAGCTTGGCCGCGTGCGCGCAGGTCTGCGAGCACGGCGTCGATACCGTTCTTGTCGATCAGGCGCAGTGCAGCGCTCGAAACGCGCAGGCGAACCCAGCGGTTTTCAGTCTCGACCCAGAAACGGCGGTATTGCAGGTTCGGCAGGAACCGGCGCTTGGTTTTGTTGTTGGCGTGGGAAACGTTGTTTCCGACCATCGGGCCTTTGCCCGTTACGTCGCATACGCGTGCCATGTGGACACTCTTTCTTGAACAGCTGGCACCGGCGCAATCGTGGCGATTGCAGGTGTTTTGCAGCTTGACCTCGCCAGAAAACGGGTGGCGGTACCCCGGCTTTGCCTGTATGCCAGGAATCCCCATGAGAGGGCCCTGTTTCGGCAAAGCCTTGGATTATAGCCCTTTTGGGGCCCGCACCGGTTACAGCGTGCCGTCCTGCTCCAGGAATCGCTGAGCGTCGAGTGCCGCCATGCAGCCGGTGCCCGCGCTCGTGATGGCCTGGCGGTACACGTTGTCCTGCACGTCGCCGGCGGCAAAGACGCCCGGAATGCTGGTCATCGTGGCGAAGCCCTGCAGGCCCGAGCGGGTCAGGATGTAGTTGTCCTTCATCTCCAGCTGGCCCTGGAAGATGTCGGTGTTGGGATGGTGCCCGATGGCAATGAAGCAGCCCTTGAGGTCGATCTGCTCGGTGGCTCCGCTCTGTGTGTTCTTGATCCGGATGCCCGTCACGCCCGAGTCGTCGCCGAGCACCTGGTCGAGTTCGTTGTGCAGCTTCAGCACGATCTTGCCTTCGGCGACCTTCTCGTTGAGCTTGTCGATCAGGATAGGTTCGGCGCGGAACTTGTCGCGGCGATGCACCAGCGTCACCTTGTTCGCGATGTTGGCGAGGTAGAGCGCTTCTTCGACAGCGGTGTTGCCGCCTCCGATCACGCAGACCTCCTGCTCGCGGTAGAAGAAGCCGTCGCAGGTCGCGCAGGCGGAGACGCCGCGGCCCATGAACTTCTGTTCGGAATCGATGCCCAGGTACTTCGCGGAAGCACCCGTGGCAATGATCAGCGAGTCGCAGGTGTAGGTGCCGCTGTCGCCGGTGAGGGTGAAGGGGCGCTTGCCCAGGTCGACCTTGTTGATGTGGTCGAAAACGATCTGCGTCTTGAAACGCTCGGCGTGCTCCAGGAAGCGCTGCATCAGGTCGGGGCCCTGCACGCCGTGGACGTCGGCCGGCCAGTTGTCGACCTCGGTGGTGGTCATCAATTGCCCGCCCTGGGCGATGCCGGTGATGAGCAGGGGCTGAAGGTTTGCGCGGGCTGCGTAGACGGCTGCGGTATAGCCGGCCGGGCCGGAGCCGAGAATCAAAACCTTGGCGTGTCGAGGAGCGGACATGAGTAGAAAACCTAAGATATACGCTGCTTCAGCGTGTACATTTTCAGGGTGGTAGCGATATATATGGAGTATCACTGCCCGGTTCAACACCGGGTAAACGGTGTTTTCAATGCGCGCGATTGTAGTAATCCATCGGCTTGCTCTTCGGACTGCTCTGCGCGCTGTATCAGGGATTGATAAATGTCGATGCTTTCCAACCTCGAATTGCTTCGGCGCGTTCCGCTGTTCGCGTCGCTGACGGCCACGCAGTCCGCCAGCATCGCGGACGCGATCATCAAGAAGCGCTTCAAGCGCGCGGAGGTCGTGGTGGAGCAGGGCAAGAAGTCCGATGCGCTCTACATCATCCTGACCGGCCGCGCGCGCGTCACCAGCGCCGACAGCCGCGGGCGCGAGGTCATCCTCGCCACGCTGCACCCTGGCGACTACCTGGGCGAGATGAGCCTCATCGACGACGAGCCGCACTCGGCCACGGTGCGCACCGAAATCCAGTGCGACGTGCTCATGCTGGGCCGCGACGCCTTCGCGCGCTGCCTGCCCGAGAATTCCTCGATGGCCTACAACATCATGCGTGGCCTGGTGCAGCGCCTGCGCCATGCCGACCGCAAGATCGAGTCGCTGGCGCTGATGGACGTCTACGGCCGCGTGGCCCGCTCGCTGCTCGAGTTCGCCGTCGAGGACGGCGCCGGCAATCTCAAGGTGCGCGACAAGATTTCCCGCCAGGACCTGGCCAAGATGGTGGGCGCTTCACGCGAAATGGTCAGCCGTGTGATGAAGGACCTCGAAGAGCGAGGTTTCGTGCAAACCCTGGATGACGGGTCGATGATCGTCAAGGAACGGCTCCTGTCGTTGGCTTGAACCTCCAGGGCCGGGTCCGCCGCTGCCGGCGGTCCTGGCCTTTTGTTGTAGTGTTCGTGCTTCCGGCCCCCGCTTTTCCGGGCCGGGCGCCGTGTTTTTCATGACCTATTCGCTCAATACGCTTCAATCTTCTTCCGCCGCCGAGGGGCAACCCGTGCGCATGCGCGCCATGCGCTTCGCCCATGAGATCACGCTGATCGCAGGATTCGCGGCGCTGTTGTTCTGGCTGCTCGCGATGCTGAGCTTCACGCCTTCGGACGCCGCCTGGTCGACCTCGGGCACAGGGGGAGAAATCAAGAACTGGGGCGGCCGCATCGGCGCCTGGCTGGCCGATGGCAGCTATTACCTTGCCGGCTATTCCGTGTGGTGGTGCCTTTTCGCCGGACTGCGCGCATGGCTCTCTTCGCTGGCCAACTGGCTGCGCGGCGGCGAGCCTGCATCCGCCGAGCAACCGGCGCCGCGTGGGCGCTTCAATCGCAGCCGTCTTGCCTTCTGGTTTGGCCTCGTCCTGCTGCTGTGCGCAAGCACCATGCTCGAATGGTCGCGCCTGTACCGGCTCGAGGCGCATCTGCCGGGTTCCGGCGGCGGCGCGCTGGGCTATCTCGTGGGGCCGGCCAGCGTGCGCTGGATGGGCTTCACTGGATCGGCGCTGGTGGCCATCGCCGGCGGCGTGATCGGCTCGGCGCTGGTGTTCCGTTTCTCCTGGAGCCTGATCGCCGAGCGCATCGGCGCGCGTGCCTATTCGCTGTTCGAGTCGCGTCGCGAGAAACGCGAAATGGCGGCCGACATCGCCATGGGCAAGCAGGCCGCCCGCGAGCGTGCCGAGGCCGACGAACCAGCGTTCACGCGCGACGACGCGGCCAGGGCGGAGCCCTCGCTGGTTTCGTCGTCAGGTGGCGCCTTCGACGACGAGGACGAAATCCATATCGAGCCGCGCCCCAAGCGCCGCCCGCCATCGCCGCCGGTGCAGATCGAGCCCGCGATGACCGAAGTGCCCAGGAGCGACCGCGTCGTCAAGGAGCGCCAGAAGCCGCTCTTCAAGGAACTGCCCGACAGCAAGCTGCCGCAGGTCGACTTGCTCGACGCCGCGCAGGCGCGCCAGGAAACAGTGTCGGCCGACACGCTCGAGATGACCTCGCGCATGATCGAGAAGAAGCTCAAGGACTTCGGCGTCGAGGTGCGCGTGGTGCTCGCTTCGCCCGGTCCCGTCATCACGCGCTACGAGATCGAGCCCGCCACAGGCGTCAAGGGCTCGCAGATCCTGGGTCTTGCCAAGGACCTCGCACGCTCGCTCTCGCTGGTGTCGATCCGCGTGGTCGAGACGATCCCGGGCAAGAACTACATGGCGCTCGAGCTGCCGAACGCCAAGCGCCAGTCGATCAAGCTCAGCGAAATCCTGGGCTCGCAGATCTACAACGAAGGCAAGTCGATGCTCACCATGGGCCTCGGCAAGGACATCATCGGCAACCCGGTGGTGGCCGACCTCGCGAAGATGCCGCACGTGCTGGTGGCCGGTACCACCGGCTCAGGCAAGTCGGTCGGTATCAACGCGATGATTCTTTCGCTGCTCTACAAGGCCGAGGCACGCGACGTCCGCCTGCTGATGATCGACCCGAAGATGCTCGAAATGTCGGTCTACGAAGGTATCCCGCACCTGCTGGCGCCCGTGGTCACCGACATGCGCCAGGCGGCGCACGGCCTGAACTGGTGCGTGGCCGAGATGGAGCGCCGCTACAAGCTCATGAGCAAGCTCGGCGTGCGCAACCTGGCCGGCTACAACACCAAGATCGACGAAGCCAAGGCGCGCGAGGAGTTCATCTACAACCCCTTCAGCCTCACGCCGGACGATCCGGAGCCGCTGCGGCGCGAACCGCACATCGTCGTGGTCATCGACGAGTTGGCCGACCTGATGATGGTGGTCGGCAAGAAGATCGAAGAGCTGATCGCCCGTCTCGCGCAGAAGGCGCGTGCCGCCGGCATCCACCTCATTCTTGCCACCCAGCGCCCGAGCGTCGACGTGATCACCGGCCTCATCAAGGCCAACATCCCGACCCGCATCGCGTTCCAGGTGTCGAGCAAGATCGACAGCCGCACCATCCTCGACCAGATGGGCGCCGAGGCGCTGCTGGGCATGGGCGACATGCTCTACATGCCCAGCGGCACGGGCCTGCCGATCCGCGTGCACGGGGCCTTCGTCAGCGATGAGGAAGTGCACCGCGTGGTGGCCTATCTCAAGAGCCAGGGCGAGCCCGACTACATCGAGGGCGTGCTCGAAGGCGGCACGGTCGATGGCGACGGTGAAGGCGACCTGCTGGGCAGTGGCGACGGCGAGAAAGACCCGATGTACGACCAGGCGGTCGAAGTCGTGCTCAAGAACCGCAAGGCCAGCATCTCGCTGGTGCAGCGCCACCTGAAGATCGGCTACAACCGCGCCGCGCGCCTCGTCGAGGACATGGAAAAGGCCGGCCTGGTCAGTGCGATGAGTGGCAGCGGCCAGCGCGAAATTCTGGTGCCCGCGCGCGCGGCAGAGTAATTCGCCGCGCTGTGGTTCTCAAGATTCAGGTTACGTGCTGAAAGGCAATTTGCAAAAACGCCCATCGGCATTGCAAATCTTCATGAAGCCCTGCTGCTGCCGCAATTCGCGGCGGTTAGGGTCGATGCCAATGCCACAGCTTTTCCAAGCGAGGAATCCAAATTGAAATTGCGTCATTGGCTGTTGATCGGCCTCCTGAGTTCCGCCAACGCCTGGGCCGGCGGGCTCGAAAGCCTTGAAACCTTCGTCAGGACGGTCAAGTCCGGCCGCGCCGATTTCACCCAGACCGTGACCGCCCCGGCGCGCGAAGGGCAACCAGGCCGCACCAAGACCTCGAGCGGCACCTTCGAATTCCAGCGCCCCGGCAAATTCAAGTTCGACTACCAGAAGCCCTTTGCGCAGGTCATCGTGGCCGACGGCAAGACGCTGTGGCTCTACGACGCCGACCTGAACCAGGTCACGCAGCGCGCGCAGGCGCAGGCGCTGGGCTCCACGCCGGCGGCGCTGATCGCCGCGGCGCCCGACCTGAAGGCCCTGCAGGCCGATTTCACTCTCGAGGCCGCGCCGGAGCGCGATGGCCTGCAATGGGTCAAGGCCACGCCGAAGAACAAGGACGGCCAGCTGCAGAGCGTTCAGGTCGGCTTCCAGGGCGAGGCGCTGGCAGCGCTCGAAATCCTCGACAGCTTTGGCCAGCGCTCGGTGCTCAAGTTCGGCAAGGTCGAGGTGAATCCTTCGCTGCCGGCGAGCGTGTTCGACTTCAAGCCGCCGGCCGGCGCAGACGTCGTCAAGCAATAAACCCACAGGCTTGGCCACCACCGCCCACCAACCCCTTGCCGAGCGCCTGCGTCCCAGGACGCTGGGCGAGGTCATCGGCCAGCAGCACCTGCTCGGCCCGGGCATGCCGCTGCGAATCGCGTTCGAATCGGGCCAGCCGCATTCCTGCATCCTCTGGGGGCCGCCGGGCACCGGAAAGACCACCATCGCGCGGCTCATGGCCGATGCGTTCGACGCGCAGTTCCTGAGCATCAGCGCGGTGCTCGGCGGCGTGAAGGACATCCGCGAAGCGGTAGAGCGGGCCACTGCCGCGCGCGACGGACTGGAGCAGCAGCGCACCATCGTCTTCGTGGACGAGGTGCACCGCTTCAATAAGAGCCAGCAGGACGCCTTCCTGCCGCATGTGGAGTCGGGCCTCTTCACCTTCATCGGCGCGACCACCGAGAACCCTTCGTTCGAGGTCAACTCGGCGTTGCTTTCGCGCGCCGCCGTGTATGTGCTGCAGTCGCTCGGCGAAGACGACCTCAAGCAGATCGTGGCGCGCGCGCAGGCCATCCAGGCCGTGCCCGCCATCGACGCCGCGGCGGTCGATCGCCTCGTGGCCTATGCCGACGGCGATGCGCGCCGGCTGCTCAACACCCTCGAAACACTCGCGGTCGCGGCCCGCGCCGAAAAGCTCGACCACATCACCGACGAGTGGCTGCTGCGGGTGCTCGGCGAGCGCATGCGGCGCTACGACAAGGGCGGCGAACAGTTCTACGACACCATCAGCGCACTGCACAAATCCGTGCGCGGCAGCGACCCCGACGCCGCGCTCTACTGGTTCGTGCGCATGCTCGACGGCGGCGCCGATCCGCGCTACATGGCGCGCCGGCTGGTGCGCATGGCCAGCGAAGACATCGGCCTGGCCGATCCGCGCGCACTGCGCCTGGCGCTCGATGCGGCAGAGGTCTATGAGCGGCTGGGTACCCCCGAGGGCGAACTGGCGTTGGCCGAGTGCGTGGTCTATCTCGCCATCGCTCCCAAGTCGAACGCCGTCTACAAGGCCTACAACGCGGTGCGCGCCCTCGTGAAGACGGACAGCACGCGACCCGTGCCCATGCACCTGCGAAATGCGCCCACCAAGCTCATGAAAGAGCTCGACTACGGCAAGGGCTACCGCTATGCGCACGACGAGGAGGGCGGTTTCGCCGCCGGCGAGCGCTACCTTCCGCAGGGGCTGGAAGGCCAGGTCTTCTACGAGCCCGTCGAGCGTGGACTCGAGATTCGCATCGCGGAAAAGCTGCGCGATCTGCGCCGCCGGAACGCCGAAGGCAACGGCTGATACTTGCTTGCAGCACGCTTGCAAAGCGTGCATGGCCCCACGCGCATACAGCATGACGTGAGCGGGTAAACCCCGGTCGCCGCGCACCAAATCGACGCTGGTGCATGACTACAATCCCGCCCACAAATCCGCCGGCGACACATGTTGGCTGGTTTTTTGCTTGTCAACCCAGGGGCGCCAAACCGGTGCCCGGCGGGTGAATGGCACCCCGCAACGGTGCAACACATAGGAAATCGCGTTATGGACATTTTGCTGCAGCAGATCATCAACGGTCTGGTACTGGGCAGCATGTATGCCTTGATAGCCTTGGGCTACACCATGGTGTACGGCATCATCAATCTGATCAACTTCGCGCACGGAGAAGTGCTGATGGTGGGGGCGCTCACGAGCTGGACCATCATCGGGCTCATGAAGGACGGCATGCCCAACACCCCGGGCTGGCTGATCCTCCTCATCGCGTTGATCATTGCCTGCGTCGTCGCGGCAACCCTCAACTTCGTGATCGAGAAGGTGGCCTACCGACCACTGCGCAACAGTCCCAAGCTCGCGCCGCTGATCACGGCCATCGGCATGTCGATCCTGCTGCAGACGCTGGCAATGATCATCTGGAAGCCGACCAACAAGGCCTATCCCAATCTCCTACCCACCGATCCCATCCATGTGGGCGGCGCGGTGATCTCGCCGACGCAGGTCATGATCCTCAGCGTCACGGCGTTCTCGCTCGTGGTGCTGATGTGGCTGGTCAATTACACCAAGCTCGGCCGCGCGATGCGCGCCACCGCGGAGAACCCGCGTGTGGCGGCACTCATGGGCATCCGGCCAGACATGGTGATCTCGGCCACCTTCATCATCGGTGCCGTGCTCGCAGCCATTGCCGGTGTGATGTACGCGTCGAACTACGGCATCGCGCAGCACGCGATGGGCTTCCTGCCCGGCCTCAAGGCCTTCACTGCGGCCGTGTTCGGCGGCATCGGCAACCTCGCCGGTGCGGTGGTCGGCGGCATCCTGCTGGGCCTCATCGAAGCCATCGGCTCGGGCTACATCGGGACGCTGACGGGCGGCGTGCTCGGCAGCAACTACAGCGACATCTTCGCGTTCATCGTGCTGATCGTCATGCTCACGCTGCGTCCGTCCGGCCTGCTCGGCGAACGCGTGGCGGACCGTGCCTGAGGAACGAGCCATGAAAAACAGCAAGAACCTCGCCTTCTACATCATCGGCATCGTCGCCGTGCTCGCGCTGCCCCTGCTGCTGCAGATGCAGGGCAACGCCTGGGTGCGCATCGCCGACATCGCATTGCTCTACGTGATGCTGGCACTGGGCCTGAACATCGTGGTCGGCTATGCCGGCCTGCTCGACCTGGGCTACGTGGCCTTCTTCGCGATCGGGGCCTACCTGTACGCACTGATGGGCTCGTCGCACCTGAGCGAGACCTTCCCGTGGTTCGCACAGATGTTCCCGAACGGGCTGCACACCTCGCTGCTGATCGTGATTCCGCTGGCCCTTGCGGTGGCTGGTTGCCTGGGCGTGCTGCTCGGCGCCCCCACGCTCAAGCTGCGCGGCGACTACCTCGCCATCGTCACGCTCGGCTTCGGTGAAATCATCCGCGTGTTCCTGAACAACCTCGACCAGCCGGTGAACATCACCAACGGTCCGAAGGGCATCACCGCCATCGACTCCATCAAGTTCTGGGGCCTCGACCTCGGCAAGGCATGGAAGTTCGACGGCTTTTCGATCTCCTCGGTCTCGCTGTACTACTACCTGTTCCTGGCGCTGGTGATCGCCACGATCATCATTTCACACCGCCTGCAGACTTCGCGCGTCGGCCGTGCCTGGATGGCCATTCGCGAAGACGAGATCGCGGCCAAGGCAATGGGCATCAACACCCGCAACATGAAGCTGCTGGCCTTCGGCATGGGCGCCAGCTTCGGCGGCGTGTCGGGCGCGATGTTCGCGGCCTTCCAGGGCTTCGTGTCGCCCGAGTCCTTCAGCCTGATGGAGTCGGTGATGATCGTCGCGATGGTGGTGCTCGGCGGCATCGGGCACCTGCCCGGCGTCGTCCTCGGTGCCGTGCTGCTGGCCGCACTGCCCGAAGTGCTGCGCTATGTCGCCGGCCCGCTGCAGTCGCTGACCGATGGCCGCCTCGACGCCTCCATCCTGCGCCAGCTGTTCATCGCGCTGGCCATGATCGTCATCATGCTGGTGCGTCCGCGCGGCCTCTGGCCCTCGCCGGAACACGGCAAGACGCTGACCAGGAAGGGCGCAGTGCCCGTCGACCCGGCCCACGCGGCCGTGGCCCCCGGATCGCTGCAAACGCATGCGCCGGGCATCGATACGCCCGCCGACGAATTGCCGGGTGCGGCTTCGCGTCCCATGTCGATCAATCCCTGAACGCCGAAGGAAAAATCAACATGACGACAGACACCATCCTCGACGTCCGCGGCATTTCCAAACGCTTCGGCGGGCTGCAGGCCCTCTCCGACGTGGGCATCACCATCAAGCGCGGCCAGGTCTACGGACTGATCGGCCCGAACGGCGCTGGCAAGACCACCTTCTTCAACGTGATCACCGGGCTGTACACGCCCGACAGCGGCACCTTCGAGCTGGCCGGCAAGCCCTACCAGCCGACGGCCGTGCATGAAGTGGCCAAGGCAGGCATTGCGCGCACCTTCCAGAACATCCGCCTCTTCGCCGAAATGACGGCGCTGGAGAACGTGATGGTCGGGCGCCACATCCGCACGCACTCGGGCGTGCTCGGCGCGATGTTCCGCACCGGCGGCTTCAAGGCCGAGGAAAAGGCCATTGCCGACCGCGCGCATGAACTGCTCGACTACGTCGGCATCGGCAAATTTGCTGACTACAAGGCGCGCACGCTGTCGTACGGCGACCAGCGCCGCCTGGAGATCGCCCGCGCACTGGCCACCGACCCGCAGCTCATTGCGCTCGACGAGCCGGCCGCCGGCATGAATTCCACCGAGAAGGTCGCGCTGCGCGAGCTGATCGACCGCATTCGCCGCGACAACCGCACCATCCTGATCATCGAACACGACGTCAAGCTCATCATGGGCCTGTGCGACCGCGTCACCGTGCTGGACTACGGCAAGCAGATTGCCGAAGGCACCCCGGTGGACGTGCAGAAGAACGAGAAGGTGATCGAGGCCTACCTCGGCACCGGAGGCCACTGACATGAGCACCGCAACCATGAGCGAACAAGAAACCTCGTCCACCGCCGCGCAAGCCAAGGCGGCCGGCAAGACGCTGCTGAAGGTCACCGGCCTGAGGGTCGGCTACGGCGGCATCCAGGCCGTGAAGGGCGTGGACTTCGAAGTGCGCGAAGGCGAACTGGTGTCGCTGATCGGCTCCAACGGCGCCGGCAAGACCACCACCATGAAGGCCATCACCGGCACGCTGCCGGCCGGAGCCGGCAACATCGAATTCCTGGGCCGCAGCATCAAGGGCCGCGGTGCGTGGGACCTGGTGGAAGAGGGCCTCGTGATGGTGCCCGAAGGCCGTGGCGTGTTCACGCGCATGACCATCACCGAGAACCTGCAGATCGGCGCCTACATCCGCAAGGACAAGGCCGCCATCGCGAGCGACATGGAGCGCGTGTTCGTCACCTTCCCGCGCCTGCGCGAGCGCAAGGACCAGCTGGCCGGCACGATGTCGGGCGGCGAGCAGCAGATGCTGGCCATGGGCCGCGCGCTGATGGCTCGCCCCAAGGTGCTGCTGCTCGACGAGCCGACGATGGGCCTGTCGCCGATCATGTGCGACAAGATCTTCGAGGTGGTGCAGACCGTGGCCTCGCAGGGCGTGACCATCCTGCTGGTCGAGCAGAACGCCAACCGCGCGCTGCAGCTGGCCGACCGCGGCTACGTGATGGAGTCAGGCCTGATCACCATGAACGGTGAAGCCAAGGCCCTGCTGAGCGACCCGCGCGTGCGGGCCGCCTACCTCGGCGAATAAGCAAGCCTCCTACCCCATTGCCGCCGCCGCAGCCTTGATGGCCTCGCGGATGCGGCCGTAGGTGCCGCAGCGGCACACGTTCTCGATGGCGTCGATGTCGGCGTCCGTCGGGTTGCGCGTGCGGCGCAGCAGGTCCACCGCCGCCATGATCTGCCCCGGCTGACAGAAGCCGCATTGAGGCACGTCGAGGTTCATCCAGGCCTGCTGCACCGGGTGCAGCGTGTTGCCGTTGGCCAGGCCCTCGATGGTCGTCACCTGGCGGCCGCGCACGTCGGACACGCGCACCGAGCAGGTCGTCACGGCCTTGCCGTCGACGTGGCAGGTGCAGGCCTTGCACACGTTGATGCCGCAGCCGTACTTCGGGCCGGTGATGCCGAGCTTGTCACGCAGCACCCACAGCAGCGCCAGGTCGTCGGGCGCCTCGACGTCCACGTTCTGGCCGTTCACCTTGAAAGATTGCACAGGCATGGCGGGTCTCCTCAGGCGGGGATCGGAACGTTGACGGGCGTGGGCAGCTTGCCCGGCGGGATCGGCGTGAAGTCGACCGGAAAGTTCAGCGGGAAGCTGCGCGGCTTGATGCCGGTGGCGCGCGCGTAGGCATTGGCGATGGCGCCCGAGCTCGCCGACAGGCCGACCTCGCCCAGCCCGCCGATGGCCTCGCCGTTGGCCGGCAGGATGATGACCTTCACGTCCTTCGGGTAGTGCTTCATGCGCGAGAAGTGGTACTGCGAGTAGCTGCCTTCCAGCGGCAGGCCGTTCTGGATGTGCAGCCCCGCCGACAGCACCAGCGCGATCGATTCGCACAGGCCGCCCTGGAGCTGCGCCTCGATGCCCGAGGGGTTGATCGGCGTGCCGACGTCGATCGCGATCGTGGCGCGCACCACCTTCGCGGCAGACGGCACCCGCGCGTCGATCTCGACGATGCAAGCTGTGAACGACTTCGACTCCTGGTGCACGCCCACGCCCTGCGCAAAGCCCGCCGGCATCGCCTTACCCCACTGCGCCGCCTCCGCCACCGCCTTGAGCACCGCGCGGGCGCGCGGCAGGCGCAGGTACTCGAGCCGGAAGGCGACCGGGTCCTTGCCCGCGGCGCGGGCCATCTCGTCGACCAGGATCTCTTCCACCAGCCGTGCGGGCTGGATGTGCACCGAGCGGTACGAGCAGGTGTTCATGTCCATCGGCACCGGCGTCAGCAGCTTGGTCGTGACGCCGAAGTTGTAGGGCGAGGTCACCATGGTCTTGAACATCACCTGCTCGATCGCGAAGTTGCCCACCGTCTGCGGGAAGGCATTGGGCAGTGCGATGGCGGCGGCCTCGAGCATGTTGCCGAAGCCGTGGCGCGTGTCCAGCCGCACGCTGGCGATGCGCTGCTCGAAGGCGATGACCTGGCCCAGCAGCATCGTGGCGCGTGCCTTCTGGTAGATCGGCGGGCGGATGCGCGTGTGGCGCATGTCGTCGGTGCGGTGGTACATCAGGCGGCAGGGGCGCCCCAGCGCCTTCGCCACCTGGATCGCCTGCAGCACCGGGTCCCAGAACAGGCGCCGCCCGAACGAGCCGCCCGAGGGCACCACATGCACGACAACCTTGTTTAGCGGCAGGCCCAGCTCGGCGGCCACTGCCTGCTGGGTGACGATGGGGCTCTGCAGCCCGGCCCAGATTTCGGCACGATCCGCTCGCACGTCCGCAATCGCACATTCGACTTCCATCGGGCAGTGCGCGGCCGGCGCGAACTCGAACTCGGCCTCGACCGTCAGCGCGCCCAGCGGCGGCAGCGCAAAAGGCAGCAGCGACGACTTCAGCTTGCTCATGATGGTGGCGTTCGACTCGCCGTCGAGCGGGCCGGCGCCCCAGGTCACGTCGAGCGCGTTCACCGCGGCCCAGGCCTGGCCGAAGGTCTCGGCCATCACCGCCACGCCCGGCGGCGTCGGCGTGATGCCGTTGGTGGCGGGAATCGGCACCACGCCGATCACGCCCGGCATGCCCATCACCGTGTTCAGGTTGTTGATGCCGACGAACTTGCCGTTGATGGTCGGCGGGCGCCGCACCATCGTCGGCTTGGCGCCGGGCACCGCCTGGTCGAGCGTGAACTTCTTGCGGCCGGTGACGATGTCGAGTGCGTCGAGCCGCGTCACGCGCTGGCCGACCACCGAGGGCGTGGAGCCCGAGAGCAGGCCGCCGAGGCCGCCCAGCGTCGGCATGCCGGCATGCATCGAACGCACGCTCGACGAGCCGCCGGTGAGCTGGTTCCAGATCAGCTCGGGGCTCGCGTCGGCCGATGTGACCTCGATCGCGCTCAGCGGCAGGCGCAGCTTGTCGGCCAGCATCATCGCGCTGGCCGTGGCGATGCCCTGGCCCACTTCGAGGCGCGGCAGCGCCAGGCGCACGCGGCCGTCGCCGGTGTTCGTCACCTTCACCAGCGGCATGGTCGGCAGGGACGTCAGCGTGACCGCGTCGCCGATGTCGATCAGGTCGGTGGTGTCGGGCGGGGTCATGGGCAGCAGTGCGGCCACCGCGGAGGCGGGCGCCGTGAGGGCACCGAGCCCAGCGATGCCAGCCGCCGCCGATGCCAGCGGTGCGGCCGTGGCGTAGCCCAGCACGTCGCGCCGGCGCAGGCCGTGCGCATCCCCGCCGTCCGGTCCGCGCGCGGGGCGCGGGTCCTTGTTCGAACGCTTCATCGTTGTCTCCTTGTTGTTTGGCGAACGCGGATGACTGTGGCACCATCGCCGCGCCGAAGATGTCGTTGCAACGACATTTCTTACGGTCCCCGCCGACCGGCGCCTGCGACGGATCGGCCGATGCGATGTCACGAGGGACGACAGCAGGAGGCGCGATGTCGAACGCGTTGGAGAACATGCTTCGCGAGAGCTTGTGGGCGCGCGCGCTCACGGACGACGAACTCGACCACGTCGTCCAGGAGTCGCACGAGCGCGTGGTGCCGGCCGGCGGCTTCGTCGTGCGGCGCGGCGAGCCGGCCGATCATTGGATCGGCGTGATGGATGGCCTGCTGAAGATGTCGGTGTCGCTGCCCGACGGACGCGTCTCAACCTTCACCGGCGTGACCGCTGGAGGCTGGAGCGGCGAAGGCTCGCTGCTCACCCCCGGATGCTGGCGCTACGACGGCGTGGCGCTGCGGCCCACGCGCGTGGCTTGCGTGCCGCGGCGCAGCTTCGAGCGGCTGATGTCCACCAGCATCGACTTCAATCGGTTTCTGTTGTTACACATCAATGCGCGACTGAGCCTGTTCATCGGCCTCATGGAATTCGATCGGCTGCTCGGCCCCGACGCGCGCGTGGCGCGCTGCCTGGCCAGCCTGTTCGACCCCATCCTCTATCCGCGTGCCACCCGCTTCGTGCGGCTGAGCCAGGACGAGATCGGCCTCTTGTCGGCGGTGTCGCGCCAGCGTGCCAACCGCGCGCTGCATGCGCTACAGCGCGACGGCCTGTTGCGCATCGAACATGGCGGCGTGGAAGTGCTCGACCTCGCAGGCCTGCGCACGTACCAGAGCGGGGCGGCCGAAGCGGCGGCGGCCGTGGCTGCGGCCACCGACACGCAGGCCGCAGCGCCCCTGGACGACCTCGTCAGTCCACCTTCGCCCCGGTGGCCTTGACCACCTTCTCGTACTTGGCGAGTTCGCTCTTCATGAAGCTGCCGAACTGCTCGGGCGAGTTGCCGACCGGCTCGGCCAGCATCGAGGCGAAACGGGTCTTCGTTTCCGGCGCATTCAGCGCGGCGACGAAGGCCTGATTCAGCTTCACGACCACCTCGTGCGGCGTGCCGGCCGGCGCCACCAGGCCCCACCACGTGTCGATCGAGAAGCCCTTGAGCGTGTCGGCGATCGGCGGCACGTCGGGCAGCGCGTTGCTGCGCTGCAGGGTCGTCACCGCAATGGCCTTCAGCTTGCCCGAACGGATGTTCGGCGCCGCCGTGGCGAGGTTGTCGAAGTTGAAGTCGACCTGCCCCGAGATCAGCGCCAGCTGCGCCGGGTTGCCGCCGTTGTACGGGATGTGCAGCGCGAAGATGCCCGCTTCCTTCTTGAACAGCTCGCCCGCGAGATGGCCGGCGCTGCCGTTGCCGCCGCTGCCATAGTTGAGCTTGGCCGGGTTGGCCTTGGCATAGCGGATCAGGTCGGCCACGCTGTTGATATTCAGGCGCTTGGCCGTGTCGGCATTCATCACCAGCACGTTGGGCACGCGGACCATCTGCGTGATCGGTGCGAAGTCGGTTGCGGCGTTGAACGGGATCTTGCTGTAGAGCCACGGGTTCACCGCGTTGGTGGCGGTGGCCGCGATGCCGATCGTCAGGCCGTCGGCGGGCGCCTTCGCCACGATGTCGGCGCCGATGTTGCCGCCGGCGCCGGGCTTGTTGTCGATGATGACCGGGCCGAGCGTGTCCTTGACGCGCTCGGCCAGGATGCGAGCGGTGTTGTCGATCGGGCCGCCTGCCGCGTAGGGCACGACGAGGCGGATCGGGCGCTGTTGCTGCTGCGCCATCGCCTGGCTGGTGCCCAGCAGGGCCGCGACGCCGGCGAGCAGGGTGAGGAGGAAGTGTCTCGTCTTCATTGTCTTTTTGGGGTGTCTCAGGGAAGGGCCTTGTCGGCCTCTGTGGTGAATGCGTCGGCAAAAAACTCTTCTTCGGGCAGGCCCGCCAGCGCTACGTAATCGCGCTTGGCCGAGTCGACCACGATGGGCGCACCGCAGGCATAGACTTGGTAGCCCGACAGATCGGCGAAGTCTTCCAGCACGGCCTGATGGACGAAGCCGGTGCGGCCGGTCCAGTTGTCTTCGGGCGTGGCATTGGAAATGACGGGCACGTAGCGCAGGCTCGGCATCTGCGCCGTCTGCTCGCGCACCCAGGCGTCCATGTACAGGTCTTCGGGCCGCCGGCCGCCCCAGTAGAGCGTGGCGGGCCGCTCGATGCCCTTGAATTTCATGTGCTCGAGCAGCGCCTTGATCGGCGCGAAGCCCGTCCCCGAGGCCAGCAGGATCATCGGCTTGCCGGAATCCTCGCGCAGGAAGAAGCTGCCGAAGGGGCCTTCGATGCGCAGGATTTCCTTTTCCTTCATCGTGCCGAACACATGGTCGGTGAACTTGCCGCCGGGCAGGTGCCGCAGGTGCAGTTCGATGCCCGTGCCGGGCTGGCCCAGCGTGTGCGGCGCATTGGCCATCGAGTAGCTGCGGCGTGCGCCATCGCGCAGGATGAACTCCACGTACTGGCCGGCGTAGAACTGCAGCGGCTCGCCGGCCGGCAACTGCAGGCGCACCATCATCACGTCGTGCGACAGGCGCGTGAGGCCTTGCACCCGTACCGGCATCTTGCGGATCGGCAGGGCGCCGGCTTCCGTGACCTGTCGCGATTCGAGCACCACGTCGCTCCGGGCGTGCGCACAGCAGGTCAGCACGTAGCCGGCGAGTTGTTCTTCGGCACTCAGGGCCTTGCTCTGATGGGGGCCCAGGGTAACCTCTCCCGACAGCTTCTTGCACTTGCACGAGCCGCAGGCGCCGTCCTTGCAGCCATAGGGAAGGCCGATGCCCTGCCGGATGCCCGCCGCGAGGATGGTCTCGTCGCCGTGAACCATGAAATGGCGTCCACTGGGTTCGACGTGGATGGAAAAGCCCGCTTCGTGCGGTGCTGTAGCAGTCATCGGTATTCTTCGAGGTGAACTCTTCGCGGGCCGTACGAAGCCCGGTGAGCAACTGAATTGGGACAGGAACAGGATTTTGCCTTCAATCAATAGCCCCTCCGGCGCTCTGCCAGCGCGGTTCCGGCGCGAGCGCCTGCTGATCGTCGGATGCGGCGACATCGGCCAGCGCGTGGCGCGCGATCTGCGCGGCCGCATGCAACTGGTGGCACTTACTTCGTCGGCCGACCGCGTGGGCGCCCTGCGCGCGGCCCGCATCCGACCGCTGGTGGGCAATCTGGACGACGCGGCCACCCTGCGCCGGCTGGCGGGCGTCGCCACGCGGGTGTTGCACCTGGCGCCGCCCGCCCGCGATGGCGGTGCCGCCTGGTGGCGCGACCAGCGCACCACCGAGCTGGCGCGGGCATTGCGCCTGCGGTCGCTGCCTTCGGCTTTCGTCTACGGTTCGACCAGTGGCGTGTACGGCGATTGCGGCGGCGCCCGCGTCGACGAAACCCGCGGCGTGCGCCCCGACACGCCGCGCTCCCACCGCCGCGTGGATGCCGAACGCGCCGTGCGCTGGCTGGGCCGCAGCGCGGGCGTGCGCGCCAGCATCCTGCGCATTCCGGGCATCTACGCCCCTGACCGCGAAAACGGCACCCCGCGCGGCCGCCTGCAGCGCGGCACGCCGGTATTGCGGCGCGAGGACGATGTCTACACCAGCCACATCCACGCCGACGACCTCGCGCGCGCCTGCGTCGCGGCCCTGTTCCGCGGCAAGCCGCAGCGTATCGTGCATGTCTCGGACGACACCGAGCTGCGCATGGGCGACTACGTCGACCTCGCCGCCGACCTCTACGGCATGCCCCGCCCGCCGCGCGTGGCCCGCGGCGGCGCCGAGCGGCAGTTGCCGCTGCAATTGCTGAGTTTCATGGGGGAATCGCGCCGGCTGGACAACACGCGGCTCAAGCGCGAACTGCGGGTGCGGCTTGCGCACCCGACGGTGCATACGGGGCTGCGCGAGCAGACCGAGCCAAGATAAAGGGGGGAAGGGGCCCATTCCAGGGACACCGTGGAACCGGCTTCGCCGGGCCACCGGTGTCGCCCCCGGAAGGGGGTTGGCGTAGCGACACGAAGTGCGCGAAGCCTGGGGGAGAGCAAAAGTGTGGTGCCCGGGGCCGGAATCGAACCGGCACACCTTTCGGTGGGGGATTTTGAGTCCCCTGCGTCTACCAATTTCACCACCCGGGCAGGGTTCTGAACGAAGCCCAAAATTATGGCACAGTGGCTGCCATGAATTATCCGACGATCGAAGACGCCATCGGCAAGACCCCCCTGGTCGCCTTGCAGCGCATCCACGCCGCAGAAAACGCCAAGCGCGGCAACGTGATTCTCGGCAAGCTCGAGGGCAACAATCCCGCAGGTTCGGTCAAGGACCGGCCGGCCCTCTCGATGATCAAGCGCGCCGAGGAGCGCGGCGAGATCAAGCCCGGCGACACCCTGATCGAAGCCACCTCCGGCAACACCGGCATCGCCCTGGCCATGGCCGCTGCCATCAAGGGCTATCGCATGGTGCTGATCATGCCTGAGGACCTCTCGATCGAACGCGCCCAGACCATGAAGGCCTTCGGCGCCGAGCTCGTGCTCACGCCCAAGAGCGGTGGCATGGAATACGCCCGCGATCTCGCCGAACAGATGGTGGCGCAGGGCAAGGGCCGGGTGCTCGACCAGTTCGCCAACCCCGACAACCCGCGCATCCACTACGAGACCACGGGCCCCGAGATCTGGGCCGACACCAAGGGCAAGATCACGCACTTCGTGAGCGCCATGGGCACCACCGGCACCATCACCGGCGTGTCGCGCTTCCTCAAGGAGAAGAACCCGGCAGTGCGCATCATCGGCGCACAGCCGGCCGAAGGTTCGCGCATTCCCGGCATCCGCAAGTGGCCTGCCGAGTACATGCCGAAGATCTACGACCCGAGCTGCGTCGATGAAGAAATCAGCGTGAGCCAGGACGACGCCGAAGAGATGTGCCGGCGCCTCGCGCGCGAAGAGGGCATCTTCGGTGGCATCTCGGCGGCCGGTGCGCTGTGGGCCGCGCTCCAGGTGGCGAAGACGGTGGAGAACGCCACCATCGTGTTCGTCGTATGCGATCGCGGCGACCGCTATCTCTCCACCGGCGTCTTCCCCGCATAAGCGGCAGGCAACCGCCGCAGCGCGCCATCCAGGTGCGTTCGTGGCCGGAAAGAAAAGAAAGAGACTTCATGCCCCACCCCAAGTTCTGCCAAGTCTGTGCCACGCCCCTCGAGTGGATCGCGCTGATGGAAGACGGCGGCCCCAAGGAGCGACTGCGCTGCCCCAACTGCGGCCACACGCACTGGAACAACCCGACCCCGGTGCTCGCGGCCATCGTCGAGTACCGCGGCCAGGTGCTGCTGGCGCGCAATGCGGCCTGGCCCGGCAAGATGTTTGCGCTGATCACCGGCTTCATGGAGGCCGGCGAGACGCCGGAGGAGGGCATTGCGCGCGAGGTGAAGGAAGAAACCAACCTCGACATCAGCGCCGCGAAGATCGTCGGCGCCTACGACTTCCAGCGCATGAACCAGATCATCATTGCGTACCACGTGGTGGCCGATGGCGAGGTGAAGCTTTCGCCCGAGCTGGTGGATTACCGCCTCTATGACCTGCCCGACCTCAAGTGCTGGCCCGCTGGCACTGGCTATGCGCTGGCCGACTGGCTGCGCACGCGCGGCCATGAGCCCGTGTTTTTCACCGCGGCCGAGAACGAAGAGCGCCGCCGCGGCCTGAACCTGCCGCCGGAGCCGGGCAATGCAAGTTGATCGCGAGCTCGACACGCGCGGGCTGAACTGCCCGCTGCCGATCCTCAAGGCGAAGAAGTCGCTCAACGAGATGGCGAGCGGGCAGCTGCTGAAGGTGGTGTCGACCGATCCGGGATCGATCCGCGACTTTCAGGCCTTCGCACGCCAGACGGGCAACGAGCTGATGGCACAGGAAACCGTGGGCGGCGACTTCATCCACGTGCTGAAGCGGCGCTGACAAAAAGAAAAGAAAAGGGCCGCGTCAGCGGCCCTTCCTTCGTTCGCGATGGCGCCCGAAGAAGAAGCGGCTACAGCTTCAGGCTCTTGAGGTATTCGCGAAACTCCGCGCCCACCTCGGGGTGGGCCAGCGCCAGTTCCACCGACGCCTGCAGGAAGCCTTCCTTGCTGCCGCAGTCGTAGCGGATGCCCTTGTACGAATAGGCGTAGACCGATTCCTTCTTCATCAGCGCGGCGATGCCGTCGGTCAACTGGATCTCGCCGCCCGCGCCCTTGGGCTGGTTGCGGATCTCGTCGAACACGCCCGGCGTGAGGATGTAGCGGCCGGCCACGCCCAGGCGCGAGGGCGCGTCTTCGGGCTTGGGCTTCTCGACCATGCGGTTGACCTTCACCAGGCCTTCCTCGATCACGTCGCCGGCCACGATGCCGTAGCGCTTGACGTGCGCCAGCGGCACTTCCTGCACCGCAAGCAGCGAGCCGCCGAGGCGGCTGAAAACCGCGGTCATCTGCGCCAGCACGGGCTGGCCGCCCTCGGGGCCGACCATCAGGTCGTCCGCCAGCAGCACGGCGAAGGGTTCGTTGCCCACAAGGTGCTCGGCACACAGCACCGCATGGCCCAGGCCCAGCATGCGCGGCTGGCGCACGTACGAGCATGTCATGTCGTCGGGCGACACCGAGCGCGCGATGTTGAGCAGCGCATCCTTGCCGCTGGCTTCGAGCTGGCTCTCGAGTTCGTAGGCGGTGTCGTAGTGATCTTCGATCGCACGCTTGTTGCGCCCGGTCACAAAAATCATGTCGCGGATGCCGGCGGCGTAGGCTTCCTCGACGGCGTACTGGATCAGCGGCTTGTCGACCACGGGCAGCATTTCCTTCGGCTGTGCCTTGGTGGCTGGCAGGAAGCGAGTACCAAAGCCTGCAACGGGGAATACGGCCTTGCGAATGCGGGTCGAGGAAGTGGACATGGGCAGTACAGCGTCTTTCTTCAAAAGGGGGTGCAGGATGATGTGACGGCGCGGCGCGAAACCGTTCTCAACATCCTAAACGCCTTCCCGGCCCCTCGTGTGTCAGCCAAGACGCACAAGCTGATCGCGCAAACGCTCCAGCATGGCCGTGAAGTCAGCCAGGCGTTTGCGTTCCTGCTCGATCACCGCTGGCGGCGCCTTCGCAACGAAGGCTTCGTTGCCGAGCTTGCCGTTTACCTTCGCGATCTCGCCTTCGATGCGCGCGATTTCCTTGCCGATGCGAAGCTTCTCGGCCGCCTTGTCGATCTCCATGTGCAAGCACAGGCGCGCAGCGCCGACCACCGCCACGGGCGCCGCCTCGGCCGCGGCCGACCACGAAGCCTCGTCGTCGAAGACCTTCACTTCCTTGAGCTTTGCCAGCGCCTGGAGCACCGGCGCCGATGCGCGCAGGAAGGCCGCGCCTTCGGCGTCGTCGGCCACCGCGTAGAGCGGCAGGCGCGTGGCCGGCGACACGTTCATCTCGCCACGCAGCGTGCGGCATGCATCGACCAGCGCCTTCAGCCGCGCCACGTGCGCCTCGGCCGCCTCGTCGATCTTCTCGGGCTGGCTCTTCGGATAGGCGGCGACCATGATCGACTCGCCCTCACGTCCTGCAACCGCCGATACCTTCTGCCACAGCTCTTCCGTGATGAACGGAATCACCGGATGCGCGAGGCGCAGCAGCGTCTCGAGCGTGCGGATCAGCGTGCGGCGCGTGGCGCGCTTCTGCGCCTCGTCGCCGGTCTGGATCTGCACCTTGGCGATTTCCAGGTACCAGTCGCAGAACTCGTCCCAGGCGAACTGGTAGATCGCGGTGGCCACGTTGTCGAGTCGGTATTCCTCGAAGCCCCTGGCCACCTCGGCCTCGACGCGCTGCAACTGCGACACGATCCAGAAATCGGCGCGGCTGAACTTCAGGTAGCCGTGGGCCTTGCCACCCACCTTGCAGTCTTCCTTCGTGTGTTCCAGCAGGCCGCAGTCCTGGCCTTCGCAGTTCATCAGCACGAAGCGCGTGGCGTTCCACAGCTTGTTGCAGAAGTTGCGATAGCCCTCGCAGCGCTTCGAGTCGAAGTTGATGCTGCGGCCCAGCGAGGCCAGCGACGCGAAGGTGAAGCGCAGCGCATCGGCGCCGAAGGCCGGAATGCCGTCCGGAAACTCCTTCTGCGTGTTCTTGCGCACTGCGGGTGCTGTCTCGGGCTTGCGCAGGCCCTGCGTGCGCTTGTCGAGCAGCGCGGGCAACTGGATGCCGTCGATCAGGTCCACCGGGTCGAGCACGTTGCCTTCCGACTTGCTCATCTTCTTGCCATGCGCGTCGCGCACCAGGCCGTGGATGTACACGTCCCTGAACGGCACCTTGCCGGTGAAGTGCTTGGTCATCATGATCATCCGGGCGACCCAGAAGAAGATGATGTCGTAGCCCGTCACCAGCACGGTCGAGGGCAGGTACAGGTCGAGGTCTTGTGTCTTCGCGGGCCAGCCCAGCGAGGAGAAGGGCACCAGCGCCGCCGAGTACCAGGTGTCGAGCACGTCCTCGTCGCGCACGAGCTTCTTGCCCGGCGCCTTGGCCTGCGCGTCGGCCTCGGTCTCGGCCACGTACACCTTGCCATCCTCGTCATACCAGGCCGGAATCTGGTGGCCCCACCAGAGCTGGCGCGAAATCGTCCAGTCCTGGATGTTCTCCATCCAGTGGTTGTAGGTGTTGACCCAGTTCTCGGGCACGAAGCGCACCTCGCCCGACTTCACCACGTCGATGGCCTTCTGCGCGATCGACTGACCATCGGCGCCGGGGCGCGTCATGGCCACGTACCACTGGTCGGTGAGCATCGGTTCGACGATGGCGCCCGAGCGCGCGCAGCGCGGCACCATCAGCTTGTGCTTCTTCACCTCGACCAGCAGGCCCAGCGCGTCTAGGTCGGCCACGATGGCCTTGCGCGCCACGAAGCGGTCCAGGCCGCGGTACTTCTCGGGGGCGTTGTCGTTGATGGTCGCGTCGAGCGTGAGCACGCCGATCATCTCGAGCTTGTGGCGCTGGCCGACGGCGTAGTCGTTGTAATCGTGCGCGGGCGTGACCTTCACCACGCCGGTGCCGAATTCCTTGTCGACGTAGTCGTCGGCAATGATCGGGATCAGCCGGTCGACCAGCGGCAGCTTCACGCGCTGGCCGATCAGGTGCTTGTAGCGCTCGTCTTCCGGATGAACCATCACGGCCGTGTCGCCGAGCATGGTCTCGGGCCGGGTGGTGGCCACGGTCAGCGTGCCGCTGCCGTCTTCCAGCGGATAGGCGATGTGCCAGAGCGAGCCGTCTTCCTCTTCGCTTTCGACTTCGAGGTCGCTCACCGAGGTCTTGAGCACCGGGTCCCAGTTGCCCAGGCGCTTGCCGCGGTAGATCAGGCCTTCTTCATACAGCTTCACGAAGGTGTGCGTGACCACCTTCGAGAGATCGTCGTCCATCGTGAAGTATTCGCGGCTCCAGTCCACCGTGTCGCCCATGCGGCGCATCTGCTCGGTGATGGTGTTGCCCGACTTCTCTTTCCATTCCCACACGCGCGCCACGAAGTTCTTGCGGCCCAGGTCATGGCGGCTGAGCTTTTGCTCCTGCAGCTGGCGCTCCACCACGATCTGCGTGGCGATGCCCGCGTGGTCGGTGCCCGGCAACCACAACGTGTTGTCGCCCTTCATGCGGTGGTAGCGCGCGAGGCTGTCCATGATCGTCTGGTTGAACGCATGGCCCATGTGCAGCGTGCCCGTCACGTTGGGGGGCGGCAGCTGGATCGCGAACGATTCGGCGCCTTCCTTCGGTTGCTGCGTGCCTCTGAAGCCGGCCTTGGCGTAGCCGCGCTTCTCCCATTCGGGGCCCCAGTGCGCCTCGATGGCGGCGGGCTCGAACGATTTGGAAAGGCTGTCCAGGCCAGGCTGGGCGGGAGAAGTGGTGGGTTCGCTCATGGGAATACGGAACGGCCCTTCAGGGAGCCGTGGGGAGGCAGGGTGGGATAGCCCGCGATTTTACCGGCGCGGCCCGGCGTCACGGCAGCCACTGATAATTCCGCCATGCTGTTCCTGCTTTCCCCTGCGAAGTCGCTCGACTACGACACTCCGGTTCCCTCTGAAATCCCCGCCACTCAACCCCATTTCGAATCTCCGCGCGGCCCCTCTGTCGAGCTGATCAGGTTGCTGCGCGAGAAGTCGCCCCAGCAGATCTCCGAGCTGATGCACCTGTCGGACAAGCTCTCCGCCCTGAACGTGGCCCGCTACCAAGCCTGGTCCGGCAAGAGCACCGAGAAGAACGCCCGCCAGGCCGCCTTCGCCTTCGACGGCGACGTCTACGGCGGCCTCGATGCCCGCACGCTCACCAAGGGGCAGTTGGCCTGGGCGCAGGACCACGTCTGCATCCTCAGCGGCCTCTACGGCCTGCTGCGCCCGCTCGACCTGCTGCAGCCCTACCGCCTCGAGATGGGCACGCAACTGGCCAATCGCCACGGCAAGGACCTTTACGCCTTCTGGGGCTCGCGCATCGCCGAGCACCTCAACGAGCGCCTCGCGGCCGACCGCACGCCGGTGGTCGTCAACGTCGCCTCGCAGGAGTACTTCAAGTCGGTCGACAAGAAGGTGCTCAAGGCCCGTGTGGTCGAATGCGTGTTCGAGGAGTGGAAGGGCGACAGGTACAAGATCGTGAGCTTCTTCGCCAAGCGCGCGCGCGGCCTGCTGGCCCGCTGGGCCGTGCAGCACAAGGCGGCGACGCCCAAGGCACTGGAAAAATTCGACCTCGAGGGTTATGGTTTCGACGCCCAGGTGTCGACAGCCGAAAGGCTGGTGTTCAGGAGGAAAGTCTGATGTCGCAACCGATCAGTCCGGAACTGCGCGAGTGGCTGGTGGCCCAGCTCGCGGCCGGGCACTCGGTGCCAGCGCTGCGCGCTTCCATGCGCGCGGCCGGCTGGCACGATGCCGCCGCCGACACGGCGCTGGCCCAGCTCGAGGCCGGATTCCCCAACGTGGAGGTGGCCCTGCCGCCCGTGCGCACCAAAATGCCCGGCCCCGACCTCGACGGTGCGCCGCTGTACCTCGATGCCGGCGACCGCCGCGTGCAGGTGCTGCAGACCATGCGGCATCCGCGTGTCGTCGTGTTCGGCAACCTGCTGTCGGCCGAGGAGTGCGAAGGCCTGATCGCTGCGGCGCGTGTTCGGCTCGCGCGTTCGCTCACCGTGGAGACCCGCACCGGCGGCGAGGTGCTCAACGTCGACCGCACCAGCGACGGCATGTTCTTCGAACGCGGCGAGAACGAGATCGTCGCGCGGCTGGAGCAGCGCCTCGCCACGCTGCTGCGCTGGCCGCTCGAATACGGCGAGGGCCTGCAGATCCTGCGCTACGCCCCCGGCGCGCAGTACCGCCCGCACTACGACTACTTCGACCCCGGCGAACCCGGCACGCCCACCATCCTCAAGCGCGGCGGCCAGCGTGTCGCCACGCTGGTGATGTACCTGCAGGAGCCCGAAGGCGGTGGCGCCACCACCTTCCCCGACGTGGGCCTCGAAGTGGCGCCGGTGCGCGGCTGCGGCGTGTTCTTCAGCTATGACCGGCCCGACCCCGTCACTCGCACGCTGCACGGCGGCGCGCCGGTGCTGGCAGGCGAGAAGTGGGTCGCCACCAAGTGGCTGCGCGAGCGCGAGTTCAAGTAAGCAAGAAGCCGATGAAAGTCACCGCCAACGGCCTGCAGATCGAAGTCGACGACACCGGAGGCGAGGGTCGCCCCGTGATCCTGCTCATCATGGGCCTGGGCATGCAGCTGGTCGCATGGCCCACGGGCTTCGTGCAGCAGCTGGTCGACGCGGGCTTTCGCGTGGTGCGCCACGACAACCGCGACATTGGCCTGAGCCAGGGCTTCGACCATGCGGGCGTGGGCAACGTCGTGTGGGAAACCATCCGCCATCGCCTCGGCCTGCCGGTGCGCTCTGCCTACACGCTGCAAGACATGACCCTTGATTCGCTCGGTGTACTCGATGCGCTGGGCATTGAAAGGGCCCACATCGTCGGCGCTTCCATGGGCGGCATGATCGCCCAGCGCATGGCCGCTACCGCACCACAGCGCACGACCAGCCTCGTGAGCATCATGAGCTCCAGCGGCGCACGCGGCCTGCCCGGGCCGCGCCGAGAGGTGGCCTCCATGCTCATGCGCCGTCCGGTGGGCCGCGACGAGGCTGCGCTGGTCGCGCACAGCATTCGGCTGCTGCGGCTGATCCAGAGCCCCGCCTACCCGCAGAGCGACGAAGAGCTGGCCGCGCGCCTCACCTTCGGCATGCGCCGCGCATACCGCCCGGCCGGGCTGATGCGGCAGATGCTGGCCGTCGGCGCCGATGCCGACCGGCCGCAGGTGCTGGCGCGCATCCAGTCGCCCACGCTGGTGCTGCACGGCGATGCCGATGCGCTCGTGCCCATTGCCTGTGGCGAGGACACCGCCAGGCGCATTCCCGGTTCGCAATTCGTCGCCATCCCCGGCATGGGCCATGACCTGCCGCCCGAGGTGTGCACCATCCTCGCCAACCACATTGCTCCGTTCGCGCATGCAGCGGAGGCCAGAAACGCCACACCATGAGCCACGACCCGAACTCCAACACGCCCGAGCAATCGCAGCTCGGCCGCGCCTCGGCCTACGCCGACCGCTACGACCCCACGCTGCTGTTTCCCATCGCGCGCGCCACGCAGCGCGAGGCCATGGGCATCAGGTCCGATGCCTTGCCCTTCTTCGGCGCCGACCTCTGGACCGCGTTCGAGGTGAGCTGGCTCAACCTGCGCGGCAAGCCGCAGCTGGCCATCGTGCACTTCACCATTCCGTGCGAGACGCCCAACATCATCGAGAGCAAGAGCTTCAAGCTCTATCTCAACAGCTTCAACAACAGCCAGTTCGCGAGCGCCGACGCGGTGCGCGAGCGCCTGCGCGCGGACCTGTCCGAAGCCGCGTGGCGCGGCAGCGACCAGTCGGCCGGCATCGGCGTGAAGCTGATGGCGCCCGACATGTTCGACCGCGAGCCGGTGCACGAACTCGACGGCCTCGACCTCGACCGCCTCGACATCGAGTGCACCCACTACCAGCCCGCGCCGGAGCTGCTGAGCAGCGATGCCACGCAGGTGCATGTGAACGAAACCTTCACCAGCCGCCTGCTCAAGAGCAACTGCCTTGTCACCGGCCAGCCCGACTGGGGCAGCGTGCAGATCCGCTACAGCGGCCCGCCCATCGACCAGGCCGGGCTGTTGGCGTACATCGTGAGCTTTCGCAACCACAACGAGTTCCACGAACCGTGCGCCGAGCGCATGTTCACGGACATCTGGAGCCGCTGCAAGCCGACCAAGCTGGCGGTGTATGCGCGCTATACGCGGCGCGGCGGGCTGGACATCAATCCGTTCCGCACGAGCTGGCCGCAGGCGCTGCCGGCGAACATCCGCACGGCGCGCCAATAGCCGTCCCCGGGGCCGCGCCGAAGGCCCTCTTCGGAAACCTGAAACCCGCTTTCGCTTCGCCTGTGGCATTCTGAAATATGCCCGCGAACCCGCGGTCGAAAGAACCTCCGGAGCACAGACAAACATGGTTGAAGGAAAAGTGGTCGTCGTCACGGGCGCGGGCGGCGGCATCGGGCGCGACATCGCGCTGGCCATGGCGGCCCACGGCGCGAAAGTGGTGGTCAACGACATCGGCGCCGCGCTCGATGGCGCCGGCGGCAGCGCCGGCCCCGCGCAGCAGGTGGTCGACGAGATCCGCGCGGCCGGCGGCCAGGCCGTGTCCAACACCGACAGCGTGGCAGATGCCGCCAGCGCGGCGCGTATCGTGCAGTGCGCGCTCGACAGCTTCGGCCGCATCGACGCGGCGGTCAACAACGCGGGCATCCTGCGCGACCGCTTCTTCCACAAGATGTCGGTCGACGAGTGGGACTCGGTGCTCAAGGTGCATCTCTACGGCGCCTATCACGTGAGCCGCGCGGCGGCCGTGCACTTCAAGGAACAGAACGCGGGCGCGCTGGTGCACATGACCTCCACCTCGGGCCTGATCGGCAACTTCGGCCAGGCCAACTACTCGGCCGCCAAGCTCGGCATCGTCGCGCTGTCGAAGTCGATCGCGCTCGACATGCAGAAATTCAACGTGCGCTCGAACTGCATCGCGCCCTTTGCCTGGAGCCGCATGATCGGCGCGATTCCCACCGACACCGACGAGCAGCGCGCCCGCGTCGACAAGATCAAGCAGATGACGCCGGCCAAGGTCGCACCTCTGGCGGTGTACCTCGCGAGCGAGGCGGCGGGCGCGGTCAACGGCCAGATCTTCTCGGTGCGCAACAACGAGATCTCGCTCATCAGCCAGCCGCGCCCGGTGCGCTCGATCCACCGCTCCGAGGGCTGGACGCCGCAGAGCATCGCCGAGCACGCCATGCCCGCGATGCGCGCGAGCTTCTTCCCGCTCGACCGCTCGGCCGACGTGTTCAGCTGGGACCCCGTCTGAGGACAAACCCGCAAGCGGGCGCGCACGGCGCCATTCGCCGGACAATGCGCGTTACTTTCCTTCCTCGCGCGCCTGACCGGTGAACCTGCATTTCGACCTGTTCGACCTGAAACTGTTCGTCTACGTGGCGGAGGCGCGCAGCCTCACGCGCGGCGCCGAGAAGGCCTGTATCTCGCTGGCCGCCGCCTCCACGCGCATCAAGCAGATGGAAGAGGCCGTGGGCGGCAAGCTGCTGCATCGCAGCGCGCAGGGCGTGAGCCTCACGGCCGCGGGGCAGGCCGTGCTCTACCACGCCAAGCGCGTGATGCAGCAGATGGAGCACCTGCGCTGCGACATGCAGGACTTCGGCAAGGGCATCAAGGGCCATGTGCGCGTGTTCGCCAATACCACCTCGATCACCGAGTACCTGCCGCAGAAGCTCGCGGGCTTCCTCACGCAGCATCCGGCCGTGCAGGTGGACCTGCGCGAATACCTCAGCGAAGAGATCGTGCGCGCCGTGGCCGACGGCGAGGCCGACATCGGCATCCTTGCCGGCGACGTGCATACCGGCGAGTTCGATGCGCGCGCGTTCGGGCGCAACCAGCTCGTGCTGGTGGTGCCGCTCACGCACCACCTCGCGGGCGCCCCTTCGGTGGCCTTCGCCGACACGCTCGACGAACAGCACGTGGGCCTGCACCACGGCAGCGCCATCCACCGCTTCCTGCAGCGCCGCGCCGAACTGGCGGGGCGGGGCTTCAACCCGCGCATCCAGGTCAGCAGCTTCGAGGCGATCTGCCTGATGATCGAGGCGGGCGTGGGGGTGGGTGTGTTACCCGCGTCTTCCGCCCAGCGGCTGTCGATGGCGATGCGCATCTCGACTGTGGCGCTCAGCGATGCGTGGGCCGAGCGGGAGCTGAAGTTGATCGCACGTGATCGGGAACAGCTGCCTGCATCTGCTCGGGAGCTGTTCGATCACCTGATCGCTTCCTGAGCCTGGGCGTTCCATCCGGCACCGCAGACCGGGCCCGGGGCGGGCCTGAGGCCCTTCCTGCCTCAGGGCAACCAGCGCGTCACTTTCCGGGTCTCGCCCAGTTGCCAGATGCGGTTGCATAGGGCCTTTGCTTCTTCTGCCGTCACGCCTTCACCGTAGTGCGCGAGGCGCTGCATCTTGTCCTCGATCTCGGTGCGGCTCAGGCTGTTGCCGGGGTCGCCCTTGGGTTCGTCGACGCGGCCCTGCAGCGTGCGGCCGTCGGCGGTGTGTACGCTGACCTTGCCGATCCAGCGCGCGGGGTAGGCAGTGTCGACTTCGGCGTCGAGTTGCATCGTCACCTTGTCGCGGAAGGCCGAGACTTCGGGCGCGAGAAAGTCGCGGTCGAACTCGCCGAGGCCTGCGCGGCCGTGCACGGCAATGAGGCCCAGCACCGTGCCCATCGAGAACTTGCCCTGGTGCACGGTCGCGGGCACCGTCACGCGGCCCAGCACGTCGATGGCGCCCTGGTGCACGTGCGTGGTCACGCGCGACACGTCGGCGGGCTTGAGCTTGTTCTGCGTCATCACCTGCAGCAGCGCGTCGGCGGCGGGGTGGGTGTGGCGGCAGGAGGCGTGGTACTTGAAGGAGGTTTCGGCCAGTGTCCAGCGTGTGCCGAGGCCATCGACGAGCTTCGCCGGATCGGCATCGCTCGACATGCCGACGCCCAGGCCCTGCGCGCCCTCGAGGATCTTCGCCGCGCCGGTGAAGCCGTCCTGCGCAAGGTAGGCCGACATCAGCCCGCTCGCCGCCGCGTGCGCGCAGTGCAGTTGCTTCGAGTCGGCCGCGTCGCGCAAAAACTCCCATACGCCGGCCGACTGCGTGCCGGCCGAGCCGAAGGCGTGCAGCATCTGCTGCGGCGTGAGGTCCAGCAGGCGGCCGACCGCTGCTGCAGCGGCGAGCGTGCCCGCCGTCGCGGTCGTGTGGAAGGTCTTGTAGTGCGAGCGGCCGAGAAATTCGCCGACGCGGATGCCGACCTCATAGCCCGCGACCACGGCCGTCAGCAGTTGCGCACCGCTTGCGCCGAGGCTCTGCGCCACGGCCAGCGCGGGCGCTATGACGACGGCAGCGGGGTGGAACACCGAGCCGTTGTGCACATCGTCCTGCTCCACATAGTGCGAGGCCGCCGCATTGACCAGCGCCGCGAACACCGGCGAACTGGTGCGGCGCGAGGTCAGTATCTCGCTGGGCCCGTCGGCCGGCCCCATCATCTGCGCGAAGCGCTCGATGCTGCGCACCGGCCGTGCCGTGCGGGCGGCGAGCACCGAGCCCAGCCAGTCGAGCATCAGGTCCTCGGTGCGGCGAAGCACGGAGGCGGGGATGTCACCGAACTTCAGTTCGGCGGCGAAGGCGGCGAGCACCTTGCTCGGGTGGTCCACAGCGTTCATGGCAATCGCATCCCTCATTTAGAACGAGCGGGGCAGGCCGAGCATGTGCTCCGCCACGTAGCTCAGGATCAGGTTGGTGGAAATCGGCGCCACCTGGTAGAGCCGCGTCTCGCGGAACTTGCGCTCGATGTCGTATTCGCAGGCGAAGCCGAAGCCGCCGTGGAACTGCAGGCAGGCGTTGGCCGCCTCCCAACTCGCCTTGGCCGCCAGGTACTTCGCCATGTTGGCCTGTGCGCCACAGGGCTGGTGCGCGTCGAACAGGCGGCAGGCTTCATAGCGCATCAGGTTCGCTGCTTCCACTTCGATGAACGCTTCGGCAATCGGAAACTGCACGCCCTGGTTCTGCCCGATCGGGCGGCCGAACACCACGCGCTCCTTGGTGTAGGCCGTTACCCGGTCGATGAACCAGTAGCCGTCGCCGATGCACTCCGCGGCGATCAGCGTGCGCTCGGCGTTGAGCCCGTCGAGGATGTACTTGAAGCCCTGGCCTTCCTCGCCGATCAGGTTCTCGGCCGGAATCTCGAGGTTCTCGAAGAACAGCTCGTTGGTCTCGTGGTTCACCATGTTGAGGATGGGCTGCACCGTCAGTCCCTTGCCGATGGCCTCGCGCAGGTCGACGATGAAGATCGACATGCCTTCGGACTTCTTCCTCACGTCGGCCAGCGGCGTGGTGCGCGCCAGCAGGATCATCAGGTCCGAATGCTGGATGCGCGAGATCCACACCTTCTGCCCGTTGATGACATAGCGGTCGCCCTTCTTCACGGCCGTGGTCTTGATCTTGGTGGTGTCGGTGCCGGTGGTGGGTTCGGTCACGCCCATCGACTGCAGGCGCAGTTCCCCGTTGGCGATCTTCGGCAGGTAGGCGCGCTTCTGCGCCTCGCTGCCGTGGCGCAGCAGCGTGCCCATGTTGTACATCTGGCCGTGGCAGGCGCCGGAGTTGCCGCCGCGGCGGTTGATCTCTTCCATGATGACCGAGGCCTCGGTCAGGCCCAGGCCGGAGCCGCCGTACTCCTGCGGGATCAGCGCGGCCATCCAGCCGGCCTTGGTGAGCGCGTCGACGAATTCCGCGGGGTAGCCGCGCGCCTCGTCGATCTTGCGGAAGTAGGCATCGGGAAACTGCGTGCACAGGTCGCGCACGGCGTCGCGGATGTCGGGGAAGTTCTTGTCGTTGGCGTTGTTCATTGTTTGCTGCTGCTCAGTCCCGGCGCGGGCCGCCGGCTTCCTTCTCCACGCGCTGCCAGATCTCGACCGCCATCGGATCGTCGATCTCCTCGAGGATGTGGCCCACGAGGCCGATGGCGCGCGCCATCACGCCGAAGCCGCGGATGATCTTCCACGGAAAGCCGAATTCGGCCGCGATCGCGCCGATGGCACCGGTCGCGTTGATCGGTAGCGATTTGCCCGACACGCGCTCGGCTTCCTCCTGCACCGCCTGCATCAGCGCGACATAGTGGCTCGACAAGCCGTTCTCCGCCGCGATCTGGAACAGCCGCGGCGTGCGCGGGTCGATGGGCTTGTGCAGCGGATGGCCCAGCCCCGGCACGATCTGCTTGCGCGCGCGATGATCGGCCACGATGTCCTTCGCCATGTCGGCGAGCGGGCGCGTGGGCTTCTCGCCGAAGGGAATTGCTTCGTAAAGCATCTTCGCCGCGCCCTCGGTGCTGCCGACGAACACCGTGCCCAGGCCGCAAAGACCCGCTGCCACAGCGGCTTGCAGCGCTTCGGGGGCGCCCGCATACGTGAGGCGCGCAGCCAGCGCGCTGGGTGTAATGCCGTGCTCCACCAGCGTGACGACGATGGCGTTGAAGGTGACGGATTCCTGCGGCGTCGGGATGCGGCCCGTGAGTTCCAGGAAGGCCATGTCGCCGAGGTTCAGGTGGCCGAGGATTTCCGAAGGTAGGTCGCGCCCGCGCACGGTGATCTTGTCCGGCGTGCTGTGACCCAGCTCGGTGTGCAGGGATTTCTTGATCTTGGTCATGGCGCCGAATCTAGCCCTCCATCGCGCGAGGCGGCTGCGTGATTGCAAAACCCTCCCTTCGGCAAATGCGAATGCCGCCCGGCGGGGCCTTCTGTCACGCTGCGGCGATGGACTTCGAATCACTTTCGGCGATGCGCGAAGCGGCGCTCGACTACTTCGTTCGCAGCCGCGCCATCCAGCGGCGGCGCGAGCGTATGGAACAAGCTGATGCCGATGAGGCGCACGGTTGGCGCGCAATCGCCGAGCTCGGCTGGCCCGGCATGCTGGCTCCCGAATCGGCCGGCGGTCTTGCACTGGAGCTCGACGGCGCAGCGGAAATCCTGCGGGCCGCGGGCGAGCATGTGGCACCCGAGCCGCTGCTGGCCGTGGCAGGCCTCAGTGCGCTGCTGCTGGCGCGGCTCGGTACGCCGGGCGCGAACGCCTTGCTCGCCGAACTGGTTACAGGCCGCAGCCTGCCCGCGCTGGCATGGCAGGAGAGCGCTGGCGACCTCAGCGCCGTGCCGCTGGCCTGCGGCTGCGAGCCGCGGCCCGGCCACATTGGCGGCGTGCTGCTGCAGGGCGAAAAGCTCATGGTGCTGCCCGGCGCGGGCGCCAGCGGCTGGCTGGTGTCGGCGCGCGGCGACGACGACGCGGTGCTGCTGTGGGTGCCGCGCGGCACCGAAGGCGTGACGGAGGCGCTGGTGCCGCTGGTCGATGGTGGCCAGGCCTCGAACCTGCGCTTCGAGCAGGTCGCCTTGCCGCCGGAGGCCGTGCTGGCCGAAGGGCCGGCTGCGCAGGATGCCTTGCGCCATGCACTCGCGGCCGGCCAGATCCTTCAATCCGCCGAACTGCTGGGTGCGGGGCAGGCCATGCTGGCGCAGACGCTGGCCTACCTGCGCACGCGCTCCCAGTTCGGCAAGCCCATCGGCAGCTTCCAGGCGTTGCAGCACCGTTGCGTCGACATGTTCATCCATCTCGAAGTGGCGCAGGCCACGCTGAACGAGGTGCTGGCGGTGGCAGGGCAGGGGTTGACGGTCGACCGGCTCGAAGCGGAGGCAAGCCGCGTCAATGCGCGCTGCACGGCCGCCGCGCTGCAGGCTTCGCGCACCTCGGTGCAACTGCATGGCGCCATCGGCTATACGCAGGAGTGCGACCTGAGCCTGTTCTACAAGCGGGTGCTGTGCCTGTCGGCGTGGCTTGGGAATGTCAGTGCGCATCAGCGGCGGCATGCCGTGCTGGCTGGAGATGCCGAAGCGACCACGGGCGCGGCCACCTGGAAAGGCGAGTTCCCGCGCACGGCAGACTGGTCCACCATGCCCGAGGCCGAGTTCCGCCGCATGGTGCACGCCTTCCTGCAGCAGCGCTATCCGCAGCAGCTGCGCTACCTCTCGCACCGCGCACGCTGGAGCGAGATGCGCGAGTGGTACCTCACGCTGTCGGCGCAGGGCTGGATCGCGCCCGCCTGGCCGCAGGCGCACGGCGGCATGGGCCTGCCCGCCGACAAGCTCATCGCGTGGATCGAGGAGCTGGAGCAGTACGGCGTGGCGCGCGCACCCGACCAGGGCATCGTGATGATCGGGCCGCTGCTCATCCAGCACGGCACGACCGAACAGCAGCAGCGCTTTCTGCCGCGCATCTTGAGCGGCGAGCATGTGTGGTGCCAGGGCTATTCGGAGCCCAACGCCGGCTCCGACCTCGCGGGCCTGCGCACCGAAGCCCTGCCCGCGCGCGATGCGCAGGGCGATCACTTCGTGGTCAACGGCCAGAAGATCTGGACCACGCTCGCGCAGGACGCCAACCACATCTTCATGCTGGTGCGCACCGACAAGGAGGCGCGCAAGCAGGAGGGCATCAGCTTCCTGCTGTGCGACCTGCGCACACCGGGCATCACCATCCGGCCGATCCGCACGCTGGCGGGCGAGCCCGAGTTCTGCGAAGTGTTCTTCGACAACGTGCGCGTGCCGGCCGAGAACCTCGTGGGCAAGCTGCACGGCGGCTGGACCATCGCGAAGGCGCTGCTGGGCTTCGAGCGCATCTTCCTCGGCAGCCCCAAGCAGTCGCAATACGCGCTGGGTCAGCTCGCGCGGCTGGCGCAGGCGCGGCGCCTGTTCGCCGACCCGGTGTTCGCGCAGCGCTTCGCAGCGCTGCGGCTGGACGTGCTCGACCTGTCGGCGGCGTACACGGGCTTCGCGAACATCGTGCGTGCGGGCAAGCCGCTGCCGGCTTCGGTGTCGCTGCTGAAGATCTGGGCCAGCGAGACCTACCACCGCATCGGCGCGCTGCTGGTCGAAGCGGGCGACGAGCAGGGCGCCGTGGCCGGCGACCAGGTGCTCGACGGCCAGACCTTCAACGTGCTCGCGCCGCTCATCGGCTCCACGGCCGCAATGATCTACGGCGGCACCAACGAGATCCAGCGCAACATCCTCGCGCGGCAAGTCCTCGACCTGCCGGCGTGAGCGACGCAGCCGCCAAAGCAATTCATAACAGGAGACAACGCTCATGACCTCGATCGACTTTTCGCGCCGGCAATGGGTGGCCGCGCTGGCGGGCAGCGCGGCGCTGGCCGCCGTGCCCCATCGCGCCTTCGCGCAGCAGTCCTTGCCGTCCCTCATCAAGCTCGTGGTCGGCTATTCCGCGGGCGGCCCGGTGGACGGCGCCGCGCGCCTGCTCGCGCCCGCGCTGAGCCAGGCACTCGGGACGCAGGTCATCGTCGACAACCGGCCCGGCGCCAGCGGCTCGCTCGGCGGCGACGCGGTCGCGAAAGCACAGCCCGATGGCGCGACGCTGTTCTTCGGGGCGAGCCCGACCATCACCATCAACCCGAACGTGCAGCGCCACATGGCCTTCGATCCGATGAAGGACCTGACGCCCATCGCGCCGCTGGTGGACTACACCAACGTGCTCGTGGTCAACAACGAAGTCCCGGTGCACAGCGTGGCCGAGCTGCTGGCCTATGCGAAGGCACGGCCCGGCAAGGTGTTCTATGGCTCGGCGGGCGTGGGCGCGTCCAACCACCTGAGCGGCGCGCTGCTCGAGAAGATGACCGGCGTGCAGCTCACGCACGTGCCCTACAAAGGCAGTGCGCCCGCGCTCGCCGACGTGATGGCCGGCACCGTGACCATGATGTTCGACATCATCGCCACCTCGAAGCCCTTCATCCAGACCGGCAAGGTGCGCGCGCTGGCCGTCACCTCGCGCCAGCGCAACCGCATGCTGCCCGAGGTGCCGACGATGATCGAATCGGGCGTGCCGGGCTACGACGTGGGCGGCTGGTTCGGCCTGTACGGTCCGGCGCGCATGGACCCGGCGCTGGTCGCGCGCATGAACGCCGCCGTGCAGAAGATGCTCGCGCGCGAGGACATCGCGAGCCGGCTGCGCGAGCAGGGCTACGACGTGTGGTCCGGCGCGGCCGACCTGCTGGCGGCCAAGGGCAAGTCCGACCGCCAGCTCTGGGCGACCGCGTCCAAGGGCATCGAGGCGGAATAGCCGATGCGCCGTATCCACAGCCTGCTGGAAGAACGCGCGACAAGCAGGCCCGATGCCGTCTTCCTCTTCGAGCCTGCGGGCACGACGACCTATGCCGCGCTGCAGGCGATGGTCGACGTTGCCGCGCAAGACCTGCTGGCCGCCGGCGTGCGGCCGACCGACCGCGTGGTGCTGGTGGCCGAGAACTGCGCGGCGCACATCGCGCTGCTCATGGCCTGCAGCCGCGTCGGTGCATGGTCGTGCGGCGTGAATGCGCGCATGTCGCCGGGCGAGATCGCTGCCATCGTCGAGCGCGCCGATGCCCGTGTCTGCTGCTTCACGGCCGCCGCCTCCGAAGCCGCTGAAAAGCATGCGCAGAGGGCCGGTGCAACGGCCGCGGCGCTCGGTGGCGTGATGCGCTCGGCCGTGCGTGCCGAAGCGCGCACCGAGCCCGATCCGGCATTGGCCGACACGGCCGCCATCATCTTCACTTCCGGTACCTCGGGCACGCCCAAGGGCGTGATGGTGTCGCACCGCGGGCTGCTGCACTTCGGCCGCGTGTCGGCCCAGGTGCGCGCCCTGGGCGAGCGCGACCGCGTCTATGCCTTCCTGCCGATGACGCACATCTTCGGCATCGGCACGGTGTTGATGGCTGCGCTCACGGGCGGCGCGGCGCTGGTGCTGCGCGGCAGCTTCTCGCCGGCCGACGCGCTGCACGCGCTGGCGCACGAGCAGGTGTCGAACCTGCTCGGGCCGCCGACGATGTATGCGCGGCTGCTGGCGCACATCGAGGCGGAGGAGGCCGCGCCGTGCTTTCCGCAACTGCGCTACGTCTACACCGGCTCCGCGCCGCTCGACCCGGCGCTCAAGCAGCGCGTGGAGCAGCTGTTCGGGCAGCCGCTGCACTATGGCTACGGGCTGTCGGAGTACGCGGGCTCGGTGTTTCTCACACGCACCGAGTCGCCGCGCGCCGACACCGCGGCGGGGTATGCGGTGGAGGGGGGCGAGGCCCGTATCGTGACCCTCGACGCCAACGACGCCGCACCCGGCGCCACGGGTGAGATCTGGCTGCGCGGGCCCGGCCTCATGCTCGGCTATTTCCGCGACGCCGCCGCCACGGCGCAGGTGATGCGACCCGGCGGCTGGTATGCCACCGGCGATCTCGGCCGCTTCGGCGAGGACGGCGCGCTGTTCGTGGTCGGGCGGCTGAAGGAAATGATCATCCGCTCGGGTTTCAACGTCTATCCGGCGGAGATCGAGGCCGTCGTCGGCCGCTTCGACGGCGTGCACCTGTGCGCGGTGGTCGGCGTGCCCGAGGCCGATGGCAACGAACAGGTCGTCGCTTTCGTCGAGCTGAAGGCCGGCGCGGTGCTCGATGAAGCGGCGCTGCGCGCGTACCTCGTCGAACACCTGTCGCCCTACAAGCGCCCGGCCCGCATCGAGGTGATCGATGCAATGCCCACCACCGCCAACGGCAAGCTGCTCAAGCGCGAACTGCAGGCGCGCTGCGGGCCGGCTGCGGGCTGATTTCAGCTGAAGATCGCGGCCTGCGAAGGCCTGGAGGTAGGGGCCAGGCCCTGTGCCGGCGCCATCGTAGGCACGCTCCTACACCCGGGGGGGGGAGGTGGGGCCGATACTTGTTATTCCCCCTCGTTTCAGGAAGTACCCGTGACCGTGCCGATGAACCCGACGCCCGTGGCCGCTGCGAAATGAAGTCCTCGCCGAGTGCGCGCAGCTGGATTGCCGCCGGTGTGCGCCACGAATTGCTCACGCGCGCGCTGCCCGCCCTGCGGCACGACATGGCGGCACCTGTCTCGGTGGTCCGCATGGCGCTGCTGATGCTCAAGCGGCAGGTCGGCGCAGCCACCATCGACGCCGCCGCCTGCGAAGAGCGCGTGGCGCTGATCGACAACCAGGTTTCCGAACTGGTCGAGGCGATCCGCTCGCTGCGCGACTGGGAACTGGCCACCACGGATGACGGCATCACCCGCAGCGCGCTGGTGGCGCAGTGCGTGGCCCTGATGCGCTCTGCCTTCGACCTGCACGGCGTGACGCTCGATGCGGACGCTTCGCTGGACCCGCAGGAAGACGAGCATCGCTGGCCCGCCGCGGCTGCGCTGCGCTACCTGTTCCTCGGTGCGCTGGGCTACCTGCACGACGGCGCGGCCGAGGCCGGGGCGATCCGGGTCGAGGCGGACGGCGCCAACGCGCTGCGCCTCACGGCCCTGCCGCGCGAACCCGGCGGCACGCATGCCGTGCTCGACGCGCACCGTGCGCCGCGTGCGCTGGCCATCGACGCCGTCGCATTGCAGAACCTGGCCGAAGACCTCGGCTACGCCGTGGCGTTGGAAGGCGACAGCGTGCGCCTCGTGCTCGCGACCGGCAACTGAGTCTTTCCGCGTTTGCGCGCCGCATGGCCGCGCCGCTGCGCGCGCAGGAAGGCCAGCAGCCGCCGCTCGGCCGCATGCAGCCCGCGCGAGGGCTTGGTGGTGCGGTGCGCGGCGATCTTCTCGAACAGCACACCCGTGGCCTCGTCGCCATCCGAGAGCGCGCTGCCCAACGCCAGCACCGCCGGATGCACGTAGGCCTTCTTGCAGACCGCCGGCGTGTTGCCCAACTGCCTGGCGACGGCAGCCAGGATGTCCTTGGCGCTGTAGCGGCTGCCGTCGGTAGCGACGCGGCCCGGTTCGCAGGCCAGCAAGGTGAGCTCCAGCGCCTGCACCGTGCCGTGCCAGGTGCGGAAGTCCTTGGCGGTGAAGCGCTCGCCCTGCGCGGCCTCGGCCAGGTAGTCGTTCACGTCGGTGGACGAGATGCCGCGCAGTTCGCCGTCCTCGTCCTCGTACTGGAACAGCGCCTGCCCCGGCAGCTGCTGGCATTGCCGCACCACCCGGGCCACGCGCGGATCGTCGAGCTTCGCCTCGTGCATCACGCCGCTCTTGCCCCGGAAGCGCAGCCGCAGCGCCTGGCCCTGCACGGCGGCGTGCCGGCTGCGCAGCGTGGTGAGGCCGTAGGAGCCGTTGCTGTTCGCGTATTCCTCGTTGCCCACGCGCAGCAGCGTGGTGTCGAGCAGGCGCACCACCGCCGCGAGCACCTGGGTGCGGTCGGGCGTCTTGCGGCCTTTCGTCGACCGCAGGTCGCGCGCCACGCGGGCGCGGATGCGCGGCAGCGCGAGCGCGAAGGCTTCGAGGCGATCGAACTTGGTTTCGTCCTTCATCGAGCGCCAGTCGGCGTGGTAGCGGTACTGCTTGCGCCCGCGCGCGTCGATGCCTGTGGCCTGCAGATGGCCGTTGGGCAGCGGGCAGATCCACACCTGGGTGTAGGCGGGCGGGATGGCCAGCATGCGGATGCGCGCGATCTCGTCCACGTCGCGCAGCCACTGTCCATTGGCGTCGCGGTAGCGGAAACGCTCGCCGTGCTTCAGGCGGCGGATGCCGGGCATGCCGGGGTTCACGTAGACGAGGCCGTTGGCGATGGGCGTCGGCTTCAAAGGCGGCTTGGCAGGAGGGGAAGAGGCCGGCATGGGGTTTGCGTGGTGGCGCGACATCGCGCTTTTGCCAGCATCGACAATCGCCGGTTGTAGGACGCCGCAAGCGCCCTCGGTGCGGCAGGCGCGCTTGTGCGCCTGCGCCGCCTTCTTCTTCTTTCCTCTTGAACGGGTTCCAGAATGACTTCTTCCAGGTCCACGCTTTTCACCGCCCGCTGGCTGGCGGTGCCTGCCGCAGCGCTGTTGTTCACGGCCTGCGCGTCCACCACTTCCACTCCGACCGCCTCGGCCCCGGGCGCGCCCGTGAAGGTCAAGGTCTTCGTCGCCGCCATGTTCGAGATCGGCCAGAACACGGGCGACCGCGCCGGCGAGTTCCAACATTGGTACGAACGCTACTGGAAGGGCGCCAAGCCCATTGCGGTGCCCGGTGCGCTGCAGCCTGTGTACTGCAATGCCGACGGCGTGTGCGGCGCGGTGCTCGGCATGGGCAAGGTCAACTCGTCGTCGTCGATGCAGGCGATCCTGCTGAACCCGCAGTTCGACTTCTCACAGAGCTACTACGTGATTTCCGGCGTGGCCGGCACGCCGCCTTCGCGCGGCACCATCGGCGAAGTGAGCTGGGCCACCTGGCTGGTCGACTACGACCTCGGCCACCGCTGGGCCCCCGAGGAGAACAAGCCCGGCGAGCCGACCTTCATGCCGCGCAAGGGCTACGAGGAGTACCGCCGCTTCAAGCTCAACCCCGACCTCGTGAGCTGGGCCATGAGGCTCTCGGCCGACACGCCGCTCAAGGATTCGGACGGCGCGCGCAAGTACCGCCTGCGCTACCCCGATGTCGCGGCCCGCCGCGCGCCTTTCGTCGGCACCGGCACGCACATGACTGGCGACACCTTCTTCCATGGCCCCGGCATGTCGAAGCAGGCGCAATACATCGCCAGGCTCTACGGCGCCGACGACTACGTCATCACCGAAATGGAAGCCGCCGCCATCACCCTCGTGATCAAGCGCACGCACGGCACCGACCGCGTGATGAGCCTGCGCGGCGCGGTCAACTTCGACCAGGGCAGCCCGAAGGAAACCACGCTGCAGCACCTGGACCCGGCCCCGGGCGAAACGGCCGGCGGCTTCGCGGAGACGGTGGAGAACATCGAGCTGGTGGGCTCGCGCGTGGTCGATCACATCGTGACCAACTGGCCGAAGTGGCAGGGCGGCGTGCCGAAGCCCTGAGCGGGTTCAGGGCCGTGAAGGCTTCAGGTGCCATGTCACCGTGAAGTCGAACGGCGTCCAGCGGCTGACGGTGACGCCTGCCTGCCGCAGCCCGCGGCCGGTCCAGGTGTTGCAGGTCTCGAAGAGGTGATAACCGCCTTCGGCTTCGTAGAAGGCGTCGTCGTCGCCGTAGTGCGCGCCGGCGATGGGTGAGGCATGGCCCGAGGGCAGAGCGGCGCGCACGTAGCCGATCAGTTGTGCGTACTGTGCGTGCGAGAGCGGCAGGCTGTAGGCCCCGCGCGCCAGCTGTTCGCGCCGCAGGTAGCTCACATGCATCAGCGCGCGGTTGCCGCCCGACAGCGCCCCGAAGGCGCGCGCCGCCGTCAGGTCGCCCCAGGTGGGCGTGTTCAGGTAGAACTCGCGATCGCCCCAGCCGATGGCGATGAATTCGGCATCGGGCGGCGGCGCCCTGAAGTCTTTCAGCGGAAACACCTGCAGCCAGTCGATGGTGGCCGAGCGGATCGGGAACACGTAGTCGGTGTGCACGCCGTTGCTCAGCACCCAGGCCTGTACGTCGACCGGTGCATCGCTCGCAGGCCTGGCATTGGCGGGCCAGAACACCAGCGCGCAGGCCACGATCAAGTACAGGCCGATCAGCGCGACGAAGCCCAGCAGCGTGAAGGCGGTGCGGCGCAGCCAGCGTTTCGCCATGGCGCCGTCAGAACAGCGACGCGGTGGTCGACGCGGGCTCCGGCGTCGCGCGGTGCGCACCGGTCCCCGTGGGCGCGAGCGCCTCGGGGCTGCCCGCCTTCGCCAGCGCGCCCACGCGCACGCCCAGCAGCCGCAGCGGGCGCTCCAGCGGCACGCGCTTGAGGCACAGGCCGCCCGTGTGGCGGATGGTCTTCGCGTCGGACGTGAAGCGCTCGATGGTCTGGTCGCGCGTGGCGATCTTGAAATCGTCGTAGCGCAGCTTGATGCCGATGGTCTTGCCCACGTAACCCTTGCGCTGCAGATCTTCGGCCAGCTTCTCGCACAGGTGGGTGAAGATCGCGCCCAGCTCGGCGCGGTCGCGCACGGCGTGCAGGTCGCGGTCGAAAGTGGTCTCGCGGCTCATCGACACGGGTTCGCTCTCGGTCACCACCGGCCGGTTGTCGCGGCCCCAGGCCACCTCGTGCATCCACGCGCCCGTGGCCTTGCCGAAGGTGGCAACGAGCCAGTCGCGGTCGCGCGCCGCGAGCTGGCCCACGGTCTCGATGCCGAAGCGCTTGAGCTTCTCGTCGGCCTTCGGCCCGATGCCGTTCACCTTGCGGCAGGGCAGCGGCCAGATGCGCGTTTCGAGGTCGTGCTCGTAGACCACCGAGATGCCGTTGGGCTTGTTGAACTCGCTCGCCATCTTGGCGATGAGCTTGTTGGGCGCCACGCCGATGGAGCAGGTCAGGCCGGTGGCGTCGAAGATGGCGGTCTGGATCAGCCGCGCCAGCGAGCGCCCGCCGTCGCGCTGGCCTCCGGGCACGTCGGTGAAGTCGATGTACACCTCGTCCACCCCGCGGTCTTCCATGAGCGGGGCGACCTCCAGGATGATGTTCTTGAAGGCGCGCGAATAGCGCCGGTACTCGTCGAAGTCCACCGGCAGGATGATGGCCTGCGGGCACAGCTTGGCGGCCTTCATGAGCCCCATCGCCGAGCCGATGCCGAACTGCCGCGCGGGATAGGTGGCGGTGGTGATCACGCCGCGGCCCGTGTAGTCCTTCAGCAGCGGAAAGGCCGCGACCGGAATGTCGGCCAGCGTGCCGCCCTCGGGCAGGTCGCGGATGGCCTCGTCCACGCGCCGCCTGCCGCCGCCGATCACCACCGGCAGGCCCTTGAGCTGCGGATAGCGCAGCAGCTCGACGGACGCGTAGAAGGCGTCCATGTCGAGGTGGGCGATGCGGCGCATCGGAGGGGATGTCGGGGGCTCGGAACTCACGTTGACGATTGTCTCGCGCTCCGGCGATGTTCGCCCGCCGGGCGACTGCGTGCAAGAATGCGGCCGATTGCGGATGGACCCTCCGATGGCATGGGAAAGGGAAATGGCATGGATGACGAAGTCGAAGGCTTGAGCATCGCGCTGACGCCGGTGCAGATGGCCGCGGTACTGGGCGGGCAGGACGTGCCCGAATCCGCGAGCTGGAGCAACCGGCTCTGGGGCACCGTGGGGCTGGTGGGCGGTGTCGTGGAACTGGTCGGCGCCGGCGTGCTCTGCGTCGCACCCGAACCCACGATGGTGACCAAGGCCGGCTGCGTGGTGCTGGGCGTGCACAGCTTCGACACCATGGCGACGTCGGGCCGCCAGATCTGGACCGGCACGCCGCAGCGCACGGCCACCGCCGTGACCGCCAGCTCGGCGGCCGAGGCGCTGGGCGCTTCGCGCGACACGGCCGATGGCATCGGGCTTGCGGTGGATGTGGCGGTGCCGCTGGTCGTGGCATCGGCGCTGGGAGCCGCACGCATCGTCGCCGTGATGCGCGGCGGCCGCATCCGGCTGGCCGAGCACGAGGCCGCAGCGGGATCGAGGCTGGGCGGCCACACCATGGCGCGGCATGTCGGGCAGACCGACGCCCAATTGCTGGCCAGGGTGCGAACCGCCACCCGGCCGGGTCCCAGGGCCGTGTCCACCTTTGGCGACCTTGCCACCGCGGAGCGCGCGATCACCGAGACGCTGCGTGTCAACGCCGCCGCGGTGCGCGCGTGGTCGCGCGGGGCGGCCGCGGGCAGCAAGTCGCCGGAGCTGGAGCACGTGCTGAGCTACGTGGTGGGGCGCGGCGTGCAGTTCGGCAGCACGGCCGTCAATGACCTCTCCGGCGTGCGGATCATCCTCAAGATGGAAAGCTACAACGGCAAGCCGTTCTACATCCTCACGGCCTATCCGATCTGAGCGCCGCGGCGCGGCGCAGCAGGCCTACGGGAAAGAAGGGGCTTCGCCCGTCGTCCACACGTCGGCGCCGAGCTCGCTTGCAAGACGGGCCACGAGCTTCGCGGTGCGCTCGCGCAGCGGGGCAATGCGGGCCTGCAGGCCGGCCCTGGGCAGCGCAACGGCCTGGCCGGGTTCTTCGGAATCGGGGTCGTTTTCGCGGATGTAGAGCGTGCCGTTGCGAGCCCAGACCTCCACCGCCCAGCCCTGGTCCTGGTCGTCGTAGATATTGCCCTCGTCGTGCCCGGCCACGGCGACGAGGAAGTGGTCCATGGAAGAGAAGGTGTCGTACCAGGGGAAGGACAGGTGCACGTCCGCCTCCTCGTTGTCGAGCCGCAGGTCCATCCAGAAATACTGGCGCACCTGGTGGAGTTTCAATGCGTGCTGCCGGGCCAGCGCGGCCACCTGGCCGTAGTACGCGGCAAGCTCCGCCTCGTGCCCGATGGCCTCCGAGGTGCGCACTCGCAAGCGCTCGGCGCGCTGGAATTCCGGCAATGCGAGCGGCTCGGGCCGCTGGTACGGCGCAGCGTTGAACGCGTCCCACAAATGAAATGCGATCTCGGGCTCCAGCGAGTTGATCGGCTTGGCATCGGCGAACCAGGGTTCCACTTGCGCGCTCCTCTGAATGGTCGAGCGGACGATGTTAGCCCGCGTCGAAGGTCGTGTGCCGCGCGTTGTGCGGCACACCGCGAGTGCTATCTCTCCTCGGGTGGCGCGGTGCTGTCGCCGGCGTCGGGCGGTGCCATCTCGCGCATCAGGCGGTCCACTGCTTCATCGTTCATCGGCTCGGCCGGCGCGAGCGCGGTGGGCGAGGTGCGCAGCCAGCGCGTGGTGGCCGGCAGCGCCATCACCAGCGCGGTCACGGTGGCCAGCACCGCCAGGTAGGGCGCCAGCGCCCGTGCCACCGCGGCCACTGGCGGACGCGGCGCGGCCTGCCCGCGCGCCAGCACCAGCGCATAGCCGAAAGGCGGCAGCAGGAAGCCGGCCTGCAGCACCAGCAGGGTGAGCGTGGCGATCCAGGCCGCGTCGTCGAGCTGCGCGAGCACCGGCGGCATCACGATGGGCACGATCAGGAAGATCAGCTCGAAGGCGTCGAGCACGAAGGCGCATGCCAGCAGCACGGCAAGCACCACCAGGAGCCCGACCATGGGATGCCCCTGCAGCGCCAGCATGAGCCGCGCGATCAGCCCGTCGGTGCCGAAGCCGCGCAGCAGCAGCGAGAAGGTGGTGGCGGCCGCCAGCAGCGCATACAGCGCGCCGGTGAGCGCCATGGCGTCGTCGAGCACCTGCCACAGCACCGGTCGCGTGAGCTGGCGCGACACCACACCCCAGCCGAGCAGCAGCACGCAGGCGGCGGCCGCGCCCTCGACCGCGCGCACCTTGCCCAGCGTGACCAGCACGAGCAGCGCGCCGATCAGCAGGGGCACGAGCAGCAGCGTCCAGCCTTCGCGCCAATCCATAGGCTCGCGCGGCGCCACGGGTCGGGGCTTGCGCCGTGCGCCGAACCACGCGACCGCGAGCCAGCCGAGCAGCAACGCCGCCGCCGGCACCAGCGCCGCCTGCAGGATGTCCTGCGTGTTGACGATGCGGTTGGCTGCGCCGGCGGCAGCCGTGGGCAGCGCCAGCGCGCGCGCCATGTTCACGCCCTCGGTGTGGGCGCGCAGCATCGCGTCGCCGAGCAGCAGCAACACCAGCGAGGGCGGCACGATCACGCCCAGCGTGCTGGTCACGGCCACGAGCGCGGTGCGCCGTGCCGCGGGCAGGCCTTCGCGTGCCCAGCCCTTGCCGGCGGTGCGCGCGAGCATCAGCAGGCTGGCGCCGACCGAGCCGTTCATCGGCGCGAGCATCAGGCCCAGCACCATGCCGGCCAGCTCGGGTGCCGCGCGTGGCGCGACGAAGGCCAGCGCCTTGCGCAGGCCGTTGTACAGATGCTCGGCCAGCGCCAGCCGGTTGAGTAGCGCGCCCACCAGCGCATAGAGCGCCAGCGCCTGCAGCAGATCGTGCTCCAGCAGGCCGACGATGCGCCACGGCAGGTTCTGCAGCAACGCGACATCGAACGCGCCCAACGCCAGCCCGGCCGCTGCGCCCAGCGTGCACACGCCGAGCAGCACGGCATAGGTCGGCCAGCCGGTGGTCATCATCAGCGCCAGGGCCAGCGCGAGCAGGGCGAGTCCGAGCCAGGCCATCTATTGCCCGGGCAGTCGACGTTCGTGCCAGAGGTCGAGCACGCTTTGCACCGCCAGCAGCACCGCGAGCAGCAGCAGCGCCACCTTGATCATGAAATAGCCGGGGTTGAAGGTGTCGGGGAACAGTTCGAACGCGGCCACCGCGCGCAGCACCGGCACGGTGCCCGTCGCGATCAGGAACAGTGCCCACGGCAGCACGCACAGCGCCGCGCCGATGCGGCGCAGCCGCGCATAGCGCCCGGCGGTGTCGGCGGCCAGGTCGGGCCGCGCCACCAGATGCGCGCCGCGGCGCCCGGCATGCCGCAGCGCCACGGCCACGTACAGCGCGAACAGCCACTGCGCGAGGTCGTTGGCCTGCGTCGGTCCGTTGCCCGAGCCGGCAAGGTCGCGCAGCGGCCATTGCGCGAACAGCAGCAGCGCGATGGCGATGGCGAAGGGCATCGCCGCGCGGTCGACCCAGTCGAGCCCGCGCGGCACCGGTGGCGCGGGGCGGGTCTCTGGTGTTTCGGCCGGTGGCGTCATGCGTGGCGATCCTGTTCCCCGAACCTGACTTCCACCTGTGGGCGCCGCGGGTCATGGCTTGCGTGGTGGAGCATGCCGGTGCCATCATCCGCGCCATGCAAACCGTCGCCTCCATCCTCTGGCGCAGGCTCGATGTACCCGGCCACGACGCCTGCCGCCTCGAACGCAATGCTTCGGCCTGGCAACTCGATGGTGCGGCCGTGTTCCGGCTGGAAGACGGCCGCAACGGCCAGCTGCACTACCGCGTGCGATGCGACCTGCACTGGCACACCCAATGGGGCACGGTGCGCGGCTGGCTCGGCGATTCGGCCGTCGACCTGTCGATCGCCCGTGACGCGCGCGGCCACTGGAAGCTCAACGACGAGGCGGTGCCCGACCTGTCGCACTGCGTCGACCTCGACCTGGGCTTCACGCCCGCCACCAACCTGCTGCAACTGCGCCGGCTCAACCTGGCGAAGGGCGAGGGCGCCGACGCGCCGGCGGCCTGGGTCGACCTCGACGGCGGCGGCGTGCTGAGCGAGCTGATGCAGCGCTACGAGCGGCGCAGCGACACCGAATATGCCTACGAGGCGAAGCGCTTCGACTATGCGGCGACGCTGGGCGTGACGCAAGACAGCTTCGTGCGCGACTATCCGCGGCTCTGGGTCGCCGAAAAGTAATGCCGGAGCGCGAGTCGCGGTTCGCCTTCTCGTCGTCAGCTGGCGAAGCGCCTGCGGTATTCCACGAGGCTCACGCCCAGGCGGCGGCCGAACGCGCGCCTGAAGCCGTCCACGTTCGCATAGCCCACCGCATCGGCCAGCCGCTTGGCCGGCAGGTCTGACTCCTCGGCCAGGCGGCGGGCGGCGTCGATCCTCGCATTCTCGACAAACTCCGCCGGCGTGGTTCCGGTTTCGCCGCGGAAGATGCGCGCAAAGTTCCGCTCGCTCATGCCGGCGCGCAAGGCGAGGGCCGGCACGGACAGGTCGTCCTTGAGGTTCGCGAGCACGTGGTCCTGCACCTCGCGCATGCTGGAGCGCTCCGAGGTCTGTGCCGCCAGGTGGGCGCTGAACTGGCTCTGGCCGCCGGGCCGCTTGAGGAACATCACCAGCTGGCGCGCCACGCTCAGCGCGAGGTCGCGGCCATGGTCTTCCTCCACCATGGCCAGCGCGAGGTCCATGCCGGCCGTGACCCCGGCGGAGGTGAAGAGCTGGCCGTCCCTCACGTAGATCGCGTCCGCCTCGACGCTCGCTAGCGGGTAGTCCGACGCGAGGCGGCCAGCGAGCTTCCAGTGGGTTGCCACGCGCTTGCCGTCGAGCAGGCCGCTGGCGGCCAGCACGAAGGCGCCGCTGCACACCGAGCCATAACGCCGCACGGTGCGGGCCTGACGCCTGAGCCAATCCTGCAGTTGCATGTCGGTCGCCATGTCTTTCACGCGGGGGCTGCCCGCAACGAGCAGGGTGTCGATGGCGCCGCAATGCGTGGCCACCGTGGAATCGACACCCAGCCGCAATCCGCCGCTGCTCTTGAGCATGCCTTCCCCGGTGCCGATCACCTGGACCTGGTAGGCGCGCGGTTTGCCGAGCTGCTGCGACGCCTCGGCGAAGACGTCGGCGGGCCCGGCCACGTCGAGCAGCTGGAAACGGGGGAAAGCGAGGATGGCGACGCGCATGGCAGACAAGGCCCCGGGATTGGCGGAAAACGCCGTGAGTTGGCAAAAACGACGGTGGGAGTCTGGCGGAAAATACAAACTAATGCAAATCCAGACAAGGGCATCCGACATGCAAAACCAAGCTCTGAATCCTTCTTCACCGGCCATTGCGTCGATCGCGCCTCGCGCGCAAGCCTCCGTGCGCAATCTCCCGGTCAACCTGTTCGCCTCGGTGATGGGCCTTACCGGACTGGCCCTCGCATGGCGGCTCGCGCACGACAGCCTGGGTGCGCCGGCCATCGTCGGCGAGGCCGTCGGGGCGTTCGCGCTGGGCGTCTTCGTGCTCATCTCGATGGGCTACCTGGCAAAGCTCGTGAGGCACCCGCAGGCGGTGCAGGCGGAATTCCACCACCCCGTGGCGGGCAACTTCTTCGGCACCATCGCGATTTCCATCCTGCTGCTGTCGGCCGTCGTGGCGCCGTACAGCGCGCCCCTGGCGCACCTCGCGTGGACCGTGGGGCTGCTCGCGACCCTGGTACTGAGCTTCGTCGGCCTGTCGAGGCTGCTGAAGGGGCAGGTGGATGCCTCGCTCGCCGTGCCGGCCTGGATCATCCCGGGCGTGGCCACGCTCGACATTCCCGTCACCGGCGCGCACATGCCGATGGCATGGGCGCCCGAACTCAATCTGGCCGCCGGCGCGGTCGGCGCGGTGCTGGCGCTCGTGCTCTTCACGATGATCATCGGCCGGCTGGTGCATCGCGACCCGCTCGCTCCCGCCATGGAGCCGTCGCTGATGATCCTGGTGGCGCCCTTTGCGGTGGGCTTTCTCGCGTACACCAACATCGTCGGCGAGATCGACCGCTTTGCCTCGCTGCTCTTCTACTTCGGCCTCTTCATGTTCGCGGTGGTCGCGCCGAAGGTGTTCCGTCGCGGCGCCACGTTCTCGCCGAGCTGGTGGGCGATCGGCTTCCCGTTGGCCGCGCTCGCCAATGCCGCGCTGAAGTACGCCGGGTCGCGCGCGAGCGAGCCGCTCTGGGTGATTGCCATGGCGCTGCTGGTCGCGCTCAACCTGGCGCTGGCGGTTCTCACGGTGAAGACCGTGCGGATTGCGCTCAACGGGAAGCTGTTCGCCTGAGCCTCAGACATGGGCGTTCGCCCCGCGCGCAACGACCATCCAGCAGGCCGCAGTCAGGCGGACCTCATCGCCGTGCACGTAGGGCTCGAAGGCGGCGCGCACCGTGTCGATGACCTGCACGCGCGTGCGCTCGTCAGCCTGCTGAAGGGCAAGGCCGACGGGACCGAGCCGGCTCAGGTAGCCGGGCAGCGCCGTCCCGGGCATCGTGCAGGGCACGTCGATGGGCTGGATGTCGATGCCGGCCCAGCCGCTCTCTTCGAGGATCGCATGGACCCGCTGCCTGTCCGCGAAGGCGAACTGGCCTGGCGCGTCCGGCCGGCGGGCAGGGAGGTACGGCAGCAGTGGTGCGGCGGCGCGCTCCGCGGTCGTCATGAACGGGTTCTCCGCCGCACTGCGCCAGGCGATGAACCGCAACTCGGCGCCTTCTCTCGCGGCCCGCAGCAGGTTCGCGAAGGCCTGCACGGGCTCGTCGAAGAACATGACGCCGAAGCGCGACATGATGCGGTCGAAGCTCGCGGGCTCCAACGCGTGGGTCTGCGCATTGGCGCAGATGAAGCGTGCCGGCGTGCCTTCGCGTTCGGCGCGGATCCGGGCGGCGGCGATCATCGGCTCCGAGATGTCGATGCCGACACAGCCGCCTTCGCTGCCCTGCCGCCGCGCGACGGCGAGCGTGGTGCTGCCCGTGCCGCAGCCAACGTCGAGCACACGGCTCGCGGGGTTGGTGGACACTGCTTCGACGAGCAGGTCTTCGAGCGGCTGGAACAGGTGATCGAGCGTGGCCTGCGCGTCGACCCAGGCGCGCCCGGCCAGGCCGTTCCAGAGCCTGGCCTGTTCGTCGCCGGGCTGTTGTGTGGCTTCCATGGTCGTTTCCTTGTGCTTGCCTTCGGGAGGCGGAAACCGCACTATGCAAGTTCAAGTCGACTTGAGGTCAAGAGGGTGATGAAGCATCTGGATATCGGCGAGGTCGCGCAACGCTCCGGCGTGCCCGCCTCCACGCTGCGCTACTACGACGAAAAAGGCCTCGTCGCCTCCACGGGCAGGCAAGGCCTGCGCCGCCTGTTCGATCCCGGCGTGCTGGAGCGGCTCGCGCTGATCGCGCTGGGGCGTGCCGCCGGCTTTTCGCTGGACGAGATCGCGCGCATGTTCGGGCCCGACGGGCAGCCGCGCATCGACCGGGTGATGCTCACGGCCAAGGCGGACGAACTCGACCGCACGATCCGCAGCCTGAGCGCCATGCGCGACGGCCTGCGGCACGCCGCTGTGTGCCGCGCGCCCAGCCACATGGAATGCCCGACCTTTCGCCGCATCCTCGAGGCTGCGGCGTCCGGGGCCATCGGCGGGCGAAGGAAGAAGGCCCCGAAGTAATCAGGCCGCGTTCGCCATCAACGACAGGTCGCGCGCCGCCTGCAGCATCAGCTCGCGCGCGCGGTCCAGCGACGGGATCGCATGGCGGTCGATGCGCCGGATGTACGGCGTGGTGAGCACCGCCAGCGCATGCCCGTGCGGGCCGAAGATGGGGCACGAGATGTCGATCACGCCGAAGTACTGCAGGCTCTCGCGCTGCCGGTAGCCCGTGGCGCGCACGGCCTCGAGCATGTGCTCCAGCTCGTCGGGCGGGATCTGCACCTCGCCGTCGAGCGCCACGTGCTCGGCCACCATCTGCCGGCGCCGCTCGTCCGATTCGCAGGCCAGCAGCACCTGGCCCGAGCCGGTGTCGAGCAGGTTCACGCGCGTGCCGGGCCGCACCGTCATGCTGCTCGCCGCCGGGCTGTTGACCTGCGCCACGATCTGGACGTTGCCCCGGTCGTACACGCCGAGGTGGCAGGACTGCTCGGCTTCCTTCACGTAGCGGTCCATCACCGGCAGAGCCTGCGTGACCAGCCGGTGGTTCGGTGGGTAGCGGTGCGCCAGGTCGAACATCTTCAGGCTCAGGCTATAGCGGTCGCCGGCGAGCGAACGCAGCACGTACTGGCGCGCCACCAGCCGTTCGAGCATGCGGTAGATCTCGCTCGGGCCACGGTCCAGCGCTTTCACGATCTCGCCGCGCGTCAGGCCCTCGGGTTGGTCCGCCAGCAGTTCGAGGATGTCCAGGCCCTTGTCGAGCGCGGGTGCGCGGTAGCGGTCCTGGTCTTCGGTCGGCTTGCTCAAGATGTCTGGATGGATAGATTTGTTCACGTATGAATTTCAACAGCAGACCTATCTTTTTGCAAGTTTGGTTCTACGGGTAAGCACTCATCAAGTGGGCTTGACGTCAAAAATTCGTCTGTAAATACTATGTTCACAAATGGACTAAGAGGCAAGACCTTCGGCAGGACTCCCGCTGCCCGCGACCCACATGATTCAGCGCATCGACTCGCATCAGCATTTCTGGCGGCCCGCGCGCGGCGACTACGCGTGGCTGCGTGCGGACGTGCCCGCCCTGGCGCCGCTGGTGCGCGACTTCCTGCCCGAGCATCTCGTGCCGCTGCTGCAAGCACATGGCATCGGGCGGACCGTGCTGGTGCAGGCGGCCGACTCGGAAGCCGAAACGGATTTCATGCTCGAACTGGCCGCTGCACACGACGTGGTCGGCGGCGTGGTCGGCTGGGTCGACCTGAGCCGGGCCGAGTCCGTCGCCTCGCTGGAGCGAATGGCGGCGCAACCCAAGTTCAAGGGCGTGCGGCCGATGCTGCAAGACCTGCCCCAAGACGACTGGATCGCGCACGCGCCGCACCCCGACGTGCTGCGGGCCATGGTGCGCCTGGGGCTGCGCTTCGATGCGCTCGTGACGCCGCGGCACTTGGCGCCGCTGCTGCAGTTCCTGCGCGAATGGCCGCAACTGCCGGTGGTGATCGACCATGCGGCCAAGCCGCCCGTGGGCAGCGCCGATGGCGAAGCCGTCGCTGCGTGGCGCCGTCAGATGTGCGAGATCGCGGCGCTGCCGCAGGTCTGCTGCAAGTTCTCGGGCCTCTGGACCGAGGCGCCGCCCTCCATGCACCGCGATGCGGATGTCGTCACCTACGCCGTGCGGCCGCTGTGGGAGCACCTGCTCGAATGCTTCGGCCCCGATCGCCTCATGTGGGGCAGCGACTGGCCAGTGCTCACGCTGGCCGGCGACTACGCGGGCTGGATCGCCCTCAGCGAGGCCTGCATCGGCAGCCTCGCGACCGGCGAGCAGGCCCACGTGTGGCACGGTACCGCGCAGCGCTTCTACAACCTGCCATTGCATCGGGAAATCCCATGACGCAACCCATCGTCGTCCTGCGCGACCTGAGCAAGTCCTTCGCCGGCGTGCGCGCGCTCGACAAGGCGCAGTTCGACCTGCTGCCCGGCGAGGTGCATGCACTCATGGGCGAGAACGGCGCGGGCAAGTCCACGCTGATGAAGGTGCTGGCGGGCGTCTACCGCAAGGACTCGGGCGAGGTGCTGCTCGACGGCCAGCCCGTGGACATCTCGAGCCCGCGCGCGGCCCAGGCGCTGGGCATCGGCATCATTCATCAGGAGCTCAACCTGATGAATCACCTGAGCGCCGCGCAGAACATCTTCATCGGCCGCGAGCCGCGGGGGCGCCTGGGCCTCTTCATCGACGAGGAAGCGATGTGCGCCGAGACGCAGCGCATCTTCGAGCGCATGAACCTGCGCCTGGACCCGCGCACGCCCGTCGGCGAGCTCACCGTGGCCAGGCAGCAGATGGTGGAGATCGCCAAGGCGCTGTCCTTCGACTCGCGCGTGCTCATCATGGACGAGCCCACCGCCGCGCTGAACAACCAGGAGGTGGCCGACCTGTTCCGCATCATCGGCCAGCTCAAATCCCAGGGCGTGGCCATCGTCTACATCTCGCACAAGATGGACGAGCTCAAGCGCATCGCCGACCGGGTGACCGTGATGCGCGACGGCCAGTACATCGCCACCGTGCCGATGGCGGCAACGCCGATGGACTCGCTCATCGCGATGATGGTGGGCCGCCAGCTCACCGAGGTGGAGAACGACTTTCCCGACACCACGGGCAACGAGATCGTGCTCGAGGCGCGCGGCATCACGCGCGGCACGATGGTGCGCAACGCGAGCTTCGTGCTGCGCCGCGGCGAGATCCTCGGCTTCGCGGGCCTCATGGGCGCGGGCCGCACCGAACTCGCGCGCGCCGTGTTCGGCGCCGACCGCATCGACGCGGGCGAGGTGTTCGTGCACGGCAGGAAGGTGCACATCAAATCGCCCGAAGACGCGGTGGCCTGCGGCATCGGCTACCTGTCGGAAGACCGCAAGCATTTCGGGCTGGCCACCGGCATGGACGTCGAGACCAACATCGCGCTGCCGAGCATGAAGAAGTTCTTGTCGATGGGCCTGTTCATCGACCAGGGCGCCATCGAGGCGGCCGGCGAGCGCTACGTGAAGCAGCTCAGCATCAAGACGCCCTCGGTGCGCCAGCAGGTGCGGCTGCTGTCGGGCGGCAACCAGCAGAAGATCGTGATTGCCAAGTGGCTGCTGCGCGACTGCAGCGTGCTGTTCTTCGACGAGCCCACGCGCGGCATCGACGTGGGCGCCAAGGCCGAGATCTACCGCCTGCTCAACGAACTGGCCGCGCAGGGCAAGGCCATCGTGATCATCTCTTCGGAGTTGCCCGAGATCCTGCGCGTGAGCCACCGCGTGCTCGTGATGTGCGAAGGCCGCATCACCGGCGAACTCGGGGGGCGCGAAGCCTCGCAGGAAAAGATCATGCAGCTCGCCACCCGGCGCGCAGCTGCCGCCACCGCATGACGACTGGAGACAACCCCTTGACGACCCCCACCGCCACCACCGCCGCGACGACCACCGATGCACCGGGCTTCTCGCTGAAGGCGCGGCTCTTTCGGCCCGCCACGCGCCAGAAGCTGCTGGCCTTTGCCAGCCTCATTGCGCTGATGGTGTTCTTCAGCTTCGCGTCGCCGCAGTTCCTGCAGACCGACAACCTCGTGAGCATCCTGCAGTCGACCGCCGTGAACGGCGTGCTCGCCATCGCCTGCACCTTCGTCATCATCGCCGCGGGCATCGACCTCTCGGTGGGCACGCTGATGACCTTCTGCGCCGTCATGGCCGGCGTGGTGCTCACCTACATGGGCATGCCGCTCGCGCTCGGCATCGCGGCCGCGATCTTCTTCGGTGCGCTGGCCGGCTTCGTCTCGGGTGTGCTGATCGCCAAGCTCAAGATCCCGCCCTTCATCGCGACGCTGGGCATGATGATGCTGCTCAAGGGCCTGTCGCTCGTGATCTCGGGCACCAAGCCGATCTACTTCAACGACACGCCGGACTTCCCGGCGATCTCGCAGGATTCGCTCATCGGCTACTTCATTCCGTCGCTGCCGATCCCGAATGCGGTGCTGATCCTGTTCCTGATAGCGATGGCCGCGAGCCTCGTGCTCAACAAGACCATCCTCGGGCGCTACACCTTCGCGCTCGGCAGCAACGAGGAGGCGGTGCGCCTGTCGGGCGTGAACACCGACTTCTGGAAGATCGTGGTGTACACGGTGAGTGGCGGCATCTGCGGCATCGCGGGCCTGCTGATCGCCTCGCGACTGAACTCCGCACAGCCCGCGCTCGGGCAGGGCTACGAGCTCGATGCGATTGCGGCCGTGGTCATTGGCGGCACCTCGCTCAGCGGCGGCACGGGCACCATCGTCGGCACGATCATTGGCGCCTTCATCATGAGCGTGCTGACCAACGGCCTGCGCATTCTCTCGGTCGCGCAGGAATGGCAGACGGTGGTCACGGGCGTGATCATCATCCTGGCCGTGTACGCGGACATCCTGCGCCGCCGCAGCAGCAGCAAGCAGTGAACCACCCGGATTTCCACAACCACAGGAGACTTCGCATGATCCAGAGAAGAGCAGTCGCAACCACGCTCGGTGCAGCCCTCATCGGCCTGTCGGGATTCGCACAGGCACAGCAGGCGCAGGAGATCTACATCCCGCTCGTGTCCAAGGGCTTTCAGCACCAGTTCTGGCAGGCCGTGAAGTCGGGCGCCGAGCAGGCTGCCAAAGACCTGAAGGTGAAAGTCAGCTTCGAGGGCCCCGAGACCGAGGCCATGGTCGACAAGCAGATCGACATGCTCTCGGCCGCGCTCGCCAAGAAGCCGCAGGCCATCGGCTTCGCCGCGCTCGACAGCCAGGCCGCGATTCCGCTGCTGAAGAAGGCGCAGGCCGCGAAGATCCCGGTGGTGGCGTTCGACTCGGGCGTGGACAGCGACATTCCCGTGACTACCACCACCACCGACAACAAGGCCGCCGCCGCGCTCGCCGCCGACAAGATGGCCGAGCTCATCGGCAAGAGCGGCGAAGTCGCGCTGGTGGTGCACGACCAGACCAGCCGCACCGGCGTCGACCGGCGCGACGGCTTCGTCAACCGCATCAAGTCGACCTACCCGAACATCAAGATCGTGAGCGTGCAGTACGGCGGCGGCGACCAGTTGAAGTCGACCGAGATCACCAAGTCGATCCTGCAGGCCTCGCCCAACCTCAAGGGCATCTTCGGCGCCAACGAAGGCTCCGCCATCGGCGTGGTCAACGGCGTGAAGGAGATGAAGCGCAACGGCAAGGTCGTGATCATCGGCTACGACTCAGGCAAGCAGCAGAAGAACGCGATCATGGAGGGCAGCATGGCCGGTGCCATCACGCAGAACCCCGTGGGCATGGGCTACAAGACGGTCGAGATGGCGGTGAAGGCCATCAAGGGCGAGAAGCTGCCGAAGGTGGTCGACACGGGCTTCTACTGGTACGACAAGACCAACATCGCCGACCCCAAGATCGCCTCTGTGCTGTACGACTGATCGCCTGCCCGCGAAGACCCCATGACCATTGTTCGCTCCATGCGCGTGCTCGACGTGCGCTTTCCGACCTCGCAGCATCTGGACGGCTCCGATGCGATGAACCCCGACCCGGACTACTCCGCGGCGTATGTCGTGCTCGAAACCGACCAGCCGGGGCTCGAGGGCCACGGGCTCACCTTCACCATCGGCCGCGGCAACGAGATCTGCTGCGCGGCCATCGAGGCGATGCGCCATCTGGTGGTGGGGCTGGACCTGGCATGGGTGGCGGAGGACATGGGGCGCTTCTGGCGGCACGTTACTTCCGACAGCCAGCTGCGATGGATCGGTCCCGACAAGGGCGCGATCCACCTGGCGACCGGCGCCGTGGTCAACGCGATGTGGGACCTGTGGGCCAAGTCCGAAGGCAAGCCCGTGTGGCAGCTCGTGGCCGACATGAGCCCCGAGGAACTGGTGCGCTGCATCGACTTTCGCTACATCACCGACTGCATCGGGCCCGATGAAGCACTGGCGCTGCTGCGCGAGGCCGCCGCTGGCAAGGCCGAACGCGTCGCCACGCTGCAGGCCGAGGGCTACCCCTGCTACACCACCTCGGCCGGCTGGCTCGGCTACTCCGACGAGAAGCTGCGGCACCTCGCGCAGGAGGCGGTCGACGCGGGCTTCAACCACATCAAGCTCAAGGTGGGCCGCGACCTGCAGGACGACATCCGCCGCCTGCGCGTGGCGCGCGAAGTGCTCGGGCCCGAGCGGCACCTGATGATCGACGCCAACCAGGTCTGGGAGGTCGGCCAGGCCATCGACTGGGTGCGGCAGCTGGCGTTTGCCAAGCCGTGGTTCATCGAGGAGCCCACCAGCCCCGACGACGTGGAGGGCCATCGCAAGATCCGCGAGGGCGTCGCACCGGTGAAGGTGGCCACGGGCGAGATGTGCCAGAACCGCATCATGTTCAAGCAGTTCATCATGCGCGGCGGCATCGACGTGGTGCAGATCGACGCGTGCCGGCTCGGCGGCGTGAACGAGATCCTCGCGGTGATGCTGATGGCCGCGAAGTACAAGCTGCCGGTGTGTCCGCACGCCGGCGGCGTGGGGCTGTGCGAGTACGTGCAGCACCTGTCGATGATCGATTACCTCTGCATCTCGGGCACGCGCGAAGGCCGCGTGGTCGAGTATGTGGATCATTTGCACGAGCACTTCGTCGAGCCCTGCGAGATCCGCAACGCGGCGTACATGCCGCCGAAGGGTGCGGGCTTTTCGATCACGATGAAGCCGCAGTCGCTCGAGCAATACCGTTTCCGCGGATAGAGAAAGGCACCGCGCAACATGGACCTGAATCTGAAAGACAAGGTGGTGATCGTCACCGGCGGCGGCAGCGGCATCGGTGCAGCCATTTCGATGACGCTGGCGCAGGAGGGCGCGGTGCCGGTGATCTGCGGGAAGAATCCGCTCGACGCACCGTTCGAGGAGGCGCTGCGCGCCCTGCAGCCGCGCGCGCGCTTCTTCCAGTTCGAGCTGATGGAAGAGGCCGCCTGTGCCAAGGCCATTGCCGACACCGCCGCGGAGTTCGGCCGCATCGACGGCCTGGTCAACAACGCGGGCGTGAACGACAGCGTGGGACTGGAGGCGGGGCGCGAAGCCTTCGTCGGTTCGCTCGAACGCAACCTCGTTCACTGCTACGTGATGGCGCACTATTGCCTGCCGCACCTGAAGGCGAGCCGCGGCGCGATCGTCAACATCTCGTCGAAGACGGCCGTGACGGGGCAGGGCAACACGAGCGGCTACACCGCGGCCAAGGGCGCGCAGCTTTCGCTCACGCGCGAGTGGGCTGCATCGCTGTTGGAAGACGGGGTTCGCGTGAATGCGGTGATTCCGGCCGAGGTGATGACGCCGCTGTATCAACGGTGGATTTCCGCATTCGACGAACCCGACCGAAAGCTCGCCGAGATCACCGACAAGATTCCGCTCGGCCGCCGCATGACGACGCCGCAGGAGATTGCAGACAACGTCGTGTTCCTGCTGTCGGAGCGGGCCTCGCACACCACCGGGCAATGGGTGTTCGTGGACGGCGGGTATACGCACCTGGACCGGGCACTGACCTGATCTATTTCCTGATTTGACCGGAGCGACCCATGCGCCATTTCCTGGCTCTCGATTTGAAAGACGATCCTGCATTGATCGCCGAATACGAGGCTTATCACCGCGACATCTGGCCCGAGGTGCGAGCGCATCTGCATGCGCACGGTGTAACGGGCATGGAGATCTACCGGCTCGGCACGCGAATGGTGATGTCGATGGAAACGGACGATGCGCGCTACGACGCCCGGGCCATGGCGCTTGCAACGCAGAACAATCCAAAGATTCGGGAATGGGAAGAACTGATGTGGAAGTTTCAGGCACCCACGCCCTGGACACCCGAAGGAGAGAAGTGGACGGAGATGGCCAGGATCTTCTCGCTGTAATCAAAAGATTCAAGTTTTGATTCCGAGGAACTTAATAATCTTTCCCGCCGCTTACATTTGGTCGGCACAATGCCGCCATGCCAAATATCGCGTCCATCCTTAAATCCGAAATCTCCCGCGTCGCCCGCAAGGAAGTCCGCGCGGAAATCGAAACCCTCAAGAAGGCATCCGTCCATCACCGATCCGCCATCGCCGCGCTGCGCCGGCAGGTGGTTGCGCTGGAAAAGGAGCTGCGCAACGTTGCCAAGGGCACCGCCCGTGGTGCACGTGCAAGCGAGCCCGATGAAGAGGGAGACGGCGGGCCGAAGCGCCGGTTCAGCGCTGGCCGATTGGCTGCGCATCGCACGAAACTCGGTATTTCCGCCGCGTCTTATGGACAGCTGGTGGGTGTGTCCGGCCAGACCATCTACCACTGGGAACAGGGCAAGGCCCGCCCGAGGGCTGCGCAGCTGGAGAGCCTGGCTGCCGTGCGCGGGATGGGTCGGCAGGAAGTGGCGCAGCGGCTGGAATCCAACTAGCTGGCGGGCCCTTTCTTCAGGGCTCGGCAGGTCACGGTCACCGAATAGGCTTCAGGGGCAGCAGGCGCAAGCCATTGCGGGAGGCTCAGAAGGTGCCCGGCAGAAGGATGCTCGAATCGACCTCGTCGATGTTCGTGCGGCCACAGAAGGCCATCGTGATGTCGAGCTCCTTGTGGATGATCTGCAGCGCGCGCGTCACGCCTTCCTGTCCGTGGGCGCCCAGCCCGTACAGGAAGCTGCGGCCGATCATGGTGCCGCGCGCGCCCAGCGCGCGGGCCTTGAGCACGTCCTGTCCGCTGCGGATGCCGCCATCCATCCACACCTCGATCTCGCTGCCCACGGCCTCCACGATGGCCGGCAGCGCGGCGATGGACGAAGGTGCGCCATCGAGCTGGCGCCCGCCGTGGTTCGACACGATGAGCGCATCGGCGCCGCTGCTCGCCGCGAGGCGCGCATCTTCCACGTCCATGATGCCCTTGAGGATCAGCTTGCCGCCCCAGAGCTTCTTGATCCACTCGACGTCCGCCCAGCTCAGCGCCGGGTCGAACTGCTCGGCGGTCCACGACGACAGCGACGACAGGTCCTTCACGCCCTTGGCATGGCCCGCGATGTTGCCGAAGGTGCGGCGCTTCGTGCCCAGCATGCCCATGCACCAGCGCGGCTTGGTCGCGAGGTCGATCAGGTTCCTGATGGTGGGCTTGGGTGGCGCGGTCAGGCCGTTCTTGATGTCTTTGTGGCGCTGGCCGAGGATCTGCAGGTCGAGCGTGAGTTGCAGGGCCGTCACATTGGCCGCCTTGGCGCGCTCGATCAGGCGCTCGATGAAGTCGCGGTCCTTCATCACGTAGAGCTGGAACCAGAACGGATGCCGGTCGGTGTTCGCGGCGATGTCTTCCAGCGAGCAGATGCTCATGGTCGACAGCGTGAACGGAATGCCGAAGGCCTTGGCCGCGCGGGCGCCAAGGATCTCGCCGTCGGCATGCTGCATGCCGGTGAGGCCGGTGGGCGCGATGGCCACAGGCATGGCGGTTTCCTGGCCGACCATGGTGGTGCGGGTGGAGCGGCCTTCCATGTTCACGGCCACGCGCTGGCGCAGCTTGATCTTCTGGAAGTCGCTTTCGTTGGCGCGGTAAGTGCCCTCGGTCCATGCGCCGGAGTCGGCGTAGTCGTAGAACATCTTCGGCACGCGCCGCTTGGCGATCACCCGCAGGTCTTCGATGCTGGTGATCTTGGAAAGGTCTGACAAGGGCTGTCTCCTGAGCGGTTCTTGTGGGGGGGCGAAGCGAATCGGCCATTATCTTCAGGCACCCCGACACGCCATCTGAAAAAAGCCGGCCCCGCTGCTGAAAAAATTTCAGTTCAGTCGCGCAGCGCCTCGCGCAGCCATTCGACGAAGGTTGCGCACTCCCGGCGCTCCATCGCGCCGGGCCGCCAGCACAGGAAGTAGGCGTTGGGCGAGGGCACGCTGCGCGGCGACAGCCGCACGAGCCGCCCGCTGTCCAGCCATGCGCTGCCCAGCCGCAGGTGCATCAGCACCACGCCGAAGTCTTCGGCCGCCGCGTCGAGCGCCAGCCCCAGGTCGTTGAACTGGTGGCCCGTGGCCGGCTCGGGCAGGCCCACGCCGCAAGCCTTGAACCACGTGCGCCACGACTCCAGCGGCGTGCGCAACAGCTGCGCGCGCAACACCTCGGCATCGGTGGCGAAGCCGTCGAAGGGACCGTGGCGCTTCAGGTAAGCGGGGCTGCACACCGGCGAGACCTCGTCGGCCAGCAACTGGAAAAACTCGCGGTCGTGAAAGGGCCCGGTGCCGAAGCGCAGCTCGATGTCGGCCTCCTCGACCGTGGTGTTGCGCACCGGCGTGGTCACCTGAAGCATCAGCTCGATGTTCGGATACGCATCGCGAAACCGTGCGAGCCGCGGCAGCAGCATCTGGCGCGAGAAGGTCGGCGTGACCGCCACGCGCAGCCGTCGCACCTGCGACTCGGGCTCGCGGCCGGGCACCTGCTGCAGCGCTGCGATGGCCTCGCGCACGCGCGCCAGGTAGGCCATGCCGTCGGCGCTGAGGCCGAAGTCGCCGCCCACGAAGAACTTGAGGCCCAGCAGCAGTTCGAGCTGGCGGATGCGATGGCTCACCGCGCTGGGCGTCACGCTGAGTTCGTCGGCGGCCAGATTCACGCTGCGAAGGCGCGCGACAGCCTCGAAGGCCTGCAGGCCCTGGGTCGAGGGGAGACGCGGAGAAACCATCTTTTGTTGGCGGAGGGAGGGGGTTAGGATGGTAGCGAACGCTCTCGGTCACTCCTGGCGGACTCGCTTTGCCTCGCGTTGCCGGCTCAAAAAGATTCCAACAACAAGGAGACAAGCGCATGGTCTGGCAACAGGTTTACAACCCGTTCGGCAACATGATCGTATCGACGGCACTGGCCGCGATACCGGTGGTGGTGATGCTGGTGTGCCTCGGGCTGCTGCACGTCAAGGCGCACTACGCGGCGGGGCTGGGCCTGCTGAGCGCAGTGGTCATCGCGGTGTTCGCATTCGGCATGCCGGCCGACATGGCAGGCAAGGCGGCCTTTCTGGGCGGGCTTTCCGGCCTGCTGCCCATCGGCTGGATCGTGCTGAACATCATCTTCCTGCAGCAGCTCACGCAGCAGAACGGCAGCTTCCAGATATTGCAGGACTCCATCGCCGGCATCACCGAAGACCGGCGCCTGCAGCTGCTGCTCATCGCCTTTGCCTTCGGCGCCTTCTTCGAGGGCGCGGCGGGCTTCGGCACGCCGGTGGCCGTCACCGCCGCGATCCTCATCGGGCTGGGCTTCTCGCCGCTTGCGGCCTCGGGGCTCTCGCTCATCGCCAACACCGCGCCGGTGGCCTTCGGCGCATTGGGCACGCCGGTCATCACGCTGGCCAAGGTGCATGGCTACGACCTGATGGCGGTCACCGCGATGATCGGGCGGCAGCTGCCGTTCTTCTCGCTGCTGGTGCCGTTCTGGCTCATCTGGGCCTTCGCGGGACGCAAGGGAATGATGGAGGTGTGGCCCGCCATCCTGGTGACGGGCGTGTCCTTCGCGGTTCCGCAGTTCCTGGTGTCGAACTACATCGGGCCGGAGCTGGTGGACATCATCGCGGCCATCGTGTCGATGGTGTGCCTGGTGCTGTTCCTGCGTGTGTGGAAGCCGAAGAAGATCTGGACCTCGGTGTCGCTCAAGGGGCACGAGACCGACGGCGGCGAAGCTGGTCCGGCCGTGGCGCCCACGAAGCATGCGAGCGCGGCGGTGATCCGCGCCTGGACGCCGTGGCTCATCCTCACCGTGTTCGTGTTCATCTGGGGCCTGCCGGTGGTGAAGGCCTGGCTCAACGGCATCTTCGCGCCGAGCTTCCCCATCGACGGTCTGCACAACATGATCGAGAAGGTGGCGCCCGTGGTGCCCAAGCCCACGAAGGAGGGCGCGGTGTACCAGTTGCTGCTGCTCTCGGCCACGGGCACGGGCATCCTTGTCTCGGCCATCGTGGGCGGGCTGATCATGAAGTACAACCCCATCCAGCTCGTGGCCGCCTACGGCCGCACGCTGTGGCTGGTGAAGTTCTCGCTGCTCACCATCGTGCTGATGCTCGCGCTGGGCACGCTCACGCGCTACTCGGGCCTCGACACCACGCTGGGGCTGGCCTTTGCCAACACCGGCATGTTCTATCCCTTCTTCGGCACGCTGATGGGCTGGCTGGGCGTGGCGCTCACGGGGTCGGACACGGCATCGAACGTGCTCTTCGGCGGCATGCAGAAAGTGGCGGCCGACCAGCTGGGCCTGAGCCCCAACCTCATGGGCGCGGCCAACAGTTCGGGCGGCGTGATGGGCAAGATGATCGACGCGCAATCGATCGTGGTGGCCTCCACCGCCACGCGCTGGTTCAACCACGAGGGCGAGATCCTGCGCTACGTGTTCTTCCACTCCATCGCGCTGGCCTGCCTCGTGGGCCTCTACGTGACGCTGCAGGCCTACGTTTGGCCGTTCACGGCGATGGTCGTGAAGTGATCGAATCGCCCAGCGCCTGAAGCAGCCGGCGCAGGTCGCCGACCGCTTCGCGCGCCACCGCCGCATCGCCCATCTGCGCCTTGACGATGGCGCCGTCGACACCCAGCGCGGCCGCCTGCGCGATGGCCATGCGCCGCGGCCCTCCAAGCGCTTCCGGCAGCAGGCCGGCGATCACCTCGACCATCTCGCGCTTGTGCCCGCGCGCGATGTCGCTGGCGCCCGCCACGCTCGTGCCCACCTCCACCACCGAGTTGATGAACGCGCAGCCGCGGAACACCGGGTCGGAGAACCACTCGGCCATGACGTCGGCCAGTATCTCCAGCGCCTGACCGTCGCCGATGCGCCGCTGCGCCCCGCGGCGGCCGAGCGCATCGACGAACCACGCCATCCACAGGCCATGCCGGTGGTCGAGAAAGGCGCGCACCAGGTCGTCCTTCGACGGGAAGTGCCGGTAGAAGGTGACCTTGGTGACGCCTGAGGCGGCAATGACGCGGTCGATGCCGGTGGCGCGGATGCCGTCTGCGTAGAAGAGGTCGTGCGCGGTGAGCAGGATGCGCTCGCGTGCGGGCAGTGCGGAGATGTCCATGGCGCGATTGTAGGCATGTAGACAGGTCTGTCTACATATGGCACATTGCGGCGCATCCCCTTCACCACAGCACTGAAAGATCTCCATGGAATCCCGCCCGCCGCTGCCGCCCTTCACCCTCGAATCCGCCACCCGGAAGGTGCAGGCCGCCGAAGACGCCTGGAACTCGCGCGACCCCGTGCGCGTGAGCCTGGCCTACACGCCCGACACCGAGTGGCGCAACCGCGCCGAGTTCGTCAACGGCCGCGAGCAGGTGGTGGAGTTCCTGTCGCGCAAGTGGGTGCGCGAACTCGACTACCGGCTGAAGAAGCAGCTGTGGGCCTTCACGGACAACCGCATCGCGGTGCGCTTCGAGTACGAATGGCACGACGACGCGGGCCAGTGGTATCGCAGCCATGGCAACGAGAACTGGGAGTTCGCGGAGAACGGGCTGATGCAGAGGCGCTTTGCGAGCATCAACGACCAACCCATTGCCGAGTCGGATCGCAAGTTCCGGTGGGCACGCCTGTTGCTTGCCTGAGCCCATTCAACAGGAGACCGCATGAACCGCAACGACGTCACGGAAAAAATCATCACCGTCAAGGTAAGCAAGGGCATCCAGTGGGCCGACGTGGCAAAGAAGGTCGGCCTCTCGAAGGAGTGGACCACCGCCGCCTGTCTAGGCCAGATGACGCTCGACGAGAAGCAGGCCAAGGTCGTAGGCAAGATCTTCGGCCTCACTCCCGAGGAGCAGAAGTGGCTGCAGGTGGTGCCCTACAAGGGCTCGCTGCCCACGCCCGTGCCGACCGACCCGCTGATCTACCGCTGGTACGAGGTCGTGAGCGTGTACGGCACCACCATCAAGGAACTGATCCATGAAGAATTCGGCGACGGCATCATGAGCGCCATCGACTTCAGCATGGACATCCAGCGCCAGGCCGACCCCAAGGGCGACCGCGTCAACGTGGTGCTGTCGGGCAAGTTCCTGCCGTACAAGACCTACTGAACGTACACCGCCGGGTGCGGCCTCTGCGCACCCGCCGGCCGCATCGTGCGGGCCGTGATGCCGTAGCCCTCGATGGCCCCTGCGATCGATCGCGCCACCGCATCCACGGGCACCGCGATGCGCCGGTTGGTGCGCATGCGCTCCCGGGCGTACGTGGCGGCGATGCGCTCTGCCAGCGGGTCGCCGGGGCCGTTCACGTCGGGGCTCACCACCGTCACGTGCAGGCGGCCGGCATGCTCCTGCCGCAGGCCTTCGGAGATCGCGTTCACCGCGTACTGCGTGCCGTGGTATACGGCCGAACTCGGCGACACGCCCTGCATCGCCACCGGCGCCACGTTCACGATGTGGCCCCAGCCCTGCTCCTGCATCGCCGGCAGCACGGCCGCGATGCCGAGCAGCGCGCCGCGCAGGTTCACGTCGATCATGAGTTCCCACTCCTCGATCTTGCGGTTCCACAGCGGCGACATCGGCATCACGCCCGCCGCGTTGACGAGCACGTCGATCTGCTCGTGCGTCTCGAGGGCGAACTCGGCAAAGGCTTCCATGTCGGGCCGATGCGTCACGTCGAGCCGCTGGAAGCTCGCGGTGCCGCCCGTGGCTTCGATCTCGGCCGCGAGTGCCGCGAGCCGGTCGGTACGGCGCGCACCGAGCACCACCTTGGCGCCGCGCCGCGCGAGCAGCCGCGCGGTTGCTTCGCCGATACCGCTGCTCGCGCCGGTGATGAGAACGACTTTTTCCTGGATTGCGCTCATGATGAAACTCCTCGTGCTGGTCGGTTGCCGTGGGGCGCACACAGAAGAGGGTGCACCGGGCATGGAGAGAAGTTTCGCGTCCGAGGGCCCCGAGGCGGTATCCGAATCGAACTCGGTTTTTGCCTGATCCTGCAAAACGCAAGGGCGGCGGGCACTTCCTATGGCGCGGCGTAGTGCTTTGGCTTTCGCGATGTAGCCACTGTGGCTTCTTGCTCAATCCACCGGCTGTCGCGCAGAGCGGGCGGTGCTTCAGGGCTGTGCGGCGAGGATCTCGACCTTGGGCCAGCGTCGCGCGAATTGCTTCTGCTCCACGCGCAGCCGGTACGTAGCGGCATCCGCGCGCACGGGGTTGTGCCGAACGCGCAGCCCGAACAGATCTTCCAGGCCGTGCGGCGCCAGCACGCGGATCGAGTCGTCGGCAGCCAGGGACACACCGACGCAGGTCGCGAACTCCGGCCATGTCGCGATGCCTTCCTCCAGCGAGGTCAGCGCAGCCACGACCTGTCCAAGGCTTTCCCGAAACCAGTGATGCACATGCGCCTGGTTGGTCACTTCCCAGCGATGCTCCGGCATCCGCATCGACAGCTGTTCCTGCAGGGCGGCCTCACCGAGCCGCGGCGGCTCGTCGGCATTGAAGTACACGACGTCGATGTCTTCCAGGGCCGAGGGCTCGCTGAATCCATGAAGCGAATCCCAGACCAGGCTGCGCACTGCCCCCGCACCGATGCACCACGCGCCGAGGTCCAACTCGCGCACCGCCGCCAAGGCGGCCATCAGACAGGGCGCGCCGCGCACCAGTTCGACGAGTCGCTGCGCGTGGCCGGGTGAAGAGGTGCGATGCATGGGCCGGCGACTGTAGCTCACCGCGGCATGTGCGCTGGCGCCGATCCATCGATCGGAAGATCTTCACGCATCGTGCTGGTGCATCTTGAGCCGAATCCAAAAAGCGAGGATGCTCGGCCGATGGAAAACAACCCCGATCCCTCGAGGCGCCCGCAGATCTACCTCGCGGGACCGGACGTCTTTCGTCCTGACGCGAGAGACCGTTTCGTTCGGCTCGCCGCGGCCTGCGACGCACTCGGCCTCTGCGCACTGCTTCCGGCCGACGGCAACGAGGAGCCTGCGCCCGAAGCTCCGGAAATGCAGATCTGCAAGGCCAACATGCAGCGCCTTCGCAGCGCCGACGGCGTCGTCGCCAACCTCGCCTGCTTCAGAGGGCTGGAGCCCGATTCCGGCACGGTGTTCGAGGTGGGCGCGGCGGTCGCGCTCGGGATTCCGGTGGTGGCCTACGGCGTGCCCGATGGGAGCTATGCGGACCGCGCGCGGGCGGCACTGTCGTGCGAAGCCGATGCGAACGGCGTGCTGCGCGAGAGCGGCTCCGGTATTGCCGTCGAAGACTTCGGCCAGCCGCTGAACCTGATGCTGGCCTGCTCGATCCACATCGAGCCGACGCCGGAAGCGGCGTTGAAGAAGATGGGTGAGGTGTTGGCTGTCCTCCGTGCGACAAAGGCTGGAAACTCCTGAGCGAAACTCCGGCCGCCAACCCCTAGGATGGCGTTCCCCTTTCACCGGAGCACCGCATGCCGACCACCGAGACACACTTCGAATTGACCGCCAACGACGGCGTCACGGTGGAGTCCCATCGCTGGCAGGGCGCGACGCAGCGCGCGGTCATCCAATTGGCGCACGGCATGGGCGAACATTCGCTGCGCTATCGGCACCTGGCGGACGCGCTGGTGCAGGCCGGCTACGTGGTGTATTCGAACGAGCATCGCGGCCACGGCAAGGGCGCCTCGGCGCGCGGTGAGCTGGGGGAGTTCGGCCCGCGCGGTTTCGCCGGGCTGGTGGATGACATGGCGCTGCTGAGCCGCCACGTGCGCGGCGTGCATCCGGGCCTGCCGCTGATCCTTGTGGGCCACAGCATGGGCTCGTTCGCCACGCAGTACTACCTCCTCGAGCACAGCGCACTGCTGGCGGGCGCCGCGCTTTCGGGCACTTCGGCGCTTGATCTGCTGGGCGCGGCGTTGCAGTCCGGCTTCAAGCTGGAAGACATGAACGCCGCATTGCCGGACGTTCGCACGCCCTTCGACTGGCTCAGCCGCGATCCGGCGCAGGTCGATGCCTACATCGCCGATCCGCTGTGCGGATTCACGGTCTCGGCCGAGGGCCTGGGGTCGATGTTCGCGAAGCTGGCCGAGCTGGCGCCGGACGCGATGCGAGGGCGCATCCGCCCCGAGCTGCCGCTCTATCTGTTCGTGGGCGACCAGGACCCGGTCAGCAACAAGGCCGAATGGTTCTACCCGCTGGTGCAGCGCTACCGCGAGGCGGGGCTGCGCGATGTGTCGTGCCACGTGTTCGGCGGCGCGCGCCACGAGGCGCTGAATGAAGTCAATCGCGATGAGGTCGAGGCGGTGCTGCTCGCGTGGATCGCACGGGTGGTGGGCAAGGGCTGAGCGCCGTTGCCGTCACCCCGTTGGCTGCTGCTACTTCCTGCAGTCGCCGCCGACGGACACGGTGCCGTCCTTGCACTCGGTGAGCATCGGCTCGCCCGGCCTGGGTGCCGGGGCGGAGCCTGCGCCGGACGCGGGCCCGGCGTCCTTCAGGTAGACGATCTTCTTGGTGCCGAGCTCGCAGCTGCCCACCACCTGCCCGTTCGCCGATGCGTTGGCATCGACGACGGTGACGGCGAAGCGCGCCACGCCGGCCGCAGCGATCTTCGACTCGATGCCGGTGCGCAGGGCCTCGCAGTCTTCGGCCCCGTGGGCCGCGCCAGCCAGCAGGGCGAGCGCGGCGGGGAGCATCGTGAACCAAGGCTTCATGGCTGCCACCCGCTCGATGCCCATCAGCCCTGGGCCGACGCCAGCGCCGCGTTGAGCGTGGGGCTCGGGCGCATCACGGCTTCGAACTTGGCAGGGTCCGCCAGGTAGTAGCCGCCGATGTCCACGGGCTTGCCCTGCACGGCGGCGAGCTCGTCGACGATCTTCTGCTCGTTGCTGGCAAGCGTGCCGGCCAGCTTCACGAACTGGGCCTGCAGTTCCTTGTCTTCCGTCTGTGCGGCCAGTTCCTGTGCCCAGTACATGGCCAGGTAGAACTGGCTGCCGCGGTTGTCGAGCTGGCCGGTCTTGGGCGACGGGTTCTTGTTGTTGTCGAGCAGCTTGCCGGTGGCGGTGTCCAGCGTCCTGGCCAGGATGGCGGCTTTCTTGTTGCCGGTTTTCAGGCCCAGGTCTTCCAGACTCACGGCCAGCGCGAGGAATTCGCCCAGCGAGTCCCAGCGCAGGTGGTTTTCCTCCACCAGCTGCTGCACGTGCTTGGGGGCCGAGCCGCCCGCGCCGGTCTCGTACATGCCGCCGCCGGCCATCAGGGGAACGATGGACAGCATCTTGGCCGAGGTGCCCAGCTCCATGATGGGGAACAGGTCGGTCAGGTAGTCGCGCAGGATGTTGCCGGTGGCGCTGATGGTGTCCAGGCCGCGGACCACGCGCTCCAGCGTGTAGCGCATGGCGCGCACCTGGCTCATGATCTGGATGTCCAGGCCCGTGGTGTTGTGCTCGTGCAGGTACATCTTGACCTTGGTGATCAGCTGCGCCTCGTGCGGACGGTAGGCGTCGAGCCAGAACACCACCGGCATGCCGGAGTTGCGGGCGCGGTTGACGGCCAGTTTCACCCAGTCGCGGATCGCGGCGTCCTTGACCTGGCACATGCGCCAGATGTCGCCTTGCTCCACGTCTTCGCTCATCAGCACTTCGCCGGTGTCCAGGTCGGTGATGTTGGCGACGCCGTCCTCGGGGATCTCGAAGGTCTTGTCGTGCGAGCCGTATTCCTCGGCCTTCTGTGCCATCAGGCCGACGTTGGGCACGGTGCCCATGGTCTTGGGGTCGAAGGCGCCGTGCCACTTGCAGAAGTTGATGATCTCCTGGTAGATGCGGGCGAAGGTCGACTCGGGCATCACGGCCTTGACGTCCTTCAGGCGGCCGTCGGCGCCCCACATCTTGCCGCCGTTGCGGATCATCGCGGGCATGGAGGCGTCCACGATCACGTCGTTGGGCGAGTGGAAGTTGGTGATGCCCTTGGCCGAGTCGACCATCGCCAGCTCGGGGCGGTTTTCGTGGCAGGCGTGCAGGTCGCGCTTGATCTCGTCCTGCGTGCTCTGCGGCAGCGTGGCGATCTTGTTGTAGAGGTCGACCATGCCGTTGTTGACGTTGATGCCCAGCTCGTCGAACAGCTTGCCGTGTTTCTCGAAGGCTTCCTTGTAGAAGATCTTCACGCAGTGGCCGAACACGATGGGGTGCGAGACCTTCATCATGGTGGCCTTGACGTGCAGCGAGAACATCACGCCGGTCTTGTGCGCGTCCTCGATCTCCTTTTCATAGAAGGCCAGCAGCGCCTTCTTGCTCATGAACATGGAGTCGATGACCTCGCGGTCCAGCAGGGCAACCTTGGGCTTGAGGACGATGGCCTTGCCGCTCTTGGTGAGCAGTTCCATCTTGACGTTGCGCGCGCGGTCCAGGGTCATGGACTTCTCGCCGTGATAGAAGTCGCCGCCGTGCATGTGCGAGACGTGCGAGCGCGAGGCCTGGCTCCACTCGGCCATGCTGTGCGGGTTCTTGCGCGCGTATTCCTTCACGGCCTTGGGTGCGCGGCGGTCGGAGTTGCCTTCGCGCAGCACGGGGTTCACGGCGCTGCCGGTGCACTTGTTGTAGCGCGCGCGGATGTCCTTGTCCTCGTCCGTGGTCGGGTTCTCGGGGTAGTCGGGGATCTTGTAGCCCTTGCCCTGCAGTTCCTTGATGGCGGCCTTGAGCTGGGCCACCGAGGCGCTGATGTTGGGCAGCTTGATGATGTTGGCCTCGGGCTTGAGCGTGAGCTTGCCCAGTTCGGCCAGGTTGTCGGGCACCTTCTGGTCGTCGCCGAGGAACTCGGGGAACTCACCCAGGATGCGGGCCGCCACGGAGATGTCGCTGGTGGCGACGTTGATGCCGGCCGGGTTGGTGAAGGCGCGGATGATGGGCAGAAACGCGTAGGTCGCCAGCAGGGGCGCCTCGTCGGTGAGGGTGTAGACGATGGTGGGTTGCTTCGAGCTCATGCGCTTGCTTCCGTAGATCCTGGGTTGTCGGGTTGGCTGGAACTTCCGGCAAGGACGAGGTGGATGTGTTTTCGCCGGAATCCCCGATTGTCGCCGGACCGGGAGCCGGTTCCGGCCCGGCCGGCCGGATGTCCCGGCTCGGCGGGCGTCTTAGCCGGGAAGCGAAGGCGCATGGCCGCCGGTTTCGGCGCTCTTCTCCAGCATTTCCCGCGCCAGGTCGACGAAGGCGCGCAGCTTGGGCGCCTGCGCCGCGCGGCGCGGAAAGTACAGGAACAGGCCCGGTTCCCCGAAGGCAGAGCACGGCAGCAGCTGGCGCAGGCGGCCCTCGCGCAGATCGGCACGCACCAGCGGCTCGAAGATGTAGGCGATGCCCACGTCAGCCAGCGCCAGGTCGCGGGCATAGAGCGCGTCGGTGACGCGCACCGTGCCCGGCACCTCGACCGAGACGTGGGCACCTTCCTTGTCGCGCAGGTCCCAGGCGTACACGCCGCCCGAGGTCACGAAGCGAAAGCCGATGCAGTTGTGCTGCTGCAGCGACTCGATGCTGTGCGGCTCGCCGGCGGTGGCCAGATAGCGCGGCGTGGCCACCATGATGGCCTCGAAGGGCGGCGTAAGCCGCACCGCCACCATGTCCTGCGCCACGGTGTGGCCCAGCCGGACGCCCGCGTCGTGGCCGCTGGCCACGATGTCGGCCAGGCCGTCGTCGCAGGTGATCTCTATCACCAGCCCGGGATGGCGCAGCGCCATTTCGGCCACCAGCGGCGTCATTGCCAGCGGCAGGGCCACGTGGGGCACGTTGATGCGCAGCACGCCGCCCACGCGCCCGAGCGCTTCACCGAAACGGTCCACCGCATCGCCGATCTCGCCCATCGCGGGTGCCAGCACGCCGACGAAGCCGGCGCCCGCCTCGGTGAGCCGTACGCTGCGGGTGGTGCGCGCGAAGATCGGCTGGCCCAGGTGGTCTTCAACGGCCCGCACCGCGTGGCTCACGGCCGAGGCGCTCATGCCGAGTTCGGCCGCGGCGGCGGCAAAGCCGCCGCGCCGGTGCACCGCCAGAACGATGGCGAGATGCGGGAGCAGGTTGCGGTCCATTCATGCATCATATTGCATAGTGCATTCGATTTGACCCATCTAGTCGATGAGTGGCAATGCTGGGACAGTCACGCCATGCCTTCAAGGCAACCCTTCCACCCTCAAGGAGCCAGCCTCATGTCCATCCCCGTCAGCATCTCTTCGCAAACCCGCCAGACCTGGTTCATCACCGGCGCCGCCTCCGGCTTCGGCCACGCCTTCGCCGAGCACGCGCTCGCGCGGGGCCACAACGTGGTCGCCACCGCCCGCGATGCCGGCCGCCTCGCCGACCTCGTGGCGCTGGCGCCCGAACGCGTGCTGGCCACGCCGCTCGACGTGGACGTGGCCGGCGCCGCCGAAGCCGCCGTCGAAGCTGCGGTGGCCCGCTTCGGCCGCATCGACGTGCTGGTCAACAACGCGGGCTACGGCGTGGTCGGCGCGCTCGAGGAAACCTCCGACGCCGATCTGCGCGCGCTGATGAACACCAACTTCTTCGGTGCCATGGCCGTCACGCGTGCCGCGCTGCCGGTGCTGCGTGCGCAGAAGTCGGGCGCCATCGTGAACATATCGAGCCTTGGCGGACAGCTGTCGTTCGCGGGCTTCAGCGCGTATTCGGCCTCCAAGTTCGCGCTGGAAGGCGCCTCGGAAGCGCTGGCGCAGGAGGTCGCCCCCTTCGGCATCAAGGTGCTGATCGTCGAGCCGGGCCAGTTCCGCACCCAGCTCGCGGGCAGCGGCATGCGCCACATGCCGGTGATCGAGGCCTACCAGCCGGTGGTGGGCGCCACGCGCGAGTTCGCGCACAGCATGCACAACACGCAGGCCGGCGATCCGCGCAAGGCCGCGGCGGCCATCGCGAAGGCGCTGGAGGCCCAGCACACGCCGCTGCGGCTGCAACTGGGCGGCGATTCGGTCGACGCGGTGCGGGCCCATGCGCAGGCGATGCTCAAGGAAATGGAAGCCTGGGAAGCCGTGAGCCGCAGCACCGACTTCGACACAGCCGCCTGAAGGCAGGCGTCAGGCCAGCGGCAGTTCGATGGTGGCCGCTAGCGGCACGGTGTCGATGCGCGCCGCGCTGGCCACGATCACCGCTTGCCTGGCCTGCGCCGAGAAGTCCGAGAGCGTGGCCCACAGGCATCGCGTCGAGGGCATGTCCAGGCCGGCCGTCGGCTCGTCGAGCAGGACGAGCGGCCGGCCCGATGCCAGCCCGGCAGCCATCCACACCTTGCGCTTGGAGCCGGTCGAGAGCATGAACATCTTCTTGTCCAGATGCGGGGCCAGCGAGAAGCCGTCGGCGATGGCCTGCCACTTCGCCTCGTCGAAGCCCGCGTCGCCCTCGACGAGCGAAGCCGTGCATTCGCGCGCGCTGAGCTGGTCGAAGCGGTCGGTCAGGGGATCGACGAAGAACACCTGGCGGCGGTACGCCTCCGGCACGGCGTCGAGGCTCGCGCCCGCCAGCGTCAGCCGGCCGGATGCGGGCAGAGTGCCCGCGATCACCTGAAGCAGCGCCGACTTGCCCGAGCCGGTGTCGCCATACAGCAGCGTCACGCCCGGGCCAACGGATGCGTTCCAGTTCGACACCAGCGCGGGCTGATCGGGATAGGCAAACCGCAGCGCATCGATCTGGAGGAGGGGAGAGGATGGGTTCATGGTCGCGCCCGACTTTATCAAGCGACGCGTACGAAACCCGCCCGGCGCCCCCGGGCCATGGCTACCATTCGGCTCCATGAAAAAGCTGCTGCTGCTTACGCTGTCGTTCGCCGTCCCCGTGCTCGCCGCGCCCTCGGCCCAGGTGTTCGACGCCGTGAAAAAACCCGAATCGCTCGATGCGCAATGGCGCGCGCGCCTGTGCGCCCTGCTGCCGCAGCCCTGCGACGTGCAGCAACTCGGCCTGTACCGCCCGCGCGGCGCCGCGCCCGGCGACTACGTGGTGCTGTCGGCCGAGCCGCTGGCCATGGCGCGCATCAAACGCAGCACCGATGCGGCGGGCTGGCAGCTCGACCGCCTCCACGATTTCTCGGGCTACGTGCAGTCCCTGAAGAAAGACAGCGGCGCCGAGCAGCCCGAGGCGCGCCTGTCGCTCGCGCCCGCGCTCTATCCGCTGGCCGAAGGCAAATGGGCCGTGGCAGTGCTGCAGACCGTGTCGGAGATGTACTCCGGCGGCGGCGCCTCGTTCGACACCGCGGACTTCGTGCCGCTGGAAGGCGGCAAGGCGGTGCATGAGGACATTCCGTTCTCGTGCTTCAAGATGATCCGCGCCTGCTTCAGCGAGAAGGAATACAAGACCTCGAAGCACTGCCACGACGAGAGCAACGGCAGTCTGCGCATCGCCTACGGCGAGGCCGCGAAGCCGGGCGCGCCCTACGAGTGGCAGTACACCTGGCTGCAGAGCAAGTGGCCGCAGAACGAGCCGCAGAGCGTCGCGACCACCACGCGCATCCGCTTCACCGCGAAGACCACCGAGCGCGCGGATTTCTGCGGCGGCCCGCAATGAGGCTGTTCAGCGACTGGGCACGGTCGTCGCGCCCACATGCATCGTGCGGCCCGCGCCCAGCCCCGCGGCCACGAGCGCCACGCCCAGCCCGATGAACAGCCACGACGAGGCGCGGAAGCTCCCCGTCCAGCCGTGCAGCAGCCCGGCCACCAGCGGCCCGAAGGCGGCCACCATGTAGCCCACGCCCTGCGCCATACCCGAGAGATGCGCGGCCACGTGCGAATCGGGCGAGCGCAGCACGATCATCGTGAGCGCCAGCGCGAAGGTGCCGCCCTGCGCAATGCCCAGCAGCACGGCCCAGGCCCACACGCCGCCCACACCGCCGAGCGGAGCGAACAGCATCGCCAGCATCGCGCCCACCGTGAGGAGTGCCAGCGCGACCGCCAGGCCGCGCTGGTTGCGCAGCTTCACCGCCAGCGCGGGCACCACGAGGCAGGTCACCACCTGCGTCATGACCGACAGCGACACCACGTAGCCGGCCGTTTCGCTGCCGAGCCCGCGCTCGCGCAATATCGGCGCGAGCCAGCCCATCACGATGTAGGCGAGCGCGGACTGCAGGCCCATGAAGAAAGTGACCTGCCAGGCCAGCCTGTCGCGCCACAGGCCGCGCACCGTGAAGCCCGATTCGCTCGCCACCGGCTTCAGCGGCAGCGCCTGCGGCGCCCAGATCAGCGTGACCAGCGCGGCCGGCAGCGCCCACATCGCGAGCGCCATGGTCCAGCCGCCGCCCAGCGCGTGCTCGATGGGCACCGTCAGGCCCGCGGCGCTGGCCGCGCCGCCGCACACGGCCATGGTGTAGAGGCCCATCATCAGCGCGGCCTGCTTCGCGAAGTCGCGCTTCACGAGGCCCGACAGCAGCACGTTCGACACCGCGATGCCGCTGCCCGCGATGGCCGAGGCGAGGAACAGCAGCGGGATGCTGCCGGTGCCGCGCAGCACCGTGCCGGCCAGGATCAGCACCATGCACGCGAGCAGCGTGCGCTCGGTGCCGAAGCGGCGGCCCAGCCCAGGCGCGAGCGGCGCGAACACACCGAGGCAGACGATCGGCAGCGTGGTCAGCAGGCTCGCGGCCGTGGCCGAGAGCCCGGTGGCCTTGATGATCTCCGGCAGCACCACCGAGAGGCTGGCGAACACCGGGCGCAGGTTGAAGGCGATCAGCACCACGCTGGCGGCGAGCAGGATGCGGCGCGCGAGGGTGGGCGCGGGCGTGGGGCGCGGGGCGGGTTGGCTGTCGACTTCGGCGTCGATCAGCAGGTCGTCGGCCGTGGTGTGGCCTGGGGCGAGCGTAAGCGAGGTCATCGCGTGCCCAGCGCCAGCGCGTTGATCATCGGCGCCATGAAGGCGCGCACCGCCGCGGCGGCCACGTCGGGGTCGCGGCTGGCAATGCCTTCGACGATCGCGCGGTGTGCGGCGTCGTCGGGCTCGGGCAGGTTGGTGCCGCCCATCGAGCTCGCGATCGTCTCCTTGATGTAGCCCGTGATGAAGCGGCAGGTTTCGGCCAGCGCGAGGTTGCCCGATACGTCGACGATGGCGAGGTGAAAGGCGAGGTCGCGCTCGATGAAGCTCGCACCGTTGTCGTTGGCGTCGGGCACGCCGCGCTTGTCGAGCAGGGTGTGGAGGCGGCGCAGGTCGCGCGAGGTGTGGCGCACCGCGGCGAGCCGGGCGGCTTCCACCTCGAGCGCGCGGCGCACTTCGAACTGGTCGCGCAGGCTCGCCAGGCGCAGCTTCTGCAGGCTGGACGAGGGGTCGAAGCCCGAACGAACATAGGTGCCGGAGCCTTGCCGCACTTCGAGCAGCCCGCGCGACACCAGCGTCTTGACCGCCTCGCGCACCGTGCCGCGGCTCACGCCCAGCAATTGCGCGAGCTGAGGCTCGATGGGGATGCGGGAGCCGACGGCCCAGCGGCCGGCAGAGATCTCGGCGCGGATGCTGTCGGCGGCGGTGTCCGCCAGGGAGGTTCGGGGGGCTTGGGCAAGCATCGGGAGGGCCTGGGTCATTCAATGATTGGACGAATTTTGCCGCCAAACAAAGCCCGGACTGTACATGTGGTGGTTGGCCTGGACAGCATCTTTACCAAGCGCCGGCCCTCTCTTCGCGCCCCGAAGCGCGCCGTCCGCGGTCTTTATCGGCGCGCGCTTTTCGTCACCACGCCGGCGCCGCGCACTTCGAGCCGGCGCTGGTCGACCACCTTGCCGCCGGCGTCCACCAGCTCGATCACGTGGCGCCCCGGCCAGGGAAACCACTGCACGCTGTTGCCGCGCTCGAAGGGCTTGCCGTCGATGCGCCACTGCACGCCGCGGCCTTCGGAGTCGAAGCGCACGCGCTGGCGCTGCGGCGGGATGTCGGGGTCGAGCGCGATGATGGTGCCGTCGGCCGGCGCGGTGATGCGCGCCGAGGCGGCGTCGGTCGCCATGCCGGCGTCGAGCGCGAACAGCGTCTGCTCGGTGCCCTGTAGGAACCACTCGCTGCGTGCCGCTTCGAGCGGGTTGCCGTCGGCGCCGTTGCCGAAGCTCACGCGCGCTTCGACGAGGCCGGGCGGCGGCGCGGGCGCGCGGCTGGGCTCGCGCGCGTGCAGGAAGCGCATCACCTCGGCCCACACCGGCGCGGCGCCGCTGGTGCCGCTCACGTCCCACATCGATTCGCCGCTGGCGTTGCCGACCCACACGCCCACCGTGTAGCGCTGCGACCAGCCCACGGCCCAGTTGTCGCGCATGTCCTTGCTGGTGCCGGTCTTCACGGCGGTCCAGAAGCGGGTGGAAAGGATGCTGTCGAGGCCGAAGGTGCGGGTGCGCGCGTTGGGGTCGGAGAGGATGTCGCCGACGATGAAGGCGGCGCGCGGGTCGAGCATCGGCGGCTTCGATCTTTCGGCCGGGACGGGTGGCCGCATGGTCAGCGTCGTCGTGCCGTAGCGCCCGCCGTTGGCCAGCATGCGGTAGGCATTGGTGAGTGACAGCAGCGACACCTCGGCGCTGCCGAGCGCGAGGCTGTAGCCGTAGTAGTCGCCGCTCTCGCGCAGTGGCAGGCCGGCGGCGCGCAGCTCGCGCGCGAAGGCTTCGGGCGACACCATCACCAGCGTGCGCACGGCCGGCACGTTGAGCGAGGCGGCCAGCGCGGTGCGCGCCGACACCGGGCCCTTGAAACGGCGGTCGTAGTTCTGCGGAATGTAGAGGCCGCTGGCGGTGCTGATCTGCGCCGACGAGTCCTCGATCAGCGAGGCCGCGGTGATGCGCCGCTCGGCAATCGCCTGGCCATAGAGCAGCGGCTTGAGCGTGGAGCCGGGCTGCCGCAGCGCGGTCACGCCATCGACCTCGGCCGCCTGGCTCAGCGGGCCGGAGGAGCCGACCCAGGCAAGCACCTCGCCGGTCGTGTTGTCAAGCACGACGAGCGCGCCGTCTTCCACGTGGCGCTCGCGCAGTTCGCGCAGGTGGCGCTGCAGCGTGTCCAGCGCAAAGCGCTGCAGCGCCGCGCGCAGCGTGGTGCGCACACCGGTTTCCTTGCTGTCTTTCTCCCTCCCCCTCTGGGGGAGGGCCGGGGTGGGGGCTGCCACCGCATTCGCATCCCGAATCTCGCGCAGCACGCGCCGAGCCGCATGCGGCGCAATCCCTTCGTTCGTCTCGAAGGCGCGCCGCTGCACCGCTGCGCTCGTGAACATGTCGAGTGCCTCGCAGTCGACCTTCTGCTGCGGCTCCATCGCGCGCAGCACCTCGCAGGCGCGCTGCGCCACCACGGCAGGCTTTGCATTCGGCGCGCGCACCAGCGCCGAGGCCACGGCGGCCTCGCGCGCATCGAGCCCGCTCGGTGCCTTGCCGAACAGCGTGCGCGAGAGCGCGTCGATGCCCACGATCTCGCCGCGGAACGGCACGGTGTTGAGGTAGGCCTCCAGGATCTGGTCCTTGCGCCAGTTGCGCTCCAGCTGCGCGGCCGCCACTGTCTGGCCGATCTTCTGCGTGAAGCTGCGTCCGCCAGAGGCGCGGCGCAGGTCGTCGTCGAGCAGGCCCGATAGCTGCATCGTGATGGTCGAGGCGCCGCGCGTGCGCGTGTTCCACACGTTGGCCCAGGCCGCGGCCGAGACCGCGCGCCAGTCGATGCCGCTGTGTTCGTAGAAGCGCTTGTCCTCGCTCAGCACCATGGCCGTGCGCAGCGCGGGCGACACGTCGGCCAGCGCGGTCCACCGGCCGCGCCGCACGGTGGGATCGGTGCGCACGCGCTGCAGCAACTCGCCGTTGCGGTCGAGCACCTCGGTGTCGGACGAGCGGAAGTCGCGCTTGACTTCTTCGAAGCTCACGAGGGCCCAGGCCGGATGGACGCAGGCCGCCGCCAGCAGGGCTGCGGCGAGGGCCTTGCGGGCGGGAACGAAGAGGGGCGCGGATTGCATCGAAAAGGTCGGTGTCCGGAAGCGTGGGCGCCGACATTCTCTGCGATGCACCACGGGAACGGCGCCTACTCCGCGACGGGCGGCTTGCCGCCTTGCGGGCATGAAGACTTCAGCCCAAAGTTCTCGCCATGTTCCACATCCGGTAACCAACTTCACACAAGCGCTTCACTGGAGAAACCCGATGCGTACCGGCGTGGCCTTCAATGCAGTACCGGCTCGCAGGAGGCGAAGCCCGGTTCCACAAACACTCCAAGGAGAACTCACATGACGAAGACATTGGCGATCCTGCTGGCCGCGTCGGCCATCCTGGCCGGCTGCGTGGTCGCGCCTTACGACCGCCCGCCGCCGCGCGGCCACTACTACGGCGACCGCGACCGCGACGGCGTGCCTAACCGCTACGACAGGGACCGCGACAACGACGGCGTGCCCAATCGCTACGACCGCGCCCCGAACAATCCGTACCGCTACTGACTGCCGCAGGCAAAGGCCGCGAAGGCATGGCGCTTCGCGGCCTTTTTCATGAGCACGCGCGGGCCGCTCAGCCCGGCCGGCGCGCCATCAGCGCCCAGATGCCGGCCGCGCCCAGCAGCGAGCCACCCGCGAAGTTGAAGCGCCGCTGCGCGCGCGGCGATGACAGCAGCCTGCGCGCCGAGCCCGCGAACACCGCATAGAGCGTGGCATTGGTCGCTGCCATCACGACGAAGGTGACGGCCAGCACCCACAACTGGTACGTGACATTGGCCGCCGGGCTGATGAACTGCGGCAGGAAGGCCACGAAGAACACGATGCCCTTCGGGTTCAGCGCCGTCACCAGGTAGGTGTTGGCGAACAGGCGCAGCCGCGAGGCGGGCGCGGCCGGCGCGGCGATTTCGGTGGACGAGATGCCCGCGCGCAGCAGCTTGATGCCGAGGTACAGCAGGTACAGCCCGCCCACCCACTTGACTACCGTGAACCAGAAGGCCGAGGTGGCCAGCAGCGCACCCAGCCCCAGCAGCGACACCACCAGAGCGGTCGAGTCGCCGAGCGCCACGGCCGCCACCAGCGGCACGTTGGCACGGCGCCCGTGCGACATCGAATAGCTGATGACAGTGAGGATGGTCGGCCCCGGAATGACCAGCATGACGGCGGAGGCCGCGACGAAAGCGAGCCAGAGTTCGATAGGCATGGGTTGTGTTCCTGTGTGGCTGTTGGTTGGATGGAGGCTGTCGCTTGTCTTCTATCATGCAGGGCTGTTGCCGAAGCGCAGGGCCGCGCGGGCCTTGGCGCGTTCGGCCTCGACGCCCCGGTCGCGCGGCTCGGCCGTGGTGACCAGCGATTCGATCAGCCGAGCCGCGGTGGCGGCCACTTCATCGACCGCGCGCCCGAAGGCTTCCTCATTGGCCTTGGACGGCACGCTGAAGCCGCTGAGCTTGCGCACGAATTGCAGCGCCGCGGCACGAATTTCCTGCTCGGTGGCGGGCGGCTCGAAGTTGTAGAGGGTCTTGATGCTGCGGCACATGGGTGCTCTCCATTCGACGACGCCATCCAGTCTAGCGAAGGAGGGCCATGGCGTGAGAGTCGCGGTAGATGCCATCGATGTGGCGCAGCACGGGCTCGGCAGCCAGTGCCACCGCCGCCAGCCGCGCATCGTCGCCGTGCACCGACGCCAGCATCAGCCCCACCGGCAGTTCGCCCGGCGCATGGCATGGCAGGCTGAAGGCGCAGCCGTCTAGCAGGTTGATCGCGAAGGTGTTGCGCAGCAGCAGGCCGTTGGCCTTGAAGAAGGCCGCGTCTTCCGCCAGCGCATCGATGGGCGGCGCGACGATGGGCACGGTCGGGCACACCAGTGCGTCGAAGCCTTCGATGGCGCGCTCGACGCGGCCGATCCAGTCGCGCCGGCGGTCCTGCATGGCGATGTAGTCGGCGGCGCGCACCTCGGTGCCGAGCGCGATGCGGGCGGCCACGCGCGCGTCGAAGCCGTCGCGCCTGGCGGCGAAGCGCTCGCGGTGCACGGCGGCGGCTTCCACCGGAGAGAAGCCGCCGGGCGCGTTGACGGTCGCGATCTCGGCGAGTTCGGCCAGCGTGATGTCCACGATCTGCGCACCCGCCGCCGAGAGCGCCTGCAGCGCGCGGTCGAAGGCGCGCGCCACCGCGGGCTCGATGTCGTCGAACATCAGCGTGCGCGGAACGGCCAGGCGCATGCCCTGCAGCGGACGGCGGCGCACCGCGAGCGGCGCGTCGGCAATGGCGGCATCGGCGATCAGGCAGTCTTCCACGCTGCGTGCCATGGCGCACACCGTGTCGAGCGAGCGCGCGAGCTCGAAGGCGCCCGTGCGCGGCACGCGCGACTGCGTGCTCTTGAAGCCGACCAGGCCGCACAGCGCGGCGGGGATGCGGATCGAGCCGCCCGTGTCCGAGCCCAGCCCAGCCACCGCGAGCCCGAGCGCCACCGACACTGCAGCGCCGGACGACGAACCGCCCGGAATGCGCGGCGTCTGTGCATCGGCCGGGTTGCGCGGCGTGCCGTAGTGCGGGTTGATGCCCACGCCGGAAAACGCGAACTCCGTCATGTTGGTCTTGCCGACGATGGCCGCACCCTGTGCGCGCAGCCGCGCCACGGCGGTCGCGTCGTGCGCCGCCGGCGCTTCGCCCGCGCAGACGGCGGAGCCCGCCATGGTGGTTTCGCCGGCCACGTCGTACAGGTCTTTCACCGACACCGGCAGCCCGGCGAGCGGGGCGGTCTCGACGCCGGCCTTGCGCGCCGCATCGGCATGGCGCGCGGCGGCGCGGGCTGCGTCGGCGTAAAGGCGCGTGAAGACATGCTGTGCAGCAGGCTGTTCAGCCGCTTCGAGCACCTCGTCGATCAGTGCCTCGTGCGACAGCTCGCCGCGCGCGATGCGCTTGCGCAGCGCCGTGATGGTGTTGCCGTTCTTCATCGTCATGCCACCACCGGCAGTGCTTCCACCGCATAGCGATGCACGATGCGGCGCTGCAGCTTCGGGTCGTGCAGCTCTATTTCCATCTGCGTCGCGGGCCGGATGCCTTCGCCCTTCGCGTTGGGCAGTGCGCCCAGCGTGCCGCAGGTCATGAAGAGGCCCTCGGGAACCGCATCGGCACCGGGCATGCCGTCACGCAGGCCCGCCAGCGGTCGGATCGATGCGAGCGTGCCGCGCTGGTAGTCGACCCAGCGGCCGTCCTCCAGGATGCGCGAGCGCAGCTCCAGCGTGTCCTGGTGCGCCTGCACGTCGCGCCAGCGCCAGGCGGTCTCGGCCACGGGCTTGGCGCACATCTGCTTCGACACCGCCACCGAGTAGCTCTCGACCTGCCGGTCGGTGTGGTCCGAGGCCACGCTCAGCCACCACTCGCCCTGCGAGAAGAAGAGCACCGGCTCGGCCTCGCCGGAACTCTGGTCGCCCAGCGCCTCGATGGCGGGCGATTGCGTCAACAGCTGGGCGGCCACCCGGTAGTACAGCGGCACGCTCGAAGGGCGCGGCACGCCGAGCGCGGCCAGCTCCTCGATGTGGTGCTCGATGGCGGCGATGTCGCGCCCGGTCCAGCCCGCTACCACCAGCGCGCGCGGCGCGACGAGGTGCAAGGCGGTGGAGCGCGTGCCGTCGTCGGCGATGCTCTCGCAGGCGAAGCGCAGGCGGGAATTCGTGTTGCTCGTCGTCATCGGTCAGCTCTCCAGCGGGCGCTTGGCGGTTTCGCGCGCCACCACCAGGGCGATCAGCGTCACGCACAGTGCGGCCACCACGTAGAACGACACGGCCACTGTGCTGCCCCACGACTTGAACAGGCTCGCGATGATCAGCGGCGCGAAGCCGCCGCCCACGATGCCGGCCAGCGTGTAGGCCAGCGAGGCGCCCGCGTAGCGCACGCGGCCGGGGAACTGCTCGGTCACGAAGGCGGCCTGCGGGCCGTACATCATCGCGTGGATCAGCAGGCCCACCACCACCGCCGCGCAGATCGCGACCGGGTGCGCGCTGTTCATCAGCACGAAGAACACGAAGGCCCAGACCATGCCCAGCAGCGCGCCGGCGATGTAGACCGGGCGGCGGCCGATGCGGTCCGACAGGCTGCCGAACCACGGCACTGCGATCGCGTTGCAGGCCGCGCCGATCATCGTGGCGGTGAGCGCCAGCGGGCGCGACAGGTGCAGCACCGTCGTCACGTAGGTCAGCGTGAACACCACCACCAGCGCATACAGCACGTCGGAGCCGATGCGCGAGCCGCCGGCCACCAGCAGGCGGCGCCAGTGCTGCGTGAGCACTTCCTTGATGGGCGTCTTGGCGGTGGCCTTCTTCTCTTCCATCTCGCGGAAGACGGGCGTCTCGTCCACGCCCCGGCGCAGCCACAGGCCGAACAGCACCAGCGCGACGCTGGAGATGAAGGGAATGCGCCAGCCCCAGCTCTGGAAGTCCTCAGGGCTCAGCCAGGCCGACACGATGGCGATGAAGCCGGTGCCGATCAGCGTGCCGCACGAGGGCCCCACCTGCGTGAACGAGGCATTGCGGCCGCGCTCGTCGGGCTTGCCGTGCTCCATCGACAGCAGCACCGCGCCGGCCCATTCGCCGCCGAGCGCCACGCCCTGCACGAAGCGCAGCGCCACCAGCGCGACGGGTGCCCAGATGCCCCAGCTCGCATAGGTGGGCAGCAGGCCCATCAGGCCGGTGGACACGCCCATGATGACCAGCGTGGCCACCAGCACGAAGCGCCGGCCCAGCCGGTCGCCGAGGTGGCCGAACACCACGCCGCCCAGCGGGCGCGAGATGTAGCCGACCGCGTAGGTCGAGAACGCGAGGATGGTGCCGGTGAGCGGGTCGAACGAGGGGAAGAACACCGCGTTGAAGACCAGCGCCGCCATGATGTTGTAGACGGTGAAGTCGTACCACTCCAGCGTGGTGCCGATGGAGCTGGCCATGGCCAGCCGGCCCATCTTCGCGGAGGCCGGCGCGGCCTGCCCGGGTGCCACGGAAGCCGCGGCGGGAAGAACATGTTCGGTCATTGGATGCCTTTGTTCGGTGAGGGGGGATGTGTGGGGGACAGAGGTCTGCTGTTTCAGGCCAGCTCGGCCGCGGTCAGCTTCCAGCCGAGCGCGAGCAGCCAGCCGCTGGCGGGATCGGCGTCGAATGCGGCGGCGGCCGTGGCGCGCGCGGCGCGGGCCGCGCCTTCGCTGCTGGTTTCGATCACCAGCAGCGGCTGAAGGACGCGGCCTTCGGTGGATTCGCGCGGCAGCGGCGTGCTGAGCGCAGCGTCGGGCACGAGCAGGTACGACTGCACGAAGCCTGCCTGCTCCTTCTTCAGCTGCGCGCCGGTGCTGGCGGCGGCTGCCACCTGGGCTTCGGCATCGGCGGCGGGCGCCAGGGGGAGCACGGCCACGTGGCTGCCGCTGCCGAAGCCGGTGACGGCACGCACGGCGCACACGCGGCGCATCGGCTGGCGCATGCGATCGAGGTTGGAGACCGACCACGGCGTCTGCTTCTCGAATGCGGCGCGGTAGCCGGGCGAGCCGAACACCGCCAGCGACTCGGTGCGGTACAGCCCCAGGTACTTGCGGCCGCCTTCGAGCGAGAAGTAGCGCGCGCCCGAGAGAAAGCCGGGAATGCGCACGCGCTCTTCCACGTGTTCCTGGTCGTACCAGCGATTGAAGTCGGCCTCGTCGGCGGGCTCGACGTCGGAGGCCACGAACAGCAGGCCGTTCACTGCTGCTGCTGTTGCGGAAGAAAGGGAGTCAGGGGGGGTCATGACGGCGAAAGAGGAGCGGGCCTTCGAAAAAATGAAGGCGCGATCTTCCGCCGCGTGGTCGGGCTGTCACAAACGAGTTTTTCTGGGCGACAGCCACAAGAATTACTGGCCCCTTTTCGGGGCCGAAATGCGCCATCTCGAGGGTTAATCCTCTGTGGTCGCGCTCCAGGTTGGTGCGATGGCCGAGGTGGTGAACTGGTCGGAGGCCCGGCAGGCCAGCTCGGCCACGAGCCGGATGGCGTCGGAGTCGGCGGCTTCCAGGTGGCTCACCACGATGCGCTGGGGCGAGATGAGCGCGTCGCACTCGATGATCTTCACGTCGCCGATGGCCACGTATTCGTAGCAGGGCGGCAGCGGCACCAGCGCGTTGCCGAAGCCCGCCTTCACCAGCCGCGCCAGCGCCGAGATCGAGCTCACGCAGTGCACCTTGCCCAGCGGAATGCCCGCCGCGCGGAACAGGTTCTTCAACGCCTCGTGCGGCTGCGAGCCGGGGCTCATCGTGAGCACGGGCTGGCGCAGGAGCTGCTCGACGGTCTGCACGGGCTCCGCACCGGGCGCGCCCACCCAGCCCATGGGCATCGGCAGGCAGGGTGTGCTCACGATGCCCGCGCCGGCGATGTGGTCGGTCTGCAGCGCGATGTCGAGCGCGCCCTCGCGCAGGCCGCGATGCAGCGCCAGAGTGGTCTCGGAGGTGAGCTGCACCTCGATGCCCGGATAGGTGGAGCGCAGGTTGGTGAGAAAGCCCAGCAGCCAGGTGTGGACCACGGTCTCGATGGCGCCGATTCGCACCAGCCCGAGGATGTCTTCCCGCGGCCGGCCGAGCGAGACGATCTCGCGCCGCAGCTCCAGCAGGCGCTCGCCGTAGTCCATCAGCCGCACGCCAACGGGCGTGAGCCGCAGTTCGCGCGCGTCGCGCTCGAACAGGCGCGCGCCGATGTCTTCTTCGAGCGAGGCGACGCGGTTGGACACCGCCGCTTGCGTGATGTGGAGCCGGTCGCTCGCCGCGCGGAAGCTGCCGAGCCGGGCGGCCCAGAGGAAGGCTTCGACAAATCTTGTGTTCATGAGGGCACCTGCGGGGCATTCTGCCCGCATCGCGCCCACAGGAGAACTTGCTTCCTACTTGTGCCTGCGTGCGCAAGGCTGCCGGCGCGGCGCCATCGGCGCCTATTCGCCGGTGTCGTAGAAGAACTCTTCCCGCACGATCTTCCCGTCCCTGACGGTGTAGAGCGCCATTTCTTCCATCGTGAAGCGGTGGCCGTTGGACTTCATGGTCACGTCGAAGCGGAAGCCGACAATGAAGCGGTCGCCATGCGGCCACGGGCCTGCGACCTGCGCGGAATGCACCTCGTGGTTGGCGACCCACCAATCGCCCTTGGCCTTGATGGCCGCAAGGCCGGCCGCTTCGCGCGCCTGGCCGGGCGGCGCACCGGCCTCGACGCTCACGGCCTCGGGTGCGTAGAGCACCTTGGCATCCTCGTATTTACCTTCCTTGCACAGCGCCACGAGCTTGTTGGCGATCTCCAGGGTGTCCATGCGTTTCTCCTGCACTGATCGAGGCGCGAGTGTAGGCCGGTGCGCCTGCCGAAGCTACATGCGTGTGTGTGTCTTCAGCAGGGGCCGGCTCGCTTCAGGTGCTGCTCCACCCCCCACCCAGGGCCTTGTAGAGGTTGACCATGTTCACGGCTTCCTTGAGCTGCAGCTCGATCAGCTGCTGCTGCTCGGAATAGAGCTCGCGCTGCGCATCCTGGCTGGAGAAGTAGTCTTCCAGGCCGCTGCGAAAGCGCGTGCGCGAGATGCGGGCCACGTTTTCCAGCGCCTGCACGCGGGACTGCTGCGCCTGCAGCTGCGGGCGCAGGTGGTCGCTGGCGATCAGCGCATTGGCGGTTTCGCGGAAGGCCACTTGCGCGGCGGATTCGTACGAGGCCATCGCTGCCGCAAGCCGCTCTTCGCTGCCCGTGATGTTGGCCGAGCGGCGTCCCCAGTCGAACAGAGGCAGCGACACGCCGAGCACGCCGGCCCAGCTCCGGCTGCCGCTGCTCAGCAGCGTCGACAGCTCGCCGCTGACGCCGCCGGCGAGGGCCGTCAGCGAGATGGTCGGCAGCATGGCCGCCTTGGCCGCGCCGACGCCCGAGTTCGCAGCCTCGACGCGGGCATAGGCCGCGAGAAGGTCGGGCCGGCGCTGCAGCAGGCTGGACGGCAGGCCCGCCGCCACGGATTCCGTCGACTGTTCGGGCCAGGGGCGCGCGGCGCCGGTGTCCGGCGACACGGGCTGGCCCACCAGCACGTTGAGCCCCTGCAGGTCCTGGGCAACGCGCATGCGGTATTCCTCCTGCCGCACGCGGGCGTTCTGCAGCAGCGACTGCGCGCGGAAGACGTCCAGCTGCGCCGCACCGCCCGCGGCCTTGGCGCGGCCGATCATGTCGGCGTTGGAAGACAGCGAGGCCTCGTTGGCACTGGCCAGGGCGAGCTGGGCGCGGTCGGCGCGCAGCGTGAGATACGCATTGGTCACTTCGCCTACCAGGCTCATGCGGGCTGCGGCGTAGTCCTTGTCGCCGGCCTCGGCGAGGGAGCCGCTTTGCTGGGCGGTGCTCTGCTGGCGGCCGAAGAAGTCGAGCTCGTACGACGTGACGCCGGCCTGCACGTCGAAGCTGTTCGAGATCCGCCCGTCGGACGGCACGTTCCCCACCGGGCTGAGCGAACCCTGTGTCGTGGTCTGGGCGCGCTGTGCATGGCTCGACAGCCCGATCTGCGGGAACAGCGAGGCACGGCTGCCCGCGTAGGCCGCGCGGGCTTCGCGCGCACGGGCCGCATAGACGCGCAGGTCGCGGTTCTGGTTCAGGGCAGTGGCGATCAGGCCGCGCAGTTCATCGTCCCGCACGAAGCTGCGCCAGTCCGCGGGCTCCGATGCCGGCACCGCTTGGCCGGCGGGCCAGCTGGAAGGCACCGCCAGGTCGGGCTGCTTGAGCGGCGGCGTGAGGTTGCAGCCGCTCACCACCAGCAGGAGGCCGGCCGCCAGGACGAGCAGCGACAGCCGCAGGAACAGGCGCACGAAGCCGGCGCCAGGCGCACGGAACCCCGCACTCGCGAGCAGCGCCGAAGCCGCCCCCCACGGGCGCACCTGCACCGCGACGTGGCTCGGCAGCACGTTGAAGACATGGCTCACCAGTTGCTCGCGCTGCGTCTCGGTGCCGGCGAAGCGCAGCTCCGCGCTGGTGCGCCTGCGACCGGCGACGAGCGCGGGCAGCCAGCCCACCGCATCGACGTAGACCTCCAGGGCCTGCCCCACGCGCAAGCGTTTCAGCTGGGCGCCGCCTTCGAGCAGCGCCCCGTCCACGGCGATATTGACGAAGCGCGAATCGCCTTCGCCCGTCGCCGTGCGGACCCGCGTCGCGGCGCGCCAGGGGAAGCGCTCTTCCTGGTCGGGCCGCGGCAGGTCGACGCAGGCGATGAGCGCGCCAAGGCACAGGATGAGCGCGATGCCGGTCCACACCAGATTGAGCTGGTCGCCCGGCGTGAGCGCAGCGCCGCTCATGACGGCCGATGCACCGCCGCCCTGCAGTGCGACGAGCAGCCCGCCGAACACGGCGACCAGCTTCCAGTGCACCACTGTCTTGGAGCGGTCCAGGCCCTTGGCGGTCACCTTGAAGGGGTGGCCGAAGGGCTTCAGCATCGCGGCGAGCAGCGTGCTGGTGACGGCCATCGCCGCCACGAGCTGGCTCACCTCGCTGAACACGGGCAGGCAGCGCCGCTGGCTGATCCAGTAGCTGTAGGCCCAGAACATCACGAGCGGCGGCAACCCGTAGGTTGCGAAGGCCTGCGGCGTCGCGTGGAAGACCGAGACGCCGGCATACCAGTACAACGCCGGCGCCACCATGATCATCGCCATGAACGGCTTGCCCAGCCAGTGCAGGAGTCCGTGCAGGAAATGCAGCCGCGCCGACAGGCTGTAGCCCTTGCCGCGCAAGGGTCCCTGGGGCAGCAGCGCAAGCTGCACCGTGCCGAGGCACCAGCGGCTGCGCTGGTTGATGTAGTCGACGATGCTCTCGGCCGACAGGCCGTGCGAAAGCCGTTCGCCCAGCCAGCGCGTGATGTGGCCATGCCGCAGCAGCAGGTAGGTGGTGTGGATGTCCTCGCAGACGCTGCCGACGGGGAAGCCGCCCGCGGCCGTGATCAGGTCGCGTCGCACGATGAACGAGGTGCCCACGCAGAAGGCCGAGTCCACGGCATCCTTCGCGGGCTGCAGCACGTCGAAGAACACGCGCTGCTCGTCGACCCAGCTGTTGGTGGCGCGCAGGTTGTGCTGGATAGGGTCGGCGTTGTAGTAGAACTGCGGCGTCTGCACCAGGCCCACCTTGGGATCGTCGAACAGGCCCAGCATGCGGTAGGCGATCTGGCGCTGCGGCGCGAAGTCCGCGTCGAGCACCAGGATGAACGGCGCGTTGGTCACCTCCGCCGACAGGCGCAGGCCGTTGTTGAGGTTGCCGGCCTTGGCGTGGTTGTTGTCGGGCCGCCGCGCGTAGTGCACGCCCCGGCGCTCGCAGTAGTCGCGCAGCCAGTCGCGGCGGGTGTCGTCCAGCACCCAGACCTTCAGTTGCGGGTAGTCGATGGCCTGGGCGGCGATGATGGTTTTCTCGAGCACGTCCAGCTCCTCGTTGTACGTGCAGATGAACACGTCCAGTGCCGGCACCTGCTCGCCGCGTCCGCGCAGCGCGGCCTCGCCGCGATCGGCCAGCCCGTGGTTGTCGCGCCGCCGCAGCAGCATGTGGATGGACATCAGCGTGTAGACGATGGCCGTCAGCTCGAAGACCAGGAAGACCCAGGCGAACAGGGTCTCGAAGCCGAGGTCCGAGGGCGGCATGGTCGCCACCACGCGCCAGACGGCGTAGCGCATCAGCAGCAGGGCGGTGAGTGCCCCGAACAACGCGCGGTGGCCGATGCGCTCGACGCGGCCCCACGTCATCAGGAGAAGCGCGAGCCCCGCCACGAGGGCATTGAGCTGGAACTCCGGCGTGGCGATCAGGTGGGACATGATGGATTGGCTCCGGTTGCGGCGGTCTTGCCGGTGAATGGGTTGAAGCCGGTGGCGGCCAATGCGATCCACGCAGTGGCGCCCAGGTGCGGCCAGTGGTAGTAGAAGAAGTCGGCGCCCGCCGAGTCGGGCCCGATGGCCAGCCCCGTGGAGATGCGGGGAGCGGGGGTGGCGTAGTACAGGCCGTTGTCGGCGCGTTGCGACGCCAGCAGGCGCCACAGCGCTTCGGGCGCCGCGCCCTTGCGGGCCACCAGCGTGGCGGCGACCTGCGCGCTGCCTTCGGTCCAGATGCCGTCGGGGCTGCGCGAGAAGCCGTAGCCTTCGCCGAAGCGATGGTTCTTCTCCACCCATTCGAGCCCCCGCATCCAGCCGCAGGAACGGTCGGTAGCCGCCAGCAGCGGCCAGAGCTGGGCATCGAGCCCGGAGCCTTCGGTGGCGATGGTGGCGCCGTCTTCCTTGGTGCCGATGTTGAAGCGCTGCTCGGACGGGTTCCACATGCGGGTCACGAAATCGAGCGCGGTGCGCGCCTGCTGGGTCTCGGCCTCGCCTTGCCCGCCGGCGCGCGCCGCCCACGCAGCGACCACCGCGATATCGATGTTGTGCTCGGTCGACTTCCAGGTCTGGGGGCGCTGCTTGTTGTCCCAGCCGTACCAGCCGCCGTTGTAGCCGTCGGGGGCGTTCCGGGCGCGCGTGCGCTGCTCGATCCAGCCGAGCAGCTTGCGCGCGCTCGCCAGATAGGCTGGCGACGGTTCGGCCTGGTTCAGGTTCAACAGCAGCAGTGCGGCCCATGCCACGTTGCCCGTCGCGGTGCTCACCTGGTAGGCGTCGGCGATCCATTGCTTTTTGCCCGCATCCCAGTAGCCCGGCAGCGCGGCCTTGTCCTCGGTCATCGGCCCGGCGCGATAGGCGTTGCGCACGCGCCCGTCGGCCACGTTCGGGTCGCGCTCGAGCGCGCGGACGATCGCGTCGCCGATGCGCCTGGCCGAGCCCGCGTCGCCGCATGCCAGCAGCGCGATGCCGGCCAGTGCGTTGTCGTAGGTGAAGGCTGCGCCCGCCAGCGCGGGTTCCAGCGGTGGCGTGCCCTGGCCGCCTGCGGCGAGCCTGTAGCTGGCAAGGAAGAGGGGGCCGGACGCAGCGCCCTTCTGGTCTTCGGCCACCGCCCGTCGCAAACCCTCACAGCTTTGCTGTGCGAGCCGCTGCTGCGTGGCACCGGGTTGCTCGGCGAGCGCCGGCGGCGAGGCCAGCGCCGCCAGGGCGGCCGCGCAATGCGCCAGGGCCAGGCCGCGGGGGGAAAAACGCATGCTTGTCTTTCGATGCAGGGCAGTTCATTGCCTGTACTCAGGACCTGAGGCTGGCCGAGACCACCTTGCCGGGCGCGCACAGGTTGCTCTCGCCGGCGGACTGCGCCTTCGGCGGCTCGTTGCTGTCGATGCGCGCCACGGCGTAGATGGAGCCCTGCTCGGCAAAGGGGAAGGGCACGCTGTAGGTGCTCTGCAGCGCGTCCGATGCCACCGGCAGCAATTGCTCCACGCGCGCCGGCACCGATGCGACGGCCTGGCCGACCTTCACGTCAAGCACCGAACCGATGCTCAGCCGCTTGGCCAGCCGGGCCGGAAACACCGCCACCACGCCCAGCCGGCTGCAATCGGTGACGCGCACCAGCGACTGTCCCGCCGTGACGTACGCGCCTTCGGGCGCCAGCACGGTGTGGACCTGTCCCGGCTGGCTGGCCTTGATCTCGTAGGAGGACAGTTTCTCCACCCGCTGGCGCTCTTCTTCCTCGAGCGCCGCCACCTGCTTGAGTTGCTGGAGGATGGCGGTGCCGTCCTGCCGGGCACGGTCGACACTGTTGCGCAGCACGCCGCGCCGGCTCTCCAGCGTCTGGAACAGGCTGTTGCCGCCTGTTCCCACGAAGGCGCCCTGTCCGGCGCTCGCCACCGTCTGGGCCTGCCCGGCGAAGGCCTGTGCCGCCACCGCGGCGTTGGCACGTGCCGTGTTCAGCTGGGCCTCCGACGCGTTCATCACCTGCTCGCTGATCGCCCCCTGTTCCAGCAGCGCCTGGTTGGTGCGGACCTTGTTCTCCTGCTCCTCCACCACGCTCTGCGCCACGTCGCGCTGGCGCTGGGCGATCTGCCAGGCCTCCCAGGCCTGGGCCAGCGAGGCCTCGCGATGGACATTGGCCTCATGGCCGACGAACTTCATTTCCTGGCTGTCGGCCTTGAACTGGTTGCCCAGCTGCGCAAGCTGGCTCTGCAGCGCGAGGTGCTGCGATCTCAGGGTGGTCAGTAATTCCTGGCTGACGGTCGGATTGCGTACCGTGGCCACGACGGTGCCGGCTTCGACCGCATCGCGCGTGTGGACCACCATCCGGGTGACCACGCCGTTGATCGGCGAGGTGATCAGCCCTACCGGCGCCTGCAACACGGCCCGGGTGGCCTGCGAGGACAGCAGCGGCTGGATCAGCGTCTCGACCATCAGCCACAGCACGAACGCGAGCAGCCCGTAGCCCGCGAGCTTGGGCACGAAAGCGCCCCGCTGCCGGTGGCGGCCGGACGAGCCGGAAGGTCGGCGTGCCGAGGCGCGGGCATTGCGCCTTAGGGCGCGGGAAGGACGGAACGAACCGGTTTTCGAGACATGCATACCAACCTCTCGTGGCGACGGCGCACGCCGGAACGTCGGCGTACATCCATGGGATTGAAGAGACTGCCCGCGGCCCTCACGTGGCATGCTGCAGTGCAATATAAAGGTAGGGCAAAACCCGGATTTGGGCTGCTTCGAGGCGAAACAAAGTGTGCAAACTTCACATTTCAACCACAGCGCGAGTCAGGCCAAAGTCCTACAAAGGCGTCGGATTGCGCGCCGTTGACGATCAAAAGGCGCACAGGCATGCCGGCCGAGGCGGGGCCGGGCTTCTCAAGGGAATGCGCGGGGTGGCGGCGCCTAAAGACGCCGATGGGCGGCCCTTGCTCTTCCGCCATGCGGGATGGCGGGAGGCGAACCGGCGGGGTATTCAGTAACGATGCTGACCGCGGCCGCACAACCTGGCCAGGTTGCGCCGCTCGCCGATCCCCCCGCGCTGCGCTCGCCCGCGGCCGGGGCGAAACAGCCGGATGCGCCGCGGGGTGCGGAGCCGGCCGGGTCGACGAGGTAAGGAAGCCGGAGAAGAAGCGCGGTGGGCCGCTATTTCGCCGCTTCCACCTTCACCCGCGCATTCGGCGTCTCGCCGAACATCTCGGGCGCGTACATCGCCTCGACGCGGCTCGGGGGCAATGCGAAGTCGCCGACGTTGTTCAGGCGCACCGTGTATTCCATCTTCACGACGCCCTTGGGCAGGTACTCGTAGTAGCTGCGGAAGGCCTCGAAGCTGCGCTCCTCGAATGCCGGCCAGCCGGAGCCGCTCTTCTTCTCGCCCTGCGTGGCGATCTGCGAATCGCGACCCAGGCCGCTGCCGAGGATGGTGGCGCCGCCGGGGATCGGGTCGCTGATGACGACCCAGGTCATGTCGGTGCTGGCGTTGACCTCGATGCTCACGCGCAGCACGTCGCCGCGCGTGTACTTGCCGGCCACGGCTTGCTCGACCGGGGTGATGGTCTTCTTGAGCGCATAGCCGGCCGCGAACGGCGCCTTCAGCTGCACGGCCGCGATCGACTGCAGCGTGAGCCACGGCTTGCCGGTGCCCTGTTGCGTGACCAGCAGCGTGTCGCGCACGGGTGCACCCGACGGCGATGCAGCCCACGGCAGGAACATCGTGTTGTTCTTCAGGTTGCCCGGCGAGGCGGGCGCGCCGAAGAAGGTGGTCTGGTTGGGCGCGCCGGTGGCGTCGCTGGTCTTCACGCGCTCGACCTTGCTCCAGTCGACCTGCGCCTTCACCGCGCCGAGCGTGGCGGCGGTGACGCCGGCCACCGGGGTGCTCTCGAACACCTTGCTGAATTTCTCCAGCGCCAGCCCGCCCCACAGGTTGGCGGTGGTGGTGTGCCAGGCGCCGTTCTGCTGGCGGCCGATGAAGCCGTTGGCGAGCTTGCCGATGTCGTCCTTCCAGGCCGGGTCGTCCATCACGCTGAGCAGCAGGCGGGCGGTGTTGACGTCGCCGTTGGTCATCAGCCACCACCAGTAGTCGTCCTGCTCGGTGCTGAAGATCAGCTTGGTGCCCTGGTACGACAGGCGCGCCTTCAGCACGTTGTTGGCTTCGTCCAGGCGCTGCTGTCGCTGCGGCACGTCGTTCACGCGCTTGAGGATGTTGAGCCAGTCGACCACCGCGCCGGTGGGCCACTGGTTCGGCGCGATGGTGATGCTGCCGACCATGCTTCCCTTGGCCTTGCCGTAGCGCGAGAGCGCTTCGAGCGCGGCGAGCTTGCGCACGTCCAGGTCCTTGCGCGGGCTCCAGAACTCGCGCGTGATGCGGCCTTCGACGAACGCGATCAGGCCCGACTCCATCGGCGCGCGCACGTCGTCGGCGAGCGCAAAGGCGGGGTTGAGCTGCGCGGCCTCGTTCGTCGCCGCGAGCAGGTACGAGGTGAGGATGTCGCTGCCGCGGTTGGCCTCGCCGTCGCGCGGCGGGAAGTAGTTGACCAAGCCGTCGCTGTCGAGGTACGTCGGCAGCTGGGCCAGCACGCTCTGCCACATCTTCGCGTCGCGCAGGCCGACCGACTTGCTGGTCTTCTGCTCGAGGCAAATGAAGGGGTAGTTCGCGAACCAGTCGCGCACGCCCGGCAGGCCCTCGGCCAGCTTGGGCTGCAGAGACAGCTTGAGGCCGCCGCGGCCGGGGAGGGCGTCGGCGGGCGGTGCCACGTCGAGCGTGAAGGGGCCATCGAGCTGCACCAGCGTGGCCTGCTGCACCGTGAGCGGCACCGACGGGATGATGCGCTGGCGCACCTTGAGCGCGTCGCGCGCGCCGCCGATGGTGTCCTTGGCCTCGATTTCCCACAGGATGGCTTCGGCGCGCGTCTGCGCGAGCTGCGCGGGCGCGGTCACGGTCCAGGCCACCTCGCGTGCTTCGCCGGCCGGGATGTCCACGGTCTGCGTCTCCAGCGTGAGCAGGGTGGCGCGCGGCGTGGCCTCGACCTTCATCGGCTTCTGCGTGGTGTTGCGCAAGGTGATCTGCGCGCGGAACTGGTCGTCCTCGCGCACCAGCGGCGGCAGGCCGCTGATGATCTGCAAATCCTGCGTGGCCTGGATGCTGGCCTGGCCGGTGCCGAACAGGCTGGCGCCCGAATCGGCCACGGCCACGATCTTGAAGGTGGTGAGCGCATCGTTCAGCGGCACCGTCACCACGGCCTGGCCATTGGCGTCGAGCACCACCTTCGGGTTCCACACGAGCAGGGTGTCGAGCAGTTCGCGCGTCTGGCCCTTGCCGCCGCCGCCGCCCGCTGGCACGGCCTTGCGCCCGTAGTGGCGCCGGCCGACGATTTCCATCTGCGCGGTGGAGGTGCTCACGCCCCAGCTGCGCCGCTGCAGCATGGCGTTGAGCAGGTTCCAGCTGTCGTTGGGCATCAGCTCCAGCAGGGCCTGGTCGACCGCGGCCAGCGCCACTTCGGCACCTGCCGCCGGCTTGCCGTCGGGCAGCTTGGCGCTGATGGTGACCTGCGCCTTGCTGCGTATCGGGTAGCTGGGCTTGTCGCTGGTGACGGTCACGTCGAGCTGGTGGGCGCGCGTGCCGACGCGAATCTCGGCCATGCCGAGGCGGTAGGCGGGCTTGCTCAGGTCGACCATGGCGGTCGGCGCCACGTATTCCTTGCCTTCGTACCAGAAGGCCGTCCACCACTCGCGCGGCGACTTGAAGCCCCAGGTGAAGAAGCTGTACCACGGCACTTCGCGCAGGCGGCCGCGCAGGGCGAGCACGCTCACGTAGGCGTTGGGCCCCCATTCGGGCTTGACCTGCAGGGTGACGGTCGGGTCCTTGCCGTCGAGCTGCACCACGTGCGTCTCGATGATGCCTTCGCGTTCCACTGCGACCAGCGCGGTCGCGAAGCGGAACGGGCTGCGCACCTGGAACTTGGCGACTTCGCCGGGCTGGTAGCTCTTCTTCTCGGGCAGCACGTCGATGCGGTCGTTGTCCTCGCCGCCGAACCAGAGTTCGCCCTGCTTGGTCACGTAGACCGAGCTCACCGCCTTGGCGTCGCGGCCTTCGCCGTCGGTGGCGCTGGCGATGAGTTCGACCTCGCCGGCTTCCTTCAGCTCGGATTCGCACAGCAGCAGGCCGCGCGCGTCGCTCTTGCCGCTGCAGACGGTGCCGATGTCCTTGGTCTCGGTCTTGTTGTCGTAGGTGTAGAAGCCGCCCACCATGCGCTTGCGGCTGGTGGTGGTGATGCGCGCCACGGCGCGCACGTTGAGCGTCACGTTGGCCTGAGGCTTGCCCGAGAGGTCGAGCGCGAGCGCCTGGAACTTCAGCTTCTGCGCAGTGGAAACCCAGCCCTCGGTCTTGATGCCGGCGATGACGGAGGCCGGCCACAGCGTCTGCGTGCTGCGGATGGTCTGCACCTCGCCGTTCGGGTCGGCGTAGGTGGCCTCCAGCAGCAGCTCGCGTGCGGCCTTGACCTTCGGCACCTTGTCGATCGTGACCTTGCCGGCGCCGTCCTTGTTCAGCGTGAGGGGCAGCTTGTCTGCGATCACGCGGGTGTCGTTCACGCTGTTGAGGTCTTCCTCGCCCGAGCCGGCCTCGGCCGCGGCGCTGACTGCGGTGGCGGCCTCGCTGCCGTCCCCCTGCGCTGCGCGCGGCGGGTTGAAGCTGAAGGCGTCGTAGTCGGAGAAGCTCAAGCTCTTGCCGCGCACCATGGCCGACACGCGCACCGGCAGGTTGGCGGCGCCGCCGCCGGCCACGTAGTTGATCTGCACGTCGGTGGGCACGCTGGTGGCGGCCACCAGCGGCTTCTTGTCGGTGGGCGCGATGCGGCCTTCGAGCACGGGCAGGCGGAACTCCTCGACGCGGAACATGCCGGTGGAGAAGCTGCGGCCGTAGCCTTCGTCGCCATCGCTTTCGCCCTCGCCGTTGGCGTCCTTGCCGCCGCCGGTGCGCAGCATCACCTCGTACACGCCGAGCTTGGCGGCCGGCGGAATGGGGAATGTGTTCTCCGCGCTCAGGCCGCCGGTGGCGGTCTTGCGCCATTTCAGCGGCTGCGTGAAGCGCTGGCCACTGCCCACGTGGGTGATGACCAGCGTGTCGGGCCGGTTCTCGGGCAGGCCGAAGCCCTTGCTGGTCTGCGTGCGGATCAGGCTCTTCATCGACACCGTCTCGCCGGCGCGCAGCAGCGTGCGGTCGAAGATCGTGTGGGCGACGCGGTCGGCCTCGGCCTGCATGCTGGTCGGCACGTTGAAGCGCCAGGGCTCGATGCCGCGCTGCCAGTCGCTCCAGGTGAAGGCGAGATCTTCCACGCCCTTGTCGTCCTTGGCGCGGGCGCTGACGAACCAGGCCGCCGTGTCGTATTCGTTCGGACCGTTGCACGACGGCGCCTGCGGCGAGATGCCATTGAGCATGACGACGCCGTTGGCATCGGTGGTGCCGGTGGCCACGGCCTTGCCGTCGCAGCCCGACACACGCACATCGGCGCCGGCCACGACCTTGCCCTTGTCCAGCGTGGTGACCCAGGCCATCGAGTTCTCGCGGCCCAGCTTGAAGTGCACCGCCAGGTTGGTGGCCAGCGCGGTGGTGCGCACGTACATCGTGCGCCCGGCGTTGTAGCGCTCGTCGAGCAGCGCCTCACCCAGCTTCTGCGAGGCGATTTCGAGCACGTGGAAGCCCGGCGTCAGCGGGATGCCGATGACCTCGAAGGGGCGCGGATCGCCGCTGTCCGACTTGGGCATGTCCAGCGCCTTCACGCCCGACTGGCCCGCCAGCAGCGACAGCATGCGGGTCTGCAGCGTGGTGCGGTCGTCCTTGTCGATGACCGGGGGCAGCGGGCCCTTCACGTCCTTGCGGGCCTGTTCGCGCGAGATGGTGAAGCTGTCGTAGCGGCGCACCTTGCGGAACCACGCGATGATTTCCGCGTCGGTCTTCGGGTTCATGTCGCTCACCTTGCCGGGCGTGAGGGCATTCACCATCAGCTTCGGCTCCACGCGGCGCACGGTGACCGGCATCATGGCCGGGGTGTCGGGCTCGGCCAGGCGCTCGACCACGCCGAAGGGCGAGGCGGCGAACTTGGCCAGCGGCGGCATCGCGCCGGTCGCCACCTTCAGCGGAAAGCTGCCGGGCGAGGCCAGCGGGCGGCCCGAGGCGTCCTCGAACTTCGAGGGCAGCTCGATGCTGAACTGCGCGCTCTCGGCCAGCGGCGGGCCGAAGTACACGCCGTTGACCACGTCATCGTCGCTCTGCGTGCTGCCTTCGATCTGGGCCTTGACGGTCTCACCCTTGCCCTTGAGCTCGATCTGCGAAGCCAGTTTGCGCGTGACCGGCGCGTTGAAGGTCAGCTGCATCGGGCGCAGCGGCAGGCAGCCGGCCTGCGCGTTCTCGCGCTCGCAGGTGAACGACACGGCGAAGGGCTCGCGCACCTGGAAGTCGAAGCGGCGTTCCACGTTGTTGGGCACGCCCGAGGGCGTGGCCACGCCCTTGCCATAGACGATCTGCACCTTCGCACCGGGCGTCAGCGTGCGGTTGCATTGCATCGTGACGAAGCGCAGCGGGTCTTTCTCTGCCGCCTTGTCGCGGCCGAAGGCCTTGAGCAGGCCGGCGCGCTGATCGCCATCGAGCAGCTTGACCGGAATGCGCTCGCCCACGCCGTCGGCCGCGCACCAGACGTTCTGGCGCACGCTGTCGAGCGTGGCCGCGCCGTTGAGCTCCAGCATGAACATCTGCTGCTCGTCGATGCGGCTGTAGCTGCCCGGCATGTAGTTGCGCACGAACGGGCCGCCGGTGTTGAACTGGTAGCGCTCGGGTCCGGTGAGTTCGCCGGACGCGGGCTTGAAGGTGGGAATGCGGGTGACCGTGCAGCGCACGCCGGGCGGCAGGTCGTTCTCGAAGTCGTAGACCCAGGCCTTGGCGTCGGTCCAGCGGCCGGTACCCTTGGCGGCCTGCGCGTCGGTGCAACTCACCGCAAGCGGGGCAGGGGCCTTGGGGTCGCCGAAGTTGACGGCCGCCTGGTCGAACTTGGCGACGACCTGGCGCACGCGGGCGACTTCGCCTTGCGGCGTGAGGCTGGTTATCTGGAGGGCAAAGCCCGGGGCGGCCGCGAGGACACCGCCAGCCAGGAGCAATGTTGGAAAGAAACGATTCACTTTTTTGTATCTCCACCTGAAGGCAGCGCGCAGCGTATCCGATTTGCGCGACGGTTCGGGAGTGCCAACAGTCATAGGCCGTTGGCTTGATCGCCGGGCGCGGCGGGCCTTACGCGGGCTTTACGCCGGTCTTCTTACAATCGGGGCCGTCGTGCGTGCGCCGCGCGGACCGCCACCAAGACCTCGCCGCCGACCGATGAAACGCTACTGGGAAATAGACGCCTTGCGCGGGCTGATGCTCGTGCTGATGACCGTCACCCATCTGCCCACCCGCTTGACCGATCCGCTGGGCCAGCCCTTCGGTTTCGTCTCGGCCGCCGAGGGCTTCGTGCTGCTGTCGGCCTTCGTGGCCGGGCTGGTGTACAGCCGCATCGGCTACCTGCGCGGCGTCGACTCGATGCGCCAGGCCTTCTGGCGGCGCGTGGTGAAGGTCTACCTGTGCCAGGCGGCGATCCTGCTGTTCCTGTTCACGGTGATCGCGGCGGTGGGGCTGCACATCGACCAGCCAGCCGTGAAGAACCTGGTGTCGTACTACCTGGCGGAGCCGCGCGACGGCTTCCTGTTCGGGCTGCTGCTGATCTACGAGCCGGCGCTGCTCGACATCCTGCCGATGTACATCTTCTTCATGCTCATGAGTCCCTGGGTGCTGGCCTTTGCCATGCGCCACGGCTGGACGGGGGTGATGGTGGCGAGCGCGACCGTGTGGGCGGCGGCGCAGTTCGGGGTCAGCGAATGGATCTATGCATTGGCTGTGCGCTACCTGGACGTGCCGGTGCCGTTCCATGAGATGGGCGCGTTCAACACCTATGCGTGGCAGTTCCTGTGGTTCGCGGGTCTGTGCATCGGCGCCACGCGCAGCGGGCCGGAAGCCCGGCCCCTGCGTTTTCCGTGGTGGCTGCTGATGCTTGCGGCGGGCATTGCGCTCTACGGGGTCTACTGGCGCCACACCGGCATCAACGGCCAGGCGCCGTTCGGCGGCGACGTCGAGCTGAACCTGCTGTTCGACAAATGGCAACTCGGCCCGCTGCGGCTGGTGAACCTCGTGGCGCTGTGCATCCTGGCAGTGCGCTTCGGGCCGTGGCTGATGCGCCGCATTCCGCGGCTGCGCTGGCTGGAGGCGATGGGTTCCGCCTCGCTGCCGGTGTTCTGCGCGCACCTCGTGGCGGTGCTGCTGGTGCTGGCCTTCTACGGCGACAACCAGATGGCGCGGCCGTGGTGGGGCGACGGCCTGCTGCTGCTGGCGGTGCTCTCGGGGATGTACTTCGTGGCCCGCTTCACGCGCGGGGCTGATGTGCCGCCGCCGGCGGACGACATGCCGTCGGAGACCGCGCCCGCCTGAGGTCTTTTCCTGGAACACCGTGGAACCGGCTTTACCGGGCCACTGGTGTTGCCCCCGGTAGGGGGAAGGCGCGCGCGACACGAAGTGCGCGAAGCCTGGGGGCGAGTCAAGGATTCGGCAGGTGCGGCGCAATGATCGAATGCCACAACCGGTAGCCTTCGTCCGTCATGTGCAGCCTGTCGCCCCGGAACAGCTCCGCGCGCGGGCGCCCGTCGGCGCCCAGCATCGGCGTGTAGACGTCGATGAACTCGCTGTTGGGCAGCAGGTTCAGGTAGGCCGAGATCACGTGGTTGGTCTCGCGGATCTGCGGCATCAGCTGCTCGCGCGACGGGCTGGGCTTGACCGAGATGAAGCTGATGCGCGTGTCGGGCAGCTCTGCGCGCACCGCGTTGGCGAAGCGCGCGAAGCTGTCGAGCACCTGCAGCGGGGTGCGGCCTTCGGCCAGGTCGTTGTCGCCCGCATAGACCATCACCTGGCGCGGCTTGTAGCGCACCACGAGGTCGCGTGCGAACAAGCTGCAGTCGGCCAGCGTCGAGCCGCCGAAGCCGCGGTTGACCACGCCGCCGGGCACGCGCGCGAAGTCCTGCGAGAGGCGGGTCCACATGCGCACCGTGGAGCTGCCGACGAACACCACGCCGCCGGGCGCCGGAAAACGCTCCTGGTCGGCGCGCGCGAAGGCCGCGAGCTCGTTGTGCCAGCGCTCCTTGGCGGCGAGGTAGTCGCGCGCGGACGCGGCCTCGGCGGCGGCGGTCTCCGATTCCTGGGGAAAGAAGGCGGACTGGGCATGCGAGGCGAGTGCCGCAGTCAGCAGCGCGACCGCGGCCAGCGCGGTTTTCATCGAAGGCATCGGAAGGGCAGCAAACAGGTCAGATGGTTTTTTCAATGAGGGCGCCGTGGAAGAGCACCGGGCCGGTCGGGCCGCCCTCGCTGGGCACGCCGCCCTTCGGTTCGAGACTGATCGCCAGGGCCGGCACGCGCACGTCGGATTCTGACGCAGCCAGCCGCAGCGCGGGCGCCTTGTCGAGCACGCCCAACGAACGCGGCGCGCCGCCCGGGGGCAGGGCCCAGAGCTGCAGCGACTTGTCGTTGCCTTCGTCGAAGCCACCCACGCGCTGCAGCACCAGCTGCTTCTTCTTCGGATCGAAGGTGACGAGCATCGAGGGCGCGGCCTTGTCGTCGTTCAGCACGGCCACGTACTGCACCGCCGGGGCGTTCTGCAGCTGGTCGCGCAGGTTCAGCCCGACCACCACGGCCAGCACCGTGGCCAGTGCGCCGGCGGCCGTGGCGCCGCGCCACAGCGCGAGGCTGCGCTGCCAGCCGCCTTGCGGCTGCGGCTTGCCGGCGGCGGCATTGCGCTGGCGTTCGATGGCGAGCGCGGACTGCTCGGCGTCGATCGTGTTGCGGATGCGGGTCCATACGGCCGGGTCGGGCACGACCGGGGACTGCATTTCGGTCATGCCCGCGAGCCGGCTCTGCCAGACCAGCGCGGCGGCGCGTACCGGCGCCTGTTCGCGGGCCAGGGTCTCGAAGCGGCGGCGGGCGCCACCGCGCAGCGTGCCGAGCGCGTGGTTCGCGGCCAGCAGTTCGAGCAGCTCGGGGTGTGCGAGGAGATTCATGGGAGGGCCGCCTTCTTCTTCGCCATCGCTCTCACGCAAAGCGCCCCATGCAGATGCGCAGCTTTTCCAGCCCGCGCCGGATCCATGTCTTGACCGTGCCCAGCGGCAGCCTGAGCTGCTCGGCCAGCTCGCCGTGGCTCATTTCGCGCAGGTAGGCCAGGCTGACCACCTCGCGCTGGCGGCCCTCGAGCTGGCTCAGGCACTGGTGCAGTGCCCAGGCCTGCTCGCTGGCATCGGCAGTGTCGGCGGGGCTGGGCGCATCCGATTCGAACTGGTCGGCCATGAGTTCGTCGAATTCCTGGGTCAGCCGGGTGCGGTCGGCGGCGCGGCGACGCAGCAGGTCGAGCGCCCGGCTGCGCACGATCAACCCGAGCCACGCGAGCGGAGGGCTGAGCGAGGCGCGATAGTCGCCGGCGACTCGCCAGACAGTCAGGAAGGCTTCCTGGAGCACGTCCTCGGCCCATTCGCGCTGCCGCACCACGCGCATCGCGAGGCCCATCAGCTTGGGCGAGGTGCGGTCGTACAGCTGGCGCAGGGCGGCTTCGTCGCGACGGCCGATCCGGTCGATCAGTGCCATCAGTTCGGCGTCGGGGCTGGGTGCTGGCATTCGGGGATTGTCGGGCATCGATGCACATGCCCGGTATACGGGGCTCCCGGGCGGCCGGATTCAGGGGCGCGAGCTCGTTTCGACGCCTCCAGGAAACATTCGGCAACGTATACTGCCCCGCAAAATCAAGAGGGATGCGCGCAGGCGCGGGCGGGAAGAAATGAAGCAAATTGCGATCGTGATCGCGCTCTGCGTGGGCGCGTGGTATTTCTTTATCGGCGGCCGCAAGCTCGACGAATCGATGGTGCGCGACTTCTACCAGAAGGAAGCCCACGCCATCTATTCGCGCGACGCCGAGATGCTGTGCAAGCAGCTCAGCCGCAAGGCCCGGATCGAGAGCAAGACCACCATGATGGGGAAAACGGTGGAGCGCTCCCACAACCGCGACGAGGCCTGCCAGGCGAACCGCGAGGCCTTCGAGACCTTCAGCAGGGTCGGCGAGCGCATGGGCGGCATCCTCACCATCGAGTACGACTACCACATCGACACCATCGAGGTGGCCACCGACCGCAAGAGCGCGACCGTCACGGGCACCAATGTGCTGAAGATGGGCGAGTCGCTGCTGCAATACAAGACCAGCTTCACCCAGCGCCTGGAGCGCGAGCTCGGCCAGATGCGCCTCGTTCATGCCGACGAGGTCACGGTGATGCGCATCGGCGGTGCCGGCGCCATGAGCCAGAGCGAGTTCTTCCGCAAGTAAGCGGATACAGGCACAAGAAGAAAAACAGGAGGAATTGCCATGATCGCCGTCAAGGATTCGCTGCCGCCGCCACCGCCGTTCTGGCGCCGGCTGAACAGCTTCTTCGCGTTCCCGTTCCAGATGCGGCCGCTGGCCTATGGCCTGCTGCTGTCTTTCTGCAGCCTGCTCTTCGATGCGATCTTCTTCCTGCCGGATGCGCTGGCGCTCTTCGTCATCGAGGTCGGCATCATGCTGGCGGCCAGCCGATACGGCTTCAAGATCATCGCGCTGGGCGCGCGCGGCATTCGCGATTCGGCCGACTTCGGCCGCGAATCGAGCGACGACTGGACCTACCTGCCGTGGAAGCTGTTCGCGATCACGCTGGTGCAGGCCTTCCTGATCGGCTGGCTTGCCTGGTATGCGCCGATCCTGGGCACGGTGGGGCTGTTCGTCATGTCCTTCACCTTCCCGGCGGCGGTGATCGTGCTGGTGCAGTCGGCCAGCTTCTTCCAGGCGATGAACCCCGGCCACGTGATGGACGCGATGCGCACCATCGGCTGGCCGTATGCGCTGCTGTGCTTCTTCCTGTTCCTGCTGAGCACGGGCGCGCAGGTGGCGCTGTCGCTGCTGCTGCCGATGTTCGACGGGCGCATCGCGCTGCCGGTCGTCAACTTCGCGTTCATTTACTTCGGCTGGGTCATGGCGAGCTTGCTGGGCTACGTGATGTTCCAGCACCACGACGCCTTCGGTTTCGACGCGGTGCCGGGCAGCGAACTGGGCGACGGCTCCCCGGTTGACCGCCGCACGCCCGAGCAGATCGCGGCGCAGCGCATCGACGCCGAGGTGGCCCACCTGGTCACCGAGGGCGATCTCGCGGCCGCGCTGGGCACGGCCTACGAGGCCCAGCGCACGGCCGCGTCCGACGACCTTGCGGCGCAGCGCCGCTACCACCGCGTGCTGGCGCTGATGCCCGAGAAGAAGGACACCATGCTCGACCAGGCGCGGCGTTTCATTCCGCTGCTGATGCGGCGCGACCTCGCCTCGGAGGCGCTCAAGGTCTTCAAGGCCTGCAAGGAGAAGGACAAGGCCTTCGCGCTCGACGACGCGGCGATGGTGGTCGCGATGGCACGCGCCGAATGGCGCAGCGGCGACGCGCACGCCACGCTGGCGCTGCTGTCGGGCTTCGACAAGCGTTTTCGCGGCCACGAGGCGATTCCGCAGGCCTACGAGCTGGCGGCGCGTGCGCTGGTGCAGGGGCTGGGGCGCTCGGACATGGCGCAGCCCATCCTGGCGACGATGGAGTCGCGCTACCCCGACAGCGAGCAGACGCAGGAAGTGCGCTGGCTGCTGCGGCCGGCGGCGGCCGCCTAGTTCTTCAGGCTCCTCAGGCGCTCTGCAGTGCGCGCGTCACCATGTCGTTCGGCGCGAGGCGCAGCAGGTGCGGCAGCAGGCCGATCGCCTTGTCGCGCTCGCCCGCATGCAGCAACCCGTTCGCACAGGCCGACAGCGTGTCGGCCAGTTCCGGATGGTCGGGCGCCGTCTTCAGCAGGATGCGGCAGAGCTTGTCGGTGTCTTCGAACTGGCGGATGCGGGCAAAGCGGCGCGCGAGCCGGGCCATGTCCTCGGGCTTCAGCCGTGCGCCGGGCTTGGCCTGGTCGAGATAGGTCTTGTAGCTGGCGTGCTGCAGCGCCATCGTGCCCTCGTCGGTGGCGGGCAGGCGGAAGATGCGGCGGGCGGCCTGGTGGAAGTCGTCGCTCGCGGGCTGCAGCCGCGCGGTGTTGAACCAGGCGCGCAGCGTGTCGCTGTCGCCGGGGCGCAGCGCGGCGGCGGCGCGCCATTCGCCACACGCCTTGTCGAACTTCATCGCGGCGCCGAACTTCTGGGCCGCGGCCACATGCTCGCCGAAGCGGTCGGGCTCGGGTGCGGCGGCCGTCTCCGGCGCCTGCACCCGGCGCAGCAGCAGCGCGCCGGTCATCAATGCTGCACCGGTCAGCAGGCCGCCCAGGTGGGCCATGTAGGCGATGCCCTGGCCGCCCAGCCAATGCTGCATCAGCTCGTTGACGATCCATGCCGGCAGCAGCAGCAAGGCCGGCGCGGTGACGTAGTTGAAATAGAAGAACAGCTGGTAGAAGAAGCGGATGCGCTTGAGCCGGTACATCACCGCGTACATGCCCATCAACGCCGAGATGGCGCCCGAGGCGCCCAGCCCATAGCCGTCCTTGCCGGCATAAGCCCAGCCGGCCAGCGCCGAGGCGCCGACGGCGCCCAGCAGATAGAAGCTCAGGTAGGTGCCGCGTCCGAGCGCCAGCTCGACCGAGAAGCCGAACAGGAACAGGAACAGCATGTTGCCCAGCAGGTGGCCGGTGCTGCCATGCAGGAAGGCGGCGGTGATCCAGGTCCAGGGCTTGAACTCGGCGTCCTTGGTGTAGTCCTGCGACCAGCGCGCGGTGAAGGGCGTGGGCAGCATGGCCTCGTACTGCTGGCGGTCCCGCTTCCATTCGCCGTACTGCGGGTTGGTGGGCGTGATGATCCCGTCGGCTTGCAGCTTCGCCAGGAACTTCCTGTCGTTCTGCAGGCTTTCAAGAAGCTGGGGGTAGGTTTCCTCGTGCGGCAGCATCCGGCGAGCCAGCTTGCCGCGCTTGGGGTCCGTCTTTTCGAGCCATTCCACGAAAGGCGGCAGCTCGAGTTCGGGCAGAACGCTGTTCACGTAGTAGTGGGCGGCGCGCTCGCGTGCGTTCTCCTCGCTGCGCTGCGGCCCCCACCACACGATCATGTTCACGAGGATCAGCAGCACCGTCATCCACGGTGGATTGCGCCAGCTCGGTTTGTTCTCGAGCGGTATGGCGTAGAACACGGTGCCGCTTCGGTTGCGATCAGCCGAGGCGGGCGCGGTGGCGGACTACCTGCGCCTTCACCTGCGCGGGCGCGGTGCCACCCAGGATGTTGCGCGCGTTCAGCGAGCCGCGCAGGCTCAGCACGTCGTACACGTCCTTTTCGATGCTCGGGTTGAACTGCTGCAGCACGGACAGCGGCAGCTCGGCCAGGTCGACCTTGTGCGAGGTGGCGGCCTTCACGGCATGGGCCACGGTTTCGTGCGCGTCGCGGAAGGGCAGGCCCTTCTTCACGAGGTAGTCGGCCAGGTCGGTGGCGGTGGCGTAGCCGCGCAGCGCGGCGGCTTCCATCGCCTCGGGTTTCACGGTGATGCCGCCAATCATCTCGGCGAAGATGCGCAGTGTGTCCTTGAGCGTGTCGACGGTGTCGAACAGCGGCTCCTTGTCTTCCTGGTTGTCCTTGTTGTAGGCCAGCGGCTGGCCCTTCATCAGCGTGATGAGCGCCATCAGGTGGCCGACCACGCGGCCGGTCTTGCCGCGCGCCAGCTCGGGCACGTCGGGGTTCTTCTTCTGCGGCATGATCGACGAGCCCGTGGTGAAGCGGTCGGCGATGTTGATGAAGCCGAAGTTCTGGCTCATCCACAGGATCAGCTCTTCACTCATGCGGCTCACGTGCACCATGCACAGGCTGGCCGCAGCGGTGAATTCGATGGCGAAGTCGCGGTCGCTCACGGCGTCCAGGCTGTTCTGGCAGACGCCGTCCATGCCCAGCGTCTTGGCGACCAGCTCGCGGTCCAGCGGGTAGCTGGTGCCGGCCAGTGCGGCGGCGCCCAGCGGCAGGCGGTTGACGCGCCGGCGCACCTCGGCCACGCGTTCGGCGTCGCGGCTGAACATTTCCACGTACGCCAGCATGTGGTGGCCGAAGCTCACCGGCTGCGCCACCTGCAGGTGGGTGAAGCCCGGCAGGATCACGTCGACGTTTTTCTCGGCGATGTCCACCAGCGCCTTCTGCAGCTCGACCAGCAGGTCGCCGATGAGGTCGATCTCGCCGCGCAGCCACAGGCGCACGTCGGTGGCGACCTGGTCGTTGCGGCTGCGGCCGGTGTGCAGGCGCTTGCCGGCGTCGCCGACCAGCTGGGTCAGGCGGGCCTCGATGTTCAGGTGCACGTCTTCGAGGTCGAGCTTCCACTCGAAGGCGCCGGATTCGATCTCGGCGCGAATCTGCGCCATCCCGCGTTCGATCGCGGCGTGGTCCTGCACGCCGATGATGCCCTGCGCAGCCAGCATGCCGGCGTGGGCGAGCGAGCCCTGGATGTCGGCCTGCCACAGGCGCTTGTCGAAGAAGACGCTGGAGGTGTAGCGCTTCACCAGGTCGCTCATCGGTTCGGAGAACAGGGCCGACCAGGCTTCGGATTTCTTGTCGAGTTGGTTTTGGGTCATGGGAGCCGTCCAGGAGGCAATAATGGGTTGGTCACCCGATGTAACTGATGTCTGCGATGCGCAACCCGGCGATTTTATCGGCCAGCTCCACAACCACGCCCCCGCCATCGCCCGAAAGGGCGCGCGCGCCCTTGCGCGGCAGTCCGTCCATCTTCGACGCCTGCCAGATCGGGGTGGTGCTGCGCACCGTGGTGTTCGTCGAGGTGGTGGTGGCGATTGCGACCCTGTTCGTGGCGTCCACGCCCGGCGAATGGCTGGTGCAGGCGGCCACGGTCACGGGCGGGGCCCTGCCTGCCACGCTGCTGTGGCTGGTGAGCGCCTGCGGGCTCAAGAAGCCGCTGCAGCGCCTGCCGAAGCAATGGCAGTACGCGGCCGGCGCCGTGCTTGGCGCGGCGTCGGCGCTGTATGGCTGTGGCCTGTTGCGCCTCACGGGCGTGCTCTCCACCGCGCCCTGGCTGGCCAGCGCCCTGGCCGGCACCCTGTTCTCGGCGCTGGTGATGGCCGCGATGGTGCTGCGCGCGCGCGGCCAGACGCCCGCGGCGATGACGGCCCGGATCGAAGAGCTGCAGTCGCGCATCCGCCCGCATTTCCTGTTCAACACGCTCAACAGCGCCATCGCGCTGGTGCGCGAGGAGCCGGCCAAGGCCGAGACCATGCTCGAAGACCTGGCCGAGCTGTTCCGCCAGGCGCTGGCCGACCCGGGCGAATCGGGCACGCTGGCCGACGAGATCGCGCTGGCCGAGCGCTACCTCGCCATCGAGCAGGTGCGCTTCGGCGACCGCCTGCGCATCCGCTGGGACCTGGATGCCGCCGCCAGCAACGCGCGCCTGCCGCCGCTGCTGCTGCAGCCGCTGGTCGAGAACGCCATCAAGCACGGCGTGGAGCCCAGCCCCGAGGGCGCCAAGGTGCGCATCCGCACCGAGCGGCGCGGCGGCATGGTGGTGATCGAGGTGGTCAACAGCCTGCCGCCGCTGCGCTGGGCCGACGAGCCGCTGCCGCGCGGCCACGGCATTGCGCTGGCCAACGTGCGCGACCGTTTGCGGCTGCTGCACGACATGCAGATGCAGTTCAGCGCCGGCATGGACCAGAAAAATTACCGGGTTCGCATCGCCATTCCCGCCGAATCATGACGGATCAGGCTCGCCCCCTGCCGGGGGCAACACCTGCGGCCCGGCAAAGCCGGTTCCGCGGTGTTCACCGAAAGAGAAGAAGAGAGACTGCATGACCCTCAGGACACTGATCGTCGACGACGAAGCCCTGGCGCGTTCGCGCATGCGCACGCTGCTGCGCGACTGCACCTCGCCTGCCGCCGACGTGGTGGCCGAGGCCTCTCAGGGGGCCGAAGCGCAGCGGCATCTTGCTGCGCTGGCGCTCGACCTGGTGCTGCTCGACGTGCACATGCCCGGCGTCGACGGCATCGAGGTGGCGCGCGCACTGCGCAGCCGGCCCGACGCGCCGGCCGTGGTGTTCGTGACCGCGCATGCGAGCCATGCGGTGACGGCCTTCGATCTCGATGCGGTCGACTACCTGACCAAGCCCGTGCGCGCCGAGCGCCTGCAGCAGGCGCTGCAGAAGGCCGAGCGCTTCCTGAAGGAGCGCCGTGCACTGCAGGCCGAGGCCCAGGTACCCGAGACGGTGCTGATCCAGGACCGTGGCCGCGCCGAACGCGTGCCGCTGTCGGAGGTGCTCTACCTCAAGTCCGAATACAAGTACCTCACCGTGCGCACCGCCACGCGCAGTCACATCCTCGACGGTTCGCTCAACGAGTTCGAGGAGCGCTATCCGAACCGCTTCCTGCGCGTGCACCGCAATGCGCTGGTGGCGCGCTGGGCCATCCGCGCTTTGGAAAAGTACGACGATGGTGAGGACGCCGAAGGCTGGGCGCTGCGGCTCGACGCCATTCCCGAACCCGTGGCCGTGTCGCGCCGCCAACTTGCCGCGGTGCGCGAAGTGCTGAAGGAAACGCGATGAACGACGAGCAGAAGACCCCGGCCTCCGAAGAAAAGCCCGCACCCGCCGAAGCCTCCGCGGAGCCTCCGGCTGCCGCGCCTGCATCCGGGGCCGCGTCCGAACCCCCGCCCGAACCTTCGCCGGAGGAACTGCTCGCGCAGCCCGCGCCGACCGGGCGCGAACGCCTGGTGCTGGACATGCCGATCGACGTGCGCAGCGCCTCCCTGGTGCTGCTCGCGGTGCTGGCCACGGTCTTCACGCTGCAGTGGGCGAAGGCGGTCTTCATTCCGCTGATGCTGAGCCTGCTGCTGGCCTATGCGCTGTCGCCGCTGGTCGAGCGCCTGTATCGCTGGAAGCTGCCGCGCTGGATCGGCGCGGCGCTGATCCTCGCGGGCGTGTTCGGCGGAGTGGGCTGGACTGGCTACTCGCTCTCGGGCAATGCCTCGCAGCTGCTCGATGCACTGCCGGTCGCCGCGCAGAAGCTCGGGCAGGCGATGCGCAGGGACAGGAATGCCAGCGCCACGCCGCTCGAAAGCGTGCAGCAGGCCGCCGCCCAGCTCGAACGCGCCGCCGAGGAAAACTCGGCCCGCGTGGCGGCGCGCAAGGGCGTGGCGCGCGTCATCGTCGAACGGCCCAACTTCAACGTGCGCGACTACCTGCTGAGCGGCACCGTCGGGCTGCTCGGCGCCATGGGGCAGCTCACGCTGGTGGCCTTTCTCACCTACTTCGCGCTGTGCTCGGGCGACACCTTCCGGCGCAAGCTGATCAAGATCACGGGGCCGAGCCTGCAGAAGAAGAAGGTCACCGTGCATGTGCTCGACGACATCACGCGCAACATCGAGCGCTATCTGCTGGTGCAGATCTTCACGAGTGCGCTGGTCGGCCTCGCCACCGGCCTCTCGTTCTGGGCCATCGGCCTCGAGAACGCTGCCGTCTGGGGCATCGTCGCGGCGGTCACCAACCTCATTCCCTACATCGGCTCGGTGATCGTGCTTTCGGCGGCCGGACTCGTGGCCTTCCTGCAGTTCAACACGCTGCAGATGGGCCTGCTGGTGGCCGGCACCTCGCTGGTCATCCACACGCTGGTCGGCAACCTGCTCATGCCCTGGCTTACCAGCCGCACCAGCCGCATGAACCCGGTGGCGGTGTTCGTCGGGGTGATCTTCTGGGGCTGGCTCTGGGGTATCTGGGGGCTGCTGCTGGGGATTCCGATCACGATGGTGATCAAGTCGATCTGCGACCGGGTCGAGGACCTGCAGCCGGTCGGAGAGCTGCTGGGGGAGTAGGGCTGCGCGCAGCAGCGCAAGCCAGCCGCTCCCGGGCGCCGTCGTGTCGCTCAGCGCAGGGCGCGCTGCATCAACACGGTGTCCACCCACTGCCCGAACTTGAAGCCGACGTCGCGCAGCACGCCGACCCGATCGAAGCCCAGCTTTTCGTGCAGCCGCTGCGAGCCCATGTTCGCGCTGTTGCCGACGACCGCCACCATCTGCGTGAAGCCGCTGTCAGTGCAGCGGCGGATCACTTCGTGCAGCAGCGCCTTGCCGATGCCGTGGCCGTGCACGCCGTGCGCGACGTAGATCGAGTCTTCCACCGTATGGCGGTAGGCGGAGCGGGCGCGGTAGGCCGTGGCGTAGGCATAGCCGGCCACTTCGCCGCCGATCGTCGCCACGAGGTAGGGCAGGCCGCGAGCGGTTACGTCGGCACGGCGCGCCTGCATCAGCTCGATGGTGGGCACTTCTTCCTCGAAGGAGCAGAGGTCGTGCAGCACGTAGTGGCTGTAGATGGCCTGCACGGCGGCCATGTGGTGCGGTTCGGCGTCGAGGACTTCAACGGTGGTGGAAGCGATGGGTTGTGATGGCATGCCCCGATCTTGACGACCCACATTCGATAAGTGAAGCTTCGCCGAGATATGCAAGGCATGAGAAATACTTTGGACAAGTCGCTGAACCTCGACCAGCTCAGGTCCTTCGGGCTGGTGATCGAAACGGGCAGCTTTTCGGCGGCCGCCGAGCGGCTCGGGCTCTCGCAGCCGGCCGTGAGCCTGCAGGTCCGCCAACTGGAACGTCGCCTGGCGGTGCGGCTTGTCGAGCGTGTCGGCAAGCGCGCGAAGGCCACGCCCGCGGGTATGGAGTTGCTGCGCCACATGCCGCATATCGACGCCGCGGTGGAGAACGCGATCGATGCGCTGGCCGACCATGCGAGCGGCATCGCGGGCCGGGTGCGGCTGGGCACGGGCGCCACGGCCTGCCTGCATTTCCTGCCGGCCGTGCTGCGCGGCCTGCGCGAACGGTTTCCGGAACTCGGCGTGGTGGTGAGCACCGGCAACACGGAAGACCAGGCGCGCAAGGTGGAAGAGAACAGCCTCGACCTCGCGCTGGTCACGCTGCCGGTGGCGGGGCGTTCGCTGGCGGTGATGCCGGTGCTCGACGACGAGTTCGTCGCGATCGGTCGGGCGGACTTTGCGCCGCTCAAGGCGAGGGTGGCGCCGGGTGACCTTGGCGCGTTGCCGCTGGTGCTGTTCGAGCCTGCCGCCAACACGCGCAAGCTGGTCGACCGCTGGTTCGTCGCGCAGGGCCTGCATCCGCAGCCCGTGATGGAACTGGGCAGCGTCGAGGCGATGAAGGAAATGGTGGCCGCGGGGCTGGGCCACGCCATCGTGCCCGGCATGTCGATGGCGGGCCGCGGCGCCCATCCCGAGCTGAAGACCAGCCGGTTGAATCCCCGCATGCACCGCACGCTGGCCGTGGTGATGCGGCGGGACAAGCCCGTCAGCAAGGCCTTGCGCGCGGTGCTCGATGCCATCGTGGCGGCCGGAAAGCCCGGCCGCCGCTAGCCAGGTTTTCGTTACTCGGGAATGGCGGCCAGCGCCGCGCCGCCGCGTGCCCGGCCCAGCGTGCCGACAATCAGCGCGGCGATCAGCACCAGCACGCCGCTCAGCACCATCGCGCTGGAGATGCCGAAGCTGTCGACCGTCACGCCGCCGATCAGCGCGCCCGAGGCGATCGCCACCTGGAAGCCGCTCACCAGCAGGGCCTGGCCGGCTTCGGGCGCGTCGGGCACCGCTTCCATCATCCAGCCGGTCAGCGCCACCGGGATGAGGCCGAAGGCCACGCCCCAGATCACGACCACCACTGCCCCGGGCACGAAGCCGGAGCCGATCACGGTCGTCAGCAGCAGCGCGGTGGCGAGCATCAGCGCCGCCAGCAGGGTGGTGCCGCGCACGCTGCGCGCCACCAGGCTGCCGCCGAGGAAGGTGCCGACGAAGCCCACCGCGCCGTACACGAGCAGCAGCGTCGACACCGAGTTGGGCGCGAGGCCGAACACCTGCTGCAGCAGCGGCTTCAGGTAGGTGTAGGCCGCGAAGTGGCCGGCGATGAAGAACAGCACCGCGAGCAGGCCGACCTGCGCCATGCGGCGCGTGAGCGGCGTCAGCAGGTCGCGCGCGCCGATGGCGCGCACCGGCGGAATCGATGGCAGCAGCCACAGCTGCACCAGCAGCACGAGCGCGGCGAGAGCACCGGTCACGGCGAACGAGGCGCGCCAGCCGAACAGCGTGCCGAGGAACGAGCCGGCCGGCACGCCGAGCACGGTGGCGGCCGACACGCCGGCGAGCACGTACGACATGGCCCGCGCCTGCGAGGCATGCGGCACCAGTTGCGTGGCGGCGGCGGGTGCGAAGGTCCAGAAGCCGCCGACGCACAAGCCGAGCAGCAGGCGCGCGACCAGCATGGTGGCGAAGTTGGGCGCGAAGGCGGCGAGCAGGTTCGAGGCGATCAGCAGCGTGGTGAGCGCGATCAGCACGGTGCGGCGGTCGAGCTTGCCCGAAGCGACGATCAGCGCCGGGCCGGCGAAGGCGGCCAGCACGCCGGGCATGGTGACCATCAGGCCGGCCGTGCCGTCGGACACGTTGAGCCCGCGCGCAATGTCGGTCAGCAGGCCGATGGGCATGAACTCGGTCGAGACCATGGCGAAGGTGCCGACGGCGATGGAGCCGACGGCAAGCCATGCGGAGCGGGAGGCCGAGGCCGGTGCGGGTGCCGCCGCGCTCGCGAGCTCGTCGATGCAGGGGTTGCTGCTGGGTGAATTCATCATGGAATGCGGTCCTTGGAAGCACCGGCGACGAACTCGCCGATGCTGGTGAAGAGGCATTCGAGTGTGCGAGCGGTCGCGTGCGCGACATAGGGGCCGGGAAGCAGTAGTCAGTTTCCCGAGGGCGAACAATCGGCCCTTTTTGATGGCTATCGCCATCCGCATGCCCGCTGGCGCGGCTCAGGTGAGCGTTGGCCGCAGCTGCAATATCCGGCCATCGGCGATGAACGAGTCGCCGATCAGCACGCGAAAGGCCGCACCCTGCGGAAACTTCGGTTGGGCAATGGCCGGCGAGAGAAACTCGATCTCCAGCGCCGCAGGCTTGCCGCGCTCCAGCGCATCGCCCGGCGGCACGACCCAGCGCGCCGAGAAACCTTCCTTGTCGATCACCAGCGCGCAGCGGTATTCGCCCGGCGCGATAGGAATGTCCTGCGAGGGCAGGGCCGGCTTGCGGAAGGTGAGCTCGGCGAGCACATGCGGCGCGAAGGCACCCAGTGTGTCGAAGCTCGGTGGCGCCACGGCCGCGGGCGGCGGCGCGCGGCGTGGCCGCTTGCTGATGAGCCACGCGATGACGTTGCCGATGATCGGCACCCACAGCACCATCAGCAGCGTGCCGATGTCGCGGGTGGTGGAGCCGGGTACTGCGTAGTGCCGCACGACGGCGCCGCCGATGGCTACGCACAACAGCACGGCGACGATGACCTTTCGGCGGAACTGGATCTTCGTGCTCATGCCTTGGGCGGTGCCGCTTCCGCAAAGGAGGGAATGTCGCAAGCGTGGTCCAGCCACGGCACTTCGTGCGAGGTCCAGATGTGCGCGCTTGGACGCTGGCCCGGGTCGTCGTCGAGCGAACCCAGGCGCAGGATCACCTGCGGCTGCGCCACCCATTCGGCCACGAGGTGCGTGCCGCAGCGGGTGCAGAAATGGCGCAGCTTGCCGGGCGTCGACTCGAACGAACCGATGGCGTCTTCGCCCGCGGTCCAGCGGAAGTCGGACCTGTCGACGCGAGCGGTCGTGGTGAAGGCCGCGCTGTGCGCCTTGCGGCAGGTCGCGCAATGGCAGTGGGCGATGGGCCCGGCGAGGCGGGCGGCTTCGTACCGGACGGTGCCGCAGAGGCAGGAGCCTTTCATGGCGATCTCTCTTGGGTGTTGGGGCAGCGAGTCTATGCCCGCTTTCGCCTCTCCCCCGGATGCGTCATCCCGTGTTGCGCAGCCCCGCCGCCACCCCGTTGATCGAGATGTGGATGCCGCGCTGCAGCCGCTCGCCGCCGTCGCCCGCGCGGTAGCGCCGCATCAGCTCGACCTGCAGGTGATGCAGCGGATCGATGTAGGGGAAACGGTGGCGCACCGAGCGCTGCATCTCGGCGTTGCCTTCGAGCCGCTGCTTCGCGCCGGTGATGAGCGTGAGCGCATCCGACGTGCGGTGCCATTCGGCATCGATCATCGAGAACACCTTCTGGCGCAGCTTGCGGTCCGTAACCAGCTCGGCGTAGCGCGACGCCAGTGCGAGGTCGCTCTTGGCCAGCACCATGTCCATGTTCGACAGCAGCGTGCGGAAGAAGGGCCATTGCGCGTACATCCGCTGCAGCAGCGCCACGCGTTCCTTCTTGCCCGCGGCGGTGCCGGCGGCGGCCAGGAACTGTTCCACGCCCGAACCGAAACCGAACCAGCCCGGAATGGTCAGGCGACACTGGCCCCAGCTGAAGCTCCACGGCACCGCGCGCAGGTCGTCGATCTTGTGGCTCGGGTTGCGCGACGCGGGGCGCGAACCGATGTTGAGTTCGGCGATCTCGCGGATCGGCGTGGAGCCGAAGAAGTAGTCGCCGAAGCCCGGGGTTTCGTACACCAGCTTGCGGTATGCGGCCATGCTCGCGGTCGAGAGTTCGCCGGCCGCCGAGAGGAAGGTGGCCGGCGCCAGCTTGCCCTGCGGCAGCAGCGTGGCTTCGAGCGTGGCGGCCACCAGCGTCTCGAGGTTGCGCCGGCCGATCTCGCGGTTGGCGTACTTCGAACCGATGACTTCGCCCTGCTCGGTGAGGCGGATCTGGCCGCGCACCGTGCCCGGCGGCTGCGCGAGGATCGCCTGGTAGCTCGGGCCGCCGCCGCGCCCCACCGTGCCGCCGCGGCCGTGGAACATGCGCAGGCGAATCGGGTTGGCCTTCTTCTTGTTCAGCTCGTCGAACAGCGACACCAGCGCGATGCCCGCGCGGTACAGCTCCCAGTTGCTTGTGAAGATGCCGCCGTCCTTGTTGCTGTCGCTGTAGCCGAGCATCACGTCCTGTTCGGCGCCCGAGCGTTCGATGAGCGCCTGGATGTTCGGCAGCGCGTAGAAGGCGCGCACGATGGGCGCGGCGTTGCGCAGGTCTTCGATGGTTTCGAACAGCGGCACCACGATCAGGTCGCACACCGCGTTGGTGGCCATTGCGCCGCGCAGCAGGCCCACTTCCTTCTGCAGCAGCAGCGCCTCGAGCAGGTCACTCACCGTCTCGGTGTGGCTGATGATGTAGTGGCGGATGGCCGCTGCGCCATAGCGCGCACGCGCGGTGCGGGCGGCGGCGAAGATGGCCAGCTCGCTCTTCGCGAGCGGCGAGTAATCGGCGTCGGGCACGCGCAGCGGGCGGGCGTCGTCGAGCAGCTTGAGCAGCAGCGTCTGCTTGGCCTCTTCGGCCAGTGAGGCGTACGAAGGCTCGATGCGCGCGGTGGCCAGCAGCTCGGCGATCACGGCCTCGTGCTTGTCGGAGCTCTGGCGCAGGTCGACTGTGGCCAGGTGAAATCCGAACACCTCTACCGCACGAATCAGCGGCAGCAGGCGCGGCGCGGCGAGCACGGTGCCGTGCTTTTCTTCGAGCGACTCGGCCACGGTGCGCAGGTCGGCCAGGAACTCTTCGGCTGTGGCGTATGGGTTCTGCGGCGCGACGGCGTGGCGCGCGGCCTCGCCGCCAGTGAGCTCGCGCAGCGTGGCCGCGAGGCGCGCATACACGCCGGTGAGCGCACGGCGGTAGGGCTCGTCCTTGCGGTGTTCGCTCTTGTCGGGCGAGCGCTCGGCCAGCGCCTGCATCTCGACCGATACGTCGACCAGCGTGGCCGACAGCGACAGCTCGCTGCCGAGGTAGTGCACCTCGGTGAGGTAGTAGCGCAGCGCCAGTTCGCACTGGCGGCTCAGTGCGTATTCGAGCGTCTCGGCGGTGACGTTGGGGTTGCCGTCGCGGTCGCCGCCGATCCACTGGCCCATGCGCAGGAAGGGGGCGACCGAGGGTGTGTGGCCACCCTGGGCCAGGGCCTTTTCGAGGTCGGCGTACACGCGCGGGATCTCGCGCAGGAAGGTGGCTTCGTAGTAGCTCAGCGCGTTCTCGATCTCGTCGGCCACGGTGAGCTTGGAAAAGCGCAGCAGGCGCGTCTGCCAGATCTGCGTGACGCGGATGCGCATCTGCGTTTCGTTCTCGGCGAATTCGAGTGGCGTGAGCGCGTCCTTTCCCCCGGCGTAGGCGCTCTGGCGCAGCTTGATCTCGTCGCGCGCGGTGAGCAGTTGCGCGATGGCGCGCTCGGCGTCGAGGATGCTCTTGCGCTGCACCTCGGTCGGATGCGCGGTGAGCACCGGCGAGACGTAGCTGTGGGCCAGCGAGGCAACGATTTCGTCGGGCTTCACGCCGGCCTTGCGGATGCGGGCGAGGGCGGTCTGCAGGTCGCCGTCGACGCTTTCGCCGGCGCGCTCGGTTTCGGTGCGGCGGCGGATCTGGTGACGGTCTTCCGCGAGGTTGGCCAGGTGGCTGAAGTAGGTGAAGGCGCGGATCACGCGCACCGTCTCGGCCGCGCTCAGGCCCTTGAGCAGGTTCTTCAACGCGCGGTCGGCGGCGTGGTCGGCATCGCGGCGAAAAGCCACGGACAAGGTGCGGATCTTCTCGACCAGCGCGTAGGTCTCGTCTCCCTCCTGCTCCCGGATCACGTCGCCGAGGATCCGGCCCAGCAGCCGGATGTCGTCGATCAACGGCTGGTCTTCGGCCTGGCGGCGCTTGGGGGGAGAAGGGGTCTTGCTGGCTTTCATTCGATGTTGGTCCTGGACTTCTTGAATGGATGCGCCGTCTGCGTTGCTGCGGCGCAACATGCTAGCATTCCAAGGGTTTGGAACACGTACTTTTGGAACAGGTCTTGAGCAATATCGTGATCGCCACGCGCGAAAGCCGCCTGGCACTCTGGCAAGCCGAACACGTGCAGGCGCTTTTGCAAGAAAAGGGCCACACGGTCAGCCTGCTCGGCCTGACCACCACCGGCGACCAGATCCTCGATCGCTCGCTCAGCAAGGTGGGCGGCAAGGGGCTCTTCGTGAAAGAGCTCGAACTCGCGCTCGAAGAAGGACGCGCCGACATCGCGGTCCATTCGCTGAAAGACGTGCCGATGGACCTGCCGGAAGGCTTTGCGCTCGCCTGCGTGCTGGAGCGCGAAGACCCGCGCGATGCGCTCGTCTCCCCGCGCTACGACTCGCTCGACGCACTGCCGCAGGGCGCGGTGGTCGGCACCTCCAGCCTGCGCCGCGTGGTGCTGCTGCGCGCGCTGCGGCCCGACCTGCGCATCGAACCGCTGCGCGGCAACCTCGACACCCGCCTGCGCAAGCTCGACGAAGGACAGTACGACGCCATCGTGCTGGCGGCGGCCGGGCTCAAGCGGCTGGGGCTCGAGAGCCGCATCCGCGTGGCCTTCGACCCCGACACCATGCTGCCGGCCGCGGGGCAGGGTGCATTGGGCATCGAGGTGCGCGCGGACCGCACCGACCTCATCGGGCTGCTGGGCTCGCTGGCCCATGACGGCGACTGGCTTTCCACCACCGCCGAGCGCGCGGTGAGCCGCGCAATGGGCGGCAGCTGCTCGATGCCGCTCGCGGCCCACGCGCGATGGCAGGCCGATGGCGCGTTGCGCATCGATGCAGCGTGGGGCGACCCGGAAGGCAACGCGCCGCTGGTGAAGGTGCATGCGCTGGCGCCCGCCGCCGGCTTCGCCGAGGCCGACGCGCTCGGCCAGCGCGCCGCGGCGCTGCTGCGCGCCGCCGGAGCCCACTGACATCCGTGGTCATCGCATGACCGCCCGTCCCGTCATCGTCACGCGGCCGGCGCGAGAGGCAGTGCAATGGGTGAGGGACCTGCACGCAGCGGGACTCGACGCAGTCGCGCTGCCGCTCATCGTGATCGAGCCGGTGGTCGATGCCGAGCCCTTGCGCACGGCGTGGCGGCAACTCGCGGACTACTCGGCGCTGATGTTCGTGAGCGCCACGGCCGTCGAGCATTTCTTCCAGCACAGGGAGCCTGCCCGCGCATTGGCGGGATGCCGCTTCTGGGCCACGGGCCCGGGTACCACGCGCGCCTTGCTTCGTGCCGGCGTGCCGACCGGGTCCATCGACGCGCCGCCGCCCGAAGCCACGCGCTTCGACTCCGAAGCGCTGTGGGAGCGCGTGCAGGCCCAGGTATCGGCCGGCGTGCGCGTGCTGATCGTGCGTGGCGGCGACGAGGCCGGACGACCGACGGGGCGCGACTGGCTCGCCAACGAGATCGATGCCGCGGGCGGCCATCGCGACACCGTGGTGGCATACCGCCGGCTGTCGCCATCACTGGACGTCGTACAACGCCAGTTGGCCATCGATGGTGCCGAGGGCCGTGCGATCTGGCTCTTCAGCAGTTCCGAGGCCATCGGCAATCTCCAGCGGGCGATGCCTGGCGTCGACTGGCATGCCGCAAGCGCGGTCGCCACGCATGCACGCATCGGCGAAGCCGCGCGGGCCGCGGGTTTCGGGGCGTTGCGTGTAAGCACGCCGCTGCTGGATGCACTGATCGCGTCTATAGAATCCCTGGCATGAGCGCCGCGTCCCCGTCAGACGATCTTTCCTCTTCTTCCCCAACCGCTGCCACCGCGCCGGTGCCTGCCACGCTGGCACCGCACCAGACGCCGGCCGCGCAGGCCGCGGGCGCGCTGCTTCTCTCCCGCATGGCGTTCGGCCTGGTGGCCCTCGTGGCGCTGGCCGCATTGCTGATTGCGATCGCACTGTGGCAGAAGGTCAGCGGCATGAAGGAGCAACTGGCGCGCCAGAGCGCTGACGCCATCGCGCAATCGATGGAGGCGCGCACGTTGGCGCGCCAGGCGAGCGACACGGTGCGCGACGCTTCGGCCCGTGTGGCCCTGGTCGAAACCCGCGTGGCCGAAGTCGCGCTGCAACGCTCGCAGCTCGAAGAACTGATTCAAAGCCTCTCGCGTTCGCGCGACGAGAACCTCGTGGTCGACATCGACTCGGCCGTGCGCCTTGCCTTGCAGCAGGCACAGGTCACGGGCAGCGTCGAGCCGCTGCTGGCCGCGCTCAAGGCCGGCGACGTGCGCATCGCGCGTGCCGCGCAGCCGCGGCTGACCCCGCTGCAGCGGGCCATGCAGCGCGATGCCGACCGCTTGCGCAGCAGCGTCAGCACCGACAGCGCCGAAGCGCTGCAGAAGCTCGACGAACTGATGCGCGGCGTGGACGACCTGCCCACGCTCAACGCAGTTGCCGTGCGCGGCAACGGCACCAACGCCTGGCAGGCCGAACCGATTCCCGCCGATGCGCCGTGGTGGCAGCGCGCACTGCTCACGGTGCGCGGCGAAGCCCGCTCGCTGGTGCGCGTCGGCCGCATCCAGAGCCCGGAGGCGATCCTGCTGGCGCCCGAGCAGTCCTATTTCCTGCGCGAGAACCTCAAGCTCAAGCTGCTCAACGCGCGCCTGTCGCTGCTGTCGCGGCAGATGGAAGCCACGCGCAGCGAGCTGTCGCAGGTGACCGCGTCGCTCAACCGCTATTTCGATCCCGCATCGCGCCGCACCCAGGCTGCCGCCACGCTGCTGCAGCAATTGCAGGCCCAGCTGAAGACGACCGAGCCGGTGCGCATCGACGACACGCTGGCGGCACTGGCCACCGCGGCCGCAGGGCGCTAGAACGAATGACCCACCGGCTTTTCACTTGCTTCGCTCCGTGTAATTCGCCATCCCCCTTGGGGAAGGCGCAGCTCGCCTTGGGGCGGCCCGGCGGCGACCGCTGACATGCGCGCTGCAATCTGGCTCCTCGCCCTGTTCGCCGTCGCCGCGGCGGTCGCCCTGTTCGCGGGCAACAACCAGGGCACGATCACCGTGTTCTGGCCGCCATGGCGCGTCGATCTGTCGCTGAACCTCGTGCTCGTGATCCTGCTCGTGGCCTTCGTGCTGCTGCACGCGGCGCTGCGGGCGCTGGCGGCGCTGTTCTCGCTGCCGACGCAGGCGCGCCAGTGGCGGCTGCAGCAGAAGGAGCGCACGCTGCATGCGGCGCTGCTCGATGCGATGGTGCAGCTGATCGCGGGCCGTTTCTCGCGCGCACGCAAGGCCGCGCAGGCCGCGCTCACGCAGGAGAAGACGCTGGCGGCACTCGGCGCCGGCCTGCCGCAGGCGCAGCAGGTGCGCGTGCTGTCGCACCTGCTGGCCGCCGAGAGCGCGCAGGCCCTGCAGGACAAGCCGGCGCGCGACGCGCATCTGCAGCAGGCCCTCAACGAAAGTGTGGACCGCGCCGTGCTCGCCAGCCCGGAGACGCGTGAAGGCGTGCAGCTGCGCGCGGCGCGCTGGGCGCTCGAAGACCGCGATGCGGCGGCGGCGCTCGCGCGGCTCGAAGAGCTGCCGCAAGGCGCGCAGCGCCGCACGCTGGCCCTGCGGCTGCGGCTCAAGGCGGCGCGGCAGGATCGCCGCACGCTCGAGGCGCTCGAAACCGCGCGCCTGCTGGCCAAGCACCGGGCGTTCTCGGAAGCCGCGGCGCAGAGCATCGTGCGCGGCCTCGCGACCGAGTTGCTGTCGGGCGCGCACGATCCTGCGCAGTTGCTTCGCGCCTGGACCGAACTCGATGCCAACGAACGCGGAATGCCCGAGGTGGCGATCCATGCCGCACAACGCATGGTCGCGTTGCGCGGCGACCTCGCGCTGGCGCGCGGCTGGCTGTTGCCGGCCTGGGAGCGCATGGTGGCCAATCCGCGTGGGCTGGGCGACGCGTTGCGCGTCAAGCTCGCGCGCGCGCTCGAAGCCGGGCTCGATTCGGTGGACGCCGACTGGCTGGCGCGCATTGAAAGTGCACAGCGCAACAACCCGCGCGACCCGAACCTGCAATACCTTGCGGGCATGGCCTGCATGAAGCGCCAGCTGTGGGGCAAGGCCCAGCAGTTGCTGACGCAGGCCGGCCTGGGACTGCAGGACACCGAGCTGTACCGCCGCGCCTGGCTCGCACTGGCCAGGCTGGCCGAAGACCGCAACGACACCGAGCAGGCTGCCGAGGCGTGGAAGCGCGCGGCGCAGGTCGAGAACAGCTGAGCGTCTGCAGCGGCGGGTGCAATGAGCGCGGGCGGGGCGCACTCCCGGAGTCCCGAGCGGGCCGCCATGACCGCGTCGTAGCCCGACGCGCCCTGAAGATATCCCGGCGATCCAGCCATGGCATTCGCGCGGCGATGCGAGCTGCCGGCTCATTGCAAGGCATAAAAAAACGGCGCCAGATGGCGCCGTTTTTGGTTGCGGGCGTGTGTCGCTCAGAGCGTGCGTTGCTGCTGCTCGAACGGCAGCGACATCGAGCCGAGGTCGCGGCGGGTTTCGACCAGCACCAGCGGACCTTCGTCGAGCACGACCACCGGCGGGCGTTCGCGCGGCACATGCACCGGCTTCGGCTCGGCCTCGATGGCGGCGCGGGCCTGGGCGATGCGCTCGGCGTCCGAGTTGACCCACTGCAGGCCCGAGTTCTCGGCGATCTGCGCGAGTTCGGCCAGCGGCAGCTCGAAGGACTGGACCTTGGGCAGTGCGCGGCCGTTGGCGGCTGCGGGCGCCTTGGAGCTTTCGACCACGATCGGTGCGGACACCGGTGCCGGGCGCTCGCTGCGGACCTGCTGTGGTGCGGCAACTTCTTGAGCTGCTTCGGCACGTTCCGACACCAGCGGCAGTTGCTGCTGCGGACGGGACTCCGGGGCTTCCGCCGCGGCGCCTTCGGCGACCGGCGCGCCGGCCGTGTTGCCGGCTTCGGCTTCGTCGCGCGGGCCGCGTTCGCGGCGGTCACGGCCGTAGCGGTCGCGCGAACGGCCGCGGCGCTCGTCGCCTTCGCGGCGGGGCATCTGCTCGTTGTTGCCGTTGATGGCTTCATTGCCTTGCGCTGCATCGGAAACCGCGGCTTCGGCGCCGCGTGCATCCACTTCGGCTTGCGGCGCATCGTTGCGGCGTTCGCGGCGGCCGTCGTTGCGGTCGCCACGATCGCCACCACGGTCACCACGCGGAGCGCGCTGTTCGTCGCGGCCGTTGCGGGGCTGGCGCTCGCCTTGTGCGGCTTCGTCGCCAGCGGGTGCCGCGTCGCCGCGCGGCTGGCCGTTGTCGCTGTTGCGCTCGGCGCGTTCGCCGCCACGGTCGTTGCCGCGTTCAGCACGTTCGCCACGCTCATTGCGCTCGCCACGTTCACGGCGTTCGCCGCGGGCGCGGGGTGCGCGTTCAACTGCGTTGCCTTCGTCGCCTGCGACGGCGCCGGATGCCAGTTGCTGGGCTTCCAGGCTGATGTTGCCGTCGAGGGCCTCGACTGGCGCGTTGTTGCGGCCTTCACGGCCTTCGCCTTCGCGGCGCTCGCCACGGCCGTTGCGGCGCTGTTCGCCGTCACGCGGTGCGCGCGCTTCACGCGGCTCGCGGGGCTCACGCTGCTCGCGCGGTTCGCGTTGTTCACGCGGCTGGTTGATGCCGTCGTTGCGCTGCTCGCTGCCACGACCTTCGCGACCTTCTCGACCTTCACGGCGCTCGCCGCCACGGCCACCACGGCGTTCGCCATCGCGGCCACCGGAGCGCCCGCCGCTCTCGCCACGGCCTTCACCGCGACCTTCGCCACCACGGCCGCCGCGGCGCTGTTCGCCGTCACGTGCGCCGCCGCGTTGTTCGCCATCGCGGCCCGGACGGCCGTCGCGGCGGGGCTTCGGCGCCTCGACCGGAATCGCAGCCGGCGCAGGTGCTGCAGCGGGTGCCGGCGTGCTGCCGAACAGGTTCTTGATCCAGCCGAAGAAGCCGGTCTGCGCCGGAACCGGCGCACTCACCACGGGTGGAGCGACCGGCGCGGGCGCGGCGACAGGCGTGCGCACCGCTTCGGGCTTGGGTGGCACCACCGGCGCGGGAGCGTCGGGCAGCACGCCCTTGATCACCGGCGTCTGCTTGTTGGTGGGCTCCTGCGAACGGCGCGTGACCGAGGTCGGGTCTTCGATCTCGTCGGCCATCTTGTAGCTGGCTTCGATGTGGTCGAGGCGCGGATCGTCGTGCTTCAGGCGCTCGAGCTTGTAGTTGGGCGTTTCGAGCGTCTTGTTGGGCACCATCAGCACGGTGACGCGCTGCTTGAGTTCGATCTTGGCGATTTCGGGGCGCTTTTCGTTCAGCAGGAACGAGGCGACTTCCACGGGCACCTGCACGTGCACGGCGGCCGTGTTGTCCTTCAGGCACTCTTCCTGAATGATGCGCAGGATCTGCAGCGCGCTCGACTCGGTGTCGCGGATGTGGCCCGAGCCGCCGCAGCGGGGGCAGGGGATCGACGAGCCTTCGCTGAGCGCGGGCTTCAGGCGCTGGCGGCTCATTTCCATCAGGCCGAACTTGCTGATCGAGCCGAACTGCACACGGGCGCGGTCTTGCCGCAGCGCGTCGCGCAGGCGGCTTTCGACCTCGCGGCGGTTCTTCGACTCGTCCATGTCGATGAAGTCGATGACGATCAGGCCGCCCAGGTCGCGCAGGCGCATCTGGCGGGCCACTTCGTCGGCGGCTTCGAGGTTGGTGCGGGTGGCGGTTTCTTCGATGTCGCCGCCCTTGATGGCGCGGGCCGAGTTCACGTCGACCGAGACCAGCGCTTCGGTGTGGTCGATCACGATGGCGCCGCCCGAAGGCAGCTGCACGGTGCGTGCGTAGGCCGATTCGATCTGGTGCTCGATCTGGAAGCGGCTGAACAGCGCTGCGTCGTCGCGGTAGCGCTTCACGCGGGCGGCATGCTCGGGCATGACGTGCGCCATGAACTGCTGCGCCTGGTCGTAGATGTCGTCGGTGTCGATCAGGATGTCGCCGATGTCGTGATTGAAATAGTCACGAATGGCGCGGATGACGAGCGACGATTCCTGATAGATCAGGAAGGCGCCCTTGCCGCCCTTGGCCGCGCCGTCGATGGCGCTCCAGAGCTTGAGCAGGTAGTTCAGGTCCCACTGGAGTTCGGACGCGATGCGGCCGATGCCGGCGGTGCGCGCGATGATGCTCATGCCCTTGGGGTACTCGAGCTGGTCCATCGCCTCCTTGAGCTCGGCGCGGTCGTCGCCCTCGATGCGGCGAGAGACGCCGCCGCCACGGGGGTTGTTCGGCATCAGCACGACGTAGCGGCCGGCCAGCGAGATGAAGGTGGTGAGGGCTGCGCCCTTGTTGCCGCGTTCTTCCTTCTCGACCTGGACGGTGAGTTCCTGGCCTTCGCGGATCGCGTCCTGGATGCGGGCCTGGCTGGCCGACACGCCTTCGGCGAAGTACTGCTTGGAGATTTCCTTGAACGGCAGGAAGCCGTGGCGGTCTTCGCCGTAGTCGACGAAACAGGCTTCGAGCGAGGGCTCGACGCGGGTCACGACCGCCTTGTAGATGTTGCCCTTGCGCTGTTCGCGCCCTTCGATTTCGATTTCGTAGTCGAGCAGTTTCTGCCCGTCGACGATGGCCAGGCGGCGTTCTTCGGCCTGCGTGGCATTGATCAGCATCCGCTTCATGATGCGTTGTCCTTATATGTATCGTTCTACCGGCTCTTGACGAGCCAACGATGCACGGACGACGCCCGCGAAACCAGGGGAATTGCCGCTTGGGCCCCGGATGCTGTGACTGCCGCGCCAAGCGCGAGCAGGCCTCTCGAGCTTTAGCTCAAGAAGACAGCCGGGGTGGGGGCGCGTGGATGGGCGCGAGCCAGATTCGGTGTTGAGTGGCTATCTTTTTGATAGCCGGTTGCGCAAGGGTGGCGCGCGCCGCAGACGATTCAATGCCTGAGGCCGCTGGTCGAAACCAGGTCGGCCAGCGCAGGCACATTTGAATCAGCAGCATCAACACAACAAGGGACTCGCTTCGATCCGCCGGCAGCTTGGAAGCTGCAGGCTGGGTATTCCGTATCGGTGTTTCGTGGGTGTCGGCTTGACTTGGGTGCCTGGTCTGCCACTTTGCGCCATTGCGCGGGGTTTGCAGCTCGGCGCCAAAGCGGCATCGACCTCGCAGCGCTGTCCTGGGTATTTGATGGCAGTGGACTAAACTTCTGTCTAATCAAGCACTTACATGACCGCGCTGGTGAAAAACATTATAGGTGCGAAGCAGGGCCCGGCGGCTGCTCCAAATCCCGCAGACCCAAAAGCCCCAACCGAAACTGGGGCGCCGCATTCGGCCATCAAATTCCTCACGGTCGACGCCGAATCTGCCGGGCAGCGGCTCGACAACTTCCTGTTCCGCCATCTGAAAGGCGTCCCGAAGACGCACGTCTATCGGATCATCCGGTCCGGCGAGGTGCGCATCAACAAGGGCCGGGCGCAGGCCGAAACCCGCATCGAGGTGGGCGACGTGCTGCGGCTGCCGCCGATCCGCATCTCGCCCCGCGCGGAAGAGGGCGCGGCCCCGCCCGCACCGGCGCGCGAGTTTCCGGTGCTGCTGGAAGACGATGCCGTGCTGGCCATCGACAAGCCGGCCGGCGTGGCCGTCCATGGCGGCAGCGGCGTGAGCTTTGGCGTGATCGAGCAATTGCGCACGGCGCGGCCCGCCGCCAAATTCCTGGAACTGGTGCATCGGCTGGACCGCGAAACCTCCGGCATCCTGCTGGTCGCCAAGAAGCGCAGCGCGCTGGTCGCGCTGCAGGACCAGTTCCGTGAACGCGAGACCGGCAAGACCTACCTGGCGCTGGTCGAGGGAGCCTGGCCCGCCAACAAGAAGGTGCTCGATGCGCCGCTCGCCAAATATCTGCTGCCCGACGGCTCCGGTGCGGGCGCCGGCGAGCGCCGTGTGCGCGTGGTCGCCAAGGACCATCCGGATGCCATGCGCGCCGTCACGCTGGTGCGCGTGCTGGCACGGTTGTCGCTGCCGGGGGATGCCACGCCGCTGTCATTGCTTGCGGTGACGATCAAGACCGGCCGCACGCACCAGATCCGCGTCCACCTCGCGTCGGCCGGCCATCCGATTGCGGGCGACGACAAATACGGCGAGTCCGAACGTCAGCGTGCGCTGCAGAAACTCGGCCTCAAGCGCATGTTCCTGCATGCCTGGCGGCTGCAATTCAACCATCCGGCCAGCGGTGATCGCGTGGCGCTGCAGGCCGGCCTGCCGCCCGAGCTGCACGCGCTCATGCCGCCTGCCGCCCTCGAGGCACTGGCCCAACACCCCGTTCCGATGCCCCATGACTGATTCCCCCCGCCCCCTTCGCTTCGACCTGATCGCCTTCGACTGGGACGGCACGCTCTACGACTCCACGCGCCTGATCGTGCGCTGCATCCAGGCGGCGGTGATCGACGTCGGTGGTGCCAAGCCGAGCGAGAACGACGCCGCCTGGGTGATCGGCCTGGGCCTGGCCGAGGCGCTCGCCCGCGCGGCGCCCGACGTGCCGAAGGAAAAATATGCCGAACTCGGCGCGCGCTATCGCTATCACTACCTCCAGCACCAGGACGACCTCGTGCTTTTCGACGGCGTGCTGCAGATGCTCGATGCGCTGCGCGCGCGCGGCCACAAGCTGGCCGTGGCCACGGGCAAGTCGCGCCGCGGACTGAACGAAGCGCTGAAGTCGGTTGCCCTGCGCGACCGCTTCGACGCCTCGCGCACGGCCGACGAAACCTTCGGCAAGCCGCATCCGCGCATGCTGCTGGAGCTGATGGAAGAACTCGACGTGCCGCCGGAACGCACCCTGATGATCGGCGACACCACGCACGACCTGCAGCTCGCCCAGAACGCGGGCGCCGCCAGCGTGGGCGTGAGCTACGGCGCGCACGAACCGGCCAGCTTCGACGAATTCAAGCCGCTGCACATCGCGCATTCGGTGGCCGGGCTGGAAGCCTGGCTCCTCGACAACGCCTGAGACCCCGCCATGAGTGACGAAGAACGCATTCCGCTGTGCAATGCCTCGGACCTGGTCGAAGGTGGCCTGGCCGTGCCTTTCGATGTGGTCTACGGCGGGGAAACATGCCGCGCTTTCGCGGTGCGTTTCGAGGGGCGGCCGCATGCGTTTCTCAACCGGTGCAGCCATGTCGCGATGGAGCTCGACTTCCAGCCCGACCGCTTCTTCGACGACACCGGGCAGTGGCTGCTGTGCGCCACGCACGGCGCGGTCTACAAGCCCGACACCGGTGAATGCATGGGCGGCCCATGCCGCGGTGGCCTCGTGAAGATCGCCCTGAGCGAGCAGGACGGCGTGGTGCACTGGCATACTGGCTGGAACCTTCACCCCCTGACCTTCTGACATGACCGACCCGAACCGAACGGAACCCGAAGGGTTCGAGCCATTTGAGCCGGCCCCCTACAAGAACATGGCCAAAGATCCCACGCAGCGCCCCGGATGGGAGCGCACCACGCTCGAAAAGCTCGCCTTCGCTTCGCTGAACGAACAGAGGGCCACGCGCCGCTGGAAGACCTTCGTACGCCTGTCGTGGCTGGCTTTCTTCGTCTTCCTGGCCTGGTTCGCGCTCTCGCGCGGCACGCCGAGCGCGGCCAAGACCACGGCCCACACGGCCGTCGTCGAGATCAAGGGCGAAATCGCCAACGGCGGGGATGCGAGCGCGGAATTCGTGGTCGCTGCGATGAAGACGGCCTTCGAGGACGATGGCGCCAAGGGCGTGGTCTTGCTGATCAACTCGCCCGGCGGCAGTCCGGTGCAGGCCGGCATCATCAACGACGAGATCAAGCGCCTGAAGGCCAAATACAAGAAGCCGGTCTATGCCGTGGTCGAGGAAACCTGCGCTTCGGCTGCCTATTACATCGCTGCTGCCACCGACAAGATCTTCGTCGACAAGGCCAGCATCGTCGGCAGCATCGGCGTGCTGATGGACGGCTTCGGCTTCACGGGCGTGATGGAGAAGGTTGGCGTCGAGCGCCGCCTGCTGACCGCCGGCGAGAACAAGGGCTTCCTCGATCCCTTCAGCCCGATGAGCGATGCACAGCGCGCCCATGCGCAGACGATGCTGAACCAGATCCACACGCAGTTCATCAACGTGGTCAAGGCCGGCCGCGGCGACCGCCTGAAGCTCGACACTCCGGGCCTGTTCAGCGGCCTGTTCTGGAGCGGCGAGCAGGCGGTCGAATTCGGCCTTGCCGACCAGCTGGGCAACGTCGACTTCGTGGCGCGCGAAGTCATCAAGGCCGAAGAGGTGATCGACTACACGCGGCGCGACAACGTGGCCGAGAAGCTGGCCAAGAAATTCGGCGCCGCGATGGCCGAAACCACGGTGCGCCTCATGCACACCGCTCCGGCCCTGCGCTGATTTCCTATTTGTTGTTCTCGCCGCTGGCGGTGTAGCGCGCCGACGCCGCCAGCGCCGCGGCGAAGGCCACGACCACATAGAGCGCCGCAGTCAGCGAGGTCGCCCGCGCCAGCAGCCCGATTGCCGCCGGGCCTGCCATGAATCCCAGGTACGCCAGGGCCGAGACCGATGCAATGCCTCGCGCAGGCTCGATGCCCGGCACCTTCGCCGAAGCCGAGAACAGGATCGGCACCACGTTCGCAAAGCCGACGCCCACTCCCGCGAAGCCGATCAGCGCCAGCCACGGCAGGTCGGTGGCCAGTACCAGCGTCATCGCTAGCGCTGCCAGGAGGCCGCTGCCGAGCAGCAGGGTGGTCGGTGCGAAGCGGGCGCGCATCGCGTCGCCGCCGAAACGCGCCGCCGCCATTGCGGCCGAGAAGCTCGCATAAGCCAGCGCGGCCTGTTGTTGCGGGCTGCCGATTTCCTGCTGCATGTAGAGCACGCTCCAGTCGTAGATGGCGCCCTCGGCGATCAGTCCCAGCGCGGCCAGCACGCCCAGTACCGCGAGTGCGCCGCGGGGCAGCAGGAAGCCATGATCGGCCTCGGTGGCTCCGCTGGTGGCGGCTCTGGGCAGCATGCGTGTCGAGGCCGCGGCGACGAGCAGCGCCATTGCTGCGGCGACCAGAAGCAGGTGCACCTGCGCGCCGAGTCCGGCTGCCAGCGCGGCGCTGCCGCTCGCGGCGCCGGCCATGCCGCCCAGGCTGAACATGCCGTGCATGCCGCTCATCAAGGGCGCGTCTCCGTGCAGTTCGAGCTGCGCCGCCTCGGTGTTGATCGACACGTCGAACACGCTGGTCACGAGGCCGAAGGCGGCCAGCAGGCCCAGCAGGGCGGCATAGCCGGGCATCGCGATCAGGCCGGCCAGCAGCAGCGCGTAAATGCAGCCGCAGATACCGGCCACGCGGCGCGGGCCGTGGCGTCCGATCCAGCGGCCCGCGCTGGTCAGGCCGAACATCGCGCCGGCACCGGCCGCGAGCATCGCCAGGCCGAGCTGCGCCTCGTCGATGCCGTAGTGCGCCTTGACCGTCGGCACGTGCACGCCCCAGGTCGCGAAGATGAAGCCGGCGCAAAAGAACTGCGCGCGCGATGCCCAGCGCGTGGCTGCGGTAACGCCGCCCATCGTCAGCGGCCGATGGCGAACACGGCGGGCAGGCGTTCGTCTGTCGTGGCTTGCGGCTTGGCGGCGCGCCAGGACTTGATCGTCTCGCTGCGCACGTGGGCAGTGGCGAGCGTCAGGCCGCGCGCCACGGCGAGCCGGGTGTTGTGCTGCAGGGTCTGCACGAGCGCCTGCAGCAGCGCGGCGTTGCGGTAGGGCGTTTCGATGAACAGCTGCGTCTGGCCGGACTTGAGCGCGAGCGCTTCGAGCTCGCGGATGCGGGTCTGGCGTTCCACGGCGTCCTGCGGCAGGTAGCCGACAAAGGCGAAGTTCTGGCCATTGAGCCCGCTTGCTGCAAGCGCCAGCAGCAGTGAAACGGGGCCGGTCAGCGGCACCACCGTGATGCCCAGGTCGTGAGCGGCGCGCGCCACCGAGGAGCCCGGATCGGCCACCGCCGGCATGCCGGCTTCGCTCAGCAGGCCGATGTCGTGGCCTTCGAGCGCGTCGGCCAGCAGGGGGCGGGCATCGAACTGGCCTGCATGATCGCCTTTCTTGTGCACTTCGCGCGGCAGCTCCTGGATGGCTTGAGCCTGCAGTGGTGCAGCCAGCGGTGCGACTGCGTCGATGCGCTTGAGGTAGGCGCGCGCGGACTTCGCGTTCTCGCAGATCCAGTGGGTGATGCCGGCGGCCGCCTGCAGCGTGCCCAGCGGCAGGGCGTCCTGCAGCGGGGCTTGCACATCGCAGCCGAAGTCGAGCGGCGCGGGTACGAGGTAGAGCTTGCCCTTTTGTCGAGTCACAGCAGATCGACCCCCGCGGCGCGCAGCATCTGGCAGGTGCGGATCAGCGGCAGGCCGACCAGTGCGGTCGGGTCGTCGCTGTCGATGGCGCTCAGCAATGCGATGCCCAGGCCTTCACTCTTGGCGCTGCCGGCGCAGTCGTAGGGCTGCTCGGCTTGCAGATAGTGTTCGATGGCGGTGTCGGTGAGGTCGCGAAACACCACGCGCACGGGGGCGATGTCGCGCTGGGCGAAGCCGGTGGCGTGACAGACGACGGCCACGGCTGTCTGAAAGATCAGCGTCTGGCCGCGCATGCGGCGCAGCTGGGCGGTGGCGCGGGCATGGTCGCCGGGCTTGCCGAGCGCTTCGCCCGCCAGGTCGGCCACCTGGTCGGAACCGATGACCACGGCGTCGGGAAAGCGGGCGGCCACGGCGTTCGCCTTTTCCAGCGCGAGGCGAACGGCGAGGTCATGCGGTGTTTCGCCGGCAAGAGGTGTTTCATCGACTTCCGGCGAGTGCACTTCGAAGGGCAGGCGCAGGCGGGAGAGCAATTCGCGGCGGTAGCGCGAGGTCGAGGCGAGGATCACGGTGCGTTGCATGGGGACGATTGTGCGTGAGCCGCTCAAGACCCTCCGCCATGCCCCGCGCCGGGGGAACGTCCGGCGCGCTAGACTGCCGCGGATGAAGAGAGAATTTGCCCCCGAACGGCTCAATGTGCCGGGCTTTGCCGCCGCTGCCGCCACCCTGGAAGCCACCGACCCGGTTCCTGACTACGAACGCCTGGCCGCCGAACTGGCCGTTCCGGCGCCCGATGCGCTGGTCCGGTGGGCGGCCCATGGGGAAGAACGCCCCGGCGCGGATGGCAAGGCAACGCCCTGGCTGCACCTGGAGGCCGAAGCCGTGGTGCCACTGGTTTGCCAGCGCTGCCTGTCGCCCGTCGATTCCCTGCTGTCGGTGGATCGCTGGTTCCGCTTCGTGGCCGATGAGGCCACCGCCGAGGCGCAGGACGAGGAATCCGAGGAAGACCTGCTCGTCGTGAGCCGGGATTTCGACCTGCACGCCCTGATCGAGGACGAACTGCTGATGGAAATCCCCGTCATGCCCGCCCACGATGTCTGCCCGACGCCGGTACAGCTTTCGTCCAGCGACGAAGACTTCAAGGCGGCCGAAGAAGCCAAGCCGAACCCTTTTGCGGTGCTCGGTGCGTTGCGTTCGCGCAAGCCGGAAGATGGGAAATAGCTCTTTCCTGCCGGCTGGGCTATAATCATGGGCTTCGCGCGCGCCGCCGTGAGCAGCGATACAGGTAGCAACGAGAGGGGCATTCCATACATGCCGCTGAAGTTTCTGTATTGCCACCGCTTGAGCCCGCATCCAATCACTCACCTAACAGTCCAGGAGCCATCATGGCCGTCCAGCAAAACAAGAAGTCGCCTTCCAAGCGCGGCATGCACCGTTCCCACAATGCGCTGGTCGTTCCCGGCATCGCCGTGGAGCCGACCACCGGCGAAACGCACCTGCGCCACCACATCAGCCCCAACGGTTTCTACCGTGGCCGCCAGGTGCTCAAGAACAAGTCCGAAGCCTGATTCCGCATCCCAAGGCCAAGGCCCGAAGCTACTTCTGCCGTAGCGTCGGGCCTTTGTTTTGATGGCTACGCCTTCTTCTCCCGAAATCACTGCTGCGCCTTCCGCAATCACGCTCGCCGTGGATTGCATGGGGGGCGACCATGGGCCGCGCGTCACGCTCGCGGCCTGCCGCGCATTTCTCGAGCGGCACAGCGAGGCCTCGTTGCTGCTGGTCGGTGCGCCGGCCGCGCTGGCGGGATTTGCCGCGCATCCGCGTGCCCGCATCGTCGCTGCCAGCGAAGTGGTGGGCATGGACGACCCGATTGAAATCGCCCTGCGCAAGAAGAAAGACTCTTCGATGCGCGTGGCAATCCAGCAGGTAAAGGACGGCGCTGCCCAGGCAGCGGTCTCGGCCGGCAACACCGGCGCCTTGATGGCAATTGCCCGCTATCTGCTCAAGACGCTGGAAGGCATCGACCGCCCAGCCATCGCGCCACAGTTGCCGAACGCGAAGGGCGGGGCGACAACGGTGCTCGACCTGGGCGCAAATGTCGATTGCGATGCTGAGGACCTGCTTCAGTTCGCGGTGCTCGGTTCGGCGCTGGTCTCGGCGTTGACCGGTAACGAGGCGCCTTCGGTCGGCTTGCTCAACATTGGCGAAGAAGCCATCAAGGGCAGCGAAACCATCAAAAAAGCAAGCCAACTGCTGCGTACAGCTGCCAATTCCAAGGATCTGAACTTCTACGGCAACGTGGAAGGCAACGATATCTTCAAGGGCACCACCGATATCGTCGTTTGCGACGGGTTCGTCGGAAACGTGGCTTTGAAGGCCAGCGAAGGCGTGGCCTCCATGATTGGCGAGTTCATTCGAGTCGAGTTTTCGCGAAGCGTTTTCACGAAACTTGCTGCAATTGTTGCCTATCCGGTCCTAAAAGCATTTAAAACTCGCCTGGATCATCGGCGGTACAATGGTGCAGCGCTGCTGGGCCTGCGTGGCCTGGTTTTCAAGAGCCATGGCTCGGCTGACGAAGTGGCTTTCGGCCATGCGCTGGATCGCGCTTATGATGCCGCTCGCAACAACCTGCTCGATCGCGTGCGGGCCCGCATCGCCCACGCCGCGCCTTTGCTCGCGCGGCAGGACCCGGCGGCGCCGGTCGACGCGACGGCCCTTCACGTTTGATGACCCCTCCTTACTCACGCATTACCGGCACCGGCAGCTACCTGCCTCCACGCCGCGTGACCAATGACGATCTCGCCAAGGATCTGGCGACGCGCGGCATCGAAACCTCCGACCAATGGATTGTCGAACGCACCGGCATCCATGCGCGGCACTTCGCCGCGCCGGACGTCACGAGCAGCGACCTTGGTTTCGAAGCGGCCCGGCACGCCCTGGAAGCCGCCGGCCGCAAGGCCAGCGACGTCGACCTGATCATCGTCGCGACCTCGACCCCCGACATGGTGTTCCCGTCGTCGGCCGCCATCCTGCAGAACAAGCTCGGCATTGCCGGCTGCCCGGCATTCGACGTCCAGGCGGTCTGCAGCGGCTTCGTCTATGCGCTCACCGTTGCCGACGCGATGATCCGCACCGGCTCCGCGCGCTGCGCACTGGTGGTGGGCGCCGAAGTGTTCTCCCGCATCCTCGACTTCAATGACCGCACCACCTGCGTGCTGTTCGGCGACGGCGCGGGCGCGGTGGTGCTCGAAGCCAGTCAGGAGCCCGGCATCCTGGCCAGCGACCTGCATGCGGACGGAAAGCACGTCGGCATTCTTTGCGTGCCGGGCCACGTGTCCGGCGGCAACGTGCTGGGCACGCCGCTGCTGCACATGGATGGCCAGGCCGTCTTCAAGCTCGCAGTGCGCGTGCTCGAGGAAGCTGCGCGCACCACGCTGGCCAAGGCCGGCAAGACCGATGCCGATATCGACTGGCTCATCCCGCACCAGGCCAACATCCGCATCATGGAAGGTACGGCGAAGAAGCTGAAGCTTCCGCGCGAGAGATTGATCGTCACGGTGAACGAGCACGGCAACACCTCCGCTGCATCGATTCCGCTGGCGCTCGATGAGGGCGTGCGCTCCGGCAAGGTGAAAAAGGGCCAGACACTCATGCTCGAGGGTGTGGGCGGCGGCTTCACCTGGGGCGCGGTGCTGTTGAATCTGTAGTGCGTTGCAGCGCCCGGAAGAGGGTGCTGCGATGCAAGATGACGCTTGAAACAATGAAATCCTTTGCTTTTGTCTTTCCGGGTCAGGGCTCGCAGGCCGTCGGCATGCTCGACGCCTGGGGCGATCATCCGGCTGTGGTCGAAACGCTTCGCGAAGCTTCCGAAGCGCTCGGCGAAGACATCGGTGCGTTGATCAAGAATGGTCCCAAGGAAGAGCTGGCGCTCACCACCAACACCCAGCCCGTGATGCTGGTTGCCGGCGTGGCCGTGTGGCGTGCCTGGCTGGCGGAGGGAGGCGCGACGCCTTCCGCCGTGGCCGGCCATTCGCTTGGCGAGTATTCCGCGCTGGTGGCTTCGGGCGTGCTCACGCTCGCGCAGGCTGCGCCGCTGGTGCGTTTTCGCGCGCAGGCGATGCAGCAGGCGGTGCCTGTCGGTGTCGGCGCGATGGCTGCGGTGCTTGGCATGGAGTCGGGCAAGGTAGTGGCCGGGTGTGCGGAAGCCACGGCCAGTTTTGGCGCCGGCAGTGCGGAAATCGTCGAGGCGGTGAATTTCAACGACCCGATGCAGACCGTGATCGCCGGCAGCAAGGCCGCGGTCGACAAGGCCTGCGAACTGCTCAAGGCCAACGGCGCCAAGCGCGCGCTGCTGCTGCCGGTTTCGGCTCCGTTCCATTCGAGCCTCATGAAACCCGCGGCGCAAGCATTGCGCGAGAAGCTGGCTTCCATTGAACTGGCCGCGCCACAGATTCCCGTGCTGAACAATATCGACGTTGCCGTTGAAACCGATGCCAACCGCATTCGCGACGCCCTGGTGCGGCAGGCTGCCGGCCCGGTGCGCTGGGTCGAGAGCGTGCAGGCCTTGAAACTGCGCGGTATAGCCGCCATCATCGAATGCGGTCCCGGCAAGGTGCTGGCCGGCATGGTGAAGCGCATCGCCCCCGATCTGGAAGCCGCGTCGGTGTACGACCCGGCCACGCTCGCGGACACCCGACAATCGCTCGCCGGCTGAACCGGCAAGGCCCCGACACTTTTTCTTATGAGCATTCCCAAATTCGAAGGGCAAGTCGCCCTGGTCACCGGCGCAACGCGCGGCATCGGCGCGGCGATCGCGCTGGAACTTGCCCAGCGCGGCCTCAAGGTCGTGGGCACCGGCACCACCGATGACGGCGCGGCCAAGATCACCTCGGCCCTCAGTGCCTTCGACGGCCGCGGCCGTGCACTCGACGTGAATGACGGCGCCGCCGTCGAGGCCCTGATCGACGAGATCGTGCAGGCCTACGGCGCAATCCACGTGCTGGTGAACAACGCCGGCATCACGCGCGACACGCTCGCCATGCGCATGAAGGACAGCGACTGGGATGCGGTGCTCGACACCAACCTCAAGGCCGTCTTCTCGCTCTCGCGCGCGGTGATCCGGCCGATGATGAAGCAGCGCTACGGCCGCATCATCAGCATCACCAGCGTGGTTGGCGCTTCCGGCAACGCCGGCCAGGCCAACTATGCGGCCGCCAAGGCCGGCGTCGCGGGCATGACCCGTGCGCTGGCCCGCGAACTGGGCAGCCGCAACATCACCGTCAACTGCGTCGCACCCGGTTTCATCGAGACCGACATGACGGCCAGCCTTCCCGAAGCCCAGCAACAGGCGCTGCTCCAGCAGATCCCGCTGGGCCACCTGGGCAAGCCGGCCGACATCGCGCACGCGGTGGCTTACCTCGCATCGCCCCAGGCGTCCTACGTCACGGGGCAGGAGCTGCACGTCAACGGCGGCATGCACATGTAGCCGCAAGGCGCAAATTTCCCCGTACCGGGTGCACGGCAAATGCCACAATGCGCCCGGCTAAAATCCACCGATTACCTACAACCCTCAGAGGGAACCAAATGAGCGATATCGAAGCACGTGTCAAGAAAATCATCGCCGAGCAGCTCGGCGTGGAAGAGTCCCAAGTGACGAATGAAAAGGCCTTCGTGGCCGACCTCGGCGCGGACTCGCTCGACACGGTCGAACTCGTGATGGCACTCGAAGACGAATTCGGCATCGAAATTCCCGACGAAGATGCCGAGAAGATCACCACGGTGCAAAACGCCGTCGACTACGCCACCAAGAATCAAAAGGCCTGATAGGCCAGCTGACAACACTGCAACTGCGGCCGGCGGCTTTTACTTGAACCGCTCGCGCCGACAGGCAACTGTTCAGCGCTTCCAGAAAGGTTTGCCGGCATGACCAAACGCCGCGTCGTCGTGACCGGACTCGGTTGCATCGCTCCTGTCGGAAACACCGCAACCGAATCCTGGGCCAACCTGTTGGCCGGGAAGTCGGGTATTGCGAACATCACCGCGTTCGATGCAAGCGCCTTCGCCTGCAAGTTCGCCGGTGAGGTCAAAGGTTTCGACATCACCCAATACATCTCGGAGAAAGAAGCGCGTCACATGGACCGCTTCATTCATCTGGGACTCGCCGCCGCCATCCAGGCGGTGCAGGACAGCGGACTGCCGACCGGCGAAGCGCTGTCCTATGAAAAAGCCGTGCGCATCGGCTGCAACATCGGCTCCGGCATCGGCGGACTGCCGATGATCGAAGAAACGCACGGCGAATACGCGAATCGCGGCCCGCGCCGCATCTCGCCGTTCTTCGTGCCGGCGTCGATCATCAACATGATCTCGGGCCACGTCTCGATCAAGTACGGCTTCAAGGGCCCGAACATTGCTGTCGTCACGGCCTGTACCACCGGCCTGCATGCCATTGGCACGTCGGCACGCATGATCGAGTACGGCGATGCCGACGTGATGATCGCGGGCGGTGCGGAATCGACCATTTCCCCGCTCGGCATCGGCGGCTTCACCGCGCCTCGCGCATTGAGCACGCGCAACGACGATCCCGCCACGGCCTCGCGCCCGTGGGACAAGGACCGCGATGGTTTCGTGCTGGGCGAGGGCGCCGGCGTGCTGGTGCTTGAAGAGTACGAACACGCCAAGGCGCGCGGCGCCAAGATCTATGCGGAAGTCGCGGGCTTCGGCCTGACGGGCGACGCGTACCACATGACCGCGCCGGACGTCGACGGCCCGCGCCGCTCGATGGCCATGGCGCTGGCCAATGCCGGCGTCAATGCCGACCAAGTGCAGTACCTCAACGCGCACGGCACCTCGACGCAGATCGGCGACCTCAACGAGACCAACGCGGTCAAGCTGGCATTCGGCGATCACGCGAAGAAGCTCGTCGTGAATTCGACCAAGTCCATGACCGGCCACCTGCTGGGCGGCGCGGGTGGCATCGAATCGGTGTTCACGGTGATGGCGCTGCACGAGCAGAAGAGCCCGCCGACCATCAACATCTTCAACCAGGATCCGGAGTGCGATCTCGACTACTGCGCCAACGAGGCGCGCGATCTGAAGATCGATGTCGCGGTCAAGAACAACTTCGGCTTCGGCGGCACCAACGGCACGCTGGTGTTCAAGCGCGCTTGAGCAGCATTGCTCTTTCATGCACAGCGCGCCGTCGGTGACCTATCCGGTGGGGCGCTCGCGTGGCGCAACCCGGATTCTCGTTGTTCTCTGGGCCCTTGGCGCTTGCTGTGCGGGCGCGTCCTGCTATCTCTTCGATAGCGTTGGATGGCGCCAGCTGCTGCTGGTTTTCAGTGTCGTGTTCGCGGGCGTCGCTGCGGGCTTCGGCTTGCGGCGCGATGGCGCGGGCGTGCTGCATTTCGACGGCCTCCATTGGTCGCTGACGGGAGCCCCTGCCTCCCGCACCGTGCATGCCGCCCGGGCATTTGCAGCACTCGATTTCCAGTCGCTGATGCTGGTCGGCCTCACCGAGCCGGGCCGCGCCAGGCGCTGGCTCTGGATCGAGCAGAGGGCCATGCCGGAGCGCTGGCGCGACGTGCGCCGCGCGATATATGCGCGCGCCCCGTCCGCGGCATCTGCTGGCGATCCCTGGCGCGCGACGGCGCCGGCAGACGCGCCCTGAACTCCCGTCGATGACCACTTCCGTGCCTCCCGTGCCGCCGGAATCCGGCCTGACCGATGTGCCCGCCGCGGCGCCGCGTCCGGGCGAGGTCGATTTCCAACTGGTCCAGCGTACCGTCGCGGGTGACCAGAAGGCATTCGAACTGCTGGTCATCAAATACCAGCGCCGCATCGAGCGGCTGATCGGGCGGATGGTGCGCGACGTCGACCTGATCGAGGACATCGCGCAGGAAACTTTCATTCGTGCCTACCGCGCGTTGCATCAGTTCCGCGGCGAGGCGCAGTTCTACACCTGGCTCTACCGGATCGCCGTCAACACCGCCAAGAAGGCACTGGTGGACATGAAGCGCGATCCAACCATTTCCGAGGCTGCCCTGAGGCCTTCTTCTGAGGACGACGATGAAACTTACCGTCCCGGAAACGAACCAACCACCGACGAAACCCCCGAATCGGTCATGGCGGCGAACGAAATCGCCAGTGCCGTCGAGGCAGCCATGGAAGCACTCCCTGTCGAGCTGCGCCAGGCGGTCACGCTGCGTGAAATCGAGGGCATGAGTTACGAAGAGATTGCCGAGGTCATGGATTGCCCCATCGGTACGGTGCGTTCGCGTATTTTCCGGGCGCGCGAGGCCATTTCGGCCAGGGTCAAGCCACTGCTGGACAACCAGTCCGGCAAGCGTTGGTAAGTAAGCAGGTGAATGAAATGAATCAGACGATGACGGTTCGGGAACAGGTGTCCGCACTTGCGGATGGTCATTTGCAGGGCGAGGCGTTCGCGCAGGCGATCCAAGCAATCTGCGCCGATGGCGAGGCGCGGGCGGCATGGCAGGCCTTCCACGTCGCGGGCGACGTGCTGCGTTCGGGTTCGCATTCGCCGTGCAGCGACACCTCCACATTCTTGGCGCGCTTCCAACAGCGATTGGCGGCGGAGCCCGTGATGGTCGCCCCTGCGTCGACGCCGGTCGCCGCATCGGTGGCACAGCCTGTGCAGCGCAGGGCGGAAGCGGCCAACGAGCCGGTGTTCCGATGGAAGCTGGTGGCCGGCGCTGCGTCGCTGATGGCCGTGGCCGCCATCAGTTGGACCCTGGTCGGCAATGGCACCGCGGTTCCTCAGGGAGGCGCGCAGCTGGCGTCGGTCCCGCAGCAACAGCAGCCGGCGGTGAATTCGGTGCTGGCGGCAGCAGCGATCAACAGCCCGCAGCCCGCCGGCAGCGTGCTGACCCCGACGCGCGTGCTCGTGGGCAATGGCAATCCTCAAGTCATGTTGCGCGATCCGCGGCTCGACCAACTGCTCGAGGCGCACCAGCAGGCCGGCGGCGCATCGCAAATGCCTTCGGGTTTCCTGCGCAATGCCACTTTCGAGGGACCGACGCGCTGAGCGCGCGCAACTCCTACCCGCCGCCCGCAATGACCGTTCAGATGCCGATCTCCGCACGCGCCTGCGTGCTTGTGTTTGCCGCTTTCTGCCTTGCGCAGGCTGCCACCGCGCAGACCCGCTCGGGCGCTGCAAATGCGAAGAGTGCGGCCACCGCACAGACGGACGAGCCACCGGCCATGGGCGTGACCGAGTGGCTGCAGCGCATGCACGCGGGGGCTCGGCAGCGCAACTATGTGGGCACCTTCGTGGTGTCGGCGCCGGGCGGCGATCTGTCGAGCGCGCGCATCTGGCATGTGCGCGACGGCGAGCACCAGATCGAACGCATCGAAGCCTTGTCGGGGCCGCAGCGCTCGACCTTCCGGCGCAACCGCAATGTCATGACCTTCCTGCCGGAAGCAAAAGTTGTGAAGGTCGAGAAGCGCGAGAACCTCGATCTCTTCCCGAACCTGCCGGACCAGCCCGATTCATCGATCGGCGATTTCTACGACGTGCGCGCGATCGGCAAGGACCGCGTGGCCGGTTTCGACGCCGACGTGGTGCAGTTGGTGCCGCACGACGGGCTGCGCTTCGGCTATCGCATCTGGAGCGAGCGCCGCTCGGGACTGGTGGTGAAGCTGCAGACCGTCGACAGCGAATCCCGCGTGGTGGAGCAATCGGCCTTCTCCGAACTGCAGCTCGACGCGCCGGTGAAGGCGCAGGCGCTCTCGCAGATGATGTCCAACACCTCGGGCTACCGCGTCGAGAAGCTGGAGCTCGAGCGCAGCAACGCGCAGGACGAAGGCTGGATGCTGCGAACACCCGTGGCCGGATTCAAGCCCCGAAGCTTCTTCCGCCGTCCGACAGCAGGCAGCGAAGGCAGCGGCGGCAAGCCGAAGCAGGACGCGGCCACGGTCCAGTGGACCTTCTCCGATGGCCTGGCCTCGGTGTCGCTCTTCATCGAGCGCTACGACGCGGCGCGCGCGCCCCGCGACGGCGTGCTGACCATCGGCGCGACCAATGCCATCCGCCGGCGTCTGCCCGAACCGGCCGGCGACTGGTGGCTGACCGCGGTCGGCGAGGTGCCGCAGCAGACGCTCAATGCATTCGCCCAAAGCCTCGCGCGTACGCGCTGACGGGCCGCACAAGCGCCAATTGCGCTGAACCAAGCGGACGATGCAGACTCACAGCACTTGTTTTCAGCCGCTCTGTTCTTTTGAAAGAAAACCGATGATCTTCAAAGTCGAGGGACACAAGTTTCGTTCCGGCCTGCTGGCTCTTGCGCTCGCAGTGACAGCTGGCGCCACATTCCTGCCGGTCGAGCCGGCCCATGCGCAGACGCGCACACTGCCCGATTTCACCGACCTGGTCGATCAGGTGGGCCCCTCCGTGGTCAACATCCGCACCGTCGAGAAGGTCGCACAGCGCGGCAGCAACGGCGAGATGGACGAGGAAATGCAGGAGTTCTTCCGCCGCTTCTTCGGCCAGCCGCTGCCCGGCACACCGCGCTCGACCCCGCGGCCGAACCGGCCGCAGCAGCCGCAGGAAGAGGAGCGTCCGCGCGGCGTCGGCTCCGGTTTCATCCTCACGGCCGACGGCTACGTGATGACCAATGCGCACGTGGTCGAGGACGCCTCCGAAGTGCTGGTCACGCTGACCGACAAGCGCGAGTTCAAGGCCAAGATCATCGGCGCCGACAAGCGCACCGACGTCGCGGTCGTCAAGATCGAGGCCGCGGGCTTGCCCGCGGTGAAGATCGGCGACATCTCCAAGCTGCGTGTCGGCGAATGGGTGATGGCCATCGGCTCGCCCTTCGGCCTCGAGAACACCGTCACCGCCGGCATCGTGAGCGCCAAGCAGCGCGACACCGGCGAATACCTGCCGTTCATCCAGACCGACGTGGCCATCAACCCCGGCAACTCGGGTGGCCCGCTGATCAACATGCGCGGCGAAGTGGTCGGCATCAACAGCCAGATCTACTCGCGCTCGGGCGGTTTCATGGGCATCTCGTTCTCGATCCCGATCGACGAGGCGATCCGCGTGAGCGAGCAGCTGCGCACGTCGGGGCGCGTTTCGCGCGGCCGCATCGGCGTGCAGATCGACCAGGTGACCAAGGACGTGGCCGAAGCCATCGGCCTGGGCAAGGCGCAGGGTGCACTGGTGCGCGGCGTCGAAGCCGGTTCGCCGGGCGAGAAGGCCGGCGTGGAGCCGGGCGACGTCATCACCAAGTTCGACGGCAAGGCCATCGAGAAGCCGAGCGACCTGCCGCGCCTGGTGGGCAACACCAAGCCGGGCACCAAGAGCACGCTCACGGTGTTTCGCCGCGGTGCTTCGCGCGAGCTCAACGTGACCATTGCCGAGATCGAGCCCGACAAGCCCGGCAAGCGCGCGAGCGACCGCGACGAGCCGGCGCCGAAGCCGTCGGCATCCGCTGCCCTCAAGTCGCTCGGCCTGGCCGTGAGCGATCTCACCGATGCGCAGAAGAAAGAACTCAAGCTGAAGGGCGGCGTGAAGGTCGATGCCGCCAACGACGCCGCGGCTCGTGCGGGCCTGCGCGAAGGCGACGTCATCCTGGCGGTGGCGAATGTCGAGGTTTCGAGTGTGCGCGAATTCGAGTCGGCCGTCGGCAAGGCCGACAAGAGCAAGCCGCTCAGTGTGCTGTTCCGTCGCGGCGACTGGGCGCAGTACGCTCTGATTCGTCCCGCACGCTGATCCGGCGTTGGCGTCAAGTGGCCCCACCCGGCAGTCGGGTTTGGGGCCATTTTTTGAGGTGTTTGCGACGTTCTGGGGCCAGCCTCGAAAAAAATCTGACGGCCTGGAAATGCCAATATTTGTTTGCGATTACTAACTTATCGGAAGGCTAAGGACGGATTTCGGTAGAATAGGGCACCCTCGGCGGGCGGTCAGCGCATAAGGAGTGCCCTGACCTTCACGATGCGAGATGTCAGACGGCAGTCCACCGGTGCTCCACAGATCGCCCACAAGTTGTTCAGCAACTGCTCCACCGATCCTGTGGATAACCTGTTCGTATCTTTGATGTTGTGGACCTGCAACGACCCCTTTGGACCCTGTTCCCGGATGTACGTGCTTCCCTTTTTGCCTACAATGAAGTTCCAACTACTGCAGTTGCCATTGCTTGTTGGTTCAGGGCGCGTCTCCAGAAGACGCGCCCTTTTTTCTTGCCTGTCGCACTCTGCGCACGAGCCAATTCAAGTACTTAAGCGTTCCCGTTGATGAATCACATCAGAAACTTTTCGATCATTGCGCACATCGACCACGGCAAGTCGACGCTCGCAGACCGTTTGATCCAGCGTTGCGGCGGCCTCGCAGAACGCGAGATGGAAGCGCAGGTGCTCGACTCGATGGACATCGAAAAAGAGCGTGGGATAACCATCAAGGCACAGACCGCTGCGCTGCACTACAAGGCACGCGATGGGCAGGTCTACAACCTCAATCTGATCGACACGCCAGGCCACGTCGACTTCTCGTATGAAGTGAGCCGCTCGCTGTCGGCATGCGAAGGCGCATTGCTCGTCGTCGATGCATCGCAAGGCGTCGAAGCGCAGACAGTGGCCAACTGCTACACCGCGCTCGACCTCGGCGTCGAAGTGGTGCCCGTGCTCAACAAGATCGATTTGCCCAACGCGGATCTCGACAACGCACGCACCGAGATCGAAGACGTGATCGGCATCGACGCGACCGATGCGATCCCGTGCTCGGCCAAGACCGGCGTGGGCATCGACGACATTCTCGAAGCCATCGTCGCCAAAATGCCCGCGCCGCGCGGCAATCCCGACGGTCCGCTGCGCGCGATGATCGTCGACAGCTGGTTCGATGCGTACGTCGGCGTCGTCATGCTGGTGCGCGTGGTCGACGGCCGGCTCGCGAAGGGCGATCGCATCAAGATGATGGCGTCGGGTGCGATGTACAACGCCGACAGCGTCGGCGTCTTCACGCCCGCCAACGAAGCGCGTGCGTCGCTCGAGGCGGGCGAGGTGGGCTACATCATCGCGGGCATCAAGGAACTGCAGGCGGCCAAGGTCGGCGACACGGTCACGCTGATCAAGCCCGGCAGCGGCGGCGCGGCGGCCACGGCCACCGAGGCGCTGCCCGGCTTCAAGGAGATCCAGCCGCAGGTGTTTGCGGGCCTCTACCCGACCGAGGCGAGCGAGTACGACTCGCTGCGCGACGCGCTCGAAAAGCTCAAGCTCAACGATTCGTCGCTGCGCTACGAGCCCGAGGTGAGCCAGGCGCTCGGCTTCGGCTTTCGCTGCGGCTTCCTCGGCCTGCTGCACATGGAGATCGTGCAGGAGCGCCTGGAGCGCGAGTTCGACCAGGACCTGATCACGACCGCGCCGAGCGTGGTCTATCAGGTGGTCAAGAACGACGGCGAAGTGCTCATGGTCGAGAACCCGTCCAAGATGCCCGACGTCGGCAGGATGGCGGAGATCCGCGAGCCCATCGTCACCGTGCATCTCTATATGCCGCAGGAATACGTCGGCTCCGTCATGACGCTGGCCAACCAGAAGCGCGGCGTGCAGATGAACATGGCCTACCACGGCCGCCAGGTCATGCTGACCTACGAGATGCCGCTCGGCGAGATCGTGCTCGACTTCTTCGACAAGCTGAAATCGGTGAGCCGCGGCTACGCCTCGATGGACTACGAGTTCAAGGAGTACCGCGCTTCGGACGTGGTCAAGGTCGACATCCTGCTCAACGGCGACAAGGTCGACGCGCTGTCGATCATCGTGCACCGCAGCCAGTCGCAGTACCGCGGCCGGGCGGTGGTGTCGAAGATGCGCGAGATCATTTCGCGCCAGATGTACGACGTGGCAATCCAGGCGGCCATTGGGGTCACCATCATTGCGCGTGAGACAATCAAGGCGCTTCGCAAGAACGTGCTGGCCAAATGCTATGGCGGCGACATCACCCGCAAGAAGAAGCTCCTCGAGAAGCAGAAGGCGGGCAAGAAAAGAATGAAGCAGATCGGCTCCGTCGAGGTCCCGCAAGAGGCCTTCCTCGCGATTCTGCAAGTCGAAGACTGATCAAAAAAATGGCATTCATCACCACCCTGGTCCTCGCGGCCTTCGCCGCCTATGTCGGCGCCTGGTATTTCAACGCGATCGAAGGCAACTTTGCCTTGCTGCTGTTCCTGGCCACAGTGGTCACCGGGCTGTACTGGCTGGCCGAGCGCTTCTATTTCCTGCCCCGGCGCGAACGGGCCGCCGCCAGGCTCGAAGACTCGCTGACCGAGCGCAATGCGCGCCTGGCCGAGCAGGGCATCAGGCAGGTCGATACGGCCGACGCGAAGGCGAGCGAGCGGCTGTTGATGCAGCCCTGGTGGCTCGACTGGACCGCGGGCCTGTTCCCCGTGATCCTGGTGGTGTTCCTGCTGCGCTCGTTTCTCTACGAGCCCTTCAAGATTCCCTCGGGCTCGATGATGCCCACGCTGCTGACCGGTGACCTGATCCTGGTCAACAAGTTCACCTACGGCCTGCGCCTGCCCGTGATCAACACCAAGATCACCGACGGAACGCCGCTGGCGCGCGGCGACGTGGTGGTGTTCCGCTACCCGCCCAAGCCGAGCATGGACTACATCAAGCGCGTGGTCGGTATTCCCGGCGACGAAGTGGCCTACCTGAACAAGAAGCTGACGATCAACGGCCAGCCGGTGTCCAAGGTGGCGGATGCCGACTACCTCGACAGCGAGTCGATGCGCCTGCTCAAGCAATACGGGGAGGACCTGGGCGGCAAGCAGCACAAGCTGCTCAACGACGAGGCCGCGCCGTCCTTCGTTCCGGGCGCCAGCGACTTTCCGTTTCGCGAAAACTGCCGTTACTCGGTCGAAGGCGTGGTCTGCAAGGTGCCGGCCGGCAACTATTTCATGATGGGCGACAACCGCGATAATTCGGCGGACTCGCGTTTCTGGGGCTTCGTTCCAGACAAGAACATCGTGGGCAGGGCGTTCTTCGTCTGGATGAACTTCGGCGATCTGGGTCGCATCGGTCCGTTTCAATAAGCATTCATCAGCATAGTTCGAGGGGTATGAGGGCATGAGAACACATCGGTTCGTTCGCAGCAGGGCTGCGCAGCAACGCGGCATTTCGTTCATCGGCTTGGTGTTCGTCGCGGTGGTGCTCGGGTGCCTGGGCGTGGTCGTCGCGCAGGTCATCCCGACGCTGATCGAATGGCAGGCCATCGACAAGGCCGCCAACAAGGCCAAGGAGGGGGCAACCGTGCCCGAAGTGCGCGCGATTTTCGATCGCGCCCAGGCCATCGACGACTTCAAGTCGGTCAGCGGCAGGGACCTCGAGATCAAGAAGGTCGGCGACAAGGTGGTCGTGTCGTATTCGTACGAGCGCGAGATCCCCCTGTTCGGCCCCGCCTTCCTGACGCTCAAGTACAAGGGCGAAACCCGCTGAACACGGCGCCAAAAAAGGTGGACGGCAGCCTCGCCGCGCTGCAGGCGCGCCTCCAGCACACCTTCTCCGACCCGCGGCTGCTCCAGCTCGCGCTCACGCACCGCAGTTTCTCGGCCGACCACAACGAGCGCCTCGAGTTTCTCGGCGACTCGGTGCTGAACCTGGCGGTCTCGCATCTGCTCTACATGCGCCTGTCGGCTTTGCCCGAAGGCGACCTGTCGCGCGTGCGTGCCAACCTCGTCAAGCAGGACACGCTGCATCGCCTGGCGGTAGGACTGGCGCTGTCGCCGCTGCTGCGGCTCGGCGAGGGCGAGGCGCGCTCGGGCGGGCCCAACCGGCCGTCGATCCTGGCCGATGCGCTCGAGGCGCTGATCGGCGCGGTCTATCTGGACGCCGGCTTTGCCGCCGCCGAGGCGCTGGTGCACCGGCTCTACGAGTCGGTCGAAATCAACCCGCGCATGGAAGCCGCGGCCAAGGATCCGAAGACCGAATTGCAGGAATGGCTGCAGGGTCACAAAATGAAGCTGCCGGTGTATCGCGTGGCTGCCACACTGGGCGCGGCGCACAAGCAGACTTTCGATGTCGAGTGCGAGGTGCCCGAGTTGGGGCTTCGCGAACGCGGCATCGGCGGCTCGCGCCGCGCCGGTGAGCAGGCGGCCGCGGCTGCCATGTTGATCCGGCTCAAGGCACGCGGTGCCGCGTGAAATCACTATGAACGATGCTATCAATCCCRTAGCCGGGCCCGAAGACGCAGAAGGCGGCGCGGGTACCGGCGGTCCCCAGCACTGTGGGCTCATCGCCATTGTCGGCAAGCCCAATGTGGGCAAGTCGACGCTGCTCAACGCGCTGGTGGGCCAGAAGATCAGCATCACCTCGCGCAAGGCGCAGACCACGCGCCACCGGATCACCGGCATGCGCACGCTGGGCGCCACGCAGTTCGTGTTCGTCGACACGCCGGGTTTCCAGACCCTGCACGCCAACGCGCTGAACAAGTCGCTCAACAAGACCGTGCAGGGCGCGGTCGGCGACGTGGACCTGATCCTGTTCGTGGTCGAGGCCGGCAGCTTCACGCCGGCCGACGAGCGCGTGCTCAAGCTGCTCGGCAAGGGCATCCCGACCGTGCTGCTGGCCAACAAGCTCGACAACGTGCATCGCCGCGGTGACATCGCGCCCTGGCTGAAGACCATGCAGGAGAAGCACAGCTTCGCCGAGTTCGTACCGATGTCGGCGAAGAACGCCAAGGATGTCGAGCGCCTGTTCGGCATCTGCGAGAAGTACCTGCCCGAACAGCCCTGGTTCTACGACGAGGACGAGCTGACCGACCGCAGCGAGAAATTCCTCGCCGGCGAGCTGGTGCGCGAGAAGCTGTTCCGCCTCACCGGCGACGAGTTGCCCTACACCTCGACCGTCATCATCGACAAGTTCGAGGAAGAGCCGCCCCAGAAGAAGGGCCAGAAGCGCCTGCTGCGCATTGCCGCCACCATCGTGGTCGAGCGCGACGGCCACAAGGCCATGGTGATCGGCGACAAGGGCGAGCGCATCAAGCGCATCGGCATGGAAACGCGCGTCGAGCTCGAAAAGCTGGCCGACGCCAAGGTGTTCCTCGAACTGTGGGTGAAGGTGCGCTCGGGCTGGGCCGATGACGAAGCCCGCGTGCGTTCCTTCGGCTATGAGTAGGCAAACCCCCAGGCTTGCTCGCTTCGCGTAGCCGCCAACCCCCTTGCAGGGGGCAACGCCAGTGGCCCGGCGAAGCCGGTTCCACGGCGTTTGCCGCCTTCAAGCCTCGATGCTCCATAGCGCACTGACATGGCCACCCACCGCGTTTCGCACGAGCCGGCTTACGTCCTCCATCGCTACGACTGGAGCGAGTCGAGCCTGATCCTCGAGGTATTCACCCGCCACCACGGGCGCATCGCGCTCGTGGCCAAGGGGGCGAAGCGGCCGAGCTCCAACTTCCGTCCCGTGCTGCTGCCGCTGCAGCCGCTGCAGCTCAACTACGGTGGCGACGCCGAGATCCGCACGCTCAAGGGCGCCGAATGGATGGGCGGCCACGTCATGCCGACCGGCGAGGCGCTGCTGTCGGGCTACTACGTCAACGAACTGCTGCTGCGACTGCTGGCGCGCGATGACGCCCACGAAGCGCTGTTCGACGCCTACGCCGGGGTTGTTCAGGTGCTGGCGGGCGATCACGCCGAGGCCCAGGCGGCCACCCAGGCGGCGGCGCTGCGCGCTTTCGAACTGCTGCTGCTGCGCGGGGTCGGCCTGCTGCCCTCGCTCGATGCGCAGACCCTCACGCTGGAACCGCTCGCCGCCCGGGAGCGCTACAGCCTCGTGCCCGAAGCCGGATTGCGCCAGGCCGCCGCCGACGAGGCAGCACTGACCGGTACCGAGTGGCAGGCTCTGCAGGCCGTTCTCGACGACCGGGCTCCTTTTACCGCCACGTTGCGTGAAATTGCCACCATGAACGCCGGTAGCAACAGTGCCCTGCGCAACCAGTTGCGCGCCTTGCTCAACTACCATTGCGGCGTGTCCACGCTGCGCACGCGGCAAATGATGAGAGATCTGCAAGCACTATGAGCACTTCAGGCCACGCCGGCATCGCCACTCCCACCTCGCTGTCGGTCAACCTCAACAAGGTCGCCCTGGTCCGCAACACGCGCCACCTGGGCATTCCGAGCGTGGTGAAGGCTGCCCAGGCCTGCCTGGCCGCCGGTGCGCACGGCATCACGGTGCATCCGCGGCCCGATGCACGCCACATCCGCGCGCACGACGTCAGCGACCTGTCGGCGCTGCTCGCCAAGGACTGGCCGGCCGTCGAGTTCAACATCGAAGGCAACCCGTTCCAGAACCTGATGGATTTCGTGCGCACGCTGAAGCCGCACCAGGCCACCTTCGTGCCCGACAGCGAAACCCAGTCGACCAGCGACCACGGCTGGACCTTCCCCGACGACGCCGACCGCCTTCGCCCGCTGATCGCCGAAGCCAAGGCGCTGGGCGTACGCGTCAGCCTGTTCATGGACCCGATCCCCGAGATGATGGCCGCGGTCAAGGCCGTGGGCGCCGACCGCGTCGAGCTCTACACCGAAGGCTACGCGGCATCACGCGGCACGCCCGACGAGCAGGCGGTGCTGGCGCGCTATGCCGATTCGGCGCGCGCGGCGCTGGCCGCGGGTTTGGGCGTCAATGCCGGGCACGACCTGAGCCGCGACAACCTCACCGCCTTCCTGCGCGCGGTGCCCGGCGTGCAGGAGGTCTCGATCGGCCATGCCTTCGTGGCCGACGCGCTCGAGCTTGGCTACACGGCCGCCACGCGCGACTACCTGCGCTGCATCGACGAGGCGCAGCAATGAACGCCAGCGCCGCATGATCTACGGCATTGGCACCGACATCTGCGACTTGCGTCGCATTGCAGCGACCTTCGAGCGGCAGGGTGAACGCTTTGCCCGCAAGGTGCTGAGCGATGCCGAGTTCAAGGTCTGGGAAGCCCGCCGCGCTCGCTGGCCCAAGCGCGGCCTGAGCTACCTTGCGACCCGGTTCTCCGCCAAGGAGGCCTTCAGCAAGGCTATCGGCCTGGGCATGCGTTCGCCCATGAGCTGGCGGCTGTGCGAAATCGCGAACCTGCGCAGCGGCAAGCCCGTCATCGTGCTGCATGGCGACCTGAAGGATTGGTTCGAGGCGCAGGGCCTCACGGCCCACGTGACCGTGACCGACGAAACCGAATACGCCGCGAGCTTCGTGGTGGTGGAGAAAACATGACCGCCGGGCTTGCCGATCGCCCCCACGCGCCGCTGATCATCGATGTGGCGGCCACTGAACTCAACGACGCCGACCGCCGGCGCCTCGCCAATCCGCTTGTCGGCGGCGTGATCCATTTCGCCCGCAACTGGCGGGATCGCGCCCAGATGACCGCGCTCAATGCCGAGATCAAGGCAATCCGGCCCGACCTGCTGATCTGCGTCGACCACGAAGGTGGCCGCGTGCAGCGCTTTCGCACCGACGGCTTCACGCGCCTGCCGTCGATGCGCGCGCTGGGCGAGCTGTGGATGCGCGACGCCATGCGCGCCACCCAGGCCGCGACCGCTGCCGGACAGGTGCTGGCGGGCGAGCTGCGCGCCTGCGGCGTCGACTTCAGCTTCGCACCGGTGCTCGACCTGGACTACGGCGGCAGCAGCGTCATCGGCGACCGCAGCTTCCACCGCGACCCGCGCGTGGTCGCGCTGCTGGCCAAGAGCGTGATGCACGGCATGCTGCAGATGGGCATGCGCAACTGCGGCAAGCACTTCCCGGGACACGGGTTCGTGCATGCGGATTCGCACGTCGAGATTCCGGTGGATGAGCGCGGCCTCAAGGCCATCCTGGACGACGATGCCAAGCCATACGACTGGCTGTCGGGCACGCTCGCTGCGGTGATGCCTGCGCACGTGATCTATCCGAAGGTCGACAAGCGGCCGGCGGGGTTTTCGTCGAAGTGGCTCAAGGCGATCCTGCGCCAGCGCCTTGCCTTCGGCGGCACCGTGTTCAGCGACGACCTGAGCATGGAGGCGGGCCGCTATATCGATGGCCGGTTGCTCAGCTACGCCGATGCGGCGCTGGCTGCGCTCGAAGCCGGGTGCGATCTGGCGATGCTGTGCAACAAGAGCGTTGGCGACGGCGCGCCGCTGGATGAAATGCTCGAAGACTTCGCTCTCGCGGCGCGTACTGAGCGCTGGAAGCCTGACATGCGCAGCGAAGCGCGCCGCAGGGGCCTGTTGCCAAGTGGCCCCTCGATTGCCTGGGACGCACTGGTGGCTTCCACGGCCTACCGTGACGCCAAGCGTGCGTTGGCCCAGCCCGGCCTTGCGGAGTAAGCCATGCCCTTGTGCCTCAGTATCCTTCAGCGCCAGGACGAAGCGGTGCTGCGCAACCACGCGCACTACTGCAGGCTCTACGGCTATCCCCACAAATGGATCGAGAGCGACCGCATCCTTCACCCGGCGCTTCGCGCCAGCGCCAAGTACAGCGAGATCCTGCGCCATCTGCGCACGCTGACCGAAGGAGACTGGCTGTTCTTCATCGATGGCGATTCGGTGGTCTTCCACCCCGTGGCGATCGACGTCCTGATGCAGGGACGTGACCTGCTCGCGGTCGAGAGTCCTCCCGTGGGCAGCCAGACGGGCCTGGCCATGACCAACATGATGGTCGTGCGCAACACGGCTGCCAACCGGTCGATGCTGCACCAGTTGATCGTCGATTCAGGGCACGTGATCGCGCTGGCGGCGAAACGCATCGACGAGGCCGCGCGCCTGCGGCCTGCGGGCCTGCTGGGATGCAATGCCATGGAGCAGGGGTTCTACGTCAACGTGTCCTGGCGCATTGCGCAGTGGTACCAGGCGTCGATCTTCGTGGTCAACCTGGGACCGCTGCCGGTCGAGGTGGAGGGCGAACTGCGCGAGGACATGCTGCACGATCTGAACCTGCAGCGCTTGCTGGCAGAGCAGGTCGACGAGGCGTTGACCCAGGGGCGTCCGGTCCTGCAGGAGCCGGCGTACCCGGAGGTATCGCCGGCGGCGGTGGACAGCTACAACCCGGAGGCGCCCGTCGCCTTTCTGACGCTCTATACGCCGCATATCCGGAGCTACGCGCGGGTGTCCGAGCACAACGTGCGCCGCTATTGCGACAGGCATGGCCATGCGTACCACGTGTACCGCGACATTCCCGCATCCATCGGTCCGAACATCAACGGCTCCTGGATCCGGAGCTGGCTCATCAACCAGCACCTGACCCGTCATGAGTGGGTCATCTGGGTGGATGCGGATGTCGTCTTCTACAACCAGGCGAAACGCATCGAGCCACTGCTCGAAGGCCGCGACCTGCTGCTTGCCAAGGACGTCGGCGCCTGGCAGTTCAACTCTGGCGTCATGGGTTTTCGGAACACGCCCGGCAACTCGCGCCTGCTCGACCGCATCTGGGAGCGCATCGGCGGCGTGGCTGACAAGTCGGCGGTCTACAGCAGCCAGGGCGACCAGTACTACACGAACGAGGTGCTGATGGAAGAGGGCCTTGTCGGCGAGCAGAACATCCTTGACAACCTCAGCATCAACACGCCGCCGCATCTGGCCAGCGAGGACTCCTTGCTGGTGCATTTCATCAATCTCGGCGAGCCTTACCGCTCCGTGTACATGGCCGCGATGGATGCCCGCTCGCAACGGATCCGATAGCAGTTGGCGAAAGGAAACGACATGACGATGGGCGTGCTGGTCTACATCGACAACAAACGGGAAATCATCGACGAGTTTTCATGGCTCTACAAAAGCATGATCTTCTCGAACCTGTTCTCGCGTGCAAGGATCATCGCCGTCTGCCATCCGGACGCCGTCGGCGCACTGCCTCAGGACGAGCAGATCGTCGTGATTCCGAGCGAGCCCTACGCGCAGCGCAATGCCGACTGGAACGGCTATGGCTACATCAATTCCGTGGCGAACCTGTGCGAGCCGGCCGTGATCGAGGAGTGCAGGAAGTACGACACCCTGCTGAAGACCGATTGCGATACCTTCGTCACGCCGGCGCTCACGAACTTCACGCCGACCGGCCTGTGCTTCGGCTTCGGCGCGTACGCCTATGAAGAAGAGGTTCGCCGCAAGCTGTCCGAGTGCAGCCAGCGCTGGGGTTTTCCGCATTCCGGCCTGCACAACGTCGGCGCTTCGGTGCTCGGGCCGTCCGAGTTCGTCTGCAATTTCGTGGAGTCCCAGCTCGACTACTGCAACAAGCTGCTCGACGAGGAGTTTCGCCACTTCCAGGGTACATGGCCGGGCTGGTGCAAGAACGTCGTCACGATGTACGCGGGCGAACTGGCCTTGCGTCGCACCTACCCCCAGCAATGCTCGCTGGGACTGCTTGACCATCTGCCCTATGCGAACCGCGCGCTGGGCAGCGACGTCCTGCACATCCATGCGTGGCACACCGACCAGTACTGGTCCAAGCACCAGTACCGCGCTGGCAAATATGCCGGCATGGCGCTCGACGAAATCGACCGGCGCACCTCGGGCGGCTACTGCCACTGGCTGGCCGTCGCCGACGTCGAGCAGGTAAGGGCCGCGGTGGACTGAGGAAGACGCGGGAAGTCTTCAGCGCCCGATGCGTGCCAGCGTCTCGCGCACATCGTCCAGCAGCCACAAACCCAGACTGCGGTCGGTCTGCGGAAACCGCGGGGAGCCTTCCAGCAAGGGATAGATGATCGCCTCGGTCACGTTGCCTTCGACGATCAGTCGCCGCGGCGGCGGCAGGTGATAGGGCGCCATCTCGAGGTTGATGGGGGTCCAGCCGCCCGTTTCGATGTCCCCGTTGCGCGGCAGCGTGCGGTAGGTGAAGGTGGTGGTCAGCAGCCACTGCGAGCGGCTTTCGGCTAGTGCGTGCAGCGCCCGGAACACGTCCGCATGCGAGAAGTGGAAGAGGCAGTCGCGGCACAACACCAGGTCGACCTTGGGCAGGTCGCCCGAGAGCAGGTCGAGCTTGCCGAAGCGCCGGCCGCTGCGGCCGAAGCGCTCGTTGTTGCGCTGCACCAGTTCATCGACGATGTCCGCGCCCAGGTAGTCGATGCCTTCAAGGTCGACATGCTGCATCCAGTTGAAATCGCCGCAGGGCATGTCGAGGAAGGTCTGCACGCGCAGCTCGCGCAACAGGGCCGGCAACTCGCGGATGATCTGCGCGGTGTTGCTGAGCTCGGAGCCCGCGCCCGACACGCTTTCCATCGAACCCCACGTGTTGGTGTTGAAGATGTTCGAGAAGATGGCTTCGGTCGGCGGGGTGGACATGGATGCGGTCGATCCGTGGAAAAGGGAAAGGCGGGCGGTCACGGCGCCTTCGAGGCCGTCGACCAGAGCGGTTCGCCGCCGGTGTCCAGGTGGGTCAGGTAGAGCCGCAGGTCAAATTCGAGCTGATGGTAGTCGGGCTCCATGTGCGCGCATAGCGCGTAGAAGGCCTTGTCGTGACTCTTTTCCTTGGTATGTGCGAGTTCGTGCACAACGATCATCCGCAACCAAGCCAGCGGCACGCCCTTGAACAGGCTCGCCACCCGGATTTCACGCTTTGCCTTGAGCTTTCCGCCCTGCACGCGCGAAACTGTTGTGTGCGTCCCGAGCGCGTTGCGGATCACATGCAGCTTGTTGTCGAACATGACCTTCGACAGCGGCTCGGCCTTGCGCATGAACTCGCTCTTGAGGTCGCTCACGTAGTCGTAGAGCGCGCGGTCGGTCTGCACGCTGTGCATCCCGTCGGGATAGCGCTTGCCGAGCATTGCGGCCAGCTTGTCCTCGGCCATCAGCTGGCGGACCTGATCCAGCAGGGGCGCCGGATAGCCCGCCAGGTATTTCATGCCCGGTACCCGGTGCGCGCCGCGCAGGCGAGTCCCGTAGCCACGCCGCCGAACAGGTCACCCTCGACCAGATTCACGCCCGCGAAGCTCCTGCGCAGAGCGTGCTGGAACGGCCGAAGGGCGGAAGAGCCGCCGGTGAGATAGATCGCGTCGAGGTCACCGCTGCGCAGGCCCGCGCGCTTGACGCAGGCGTGCGCGCAGGCGATCACGTTCTCGAGCGAACCTGCCAATTGTTGAGCCATGTCGGCCGGCGTGAGCGAGGCCACCAACCCGCGCTCGGCACAACCGAGATCGATGGCGGTTTCGGCGTCGGTGATCGACGCATCGATCTTGGCCGCTTCCACCGCACTCGCGATGCGATGCCCGTGCCGTTCCTCGAGCACGGTCATCAGCCGGTCGTGCAGCCGCGTGTCGCTGTAGCTCGTGCGCAGGTCTTTCGCCTGGCGCACTGCCTTGGCGGCGTAGAGCCAGTTGATAAGGTGCCAGGAGGAGAGTTCGAAGAACACCTTGCTCGGCACTTCGCGCCCCTGCGGGCCGTGGTGCCGGAAGCCGAACTGCGGCATCACGCGCTCGAGGTTCAGGCGTTGGTCGAAATCGGTGCCGCCGATGTGCACGCCGCTGGTGGCCAGCACGTCGTCGCTGCGGTCCTCGCGGGTCGCGCGCTCGGGGCCGACGCGCACCACGGTGAAGTCGGAGGTGCCGCCGCCGATGTCGACGATGAGCACGATCGACTCCTTGGCGATGCGCTGCTCGTAGTCGAACGCGGCTGCGATCGGCTCGAGCTGGAAGGCGATCTCGCGGAACCCCGCTGCGCGTGCCGCGTGGCGCAGGCTTTCCTCGGCACGCTCGTCGCGCTTCGGATCGTCGTCCACGAAGTGCACGGGCCGGCCGATCACCACGCGCTCGGGCAGCTGGCCGAGTTCACGGCTGGCGCGCACGGCCAGCTCTCGCAGGAAGCGGGCGATGATGTCCTCGAAGCTCACAAGGCCGTCGTAAATGGCGGTCTTCTCCTGCATCAGGGCGCTGCCGAGCAGACTCTTCAGCGAGCGCATCAGCCGGCCTTCGGTGCCCGAGAGGTACTGGCCGATGGCGTCGCGGCCGAAATGCGTGGTTCGGTCTTCGGCATTGAAGAAGATCGCGGTGGGCAGGGTGGTGGCCGCGCCTTCGATGGGCAACAAGCGGGCCTCGCCGTCGACCCGGCAGGCCACGGCGGAGTTGGAGGTGCCGAAGTCGATGCCGATCGTCGGCAGCGACGACGGTAACTGCACGTTCAAGATTCCCTGCGCAGCGCCGGGAACAGAATCACATCGCGGATGCTCGGCGAATCGGTCAGCAGCATCATCAGCCGGTCGATGCCGATGCCGCAGCCGCCGGTGGGCGGCATGCCGTATTCGAGGGCGCGAACGAAGTCGTGGTCGTAGAACATGGCTTCGTCGTCGCCGCTGTCCTTGGCGGCCACCTGGGCGTTGAAGCGCGCGGCCTGATCTTCGGCGTCGTTGAGCTCGCTGAAGCCATTGCCGAATTCGCGGCCCGTGATGTAGAGTTCGAAGCGCTCGGTGACTTCGGGGCGCTCGTCGTTGGCGCGCGCCAGCGGCGAGATCTCGGTCGGGTGCTCCATGATGAAGGTCGGCTGCCAGAGCTTTTCTTCGACGGTTTCCTCGAAGTACATCACCTGCAGGCTCGCGAGGCTGCGCTGCGAGAGCTTGTCCTTCTCTTCGCTGAGGCCGATCTTGCGCAATGCATTGATCAGCCAGGCGCTGTCGTCCACACCGTCGCCGGCGTCGGTGTGCTTGAGGATCGCTTCGCGGATCGTCAGGCGTTCGAAGGGCTGCGTCAGATCGACGGCCTTGCCGCCGTACGTGAGCTGCTGCGTGCCCACGGCCTTGTCGGCGATGGTGCGGATCAGCGTCTCGGTGAAGTCCATCAGGTCGCGGTAGTTCCAGTAGGCCGCGTAGAACTCCATCATCGTGAACTCGGGGTTGTGCCGCACCGAGATGCCCTCGTTGCGGTAGCTCCGGTTGATCTCGAACACGCGCTCGAAGCCGCCGACGATCAGGCGCTTGAGGTAGAGCTCGGGCGCGATGCGCAGGAACATTTCCTGGTCGAGCGCGTTGTGGTGCGTCTTGAAAGGCTTGGCGTTCGCGCCGCCCGGAATCGGGTGGAGCATGGGCGTCTCGACTTCGAGGAAATCATTGGCCACCATGAATTCGCGCAGCGCGCTCACTGCCTTGCTGCGAGCGGTGAAGCGCACACGGGCGGTTTCGTCGGTGATCAGGTCGACGTAGCGCTGGCGGTACTTCTGCTCCTGGTCGGCCATGCCGTGGAACTTGTCGGGCAGCGGGCGCAGGCTCTTGGTAAGCAGGCGCAGCTTCGTGACCTTGACCGACAACTCGCCGGTCTTGGTCTTCATCAGCGTGCCTTCGGCGCCCACGATGTCGCCGAGGTCCCAGCGCTTGAAATCGGCGTAGACGTCTTCGCCGACCGCGTCGCGCGTCACGTAGAGCTGGATGCGGCTCGTGGCGTCCTGTACGGTCGCGAAGCTGGCCTTGCCCATCACGCGCTTGAGCATCATGCGGCCGGCCACGCTCACGGAAACGGCTTGCGCTTCGAGGGCCTCGGCCTCGGTGGCGCCATGTGCCTCGACGAGTGCCGCGGCGCGGTGGCCCGGCTTGAAGTCGTTCGGGAACGCAACACCCTTGCCCTCGGTCTGCGCTGTGCGCAGCAGCTTGAGCTTCTCGCGGCGTTCGGCGATGAGCTGGTTGTCGTCGACGGCCGGCGCAGGGGCGGGCGCTGCAGCGGGCGTGGGAATGGGAGGGGTCAGGTGATCGGACATGGGGAGCGGGTGAGGCGCAACGGGAGCGTGCGCGAGCCCGGCATTTTAGCCGATCGGATTCAGGCGAAGCCGCTGTCCAATGCCCGCCGATCCTGCGTAATGCGCTACGAAAAATATAGCGATCTATTGAGCAATACCCGTGCGTGCGAGCAGATCGCTGATCAGCTCGAGGCGCATCAGCGGGCTGTCGAGCTCCATCAGGCGCTGCTTCAGTTCGAGCTGCATCGGCACCAGTTCGCACCAGCGGTTCGCCACCCAGCCGCAATCGTCGAGCAGGTAGGGCATGCCGATGGGCAACCGTACCGATCCGCCCTGTTCGCGGCGCCGCTCCTCGAGCGTGTCGATCAGGCGTTGCAGTGCCGTGGCGGTGTGTTTCAGGTCGTCGGGAATTTCCAGCGCGACGTCGTCGGCCACGGCCTCCACTTCGGCGACCCACAGACCGTGCTTCTGCAACTCAGTGTCGCGCACCCGGAAGCGTTGCGTGCCCACGCATTCGATCTGCAGCAGCCCGCTTTGCGGCGATTCGAACTCGCGAATCATCGCCAACGTCCCGATGGCGGCGAAGCTCTCCGCATCGGCGCCGGCCTTGCGCACTTCGCTGCCGCTGGTGAGGCTCACCACGCCGAAGGGCGCGTCGGCCTTTCGGCATTTGCCGATCATGTCGAGATAGCGGACCTCGAAGATGCGCAGCGGAAGAAGGCCGCCCGGAAACAGGACCGTACCGAGCGGAAACAATGGCAGTGAATGCAAAAGGGGTAGTGTCGTCATCGAAGAGCCTTGCGTGGCTATCATCGCATTCCGCTCACGGCTGCGCCCCATGCTCTATCAGATTCCCTCGTTCCTCCTCGACGTGATCGTCGGCCTGCTCGGCGGCGCCTGCCTGCTGCGCCTCTACATGCAATACCACCGGGTGCCGTTCGGCAATCCGCTCGGGCGCTTCGTGTTCGCCATCACCGACTGGATCGTGCTGCCGCTGCGGCGCATCGTGCCGTCGGTGAAGCGCTGGGACCTGGCCAGCCTGATAGCGGCCTGGCTGCTGGTGTTGCTGAAGTTCCTGCTGCTGTGGCTGCTTGCCGGCAACCTGGGGCGGATCGCGACCCTTCCCCTGGTGTCGCTGGTCGGGCTGATGCAGCTGGCCGTCTCGGGCCTGACCGCACTGCTGGTGGTTTATGCGGTGCTGTCCTGGATTCCGGGCGCGTCGCCGATGCTGCTTGACCTGATCTCCCGTTTGGCCGAGCCGCTGGTGCGGCCCTTCAGGCGCTTCATCCCGCTGATCGGCGGCGTCGATCTCTCGCCGCTGGCGGCCATCGTGGTACTGCAGGTGATCGCGATCGTGCTGGGCAACCTGCTGGTGTTTGCCTATCAACTGACGTTCTGAGCCTCACAAGCAAAAGAGCCCGGGTGCGATGCACCCGGGCTCTTTTGCATTGGCTTGCTGTTCGTTCCTCAGCTGACCGCGTCGGCCGGCTGGCGCAGCAGCATGGCCAGCGAGCTGGCAATGGTCTTGCGCAGTTCGCGGCGGTCGCTGATGAAGTCGATGGCGCCCTTGGTCTGCAGGAACTCGGCGCGCTGGAAGCCTTCGGGCAGCGTCACGCGCACGGTCGACTCGATCACGCGCGGGCCGGCGAAGCCGATCAGCGCCTTGGGCTCGGCGATCACCACGTCGCCCACGAAGGCGAAGCCGGCCGACACGCCACCCATGGTCGGGTCGGTCAGCACGCTGATGTAGGGCAGGCCCTTCTTCGCGAGGCGCGTGAGCGCGGCGTTGGTCTTGGCCATTTGCATGAGCGAGAGCAGGCCTTCCTGCATGCGCGCGCCGCCGGTTGCGGTGAAGCAGATGAAGGGCACCTTCTGCTCGATGGCGGTTTCGACGCCGCGCACGAAGCGCTCGCCGACCACGCTGCCCATGGAGCCGCCCATGAACTCGAACTCGAAGCAGGCCACGACCACGCTGATGCTGTGCACCGAGCCGCCCATGACGACCAGCGCGTCGGTCTCGCCGGTGTTCTCCAGCGCTTCCTTGAGCCGCTCGGGGTACTTGCGACTGTCCTTGAATTTCAGGGCGTCGACCGGCAGCACTTCCTGGCCGACTTCGTAGCGGCCCTCGGCGTCGAGGAACGCGTCGAGCCGCGCGCGGGCGCCGATGCGGTGGTGGTGGCTGCAGCTGGGGCAGACGTTCTGGTTGTGCTCGAGGTCGGTCTTGTAGAGGACGGTCTCGCAGGCGGGGCACTTGATCCACAGGCCCTCGGGCACCTGGCGGCGCTCCGATGGGTCGGTTTGTGCGATCTTGGCGGGTAGCAGTTTTTCAAGCCAGCTCATAGGACTCCGAATTAGCTCCCCTCTCCCGCATGCGGGAGAGGGGCTGGGGGTGAGGGGCAGCAGCGATTATCGGCCAGCCGCATTCTTCGGGATAGCCGCCGGCAGCGCATCGAGCGCCTCGCGGATGCCGGCGAGGAATTCGCGCACCACGGGCACGACCTTTTCGCGGGGCTGGTCTTCGATCAACTGGATGATCTTCGTACCGATCACGACCGCATCGGCGGCCGAGCCGACCGCCTGCGCGGTGCGCGCGTCGCGAATGCCGAAACCCACGCCGACCGGAATGCTCACGTGCTGGCGGATGCGCGGAATCATCTGCCCGACCGCCTCGGTGTCGAGGTGGCCGGCGCCGGTCACGCCCTTAAGCGACACGTAGTAGACGTAGCCGCTCGCGATGCGCGCGACCTGCGCCATGCGCTCGTCGGTGCTCGTTGGCGCGAGCAGGAAGATCAGGTCGATGCCGGCCGCCTTCAGGTCCGCAGCGAAAGCTTCGCATTCCTCGGGCGGGTAGTCGACCACCAGCAGGCCGTCGACGCCGGCCGCGGCCGCATCGCGGATGAAGGCCTTCTTTCCGTGCACGAGGTCGTAGCGCTCGACCGGGTTGGCATAGCCCATCAGCACCACGGGCGTGGTCGCGTCCTTCTGGCGGAAGGCGGCGACGATGGCCAGCACCTGCTTCATGCCGATGCCCAACGCCAGCGCGGCCTCGCCGGCCTTCTGGATCACGGGCCCGTCGGCCATGGGGTCGGAGAAGGGCACGCCCAGCTCGATCACGTCGGCGCCGGCCTCGACCATGCCGTGCATCAGCTCGGGCGTGATGTCTGCGAACGGGAAACCGGCGGTGACGTAGGGAATGAGGGCGCGGCGGCCGTCTTTTTTCAGTGCGTCGAAGGTGGTTGCAATGCGGCTCATCACTTGCCTCCCTTCACGCTGAGGCCGCGCATCGAGGGGCGGTCATAGAAGTCGACGCCCGACAGGTCGGCCACGGTGCCGATGTCCTTGTCGCCACGGCCCGAGAGGTTCACCAGGATGGATTGATCGGGGCGCATGGTCTTCGCGAGCTTCATCGCGTGGGCCACGGCATGGCTGGATTCGAGCGCGGGAATGATGCCCTCCGTTCGGCACAAATAATGGAAGGCTTCGAGCGCCTCGGTGTCGGTGATGCCGACGTATTCGGCCCGGCCGATGTCGGCCAGGTACGCGTGCTCGGGGCCCACGCCGGGGTAGTCGAGCCCCGCGCTGATGCTGTGCGTCTCGGTGATCTGGCCGTCGTCGTTCTGCAGCAGGTAGGTGCGGTTGCCGTGCAGCACGCCCGGGCTGCCGCGCAGGATCGAGGCCGAGTGCTTGCCGCTGTCGAGTCCTTCGCCTGCCGCCTCGACGCCGATCAGGCGCGTGCCCGTGAACGGAATGTACGGATGGAAGATGCCCATCGCATTGCTGCCGCCGCCCACGCAGGCGACCACCACGTCGGGCTGTTTGCCCTCGGCCTCGCCGGTAATGCCGTCGGCCGCGAGCATGGCGGGCATCTGCTCGATGCACTCGGTGCCGATCACGCTCTGGAAGTCTCGCACCATGGTCGGGTAGGGGTGCGGACCGGCCACGGTGCCGATGATGTAGAAAGTGTTTTCCACGTTCGTGACCCAGTCGCGCATCGCCTCGTTGAGCGCGTCCTTCAGCGTCTTGCTGCCCGATTCGACGGGCACCACGGTCGCGCCGAGCAGGTTCATGCGGTAGACGTTCGGGCTCTGGCGCTTCACGTCCTGGCTGCCCATGTAGACCACGCATTCGAGGCCGTAGCGTGCGCAGATGGTGGCGGTGGCCACGCCGTGCTGGCCGGCGCCGGTCTCGGCGATGACGCGGGGCTTGCCCATGCGGCGCGCGAGCATCGCCTGGCCGATCACGTTGTTGATCTTGTGGGCGCCGGTGTGATTCAGGTCCTCGCGCTTCAGGTAGATCTGCGCGCCGCCCATTTCGCGGCTGGTGCGCGCGGCGTGGTAGATCGGCGAGGGACGGCCGACGAAGTGCTTCAGCTCGTAGTGGAATTCGGCAAGGAAGGCCGGATCGTCCTTGAACCTGGCGTACGCGTCGCGCAGTTCGTTGATCGCGTGGGTGAGCGTTTCGCTCGCGAAGGTGCCGCCGTAATTGCCGAAATGGCCGGTCGCGTCGGGTTGCTGGTAGTTGCTTTGCATGGTTCTCGATCGGTGGGCCGCAGCCCGACATCGATCGGCTGCGGCGGCTAGCTGGAGAAGGACGCGTCGGCCGCCCTGACGGCTGCGACGAATTGCCGGATCTTTCCGGCGTCCTTGAGGCCCTTGTTCCCGGGACCGTCGATTTCGACGCCCGAGCTCACATCAACGGACAGCGTCTTGCAGCGCGTCCGCAGGATGCGAATGCCATCGCTCACGTTTGCAGGTGTGAGCCCACCACTCAAGACGAGGTGAGCGTCGACGGCGGGTGGAAGAAGTGACCAATCGAATGCCTTGCCGCCACCGCCATAACCTTCGACATGCGCGTCGAGCAGGATGGCCTGGGCGTGGGAGTAATCGGAAGCGTATTTTACGAGGTCGAAGCCGGCGCCGGCAGCCCCCAGTGGAATGCGGGCGGCGCGCATGTAGCGGAAGCGGCCTGGGCCGGTGGCTTCCTCGCACCGTTCGGGCGTTTCCTCGCCGTGGAACTGGGCGATCGCGCCCTTCACGTGGGCGAGTGCTGCTATGACTTCAGGAGCATCCTCGTTCACGAACAGCAGCACCGGTGTGATGAACGGGGGCAGGCGCGAAGCGAGTTCGGCAGCGCGTTCGGCCGTCACTGCGCGGGGGCTTTTCGCATAGAGCACGAAGCCGATGGCATCGGCACCCGCTTCGACCGCGGCATCCACGTCGGCCTCGCGTGTGAGGCCGCAGATCTTGATGCGGGTGCGGGGAGACGTCATGGAGGTCCATCATACGGAGCGCCGCCGGCCTGCAGCGTCGCCTCGGCCGGCAGACCCCACTTGGCGTCGTACAACGGGCCCAGGAAGTACAGGCCGTCCGCGGAGAAGGTCGGCGCCGCCGCCTTGCGGCTGCGCGCCTCGAGCACCTCGGCAATCCATTCGGGCCGCTCGTCGCCGCGGCCGATGCGCACGAGGCAGCCCATCAGGTTGCGGATCATGTGGTGCAGGAACGCGTCGGCCTCGAACTCGAAATGCCAGCGGCAGCGTTCGCCTTCGCCAACCCGCGTGACTTGGATGCGGCGCAGGTTCTTCACGGGCGACTTGGCCTGGCAGGCCGAGGCACGGAACGAACTGAAATCATGCGTGCCGATGAGCACGGCGGCGGCTTTGCGCATTGCATCGCCGTCGAGCGCATGCATCGACCAGCCGACCCGGCCCGAATCCAGGCTGGGCCGCACCGGCGACTGCGAGAGCACATAGAGGTAGCGGCGTGCCAGCGCGCTGGCGCGGCAATGGAATTCATCGGGCACCGGGTGCGCCCACTGCACCGCGATGTCGTCGGGCAGGAAGCGGTTGGTGCCGCGCGTCCAGGAGAAGGGTTCGCGCTCGACGTCGGTGTCGAAGTGCACCACCTGCATCAGCGCGTGGACGCCGGCGTCGGTGCGGCCGGCGCACAGCGTGCCGATCTTGCCGGATGGCTGCGCGGCGAACTTCGTGAGGGCCGCTTCGAGCTTGTCCTGCACCGTGCGGCCCGAGCGCTGGCTTTGCCAGCCCTCGTACGCCTGGCCGTTGTACCGGATGCCGAGCGCCAGCCTCACGAATTCAGGGACGGTACAACAACAACCGCTCAGCGCAGTTCTGCGAGCAGCTGACGGGCTTGCGACTTGAGATCGCCGGCGCTTTCGGCTTCGACTTCCTCGACCAGCGAACGGGCACCTTCGACGTCGCCGATGGCTTGCAGTTCGCGAGCCAGCGACAGCTTGACGGCGTGCGGGCTGTCGTCGCCTTCATCGTCATCGTGCGTGGCGGTTGCGGCGGGCTTCGCGGTTTCGACGGGGCGGGCTGGCAGGCCTGCCAGCGCGCTCATGTCGAACTCGATGAAGCCCGAGTCGGCCGGCAGCGCATTGCGCAGCATGGCGGGGCGGGTGTTGTCCGCATCGCTCAGCGAACCGGGGAGCGTGTCGACCGTCAGCGCGCCGGGGGCGGTGTCGAAATCGTTTTCGAGATCGACAGGCGTGGCGGCGTGGCCATTCGACAGGGGGGCTGGGGGGCGTGCGGTCGTCGGAGCGGACGCGTAGATCGACTTCGGCAGGCTGGCGCTGACCGGTGCATGTTGCTGGGCCGGTGCGGGGGCGGGTGCCGGCGGCGTGGTCAGGTCGAGGTCGAAGTCCAGCGGTGCCACCGAGGGCACGAAGGCGGGCGGAGCAACGGCAACCGGCGGTGCAACGGGAGCAGGTGCTGCCGGCTTGGCGGCCGCGGCGAGGGCGCCCGCGAAGGCGGCCGTCTCGGCCGCGCTGGCGCCGCCGCTGCGGGGAGCGCCCGATTCGTACAGCGGGTTGCCCGGATCGAGATCCTTGCCCATGTCGACCACACGGTTCCAGTCGGAGCCGAGGCCGCCCGTCAGCTTGTGCACTTCGGTGGCGAGGCCTTCGTAGGCACGCACGTCGCGGCGCTTGGCGTGGATCTCGAGCAGCTTGAGGTGGATGGCGGTGCGGTCCGGGTTCAGGCGCAGCGCTTCGCGCAGGATTTCCTCGGCCTGCAGGTCGCGGCCATAGGCCAGGTAGACGTCGGCTTCGGCCACGGGATCGACGTCGCCCGCGTCGAGCTGGCTCGGCGAGTACGACAGCGACGAGACGGTGGAGTCGCCACGATGCTTGGTGTCGACCGATTCGCCGCCGCTGGCGCCGAAGAACGAGTCCTTCGGGATGCGGCTTTCGAGGAACACGCTCTCGCTCATTTCCTCGCGCCGGCGGCCCAGCACGCGGTACAGCAGGAAGCCGATGAGCAGCGCGATCAGTGCCGCGCCGGCCAGCATCAGCGGGTTGTCCAGGAGCTCTTCGAGGAAGGTGGGCTCCGGCGGGGGCGGCGGTGCCGGCTTCTTCACGGCCGGCTTGGGTGCCGTGGCGGCCACGGCGGCGCTCGCAGCCGGAGTTGCGGGAGCAGCAGCTGCATCGGTTGCGGCTGCGGCCGGTGCGGCAGCGGCGGCCTCTGCCGTCGGGGCAGCAGCAGGAGCGGCAGCCGTTGCCTCGGGCGTGGGCGCGGCGGGGCTCGGTGCTGCCGTTGCCGCTGCAGGAACTGCGGGTGCGGCCGCGACGACAGGAGCCGGGGCCGGGGCTGGCGCCGGCGCAGCAATGGGGGCAGGGCTTGCGGCGACTGGAGGCGCAACCGTCGCGCTGGTGGCCGGTGTCGGAACCGGGATGCCCGGCTTTGCCGGTGCCGGTGCCGGTGCAGCCGCACCGGCAGCAGCAGGTGCCGACGAACCGGTGCCCGTTGCAGCCTTGAGCTTGTTCAGCTCGCTGATGTTCTTCGACAGTTCCGCGACGCGGTTGCTGCTGTCCTGCGCCTGGCGGCTCTGGGCGACCTTCTCGTCGGCGGCGCGGGAGGCCGCGCTGCCTTGCGAGATCGTGAGCTTGTCGGGCGTGCTGGCCGCTGCGTTGCGGTCTTCGACGTTGGCCTGCAGCTTGCCCGAGGCCTTGCGGCTCGCGGCCGCGACGTTCGAGGTCGGCGCGTTGTCGGCCAGCCGCTGGCGATAGGCGCCGAAGTCGCGGCTTTGTGCCGTGACCGTGCGGCGGGCTTCGTCCGGCAGGACGGCGGCCGCCTCGGCGCTGCTCGGCAGATCGAGCACGGCGCCGGCGCGCATGCGGTTGATGTTGCCGCCCGAGAACGCATCCGGATTGGCGAGCAGCAACGCGACCAGCATCTGGTCCAGGGACACGTCGGCGGGCTTGTGGGCGGCCGCGATCTTGCTGGCGGTGTCGCCGCGCTGCACCGTAACCTGTTCGCCGCCACTGCTGCGAGCAGGTGCGGCCGCAGTGACCGGCGCGGGCGCTGCTGCGGCCGGCGCAGGCGCCGCGGGTGCTGCCGATGGCGCCGCCACAGGGGCGCGCTCGCGGCGCGCACGCGCTGCCGGGGCAGTGCGTTCGGTCGGCGTGGCGATCCGGGGTGCGATGGGCGTGGCCGGCGCGCTGGTCGTTGGCTGGCGCGTGGCCGGCGGATCGAGCAGCACGGTGTAGTCGCGCACGATCCGGCCGGAGGCGCCGTTGGCTTCGAGCAGCAGGTCGACGAACGGGTCGTTCAATGGGCGGTTGCCGCTCAGACGCACCACGTACTGGCCGCCGGCGCGACGCTGCAGCGTCGCCTTGACGTCGCTCAGTGCCGAGTTGTACGGAACGCCCGCGTTTTTGAAGGCTTCGGCCGTGGCGATGTTGATCTTCAGACCGTCCGCCTCGTTGGCGGCGATTTCGGTCACGTCGATCTCGGCGCGCAACGGTTCGCCCAAGGCCGATTGCACCTTCAGCTGACCCAGCGCAAAAGCGCTGGCGTCGGTGCTGGCGATGCCCAGGGCCACGGCTGCCGCCGCGCCGAGGATGGAAAGCCGCCAGCCATTCGATGGCAGAAGCGGGCGAGCGGCCGATGGGCTGGCCGCAGGCAACAGATGTCTTGTCATGCTGATAGGGGGCGGCTCAGGCCCAGAATTTGTAAGAGGACGTTAGCACCATCACCGGGTACTGACAAGGCAGTGCGCGTGTTCTACCCAGTGCGCGCATACTTACGATCACATCTTCCGTTGCCGGAAGGCAACAGTTTGTGTTTCAAAAGGCCCTGAGCTGCCTGCATCAGGCTTCGAGCAGGATGCGCAGCATGCGGCGCAGGGGTTCGGCGGCGCCCCACAGCAGCTGGTCGCCGATGGTGAAGGCACCGACGTACTCAGGGCCCATCGCCAGCTTGCGGATGCGGCCGACCGGAATGTTCATGGTGCCCGTCACGGCCACCGGCGTCAGGTCCTTCACGGTGGCTTCGCGCGTGTTCGGCACCACGCTGGCCCACGGGTTGTCCGCGGCGATCATCGCTTCGATGTCGGCCAGGGGGACATCCTTCTTGAGCTTGAAGGTCAGGGCCTGGCTGTGGCAGCGCATCGCACCGACGCGCACGCAGAAGCCATCGACGGGTACGGCGGCAGTGCCGAAGCCCGCACCCTGGCCGAGGATCTTGTTGGTTTCTGCACCGGCCTTCCACTCTTCCTTGGACATGCCGTCGCCCAGGTCCTTGTCGATCCAGGGGATCAGCGAGCCGCCCAGCGGCGCGCCGAAATTGGCCGTTTCGGCTGCGCTCAGGTTCTGCTGCTTGTGCAGCACCTTGCGGTCGATCTCGAGAATGGCCGACTTCGGGTCGTCCAGCAGCGCGCGCACTTCGGCGTTCAGGGTGCCGAACTGGGTCAGCAGCTCGCGCATGTGCTGAGCGCCGCCGCCAGAGGCTGCCTGGTAGGTCATGCTGGTCATCCACTCGACAAGGCCGGCCTTGTAGAGGGCGCCAACGCCCATGAGCATGCAGCTCACGGTGCAGTTGCCGCCGATCCAGTTCTTGCCGCCGTTGGCGAGCGCGTTCTGGACCACCGGCAGGTTGACCGGGTCAAGCACGATGACCGCGTCGTCCTGCATGCGCAGGGTGGAGGCGGCGTCGATCCAGTGGCCGGCCCAGCCCGCGGCGCGCAGCTTGGGGAAGACCTCGCTGGTGTAGTCCCCGCCCTGGCAGGTGATGACGATGTCGCACTTCTTCAGTGCCTCGATGTCGTTCGCATCCTTCAGCGCGGTTTCGTTCCTGGCCATTGCCGGAGCCTTGCCGCCAGCGTTGGAGGTCGAGAAGAAGACTGGCTCGATGAGACCGAAGTCGCCTTCGGCCTGCATGCGGTCCATCAGGACCGAGCCGACCATGCCGCGCCAGCCTACGAGGCCGACCAGAGGTTGATTGGATGCGTTCGCCATTTCAGTTTGCCCTTGTGAAAAAAGAAAAAGTTGTCTTTTTTTGCCCCCGACTCGTCGAGCCGGGGAGGGGCGTGACGAAGCGGGCTGCGGTTAGCCGGTAATCGTCTTTTTGGTGATTGCTGCAACGACCGCGTCGCCCATCTCGCGGGTGCCGACGCGCTTCGTGCCTTCCGACCAGATGTCGCCCGTGCGCAGCCCCGAAGCGAGCACGTCCTTGACCGCCGACTCGATACGGTCGGCAGCTTCGGGCTGGTTGAGTGAAAAGCGAAGCATCATGGCAGCAGACAGGATTGTAGCCAAAGGATTGGCAACCCCTTTGCCGGCAATGTCCGGCGCGCTGCCGTGGCTGGGCTCGTACAGGCCCTGGTTGCTCGAATTGAGCGATGCCGAGGGCAGCATGCCGATCGAGCCGGTGAGCATCGCGGCTTCGTCCGAGAGGATGTCGCCAAACATGTTGCCGGTGACGACCACGTCGAATTTCTTGGGCGCCTTCACGAGCTGCATGGCTGCGTTGTCGACGTACATGTGGTCGAGCTCGACGTCCGGATAGTCCTTGTGCACCTCCGTGACGACGTCCTTCCAGAACTGGAAGGTCTCGAGCACATTGGCCTTGTCCACGCTGGTCACGCGCTTGCTGCGCTTGCGGGCGGCCTCGAAGGCCACGCGGGCGATGCGTTCGATCTCGGGGCGCGAGTAGCGCATCGTGTCGAAGGCTTCCTCGGCGCCCGGGAAGTGGCCGTCGACCGCAGTGCGGCGCCCGCGCGGCTGGCCGAAGTAGATGTCGCCGGTCAGTTCGCGGATGATCAGGATGTCCAGGCCCGCGATCAGCTCGGGCTTCAGGCTCGATGCGCCCACCAGCTGCTCGTAGCAGATGGCCGGGCGGAAGTTCGCGAACAGGCCCAGGTTCTTGCGCAGCCCCAGGATGGCCTGCTCGGGGCGCAGCGGGCGGTCGAGCTTGTCGTACTTCCAGTCGCCGACCGCACCGAACAGCACCGCGTCGGATTCCTTTGCCAGCTTCAGCGTCGATTCGGGCAGGGGATGGCCGTGGGCCTCGTAGGCGGCACCGCCGACCAGCGCCGACTCCATCTCGAACTTCAGGTCGAGGACTTCGAGCACCCTGACGGCTTCCGCCACGATTTCGGTGCCGATGCCGTCACCGGGGAGAACTGCGATTTTCATAAGTTGGTCCGAGGTTTTTTTCTTGAAAACGGAAATGCGGTCGATCACGAGATCATCGTGTGCGCCAGCCAAGGCTTCGATGCCAGGCGCTCGGCCTCGAAGGCCTTGATCTTGTCCTTGTGGCGCAGCGTCAGGCCGATGTCGTCCAGCCCGTTGATCAGGCAATACTTGCGGAAGGCCTGCACGTCGAACGCAAACTCCTGGCCGTCAGGCTTCACGACCACCTGGCGCTCCAGGTCGATGGTCAGCGTGTAGCCCGGAAAGGCGAAGGTCTCGTCGAACAGCTGGGCCACCTGCGCTTCGGGCAGCACGATCGGCAGCAGGCCGTTCTTGAAGCTGTTGTTGAAGAAGATGTCCGCGTAGCTCGGCGCGATGATCGCGCGGAAGCCGTACTGGTCGAGCGCCCACGGCGCATGTTCGCGCGACGAGCCGCAGCCGAAGTTCTTGCGCGTCAGCAGCACCGAGGCGCCGGCGTAGCGCGGCTGGTTCAGCACGAAGTCGGGGTTCGGCTTGCGGCTGGCCGGGTCCTGGCCCGGAAAGCCGGCGTCCAGGTAGCGCCATTCGTCGAACAGGTTCACGCCGAAGCCGGTCTTCTTGATCGACTTGAGGAACTGCTTCGGAATGATCGCGTCGGTGTCGACGTTCTCGCGGTCCATCGGGGCCACGAGGCCCTTGTGCACGGTGAATTTCTGCATGTGAATCTCTCTGGGGTCAGGCGAACGTACGGACGTCGACGAAGTGGCCGTGCACCGCGGCGGCGGCGGCCATGGCCGGGCTCACGAGGTGGGTGCGGCCACCGGCGCCCTGGCGGCCTTCGAAGTTGCGGTTGCTGGTGGATGCGCAGCGCTCGCCGGGTTCCAGGCGGTCGGCGTTCATCGCCAGGCACATCGAGCAGCCGGGCTCGCGCCATTCGAAGCCCGCGGCCTTGAAGATCAGGTCGAGTCCTTCGCGCTCGGCCTGTTCCTTCACCACGCCCGAGCCGGGCACGACCAGCGCGAGCTTCACGTTCTTGGCGACCTTCTGGCCCAGCTTCTTCACCACGGCAGCGGCTTCGCGCATGTCCTCGATGCGGCTATTGGTGCACGAGCCGATGAACACCTTGTCGATGAAGATGTCGTTCATGGCCTTGTTCGGCTCCAGGCCCATGTAGACGAGCGCGTGCTCGATGGCGCTGCGCTTGCTGGCGTCCTTTTCCTTGTCGGGATCGGGCACGCGGCCGTTGATGTCGACCACCATCTCGGGCGAGGTGCCCCAGGTCACCTGGGGCTGGATCTGCGTGGCGTCGAGTTCGACCACGGCATCGAACTTCGCACCCGGGTCGGACTGCAGCGTGCGCCAGTAGGCCACGGCCTGGTCCCATTCAACGCCGGTGGGCGCGAGCGGGCGGCCCTTCACGTAGGCGATGGTCTTCTCGTCGACCGCCACCAGCCCGGCGCGCGCGCCGGCCTCGATGGCCATGTTGCAGACCGTCATGCGGCCCTCCATGCTCAGGTCGCGAATGGCCGAGCCCGCGAATTCGATGGTGTAGCCCGTGCCGCCGGCCGTGCCGATCTTGCCGATGATGGCCAGCACGATGTCCTTGGCCGTGCAGCCCAAAGGCAGCTTGCCCTCGACCTTCACGAGCATGTTCTTTGCCTTCTTGCCGAGCAGCGTCTGCGTGGCCATCACGTGCTCGACCTCGCTGGTGCCGATGCCGTGCGCCAGCGCGCCGAAGGCTCCGTGCGTGGAGGTGTGCGAGTCGCCGCAGACGACCGTCATGCCCGGCAGCGTCGCGCCCGATTCAGGGCCGATCACGTGCACGATGCCCTGGCGCTTGCTCAGGAACGGGAAGAACGCGGCGGCGCCGAATTCGGCGATGTTGTGGTCCAGCGTGGTGACCTGTTCCTTGCTGGTCGGGTCGGCAATGCCTTCGTAGCCGCGCTCCCAGCCGGTGGTCGGTGTGTTGTGGTCGGCCGTGGCCACGACCGAGCTGATGCGCCACAGCTTGCGGCCGGCTTCGCGCAAGCCTTCGAAGGCCTGCGGGCTGGTCACTTCGTGCACCAGGTGGCGGTCGATGTAGAGGATCGCGGTGCCGTCTTCCTCGGTGTGGACGACGTGTTCGTCCCAGATCTTGTCGTAGAGCGTGCGTGCCATGTCGGTCTCTTCTGTCTTTCGTGGGGAGGTGAATTGTCTTGCGTTCTATGCGGCGAGAGGCTCGGCGGCATCGGCGGCGGCCGCCGACGTGCGCAGATGGTTGACCAATGTGCGCGCGGCCACCGGCAAGGTGGAGAAGTCGCGTGCCACCAGTCGGATCTCGCGCCTGGACCAGGTGTCGTTCAGCGCCACGCTGCGCAGGCGGCTGCCGATGCCTGCCTGCAACAGTTCGAATGCGCGCTGCGGCATCACGCCGATGCCCAGTCCGTTGTCGATCATGCGGCACATGGCGTCGAGCCCCGTCACGTGAATGCGCAGCTTGACGCCGCGGCCCGCCTCCAGCGCGGCCTGGTGCATGGCCACGTAGATCGAGCTGTTGGTGTGCAGGCCGACGTGGTCGAAGTCCAGCGAGGCGGAGAAATCGATCGGCCCCTGTGTGGCCAGCGGGTGCCCGGCCGGCACGATCAGCACGAGCCGGTCGTGGCGGTAGGGAAGCGTCTGCAACTCGTTGGTGCCGTCGGGAATGTGGCAGATGCCAAGGTCGGCGGCGCCTTCCTGGATCGCGCGCACCACCTCGTTGCTCAGATGCTCTTCGAGGTCGATCTTGATCGCGTCGTGCTCGCGCGTGAAGGCGCCGAGATCCTCGGGGAGGAACTGCACGATGGCCGAGATGTTGGCGTGCACACGGACATGGCCGCGCACGCCCTCGGCGTATTCGCTGAGTTCGCCCTGCATTTTCTCGAGGCTGTAGAGCACCGAGCGCGCATGGTGCAGCAGGCTCTCGCCCGCGGGGGAAAGATCGACGCCTCGTGCGTGGCGGTAGAGCAGGGTGGTGCCCAGGGTGGCTTCCAGGTCCGAAAGCCGCTTGCTGATGGCCGAAGCGGCAATGAATTCGCGTTCCGCCGCCCGCCCGATGCTGCCCAGTTCGCAAACGGCCACGAACAGTTGCAGCGACGTGAGGTCGATGCGCCGGGCGAAGTTGCGTTCGGAAGAGGTCATACGGGTTTGGCATCTCATATGGAGATGGAATCCCGTATTTTCCCCTTGTTTTCAGGTCTTGGTCATCGCCATGCGCGATGGCATTACTGTCGTCGCGCGATGAGCGAAGGAGGCATCACTGACGCTTCTTGGCCGAATCCTCCATCTTTTCCCCTGCCTTCTGGATGTCCTGGCCGGCTCCTCTCCAGGTGTTGCAACCCGACAGTGGCACGGCAAGAGTAAACGCGACCGCGAACAATGCGACGAGCGACTTCATGATGAAACTCCTTCGACTAAGTGCGTTGCAGGCTATCGCCGATTTCCGCGCGCTGCATGTCGGCCAAGACGCAAAAAAGCTGCCCGAGGGCAGCTTTCCGTATTGAGCGCAGGCAGCGCGATCAGCGCTTGCCGATGGGCTGCACGTCGCGCTTGGGCGAGCCTTCGAACAGCTGGCGCGGGCGGCCGATCTTGTACTCGGGGTCGCCGATCATTTCGTTCAGCTGGGCGATCCAGCCGACCGTGCGGGCCAGTGCGAAGATCGCGGTGAACAGCGGCACCGGGATGCCGATGGCGCGCTGCACGATGCCCGAGTAGAAGTCGACGTTCGGGTAGAGCTTGCGCGACACGAAGTACTCGTCTTCCAGCGCGATCTTCTCGAGTTCCTTGGCCAGCTTGAACAGCGGATCCTGCTCCAGGCCCAGCTCGGTCAGCACTTCGTTGCAGGTTTCCTGCATCAGCTTGGCGCGCGGGTCGTAGTTCTTGTACACGCGGTGGCCGAAGCCCATCAGCTTGACGTTCGAGTTCTTGTCCTTGACCTTCTTGATGAACTCGCCGATCTTCTCCACGCCACCTTCCTTCTGGATGTCGTAGAGCATGTTGAGCGCCGCTTCGTTGGCGCCGCCGTGGGCCGGGCCCCAGAGGCAGGCCACGCCGGCCGCGATGGCCGCGAAGGGGTTGGTGCCCGACGAGCCGCACAGGCGCACGGTCGAGGTCGAGGCGTTCTGCTCGTGGTCTGCGTGCAGGATGAAGATGCGGTCGAGCGCGCGCTCGAGCACCGGGTTCACCTTGTACTCCTCGCACGGCGTGGCGAACATCATGTGCAGGAAGTTGCCCGCATAGCTCAGGTCGTTCTTCGGGTACATGTAGGGCTGGCCGACGGTGTACTTGTAGGCCATGGCCACGAGCGTGGGCATCTTCGCGATCAGGCGGATCGCGGCGATCTCGCGGTGCTCGGGATTGTTGATGTCCGTGCTGTCGTGATAGAAGGCCGACAGCGCACCCACGAGGCCGGTCATGATGGCCATCGGGTGCGCATCGCGGCGGAAGCCGCGCAGGAAGAACTGCATCTGCTCGTTCACCATCGTGTGGTTGGTCACGATCTTGGTGAAGTTGGCCTTCTTGGCGGCGTCCGGCAGTTCGCCGTACARCAGCAGGTGGCAGGTCTCGAGGAAGTCGCAGTTGGTTGCGAGCTGCTCGATGGGGTAGCCGCGGTACAGCAGTTCGCCCTTGTCGCCATCGATGTACGTGATGGCCGATTGGCAAGCCGCCGTCGACATGAAGCCTGGGTCGTACGTGAACATGCCGGTCTGCGCATACAGCTTGCGGATGTCGATCACGTCAGGGCCCACGGTGCCCTTGTAGATCGGCAGGTCGACGCTGTCGCCGCCGTTGCTGAACGACAGCGTGGCCTTGGTATCGGATGCTTTCATTTCGGTTTACTTTCAGAGGTGGATTCAGGACGAAGGAGAGATGGCGGGACGCTGTGCGCCGTCGGTTCGCATCAGCTGCAGCAATGCGACCACCTCGGCCCCGGCCCATTCGGGCTCGGGCTCCTTTCTGCGCAGAAGGAGGTCGAGGAGATCGTTGTCCGACAGGTCCATCAATGTCTCCATCGCTCCCGCCTGACCCACGGTCATGCGGGATTCGTGCCGCTCGAAGAAGCGGGCGATGAACAGGTCGTTCTCGAGCAGTCCGCGCCGGCAGCGCCATTTCAGCTTGCTCAGCGCACGTTCGCTGAGCGGCTGGTCGGAGTCGGCGGCGGTTTGCATGGTGACTTCTTGCAGGACGAGCGTCAGATGGCGCGGCGCACCATCAGTTCCTTGATCTTGCCGATGGCCTTGGTCGGGTTCAGGCTCTTCGGGCACACGTCCACGCAGTTCATGATCGTGTGGCAGCGGAACAGGCGGTACGGGTCTTCCAGGTTGTCCAGGCGCTCAGCGGTGGCTTCGTCGCGGCTGTCGGCGATGAAACGGTAGGCCTGCAGCAGGCCGGCCGGGCCCACGAACTTGTCGGGGTTCCACCAGAAGCTCGGGCAGCTCGTGGAGCAGCTCGCGCACAGGATGCACTCGTACAGGCCGTTGAGCTCGTCGCGCTCCTCGGGCGACTGCAGGCGCTCCTTCTCGGGCGGCACGCTGTCGTTCTGCAGGTAGGGCTTGATCGAGTTGTACTGCTTGAAGAACTGCGTCATGTCCACGATCAGGTCGCGGATGACGGGCAGGCCCGGCAGCGGCTTGAGCACCACGGTGCCCTTGAGCGTGTTCATGTTGGTCAGGCAGGCCAGACCGTTCTTGCCGTTGATGTTCATCGCGTCGGAACCGCAGACGCCTTCGCGGCACGAGCGGCGAAACGACAGCGTCGGGTCCTGCGCCTTGAGCTTCATCAGGGCGTCGAGCAGCATGCGCTCATGGCCGTCGAGTTCGATCTCGACAGTCTGCATGTAGGGCTTGGCGTCCTTGTCCGGGTCGTAGCGGTAGATCTGGAATGTGCGCTTCATCGTGTGTTCCTAATTTTTAGAATGTCCGGACCTTCGGGGGCACCGATGCGACCGTCAGGGGCTGCAGCTTGACCGGCTTGTACGAGAGGCGGTTGTCCGCGCTGTACCAGAGCGTGTGCTTCATCCAGTTGGCGTCGTCGCGGCCGAGCGGCGCGACAGGATCGTCCGCCGGGCGTTCGTAGTCTTCCACGGTGTGGGCGCCGCGGCATTCCTTGCGGGCGGCGGCAGAGACCATCGTGGCCTGCGCCACTTCGATCAGGTTGTCGACTTCCAGCGCTTCGATGCGGGCGGTGTTGAACACCTTGGACTTGTCCTTCAGGCCGATGGCCTTGACGCGTTCGCGCACGGCGGCGATCTTGGTCACACCTTCGTCCATCGAGGCCTGCTTGCGGAACACGGCCGCGTGCTGCTGCATGACGGCTCGGATCTCGCCGGCCACGTCCTGCGCGTATTCGCCGCCGGTGGTCGACTCGAGGCGGTTCAGGCGCTCCAGCGTGCGGTCGGCCGCATCCTTGGGCAGTTCCTTGTGTTCCTTGAGCTTGTCGTTGAACTCGACGATATGGTTGCCGGCCGCGCGGCCGAACACCAAGAGGTCGAGCAGCGAGTTGGTGCCCAGGCGGTTGGCGCCGTGCACGCTCACGCAGGAGCATTCGCCCACGGCGTAGAGACCGTTCACCACGGCGCTGTTCTCTTCACCCTTCTGGATGACGACCTGGCCGTGGATGTTGGTCGGAATGCCGCCCATCTGGTAGTGGATGGTCGGCACCACGGGAATCGGCTCCTTCGTGATGTCGACGTTGGCGAAGTTGACGCCGATTTCGTACACCGAAGGCAGGCGCTTGTGGATGGTGTCGGCGCCCAGGTGGTCGAGCTTGAGCAGCACGTAGTCCTTGTTGGGACCGCAGCCGCGCCCTTCCTTGATTTCCTGGTCCATCGAGCGCGAGACGAAGTCGCGCGGTGCCAGGTCCTTCAGCGTGGGCGCATAGCGCTCCATGAAGCGTTCGCCGTTGCTGTTCAGCAGGATCGCGCCTTCGCCGCGGCAGCCTTCGGTCAGCAGCACGCCCGCGCCGGCTACGCCGGTCGGGTGGAACTGCCAGAACTCCATGTCCTGCAGCGGAATGCCCGAGCGGGCCGCCATGCCGAGGCCGTCGCCGGTGTTGATGAAGGCGTTGGTCGAGGCCTGGAAGATGCGGCCCGCGCCGCCGGTGGCCAGCAGCACGGTCTTGGCCTGCAGGATGTGCAGGTCGCCGGTTTCCATTTCGAGCGCGGTCACGCCGACCACGTCGCCCTCGTCGTCACGGATGAGGTCCAGCGCCATCCATTCGACGAAGAATTGCGTGCGCGCTTCGACGTTCTTTTGATAGAGCGTGTGCAGCATCGCGTGGCCGGTGCGGTCGGCCGCGGCACAGGCGCGCTGCACGGGCTTCTCGCCGTAGTTGGCCGTGTGGCCGCCGAACGGACGCTGGTAGATGGTGCCGTCGGGGTTGCGGTCGAACGGCATGCCGAAGTGCTCGAGTTCGTACACGACCTTCGGTGCTTCGCGGCACATGAACTCGATCGCGTCCTGGTCGCCGAGCCAGTCGGAGCCCTTGATCGTGTCGTAGAAGTGGTAGTGCCAGTTGTCCTCGCTCATGTTGCCGAGCGAGGCGCCGACGCCGCCCTGCGCAGCAACGGTGTGCGAACGCGTGGGGAACACCTTCGAGAGCACGGCCACGTTGAGGCCGGCGCGTGCGAGTTGCAGCGAAGCGCGCATGCCGGAACCGCCGGCACCGACGATCACGACGTCGAACTTGCGCTTGGTGATTTTTTCTTTTGTGTAGGTCATGGTGGGGTCAGATCTTCCAAAGCACTTGAATGGCCCAACCCGCACAACCGACAAGCCAGACGATGGTGAAAATTTGCAGGGCGAGGCGAATACCGACGGGCTGGACGTAGTCCATCCACACGTCGCGCATGCCGACCCACACGTGATAGAGCAGGGCAGCGATCACGGAGAAGGTCAGCACCTTCATCCACTGCGCGGCGAAGATGCCGGCCCAGAGGTCGTAGCCGATGGGGCCGCGCGAGAAGATCAGCTGTGCGAGCAGGATGATCGTGAAGAGCGCCATCAGGCCGCCCGTGATGCGCTGGCTGAGCCAGTCGCGCAAACCGTAATGAGCGCCGACGACGATGCGCTTGGAGCCGTAATTCACAGACATGGTTGGCTCCTTCTCAGTACAGGCCGAACAGCTTGGCGCCGAGCACCACGGTGAGCAGGATGCTCAGTGCCAGCGTGACGACGGCCGAGGTATGGCCGAACTCCTTGGTCACCGCGGCGTGGCTCACGTCCATCCAGAGATGGCGCAGGCCGGCGATGAAGTGGTGCAGGTAGGCCCAGATGAGCGCGAGCGCGACGAGCTTGAAGAACCACCCCGGAGCGAAGCCGATGCCGACGTTGAAGGCGCTCTTGAATCTCGCGAACGAATAGTCGGATGACAGCGACGTGTCGAACATCCAGATGATGAACGGCAGCAGCAGGAACATCAGCACGCCGCTGACGCGATGCAGGATCGACACGATGCCCGCCGGCGGCAGCCGATAGGTCGTGAGGTCCGTGAAGGCATTGATGTTGCGGAATTCGCGACGCGGTGGCCGGGGAGGGGTTGCAAGCTCTGTCATTGGGGGGATTGCTTTCGTGGCTTTGTGACTTGTTGGCTTGTTCTGAGAGCGAACGCTTTTGTTTCTTCTGCGGAAATGCAAACAACGCAAAATTCTATTGCAATGCACCATCGGGCAGCGGACGCATGCGAGTCAGTGCACCGTTGCAGTCGGATGCTCTTGACTTCGCTGCGCTTCGCACGCGTTGTGTGCGCACGCTGGCGCACCGGTATCCGGCTTTCGTCTGCATCGGGTCAGCCCAGCTGGTTTCTGTAGTGGTGGGTGTCGGTGCGATAGAGCCCGCGACGCAGTTCCATCGGCATGTCATGGTAGGTGTGCGCCACGCGCTCCACGCTCAGCAGGGGCATCTGCGGTGTCACGTCGAGCAGCGCGGCCTGTTCGGCATCGGGCAGCACGGCGCGGATCTTTTCTTCGGCACGCACCATGCGCACGCCGAACTCCGTCTCGAACAGCGCGTACATCGGGCCGGGCCACGCGCGCAGCCGCTCGGCGGTGAGTCCCTTGAAGGGTGTGCCGGGCAGCCAGAGGTCTTCGAGGATGGTCGGCACGCCGCCGTAGGCGAGCACGCGCCGCACCTGCAGCACCGCGTCGCCCGTGCGCAGGCCGAGGGCACGCGCCACGTCGGCCGATGCGCGCAGGCGCTTGCAGTCGACGATGGTGCGTACCGCGGGACCTTCGGTGTTCGGGTCGCCCGCATCGGGCACGAGCTTGAGGAAGCGGTACTGCACATGCTGCTCGGCATGCGTGGCGACGAAGGTGCCCTTGCCTTGGCGGCGCACCACCAGGTTTTCGGCCGAGAGTTCGTCGATGGCCTTGCGCACCGTGCCCTGGCTCACGCGAAAGCGCACGGCCAGTTCCATCTCGCTCGGGATGGGCTCGCCCGGCTTCCACTCGCCCGCCTGCAGGCTCTGCAGGATCAGGGTCTTGATCTGCTGATAGAGCGGACTGAAGGACGGCGTCGAGGGCTCGTCGAGTGTGGTGGGCGTGTTCATGGCAGCGGTGGGGTGCGCCTTGGCGGACCCCAGGAGGATATCTTATATAAGACATAAGACAAGGCTCATTGAATCGGCTTAAAATGCGGCCGGTCCCGCGCTGCGGGAAGGTATTCCGATCCCGCAGGACCCTGGCGCCCCACGAGAGCGCCAACACCGTTTTCATCACCTTCTGGAGTCTTCCCATGAGCAAAAAGCCCGTCCGCGTTGCCGTCACCGGTGCAGCCGGTCAAATCGGTTACGCCCTGTTGTTCCGTATCGCCTCCGGTGAAATGCTCGGCAAAGACCAGCCGGTCATTCTTCAGCTGCTCGAAATCCCCGACGAGAAGGCCCAGAAGGCGCTCAAGGGCGTGATGATGGAACTCGACGACTGCGCCTTCCCGCTGCTGGCCGGCATGGAAGCCCACGGCGACCCGATGACCGCCTTCAAGGACGCCGACTACGCACTGCTCGTCGGCTCGCGTCCCCGCGGCCCCGGCATGGAGCGTGCTGAACTGCTGGCCGTCAACGGTGCCATCTTCACCGCACAGGGCAAGGCACTGAACGCCGTCGCCAGCCGCAACGTCAAGGTGCTGGTGGTCGGCAACCCGGCCAACACCAACGCCTACATCGCCATGAAGAGCGCACCGGACCTGCCGCGCAAGAACTTCACCGCCATGCTGCGCCTGGACCACAACCGCGCTGCCAGCCAGATCGCCGCCAAGACCGGCAAGCCCGTGGCCGACATCGAAAAGCTCACCGTCTGGGGCAACCACTCGCCCACGATGTACGCCGACTACCGTTTCGCCACGATCAAGGGCGAGTCCGTCGCCAAGATGATCAACGACCAGGAATGGAACGCGAACACCTTCCTGCCGACCGTCGGCAAGCGCGGCGCGGCCATCATCGAAGCTCGCGGCCTGTCGTCTGCCGCCTCGGCCGCCAACGCCGCCATCGACCACATGCGCGACTGGGCCCTGGGCACCAACGGCAAGTGGGTCACGATGGGTATCCCGTCGGATGGCCAGTACGGCATTCCGAAGGACGTGATGTTCGGCTTTCCGGTCACCTGCGAAAACGGTGAGTACAAGCTGGTCGAAGGCCTCGAGATCGATGCATTCAGCCAGGAACGCATCAACAAGACGCTCGAAGAGCTCGAAGGCGAACGCGCCGGCGTCGCCCACCTGCTGTAAGCAACTCGATCAGCATGCTCGACTGGAATCCCGCGCTCTACCGTCGCTACGAGGACGAGCGCACACGACCCGCGCAGGAGCTCCTCGCGCGGGTGCCGCTAACCGCAGCCGACCGCGTGGTCGACCTCGGTTGCGGGCCGGGCAATTCCACCGAGCTGCTGGTGCAGCGGTTCCCGAAGGCGCAAGTCCTCGGAACCGACAACTCCGAAGCCATGCTGGTCAGCGCGCGCGAGCGGCTGCCGAAGGCAGGCTTCGAGTTGAGCGACATCGCGACCTGGGCGCCGCAGTCTCCGGAACAAGCGCCCGACCTCATTTACGCCAATGCGTCCCTGCAATGGGTGCCCGATCACAAAAAGCTGATCCCGCGCCTGTTCGACGCGCTGGCCCCGGGTGGCGTGCTCGCCATCCAGATGCCCGACAACCGTCAGGAACCTACACACCGCCTGATGCGCGCGCTGGCGGCCGAAGCGCCGTGGGCCGAGCCCATCGGCGATGCCGACAGGCTGCGCACCCTGCTGCTGCCGCTCGGCGGCTACTACGACCTGCTGGCGCCCCATGCCGCCAGCGTCGATGTCTGGCACACGATCTACCAGCACCGCATGGCCGATGCCGCCTCCATCGTCGAATGGGTGCGCAGCACCGGCCTGAAGCCTTTCGTCGACCGCTTGCCGGTCGACCTGCAGGCGAGCTACCTCGCCGAGTACCAGCGCCGCGTGGACGAGGCATATCCCGCCCGCGCCGACGGCAAGCGGCTGCTCGCCTTCCCGCGCATGTTCATCGTGGCGCAAAAGGGCAGGGCATGACCCACACCGCCCATCCCGCCGAAGTGCTGCTGGGTGCACAGGCCGGCGCCGTGACGCTGCCCGTGTGCGATCACTACAGCGGCGTCGAGGCGCGCATGAAGAAGAGCCTCGCGCTCCAGGCCGAGATGGCCGAGGAGTTCGGCGCCTGCGTATTCGACGTCACCCTCGATTGCGAAGACGGCGCCCCCGTGGGTGGCGAAGCCGAGCATGCCGCGCTCGTTACCGAACTGGCGCTGGCCGCGAAACCCGGCATGCGCGTCGGCGTGCGCGTGCACCCCGTCGATCACCCCGCCTTTGCTGGCGACGTGATCACCATTGCCGGCCGTGCCGCCCAACGCCTGAGCCACCTGATGGTGCCGAAGGTCGAATCGGTGGCCGATGTGTTGCAGGCTGTTGCGGCGCTCGAGGCGGCGGATGCCGGCGCATTGCCGCTGCACGTGCTGATCGAATCGCCGCTCGCCGTGCACAACGCCTTCGAGATTGCGGCCCATCCGCGCGTGCAGTCGCTGAGCTTCGGCCTCATGGATTTCGTCTCGGCGCATGCTGGTGCGATCCCCGCCGATGGCATGGGGGCGGCAGGGCAGTTCAGCCACCCGCTGGTGGTGCGCGCCAAGCTGGCCATCGCGTCGGCCGCACATGCCTATGGCAAGGTGCCGTCGCACTGCGTGGTTACCGAGTTCAACAACGCCGATGCCATGCGTACGGCGGCGCGCAAGGCGGCCGACGAATTCGGCTACACGCGCATGTGGAGCATCCACCCGAACCAGATCCGCCCCATCCTCGAGGCCTTTGCGCCGGATGAGGCGCAGATTCAGATCGCCTCACAAATCATTGCAAAAGCCGCGGCCGCGGATTGGGCTCCGACACAAATTGATGGCACATTGCACGACCGCGCGAGCTACCGCCACTTTTGGCAGGTCTTGACGCGTGCCCACGCAACAGGGCGCGCGTTGCCCCCCGAGGCGAAAGCCTGGTTTGCGCTCGCGGCCTCCTGAAACCACCCCTGAATCCAGCCTCAAGGAAACCCACACATGAAGAAAATTGCCCTGATTGCCGCCGTCGCGTTGGCGCTGCCGTTCGCCGCACTGGCCCAGGATGCGGCCAAGCCCGCCGCCAAGACGACGGCCAAGAAGGCGCCGGCCAAGCATCAAGTCACCCGCCGCGCCGCCAAGGCCGTCGAGGAAGTCACGCCGGTCAACACCGATACCGACGTGACGCTCAACGACGCTGACCTGGCCGTGGCCCAGCGCGTGTCGACCGGCCGTGCCCAGTGCGAACTCGGCGCCGACGTGACCGTCACGCCCGACGAGAAGAAGCCCGGCTTCTTCACCGTGACCACCAAGGGCTTGAAGTACCGGATGCACCCGGTCGAAAGCCGCACCGGCGCCATCCGCCTCGAAGACCCGCGTGCCGGCGCCATGTGGCTGCAGCTTGGCAACAAGTCGATGCTGATGAACCAGAAGGCCGGCCTGCGCATCGCCGACGAATGCCAGACGGCCGCCCAGGTCGCGTTTGCAGAAGAAATGAAGAAAAACCCGCCGAAGAGCCTTTTCGAAGGCGCCGACCCGGCCAAGAAGTAAGTAACGAAACGGCGTGCGGCGCGGCTCTTGCTTGCTGCGTTGCACGCCCGCCAGCCCAGTTTCCGGAGAAAAGAAGATGTTGCAAGCCTACGTTGACCATGTTGCCGAACGCGCCGCGCTCGGTATCCCGCCGCTGCCTTTGAGCGCGAAGCAGACTTCTGAAGCGATCGAGCTCCTCAAGAGCGCGAATGCAAAAGACGGCGCCTTCCTGCTCGATCTGCTCACCCATCGTGTGCCTGCCGGCGTCGACGACGCGGCCAAGGTCAAGGCGAGCTACCTTGCGGCCGTGGCCCACGGCACCGAGAAGAGCGAGTTCCTGTCGCGCGCCCGCGCCACCGAACTGCTCGGCACCATGCTCGGCGGCTACAACATCAGCCCCATGATCGACCTGCTCGACGACGCCGAAGTCGGCGCCGTGGCGGCCGAAGGCCTGAAGAAAACCCTGTTGATGTTCGACCAGTTCCACGACGTCAAGGAAAAGGCCGACAAGGGCAACGTGCACGCCAAGGGCGTGCTGCAAAGCTGGGCCGACGCCGAGTGGTTCACCAGCCGCCCCGAAGTGCCGAAGAGCATCACCGTCAGCATCTTCAAGGTGGCTGGCGAAATCAACACCGACGACCTGTCGCCCGCCCCCGACGCGACGACCCGTCCCGACATTCCGATGCACGCCCTGGCGATGCACAAGAACGCGCGCCCCGGCATCGTGCCCGAGGAAGACGGCAAGCGCGGCCCGGTGAAGTTCATCGAAGACCTGCGCGCGCGCGGCCACCTCGTGGCCTACGCCGGCGACGTGGTCGGCACGGGTTCGTCGCGCAAGAGCGCCACCAACTCGGTGCTCTGGTTCACCGGCGAAGACATTCCCTTCGTGCCTAACAAGCGTTTTGGCGGCGTCTGCCTCGGCGGCAAGATCGCCCCGATCTTCTACAACACGATGGAAGACTCGGGCGCGCTGCCGATCGAACTCGACGTCACGCAGATGAACATGGGCGACGTGGTCGAGCTGCGTCCCTACGAAGGCAAGGCGCTGAAAGACGGCAAGGTCATCGCCGAATTCCAGGTCAAGAGCGACGTGCTGTTCGACGAAGTGCGCGCCGGCGGCCGCATTCCGCTGATCATCGGCCGCGGCCTGACGGCCAAGGCGCGCGAGGCACTGGGCCTGCCCGTGTCGACGCTGTTCCGCCTGCCGACCAGCCCCGTCGACACCAAGAAGGGCTTCTCGCTCGCGCAGAAGATGGTCGGCCGCGCCTGCGGCCTGCCCGAAGGCCAGGGCGTGCGCCCGGGCACGTATTGCGAACCCAAGATGACCTCGGTCGGCTCGCAGGACACCACCGGCCCGATGACGCGCGACGAACTGAAGGACCTGGCTTGCCTGGGCTTCTCGGCCGACCTTGTGATGCAGTCGTTCTGCCACACGGCCGCGTACCCGAAGAAGGTCGACGTCAAGATGCACCACGAACTCCCCGAGTTCATGGCCAACCGCGGCGGCGTGTCGCTGCGCCCGGGCGACGGCGTGATCCATTCCTGGCTCAACCGCCTGCTGACGCCCGACACCGTCGGCACCGGCGGTGACAGCCACACCCGCTTCCCGATCGGCATCAGCTTCCCCGCGGGCTCCGGCCTCGTGGCCTTCGCGGCCGCCACCGGCGTGATGCCGCTGGACATGCCTGAGTCGGTGCTCGTGCGCTTCAAGGGCAAGATGCAGCCCGGCGTCACGCTGCGCGACCTGGTCAACGCCATTCCGCTGTACGCCATCAAGGCGGGCCTGCTGACCGTGGCCAAGCAAGGCAAGAAGAACATCTTCTCGGGCCGCATCCTCGAAATCGAAGGCCTGCCCGACCTGAAGGTGGAGCAAGCCTTCGAGCTGAGCGACGCTTCGGCCGAACGCTCGGCCGCTGGTTGCACCGTGCACCTGAACAAGGAGCCGATCGCCGAGTACATCAACAGCAACATCACGCTGATGAAGTGGATGATTGCCGAAGGCTATACCGACGCGCGCACGCTGCAACGCCGCATCGCCGCGCAAGAGGCATGGCTGGCCGACCAGCAACTGCTCAAGGGCGACGCTGACGCCGAATACGCCGCTGTCATCGAAATCGACCTGGCCGAGATCCACGAGCCCATCGTGGCCTGCCCGAACGACCCCGACGACGTGAAGACGCTCAGCGACGTGGCCGGAGCCCAGATCGACGAAGTGTTCATCGGCTCGTGCATGACCAACATCGGCCACTTCCGCGCCGCGTCGAAGCTGCTCGAGGGCAAGCGCGACATTCCGGTCAAGCTCTGGATCGCGCCGCCTACCAAGATGGACGCACACCAGCTCACCGAAGAAGGCCATTACGGCGTGTTCGGCAATGCCGGTGCCCGCACCGAAATGCCGGGCTGCTCGCTGTGCATGGGCAATCAGGCACAGGTGCGCGAAGGCGCCACGGTGATGTCGACCAGCACCCGCAACTTCCCGAACCGCCTGGGCAAGAACACCAACGTGTACCTCGGCTCGGCCGAACTGGCCGCCATCTGCTCGCGCCTGGGTCGCATCCCGACGCGTGAAGAATACATGGCTGCCACGGGCGTGCTCGATGCGTCCAGCGCACAGATCTACCAGTACCTGAACTTCGACAAAATCGAAGACTACAAGGGTGTGGCGGACACGGTCGCGGCCTGATCTTCTTCGGATCGCTCCAATCAAAAAGCCCCGCTTCGGCGGGGCTTTTTTGTGGGCGATGCGCCCCTCGTTGCTCAGAGCGACGGCGCGTTGGGCTGCAGGTACTCCTGGCCCGTGAGCACCATCTTCGCGCCGACCGGGCCGCCCACTGCATGGGGCAGGGAGGTCAGCAACGAGTTGGCGAAGTCGCCGCGGTACAGCTTGGCGCCCTGGTGCGTCAGGTTGGAATTGGCATCGATGTAGATCGACTCGCCCAGCCCCGACCACAGGCGGCAGAAGCCGTAGTCTTCCGAGAGATAGCGACGCGTCTGCGGGTCGACCATGACATCGAAGAAGCGGTAGTGCAGGCCGACGTCGGCCTCGCCGATGCTGTCGGGTACGTAGCGGAGATCAGGGTAGCTCGCCATGAGCCGCTCGAACACGGCACGCTTGATCACCATGAAGCCGGTCGGCGCCTCGGTCATCTCCATGAAGCCGTCAGGCTGGATCGTGAGCTCGACCTGCGAAGTGGTCTCCGAAGCTTTGGCGTTGACCGTGTAGCGGGTGAAGGTGGCCTCGAACTGCTGCTGCGTCGTGCCCGCGGCCACGCCGCCATCGGGCCAGTTCTCCCGCTTCAATGGGTAGACGCCGGCCGCGATGTCGTAGCCCGACAGCAGCAGCCGGAAGGCCGCCTGCGCCGAGAAGCCGATGTCGGCGTCAATCCAGAACAGGTGGGTCCATTGCGGATTGGCGAGGAACTGGGCCACGCAGTTGTTCCGCGCGCGCGTCACCAGGCTCTCGCCCTGGTGCATCAGCACCTGCATCCGCATGCCGGCGCGCTCGGCCTGGACCGTGAAGTTCAGCATCGAGGCGACGTAGTTCTGGAAGAACTTGCCGTCGTGACTCGGCGTCACGACCACGGGAAAGAACTGCCCGAGTTCGGACGGGTCAAGCATTGCGGACTCCGTGTGCCTGTCTATCGGGCGGGGCGCTGCATCAGGCCGAGCAGCAGGTTGTTGTAGACCTCGGTGGCCGCGGCGTTGCCGGGGAGGTAGCGGTCGATCAGGCTGCGCTGGCGCTCGCGATAGGCGGCTGCCTGCGCATCATGCGTGTCGATGGCTTCGAGCACCCGGTCGCTGCCACCGGCCACATCGTTGCCCTCGTAGTAGTAGCCGAGGTCCGCGCACAGGTGCGCGTTGTGCACCAGCGGATAGCCCTGCCAGCAGGTTTCCAGGTAGAAGTAGTTGAGCGGGTTCTCCCACTGGTGCGAGACCACGATGTCCGTGTTCTGCGCCAGGAAAACAGGCGTTTCGTGCCGCCCGAGGAACACCGCCTTGTGCTCGCGGACGAGGTCGAGCTGGTTCATCAGCGTGATGAATTCCATGTTCTCCCTGGCCAGGCGTTCGGCGTTGGTGACCTGCAGCAGTGCGATGGAGCCGGGCCGCGCGCGGTAGGCCAGTTCGGCGATCAGGACGGGGTAGAGGCAGAACTTCACTACGTTGATGTTCGGCTCCATCACGCTCAGCCGGCGCGGCCCGGCGTGCGGCTGATAGACGCCGGCATCGGGCAGGGCGCGCGTGCGTTCGTCGAGAAACACGGGGCTCCAGACGAAGGGCACGGGGCGCGCTTCGGCCCGTCGCAGCACCTCGAAGTAGGGCTGGCTGATGTTTGCCACCTGCGGAACCATCCAGATGTCGTCGTAGCGCTGGTTCACGAACAGGTTTTGCCCCCAGAGCGGCTTGTTGAACAGCATCGACTCCATGGCGTGCACGTATTCGAAGCCGCAGCAGTAGGACACCAGCCGCGCGCCTCGTCGCTTCAGGTAGTCGGTCTGCGCCGGGTCGATCTGGCCACCGAGCTCGATCAGCACGTCCACGCCGTCTTTGGCGCCATCGAAGGTGATGGTGGGCCAGCGCGCCTGATCCCAGGGCAGGGAAGGAGTGATGGGGGTCGCCGTGGTGTTGACCAACACCACCGAGGCCACGCCCGGGCAGTGCTTCAGCGCTTCTGCAAGGAACACGGCGTTCTGCTTGATGCCGTTGTTCCAGAGGGTTTCGGCCTCGTGGTGGAGGCCGATGGTGATGCCGATGCGAAGCTTGGAAGCGGGTGGCATTAAATTGTTTCGTAAATGTTAATTGCCTAGGCAGACCATTTAAGACCGTATTCGTATATCGAATTCGTCCGGATTTTTGTGATGAATTTCATACTTTTCCGGGTAGTCGCCCTTGAATCTTGCGAAAAAGAGAGGGGATCGCCGGTCGTCCAGAACGCAGCAGTAAGGGCGGCGATGAGCGAAGTTACTCCCTGTTGGCATTCTAGAAGTTGCTCTTCTGGCCGTAGTACTCCGACAACTACCGCCTCCGGGAAAAGTAACTCTTCTCCTGGTTTTGTGAACTAAATCATCAGGATTAGTTTTCCTGGTCCCGGCGATTACTCCTAAATGTAAACAAGTCCGTACATTCCAGCATTCCTGCAATCAAGGCGCCCGCGTGTGCCTTCAGCGATGAAACCTGGCGCAGGGCGCATCGCACTTTCGGTCGATTTCAACCTGCCCGTTTCTCACCGCGAGCCGAATCAAAGCAAATGAACAAGTCCTACAGAAGCATCTGGAACGAAGCACTTGGTGCATGGGTGGCTACGTCCGAAATCACTTTGGCACGGGGTAAACGGAGTAGCGGGACGACAAGATCCATGCCTGTATTGGCTGCGATCGCTGCCGCATTTGGATTGATGCAGGGGTGGCCGACTGCATCGCTAGCCAATGTTGTCAAAACGAACGACACGTGCACCACCTTTTCGAGCGGTGTGGTCGGTCGAATCAATCCCGGTACCACAACTGACGGGCCTTCTGGCAACGGTTCGCCGGCGCAAGACGGCTCAGGCACGTACTCGGTCGTCGAGGGGTGTAACGCCGTTGGTGGGGGGTTTATTGGCGTTACTGTGGTGGGCGCCTTTGCAAAGGCTGGCGGAGACGGTGCTGCGGCGTTCGGTTTTCTCAGCAACGCGAATAAATGGAGCACTGCCTTTGGCCTCGAGTCCAGCGCAACGGGCATCTCGAGTATCGCGATGGGCTTCGGGAGCAACGCTTCAGCTATCAATGCTGTTGCGATAGGAGGCTCAGGGGGAAATGGGACTACACCGTTGAGCGTTGCCAATTCCACGACCGCCTCGGGCGCTGGAGCTGTTGCCATCGGCAGCAATGCGACCAAGGGAGCGCAGGCAGGTGCATCCGATGCCATCGCCATTGGCGGCGAGTCATCCGTGGTTGCGGCTGCAACATCCGGCATTGCCATCGGGCGCGGTGCCGTTGCGAGCACCGCGCGCAGCGTCGCGCTCGGTGATGGCAGTACGACGGCTGCGGCGACCGCCGTTCCCAGTGCAACCATCGGAAGCGTCACTTATGGGGGCTTCGCAGGCGCTGCACCGATCGGAGTGGTCAGCGTCGGTGGTGGAGTGGGTTCGGAGCGCCAAGTCACCAATGTGGCCGCGGGCCGCGTGACATCCAGCTCGACGGATGCGATCAACGGCAGTCAGCTGTTTTCCGGGCTGAGCACGACCGGCAGCAGCATCGCCAGCCTGTCGACCTCGACCTCCACGGGGCTGAGCACCGCAACCAGCAGCATCACAAGTCTGTCGAGTGGCTTGAGCACGACGAACAGCAATGTGGCTAGCCTGTCCACCTCGACCTCCACGGGGTTGAGCACTGCGACGAGCGGTATCACCAGCCTGTCCTCTGGCCTGAGCACCACCAATAGCAACGTCACCAGCTTGTCGACTTCGACCTCCACGGGGCTGAGCACCGCAACCAGCGGCATCACAAGTCTGTCGAGTGGCCTGAGTACGACGAACAGCAACGTGGCGAGCCTGTCGACTTCCACTTCGACGGGTCTGAGCACCGCGACGAGCGGTATCACCAGCCTGTCTTCTGGTCTGAGCACCACCAACAGCAATGTCGCGAGCTTATCGACCTCAACCTCCACGGGGCTGAGCACCGCAACCAGCGGCATCACAAGTCTGTCGAGTGGCTTGAGTACGACGAACAGCAATGTGGCCAGCCTGTCGACTTCCACTTCGACGGGCCTGAGCACCACCAATAGCAATGTCGCGAGCTTGTCGACTTCGACCTCCACAGGCCTGAGCACGGCAACGAGCGGAATCACAAGTCTGTCGAGTGGCTTGAGCACGACGAACAGCAATGTGGCTAGCCTGTCGACTTCCACTTCGACGGGCCTGAGCACCACCAATAGCAATGTCGCGAGCTTGTCGACCTCGACCTCCACGGGGCTGAGCACTGCAACCAGCGGCATCACAAGTCTGTCGAGTGGCTTGAGCACGACGAACAGCAATGTGGCCAGCCTGTCGACCTCGACGTCGACCGGCCTGAGCACGGCTACGAGCAGCATCGGCAGCTTGTCCACGTCGACTTCGACGGGTTTGAGCACTGCGACCAGCGGCATCACCAGCCTGTCTTCTGGTCTGAGCACCACCAACAGCAATGTGACGAGCTTGTCGACCTCGACCTCCACAGGCCTGAGCACCGCAACCAGCGGCATCACGAGCCTGTCAAGCGGCCTGAGCACGACGAACAGCAATGTCTCCAGCTTGTCGACTTCGACTTCGACGGGTCTTAGCACTGCTACGAGCGGTATCACCAGCCTGTCGAGCGGCCTGAGTACGACCAACAGTGCTGTTGCCAGCCTGTCGACTTCGACCTCCACGGGGCTGAGCACGGCCACCAGCAGCATCAGCAGCCTGTCGACCTCGACCTCCACCGGCTTGAGCACATCGACGAGCGGCATCGGCAGCCTTTCGACGGGCCTCAGCACAACCAACAGCAACGTGAGCAGTCTGTCGACTTCGACTTCGACGGGTCTGAGCACTGCGACCAGCGGTATCGGTAGCTTGTCTACCAGCCTCAGCACAACGGACAGCAACCTGGCCAGCCTGTCTACGTCGACCTCGACGGGCCTGAGCACTGCAACAAGCGGCATCAGCAGCCTGTCGACGGGGCTCAGCACGACGAACAGCAACGTTGCCAGCTTGTCGACTTCAACGTCCACCGGGCTGAGCACGGCCACCAGCAGCATCGACAGCTTGTCCACCTCGACTTCGACGGGTTTGAGCACCGCGACCAGCGGTATCAGCAGCCTCTCCACCGGCCTGAGCACGACGAACAGCAGCGTGGGTAGCTTGTCGACCTCGACGTCGACGGGCCTGAGCACAGCTACCAGCGGCATCACCAGCCTGTCGAGCGGCCTGAGCACGACCAATAGCAACGTCGCCAGCCTGTCGACCTCGACCTCCACGGGGCTGAGCACCGCGACCAGCGGCATCACAAGTCTGTCGAGTGGCTTGAGCACGACGAACAGCAATGTGGCTAGCCTGTCGACCTCGACGTCGACCGGTCTGAGCACGGCTACGAGCAGCATCGGCAGCTTGTCCACGTCGACTTCGACGGGTTTGAGCACTGCGACCAGCGGCATCACCAGCCTGTCGACGGGCCTCAGCACGACCAACAGCAGCCTCAGCAGCCTCTCAACTTCGACATCCTCGGGCCTGAGCACCTCCTTCAGCGGCATTGGAAGCTTGTCGACGGGGCTGAGCACGACGAACAGCAACCTGAGTACGCTGAGTTCGTCGGTCAGCACGATCTACAACACCGGTACGAAGTATTTCCATACCAACAGTACGGGTGCAGACAGTCAGGCTCTCGGTGCCGACAGCGTGGCCATCGGCCAGAACGCGATATCGAATGGCAACTCCAGCGTGGCGCTGGGCTTGAATGCGCAGACCAACGTGGCCAACAGCGTAGCGCTGGGCGCTGGCTCAGTGGCCAACGTGGGGGCGCTGACCAACTACACCGCCTTCGGCCTAGCCGCGCCGCAAACCTCGTCGGGCGAGGTAAACGTGGGCAATCGCCAGATCACGGGGGTGGCCCCGGGCAGTGCTCCGCAGGATGCCGTCAATGTCAGCCAACTTTCCACGACCGCGGGTTCGTTGTCGACCGGCCTGAGCACGACCAACAGTGCCGTTGCCAGCCTGTCGACCTCGACCTCCACGGGGCTGAGTACGACCACCAGCGGCATCTCCAGCCTGTCGACCGCTTTGAGCACGGCGGGCAGCGGTCTCGACAGTCTGTCGACCGGCCTGAGCACGACCAACAGTACTGTTGCCAGCTTGTCGACCTCGACGTCAACCGGCCTGAGCACTGCGACGAGCAGTATCGGCAGTCTGTCGACTTCGACTTCCACGGGGCTAAGCACGGCCACCAGCGGTATTTCTAGCCTGTCGAGCGGCTTGAGCACCACCAACAGCAACGTGACTAGCCTGTCTACGTCGACGTCGACGGGTCTGAGTACTGCGACAAGCGGCATCAGCAGCCTGTCGACGGGGCTCAGCACGACAAACAGCAACGTGGTTAGCCTGTCCACGTCGACCTCGACCGGTTTGAGCACGGCGACCAGCGGTATCGCCAGCCTGTCGACCTCGACGTCTACCGGGCTGAGTACGGCTACCAGCAGCATCGACAGCTTGTCCACGTCGACTTCGACCGGCTTGAGTACCGCGACGAGCGGCATCAGCAGCCTTTCGACGGGCCTCAGCACAACCAACAGCAATGTGAGCAGCCTGTCGACTTCGACCTCGACGGGCCTGAGCACGGCCACCAGCGGCATCACCAGCCTGTCCACCGGCCTGAGCACGACGAGCAGCAACGTCGCCAGCCTGTCGACCTCGACCTCCACCGGCTTGAGCACAGCGACGAGCGGCATCAACAGCCTTTCGACGGGCCTCAGCACGACGAACAGCAATGTGGCCAGCTTGTCGACCTCGACTTCGACGGGCCTGAGCACTGCAACAAGCGGCATAAGCAGTCTGTCCACCGGCCTGAGCACTGCGACAAGCGGTATCACCAGCCTGTCGAGCGGCCTGAGTACGACGAACAGCAACGTTGCCAGCCTGTCGACCTCGACCTCCACGGGTCTGAGCACTGCTACGAGCAGCATCGACAGCCTGTCCACCTCGACCTCCACCGGCTTGAGCACGGCGACCAGCGGCATCAGCAGCCTGTCGACCGGCCTGAGCACGACCAACAGCAACGTCGCCAGCCTGTCGACCTCGACCTCCACCGGTCTGAGCACGGCCACTAGCAGCATCGACAGTCTGTCCACGTCGACCTCGACGGGTTTGAGCACGGCGACCAGTGGCATCAGCAGCCTGTCCACCGGCCTGAGCACGACGAACAGCAACGTCGCCAGCCTGTCGACGTCGACCTCGACTGGCCTCAGCACGACCAACAGCAACGTGAGCAGCCTGTCGACTTCGACCTCGACGGGTCTGAGCACGGCGACCAGCGGTATCACCAGTCTGTCGAGCGGCCTGAGCACGACGAACAGCAACGTCGCCAGCCTGTCGACCTCGACCTCCACCGGCTTGAGCACAGCGACGAGCGGCATCAACAGCCTTTCGACGGGCCTCAGCACAACCAACAGCAATGTGAGCAGCCTGTCGACTTCGACCTCCACGGGTCTGAGCACGGCCGCGAGCAGTATCGACAGCCTGTCCACCTCGACCTCGACTGGCCTGAGCACCGCAACGAGCGGCATCAGCAGTCTGTCCACCGGCCTCAGCACGACGAACAGCAACGTCGCCAGCCTGTCGACCTCGACCTCCACCGGTCTGAGCACAGCGACGAGCAGCATCGACAGCCTGTCCACATCGACCTCGACGGGTCTGAGCACCGCGACAAGCGGCATCAGCAGCCTGTCGACGGGCCTCAGCACGACCAACAGCAATGTGAGCAGCCTGTCGACCTCCACATCGACAGGGCTGAGTACTGCGACGAGCGGTATCACCAATCTGTCCTCGGGGCTGAGCACGACGAACAGCAACGTTGCCAGCCTGTCGACTTCAACCTCGACTGGCCTGAGCACCGCAACGAGCAGCATCAGCAGCCTGTCTTCTGGACTGAGCACCACCAACAGCAATGTGGCGAGCCTGTCGACCTCGACCTCGACGGGCCTGAGCACGGCAACCAGCGGCATCAGCAGTCTGTCCACTGGCTTGAGCACGACAAACAGTAACGTCGCCAGCCTCTCGACTTCGACCTCGACCGGTCTGAGTACGGCCACCAGCGGCATCAGCAGCCTGTCCACTGGCCTGAGCACGACGAACAGCAACGTCGCCAGCCTGTCGACCTCGACCTCCACCGGTCTGAGCACCGCCACGAGCAGCATTGACAGTCTGTCCACGTCGACCTCGACGGGTTTGAGCACCGCGACCAGTGGCATCAGCAGCCTGTCCACCGGCCTGAGCACGACAAACAGCAACGTAACCAGCCTGTCGACCTCGACCTCGACCGGTCTGAGCACTGCTACCAGCGGCATCAGCAGCCTCTCGACCGGCCTCAGCACCACCAACAGCAACGTGAGCAGCCTGTCGACCTCGACCTCGACGGGTCTGAGCACTGCGACCAGCGGTATCACCAGTCTGTCGAGCGGCCTGAGCACGACCAACAGCAACGTGGCCAGCCTGTCGACGTCGACCTCGACTGGCCTGAGCACCGCAACAAGCGGCATCAGCAGCCTGTCCAGCGGCCTGAGCACCGCGACCAGCAGCATCGGCAGCTTGTCGACCGGCCTTGCCAATTCGGTCCAGTACGACGATGCAAGCCACTCCAGGGTCACGCTGGGAGGCGTGGGTGCAACCTCGCCGGTCATCCTCACGAACGTCGCCGCGGGTGTGAATCCCACCGATGCAGTGAACTTCGGCCAGCTGACGTCGCTGTCGACCTCGCTTGGTGGCGGTATCGGCAGCCTGTCGACCAGCCTGAGCACGACAAACAGCAACGTGGCCAGCCTGTCGACCTCGACCTCCACGGGCCTGAGCACGGCCACGAGCAGCATCGACAGCTTGTCCACGTCGACTTCGACGGGTCTGAGCACCGCCATCAGCAGCATCAGCAGCCTGTCGACGGGGCTCAGCACGACGAACAGCAACGTTGCGAGCCTGTCCACGTCGACGTCCACCGGGCTGAGCACGGCTACAAGCAGCATCGACAGCTTGTCCACGTCGACTTCGACGGGCTTGAGCACCGCGACCAGCGGCATCAGCAGCCTGTCCACCGGCTTGAGCACGACCAACAGCAACGTTGCCAGCCTCTCGACTTCGACTTCCACCGGCCTGAGCACTGCCACGAGCAGCATCGACAGCCTGTCCACGTCGACCTCGACGGGTCTGAGCACCGCGACCAGCAGCATCAGCAGCCTGTCGACGGGCCTGAGCACGACCAACAGCAACGTGGCCAGCCTGTCGGCATCGGTCTCGACCGGCCTGAGCACGACCACGAGCAGCATCGGCAGCTTGTCCACGGGCTTGAGCACGACGAACAGCAACGTGACCAGCCTGTCGACCTCGACTTCCACAGGTCTGAGCACCGCGACCAGCAGCATCGGCAGCCTCTCCACCGGCCTGAGCACGGTGTCGAGCACGGTCGACAGCCTGTCCACCGGCCTGAGCACCACGACGAGCGGCATCGGCAGCCTGTCGACGGGCTTGAGCACGACGAACAGCAGCGTGGCCAGCCTGTCGACCTCGACTTCGACCGGCCTGAGCACGGCGACGAGCAGCATCGGCAGCCTGTCCACCGGCCTGAGCACGACGAACAGCAGCGTGGCAAGCCTGTCGACTTCGACCTCGTCGGGCCTGAGCACCGCGACCAGCGGCATCGCCAGTCTGTCGACCGGTCTCGGCAGCCTGTCGAGCAGCCTGAGCACGACCAACGTCAACGTCAACAGCCTGAGCACGTCGGTCAACAACATCTACAACACCGGCACCAAGTACTTCCACGCCAACTCGACGGCGGCGGATGCCCAAGCCTCTGGCCAGGAAGCTGTGGCGATCGGCCCGCAATCGGTGGCCAGCGGCGCCAACTCGTTTGCAGCCGGCAACGGCGCCCGGGCCACGGCCGACGGCGCGGTGGCGGTGGGCTTCGGCGCCCAGGCGACGGGTGCGAACGCGATCGCCATCGGTACCGGGGCGCTGGCCACGGGCTCGCAGGCCATTGGTGTGAACTCCCGCGCAGGCGGCGGTGGCGTGGCGCTGGGCGACAACGCCGACGCAGGCGGTACGGCGCTGAGCCAGGCGCAGAACATCTCCAAGGGCACGGCCATCGGCTTCGGCGCCATCGTGCAGCAAAGCGGCGGCGTGGCGCTGGGCTCGGGCTCGGTGGCTTCCACCGCGGCGGGTGTGGCCGGCTACGTGCCGGGCAGCGCGACGGCGCAGCAGGCGGCGGCCATCAGGGCAACCACCAGCACGCAGGCCGCAGTGTCGGTGGGCGATGCGGCCTCCGGCCAGTATCGCCAGATCACCGGCGTGGCGGCAGGTACGGCCGACAGCGACGCCACCAACGTGGCGCAATTGAGGGCCACGGCCAATGCGGTTGCGGCCGGCGGCGTGCAGTACGCGACCAACCCGGACGGCTCGGTCAACTACAACCAGGTCACGCTGGGCGGCGGGCAGGCACCGGGCGGCACGCGCATCAGCAACGTGGCGCCGGGCGTGCTGCCGACGGACGCCGTGAACCTGAACCAGCTGAACCAGGTGAAGGGACAGGTCGGCGACGTGGCGCGCATCGCCTACTCGGGCACGGCCATGGCCTTCGCGATGTCGGGCACGTACCTGCCGACGCTGTACCCCGGCGAAAAGACCGTGGGCGTGGGTCTCGGCAGCTACAAGGGCTACAGCGCCGTGGCGCTGACATTCAAGGCGCTGTCCGATGACGGCAAGATGTCCTGGGGCGCGGGCCTGACGACCACGGGCAAGGAGTGGGGCATCAACGCCGGCATCGGCTGGAAGTGGAAGTAAGCAAGCCGCTGAATCGCCCCTGACCGGGCGGCTCCCGCGCTGACGGTGCGGGAGCCGTTTTTTTTTGGTACACACTTCGCCCCCATGCGCATTGGTATTTCAGTCCTCACCCACGCGGGGCAGAACATCTGGGAAAACGGAATGGGGCAGAACGTCCTGTTTCTCGCCCGGCTGCTGCAACGCATCGAGTTCGTCGAATCCGTGACCCTGGTCGACGCCGGCGACCAGCCGAGCATGCCGCCCCAGGTCGACCTGGCCGCCATGGGCCTGGCTTTCGGGCGGGCCCGCGACCTGACCGATGCGCTGGACGTGGTCATCGAGATGGCCGGCGCGCTCGACGTGCAATGGCTCTCCTACTTCCGCACATGCGGCGGCCGCGTGGTGTTCCATTGCGTGGGCCAGCCCTTCGCGGCGCTGGCCGAGCCGATCGTGTTCAACGACAAGGGCCACTTCAGCAAGCCCGACCGCTGCGACGAGGTGTGGCTGTTGCCCAAGGACGCGGTGTTCGCGCCGATGATGCGCACCATGCACCGCTGCCCGGTGTTCGAGGTGCCGTATCTCTGGTCGCCGCAGTTCCTGGCCCAGCGCGTCGCGGAGGTCGAGGCCGCGGGCCACCGTTTCGGCTACACGCCGCGCACGGCCGAGCAGCCGGGGTTTCGGGTGGCGATCTTCGAGCCCAATATCTCGGTGGTGAAGTCCAGCAGCGTGCCCATGCTGATCTGCGACGGGGCCTATCGCGCCGACCCAACCGCCGTGGCCTCGATGCAGGTGCTCAACACCCTGCACGTCAAGGACCACCCGACGATGCTGTACCTGGCGAACTCGCTCGACATCGTGCGCCAGCACAAGGCGATCTTCCATGGCCGGCACGACTTCGCGGGCTTCATGGTGCAGTTCGCCGACGCGGTGGTTTCGCACCAGTGGCAGAACGACCAGAACTACAGCTACCTCGATGCGCTCTACGGCAACTATCCGCTGGTGCACAACTCGCCCTGGCTGCGCGATGCCGGCTATTACTACCCCGACTTCGACATCGCCGCCGGCGCGGCGCAACTGCTGCAGGCGGTGCGCAGCCACGACAGGCAACTGGATGACTATCGCGCGCGCTCCCTGCGGGTCTTTGAGACGCTCGATCCGCTCCACCGGGCGAACGTCGACGGCTATGCGCAGCGCCTGCTGCACCTGGTGGGCGGCAATGCCGCATTCCGTGCCGGCGGCGTGAGGAGCGCCGCATGAGCGAAGCGCAGAAAAAGACCACCATGCCGGCCAAGCTGAAGGTCGGCGTTTCCATCTTTATCCGCAAGGGCGAGCAGAGCCTGTGGGAGAACGGCGTCTACCAGAACTGCCTGTTCCTCGTGATGCTGCTGCTGCGTTCGCCGCGCGTGGAAAGCGCCGTGCTGGTGGCCGGCGGCGGCGACGGCGGTCCTGCGGATGCAACCAATTTTCTGGCCGACTCGCCGGTGCCCATCATCGACATGGCCACGGCCGCACAAGAGCTCGATCTCATGATCGAGATGAGTGCCCAGCTGGCCATGTCGTGGTCCGTGGCGTTTCGCGAACGCGGCGGCAAGATCGTCTCGATGCGTGTGGGCAACGACTACGTGATCGACATCGAGCGGATGATCTTCAACAAGCCGCACGGCCTGCTGGTCTCTGGCGCACCGTACGACGAGGTCTGGACGATCCCCGAGTACGAGGTGTCTTGCAAGCCTTACTTCGAGAGCACCTTCCGCGCGCCGGTGCGGCTGATGCCTCACCTCTGGAGCCCGATGGTGCTGGAGCGCGCCATGGCCCGCGCGCCGCAGAGTCCGCCGTTTGCCTACGAACCCGGCCGCAGGCAGTGGCGCGTGGCCATCTTCGAGCCCAACATCTGCATGGTGAAGACGAGCTTCATCCCGATGCTCGGCTGCGAGGCGGCGCACCGCGCGCAGCCGCGGCTGATCGAGAAGATGTGGGTCTACAACAGCTTCCATCTGAAGGACAAGCCGCTGTTCATCGGCTTCGCGCAAAACCTGGACATCGTGCAGCACGGGCTGGCCACCTTCGAGGGGCGCTTCCCGGTCTACCAGGTGATGCCGGGCAAGATCGACGCCGTGTTCGCGCACCACTGGGAGAACGCGCAGAACTACCTCTACTACGAGGCCCTGTACGGCGGCTATCCGCTGATCCACAACTCGCACCTCATCGGCGACTGCGGCTACCGCTATCACGGCTTCGACTGCGAGGAGGGCGGTCGCGCCCTGCAGCGCGCCTTCGCCGAACACGACGCCGATCTGCCGGCCTACCGCGAACGCGCGCGCCGCTTCATCGCGACGCTCGACCCCGAGGGCGAGGACAACGTGCGAACGTACACCGCCGCCATCGAGAACCTTTACGCATGAGGACCGGGATGACGCCGAACCAACGATTCCCCCGCCTGCTGCTTGCCGCCCTGTCGTGTGGCGCTGCCGGTGTTGCACTCGCGCAGGGCGTGCTGGTGCCCCAGGCGCCACCGGCGGCGCCGCAGGACACGCTCACGCGCGCAGCAACCAGCGTGGGCATCAAGCGCTGCCTGCCCGCCATCACCCGGCTTTCCACGCTCACCGTGCAGGGCAGCCGCAGCCACGACGTGCTGCTCGACTGGGACCGCAAGCGCCCCGACGCCGGGCCGATGTTCTCGCTGATCGGCATGGAGTTTCCGAACGCCGGCGTGGCCGCGTCGATCACCGCCATTCCCGACGACAGCGGCGCCTGTACCGTGTCGGCCGAGCGCATCTCGGTCGCGCCCTTCACCTGCGCGAGCGTCGGGCAGCAGGAGCTGGCGAGCTACAAGATGACGCGGCTGCTGCCCAACTACGCGGTCTACACCGACGAGAAGGAGCCCACCTCCTCGGTCTCGCTGATCGATTCGCCGCCGGGCTGCCTGATCATCCGCCGCTACGTTGAATACGGCTGGCGGGACCCGGCCGCAGTTACTGGCGCAGCCCCGGCCGGTGCCGCGGGCCAGCCTCCGAAGAAGCGCTGAGCCAGTCGCAGGCTTTCAAGCCGTCGCCTGCGCCGCCAACGCCGTCAGCGCCGCAGCGGTCTGCTCATCGGCCGGGAAGAACGATTCCACAGCCAGTTCCTGCAGCGTGACGTCCACCGGCGTGCCGAAGATGGTGGTGGTGCTGATGAAGCTCAGCACCCCGTTCGGCGTGACGAACTGGATCGGCACCGCAATGGCCGACAGTGCCGTGTCGATGGCGGGCAGGTCGTGGCTGACCGCGGGTGGAGGGTAGGCCTCGAGTTCGTCATGCAATTCCTGCAGCACCGCGTCGCCGGTGGCGGCGATCTGCTGCTGCAGCCGTTCGAGCAGATGGGTGCGCCATTCGGCGAGATTGGCAATGCGCGGAGCCACGCCGTCGGGATGCAGGCTCAGCCGCATCACGTTGATGGGCGCCTGCATCAACTCGGGCGCGGCGCCTTCCATCAGCATCGGCACCAGCGCGTTGTGCGCCACCAGGTTCCAGTGGCGGTCCACAGCCAGCGCGGGAAAGGGCTCGTGCCCCTTCAGCACCAGGTCGACAGCGCGGCGTGCGGCGGCCATCGCCGGATCGTCGAGCGAGCGCTGCCGGTACATCGGCGCAAAGCCCGCGGCCACCAGCAGCGCATTGCGTTCGCGCAGCGGCACCTCGAGACGCTCGGCCAGGCGCAGCACCATCTCGCGGCTGGGCGCGGCGCGGCCGGTTTCCACGTAGCTCAGGTGCCGGGTCGAGACCTCGGCCTCCTGCGCCAGGTCGAGCTGGCTCAGGCGGCGGTGGGTGCGCCAGTGCCGCAGGTGGGCGCCGAACGGGTCGCGCGCGCCGGGCTGGCTGGCCTTGGACAGGTGGGAGCGGGTGATGTTCATGGGGCTGCATTCTGGCGCGCCGGCGGCGCGGCGCCATGACCTCCCAGGTCATCGACGCGATCCACGTCGGCCGGAATCATGGGCTCCAACGCGGCAGGGCTGGCTTGCGGCGTAACCACACCTAAGGAGATTCACATGTCCGTCTTCGCATCCCCCCGTTTCCTGCCCAACGTGATGTGGGCCGATGCCGCTTCCTGCGCCGCGACGGGCGCGCTGCAAGTGGCGTTCACCGGCGCACTGGCCAGGTTGACCGGCCTGCCGGCGCCGCTGCTCACGGGTACGGGCGTTTTTCTGCTGGCCTATGCGGCTGCGGCTGCTTTCATGGCCAGCCGCCGCGCGCCGCCGCGTACCCTCATCGGCCTGGTCGTCGCCGGCAACTTCGGCTGGGCCGTGGCCAGCGTCGCGCTGCTGGTGAGCGGCATCTTCCCGGTCACTGCGCTGGGCATGGCCTGGGTGCTGGCTCAGGTGGCCTGCGTGGTCGTGCTGGCCGAGCTGCAGTGGACCGGGCTGCGCCGCACCCGCGGCGGTGCCCGCGTGGTTTCCGGCCTGGAGCCGGCTGGCCGCTGGTGAGATCGCGGAATGCCGGCGACACCCCTGCCCCCGGCATTTTTCGCCATGAGGAACATGGCCCGGCAAGGCGTCAGCAGGGAAGACCGACTACAGCCGTTGACATCGAACCCTGATATCTTTGAGAGGCTTCCACGAACAAACAGGAGTTCCCCCATGGCCAAAGCGCCGGCGCATGCCTTTGCGTCCACCCTCAAGACCTTCAAGACCGCATCGGGCAAGTCCGGCAAATACTGGTCCCTGAAGGAACTGGCCAAGCAGTACCCGACCATCGACCGCCTGCCGGTTTCCATCCGTATCGTGCTCGAATCGGTGCTGCGCAATTGCGACGGGCAGAAGGTCTCGGCCAAGCATGTCGAAGAGCTGGCCCACTGGGCGCCGAACGCCGAGCGCACCGACGAGATTCCTTTCGTCGTCACCCGCGTGGTGCTGCAGGACTTCACCGGGGTGCCGCTGCTGGCCGACCTGGCCGCCATGCGCAGTGTGGCCGCCAAGCTCGGCAAGTCGCCCAAGACCATCGAGCCGCTGGTGCCCGTCGACCTGGTGGTCGACCACTCGGTCATGGTCGACTACTACGGCACGCCCAAGGCGCTCGACCTGAACATGAAGCTGGAGTTCCAGCGCAATAACGAGCGCTACCAGTTCATGAAGTGGGGCATGCAGGCCTTCGACACCTTCCGCGTCGTGCCGCCGGGCTTCGGCATCGTGCACCAGGTCAATCTCGAATACTTCGCCCGCGGCGTCTACAAGAGCCCGGGCGACGCGAACGACGTGCCCACCTACTATCCCGACTCGCTGGTCGGCACCGACAGCCACACGACCATGATCAACGGCATCGGCGTGGTCGGCTGGGGCGTGGGCGGCATCGAGGCCGAGGCAGCCATGCTGGGCCAGCCGGTCTACATGCTCACGCCCGACGTGGTGGGCTTCGAGCTCACCGGCAAGCTGCGCGAAGGTGTGACGGCCACCGATCTGGTGCTGTACGTCACGTCCATCCTGCGGGCCGAGAAGGTCGTGGGCAAGTTCGTCGAGTTCTTCGGTCCCGGCGCGGCTTCCATCGCCGTGCCCGACCGCGCGACCATCGGCAACATGGCGCCCGAATACGGCGCGACCATGGGCTTCTTCCCGGTCGACGACATGACCGTGGCGTACTTCGAAGGCACCGGCCGCACCAAGGAAGAGGTCGAGCGCTTCGCCGCCTACTACAAGGCGCAGGGCCTGTACGGCATGCCCAACCCGGGCGACATCGACTACACGAAAATCGTCAGGCTCGACCTCGGCACCGTGTCCCCGAGCCTGGCCGGCCCGAAGCGCCCGCAGGACCGCATCGACCTTGGCCACCTGGCCACCAAGTTCTCCGAGCTCTACAGCAAGCCCAACGAAGCCAACGGCTTCAACCAGCCGGCCGACAAGCTCAAGCTGCGCTATCCGCTGAGCGTGAACGGCGTGCGCGGCGACGACGAAGCCGCGGCGCCGCCGCCCGGTGCGCCGCGCGACGTGATCGAGATGGTGGCCAACCGCTCGACCCACGCCGCGGCACACACCAGCGCCACCGCACCGCCGGCGCCCAAGGGCGAAGTCACCATCGGCAACGGCGACGTGCTGATCGCGGCCATCACCTCGTGCACCAACACCTCGAACCCGAGCGTGATGCTGGCCGCCGGCCTGCTCGCGAAGAAGGCGGTGGAGGCAGGGCTCACGGTCAAGCCGCACGTCAAGACCTCTCTGGCGCCCGGCTCGCGCATCGTCACCGAATACCTGGAGAAGGCCGGCCTGCTGCCGTACCTCGAGAAGCTCGGCTTCTACCTCGCGGGCTACGGCTGCACCACCTGCATCGGCAACGCCGGCGACCTGACGCCCGAGATCAACGAGGCCATCACCAAGAACGACCTGATCGGCGCGGCCGTGCTGTCGGGCAACCGCAACTTCGAGGCGCGCATCCATCCGAACCTGAAGGCCAACTTCCTCGCCTCGCCGCCGCTGGTGGTGGCCTTCGCCATCGCGGGCAACGTGATGACCGACCTCATGACCGAGCCCGTGGGCAAGGGCCGGAACGGCAAGGACGTGTACCTGGGCGACATCTGGCCGACGCCGAAGGAAATCGACGAGAACCTGCGCTACGCGATGAATGCAAAATCGTTCCGCGAGAACTACGACAAGGTCAAGACCGACCCGGGCAAGTTCTGGAGCAGCATCGAGGGCACCAACGGCCAGGTGTACGACTGGCCGAAGTCGACCTACATCGCCGAGCCGCCGTTCTTCGAGGGCTTCAGGATGACGCCGCACGCGTCGGACGCGGGCTTCAAGGGCGCACGCGTCATGGCGCTGTTCGGCGACTCGATCACCACCGACCACATCTCGCCGGCCGGCTCCATCAAGGAAAGCTCGCCCGCGGGCATCTGGCTCAAGGCGCATGGCGTGGCCAAGGCCGACTTCAACAGCTACGGTTCGCGCCGCGGCAACCACGACGTGATGATGCGCGGCACCTTCGCCAACGTGCGCATCAAGAACCTGATGATTCCGCCGGACGCCAACGGCACGCAGGAAGAGGGCGGCGTCACGCTGTTCCAGCCCGGCAACGAGAAGATGTTCATCTACGACGCCGCCATGAAGTACATGGCGCAGGGCGTGCCGACGGTGGTGTTCGGCGGCGAGGAATACGGTACCGGCTCCTCGCGCGACTGGGCGGCCAAGGGCACCCAGCTGCTGGGCATCAAGGCCGTGGTGGCGCGCAGCTTCGAGCGCATCCATCGCGCCAACCTGGTCGGCATGGGCGTGCTGCCGCTGCAGTTCCGCGGCGCCGATTCGTGGCAGACGCTGGGCCTCACCGGCGACGAGAAGATCGACGTGGTGATCGGCAGCGAGCTGAAGCCGCAGATGGACGTGAAGCTGGTCGTGCACCGCGCCGACGACACGCATCAGGAGGTGACGGTGCGCCTGCGCATCGACACGCCGATCGAGGTCGACTACTACAAGCACGGCGGCATCCTGCCCTTCGTGCTGCGGCAACTGCTGGAATAGCACGGGCTTGTTTCCCCGAGAGGCCTTTCTTCTTCCATGCTCCGCATCGGCCTCATTTCCGACACCCACGGGCTCCTGCGGCCCGAGGCCGTCGCTTTCCTGAAGGGCAGCGACTTCATCGTGCATGGCGGCGACATCGGGAGCGTCGGCATCCTCGAAGCGCTCGCGGCCATCGCGCCGCTGACGGCCGTGCGCGGCAACAACGACCGCGAGCCCTGGGCCGAGGTGATCGCTGAAACCGAACGGCTGGCGTTCGGCGATGTGCAGCTCTATGCCATCCACGACCTCGCGCAGCTCGGCATCGACCCGTCGGCGGCCGGCGTGCGCGTGGTCGTCTCGGGCCATTCGCACCAGCCGAAGATCGCGGAGCGCGGCGGCGTGCTGTACGTCAACCCGGGCAGCGCGGGCCCGCGCCGGTTCAAGCTGCCCATCGCCGTGGCCGAACTGCTGATCGACGGCGATGCCGTCACCGCGCGCGTCGTCGAACTGGCCGCTTGAGCCCCGCACGGGGCGGCCGAACCGAGCGAAAACCCCCCGATTTGCCGGGCTTCCATGCTTTTGAGGGGGTTGGTCAGGTTTTTGTGAGTGAGAATTGCTAGCATCTAGCCTTTGCTTACCGGCGCGCCCGATATTCCGGGCGTCATCTCACCGTGCGAACCATCGATTTCGGCGCAGCACCGACCACCGCCGTCGCCCTGCGCCTCGACCAGCTTCCGAACAACCAGTGGGCGACCGTGCTCGACGTGGCGCGCCCCGAGGATGCGGACGGCCGCGAACTGGTCCTGCGCCTGACGGAAATCGGCTTCGTGCCCGGCGAGGCCGTGCGCATCGTCGCCAGCGGCATCCCGGGCCGCGAACCGCTGGCGGTCCGCCTCGGCCACACCACCTTCGCACTGCGCCGCCACGAGGCCGCGCTGATCCACGTCACGCCGGGAGCCGCCAACCATGGTTGAAGCCGTCATCCAGGGTCCCGGGCGCCTCGCGCCTACCGCTCAGCCCGGCCGTATCGCCTTGCTGGGCAACCCCAACTGCGGCAAGACCGCGCTGTTCAACCTGCTCACCGGCAGCCGCCAGAAGGTGGCCAACTACGCCGGCGTGACGGTCGAGCGCAAGGAAGGCACGCTGCGCACGCCGTCGGGCCGCCGCGTGTTCGTGCTCGACCTGCCGGGTGCCTACAGCCTGAACGCGCTGAGCGCCGACGAGGCCGTCACCCGCGACGTCGTCACCGGCCGGAGCAAGGAAGCCTTGCCCGACCTGCTGGTGTGCGTCACCGACGCCACCAACCTGCGCCTGAACCTGCGGCTGGTGCTCGAGGCCAGGCGGCTGGGCCTGCCGATGGTGGTGGCGCTCAACATGACCGACATGGCCAGGAAGCAGGGCATCGCGGTCGACACGGCGGTGCTCTCTCGCGAACTGGGCGTGCCGGTCATCGAGACGGTCGGCGTGCACAGCGGTGGCGCGCAGGGCCTGCTCGAAGCGCTCGACACGCCCGTGGCCGCCGCTGCGCCGCGGCCCTGGCAGGCACCGGGGCTCGACGACGTGCTGGCCACGCAGCGCGAGGTGCGCCGCATCCTCGGCCTGGCGGTGAAGGAGCCGGCGGGCAGCCTCGCCACCAGCGACCGCATCGACCGCGTGGTGATGCATCCGCTGTGGGGCATGCTGGTGCTCGCCGTCACCATGTTCCTGATGTTCCAGGCCGTGTTCAGCTGGGCCAATGTGCCGATGGACGCCATCAAGGCCGGCACCGAGGGGCTGGGCAGCCTGCTCAAGGCGCACATGCCGGAGGGCATGCTGCAGAGCCTGCTGGTCGACGGGGTCATCGCCGGCGTGGGCGGCGTGATCGTCTTCCTGCCGCAGATCCTGATTCTTTTCCTCTTCATCCTCGCTCTGGAAGACTCGGGCTACCTGCCGCGTGCGGCCTTCCTGCTCGATCGCGTGATGGGCACCGTGGGCCTCTCGGGCCGCTCGTTCATTCCGCTGCTGTCGAGCTTCGCCTGCGCCATTCCCGGCGTGATGGCCACGCGCACCATCAGCAACTGGCGCGACCGCATCACGACCATCATGATCGCGCCGCTCATGACCTGCTCGGCGCGGCTGCCGGTGTATGCGCTGCTGATTGCGGCCTTCATTCCGGCGCGCACGGTGGGCGGCGTGTTCAACCTGCAGGGCGTGGTGCTGTTCGCGCTGTACGTGTTCGGCATCGTCTCGGCGATGGCCGTGGCCTGGGTGATGAAGCGCTTTCGCGACAGCACCTCGCATTCGCCGCTGCTGATGGAGCTGCCCGCCTACCGCTGGCCGAACCCGCGCAACCTGGCGCTGGGCCTGTACGAACGGGCTTGGATCTTCATCCAGCGCGTGGGCACGATCATCCTCACGCTGACCATCCTGCTGTGGTTCCTGTCGACCTTCCCCTCGCCGCCGGAAGGCGCGACCGGGCCGGCCATCCAGTACAGCCTGGCCGGCATGATCGGCCGCGGGCTGGAGCACATCTTCGCGCCCATCGGCTTCAACTGGCAGATCTCGATCGCGCTGGTGCCGGGCATGGCGGCGCGCGAGGTGGCCGTGGGAGCGCTCGGCACGGTGTATGCGCTGTCGGCCACGGGCGACGACGTGGCGGGGCAGCTGGAGCCGCTGATCGCGGGCAGCTGGTCGCTGGCTACCGCGCTGTCGCTGCTGGTCTGGTACGTGTTCGCACCGCAGTGCATCTCGACGCTCGCGGCCGTGAAGCGCGAGACAGGCTCGTGGAAGTACGTCTGGATCATGGCCGGCTATCTCTTTGCGCTGGCCTACATGGCGTGCTTCATCACCTACCGCGTTGCACTGGCACTCGGAGCGGGGTAAAAAAGCAAACCCCCAGGCTTGCCCACTTCGTGTGGCTGCCCACCCCCTTGCAGGGGGGCAATACCGGCGGCCCGGCGAAGCCGGTTCCGCGGTATTCCCCGCGGTATAGGCTTCGGGATTGGAGTATTTGAGATATGACGCAACAACTGATCGTCGGATTGATCGTCGCGGCAGCCGCGCTCTATGCGGTCTGGCGCTGGATGCCCGCGGGCTGGCGCCGCGGTGCGGCGCAGAAGCTCGCGGCCGGTACGCACCGCGCGGGCTGGGTCGACGAAGTCCGCGCGAAGGAGCTGGCCGCCTCGCTGGCAAAGACCTCGGGCTGCGGCTCTTGCGACAGCTGTGGAAGCTGCGCTCCCAAGACTCCCCTGAAGCAACCCGAAGCCGACCAGGGCGCTATCGCGCCGTCGTCCACGCACGGCCGCTGAGCCGATGCCCGCGCACATCCTCGTCGCCGGGGGCGGCATCGGAGGGCTGGCCGTTGCGCTGGCGCTGTCCCGCCAACGGCACCGGGCCGACGTCTTCGAACAGGCCGCGGCTTTCGGCGAAATCGGCGCCGGCGTGCAGCTCGGCCCCAACGCCACGCGGCGCCTTCAGCAACTCGACCTGGGCTCCGGGCTCGCGGCCATTGCGGCGCGGCCCGATGCGCTCGCGGTGCACAGCGCCGAAGGCGGCTCGGAGCTGGCTCGCATGCCGCTCGGAGACGCCATGCAGCAGCGCTACGGCGCTCCCTATTTCTGCGTGCACCGCGCCGATCTGCACGGCCTGCTGCTCGATGCCGTACGCGCACGCGGCACCGGCACGCTCGTCACCGCGGCGCACATCACGCAGGTGGAAACCAGCGACGACCTCGTGTGCCTGTCGAGCACCGATGCGCGCGCCTGGGAAGGCGAAGCCGTCGTCGGGGCCGATGGCCTATGGAGCATGGTGCGGCAGGAGCTCGACTCCGCGTCTGCCGCGCAACCGCCGCGCGTCACCGGCCACACGGCCTGGCGCGCCATGGCCGAGCAGGCGAGGCTGCCCGCTGCATTGCGCCGCCGGCAAGTCGACGTCTGGCTCGGCCCGCGCCTGCATGCGGTGGCGTACCCGGTGCGCGGCGGCGATTGGCTCAACGTGGTTGTCATCGCCGAGTCCGCCCCCGCAGGCGATGCGCGCGACTGGGACCAGGCCGTCAGCATCGCCGCGCTGAAGCAGGCCATGGGCCGCAGCTGCGCGGGCCTGCAGGCGCTGCTCGACGCCATGCCCGGCTGGCGCGCGTGGTCGCTCGGTGACCGCGCACCCCTGAGCGGCGCGGCCGACATGGCGCACGAGCGCATCGCGCTGGTAGGCGATGCGGCGCATCCGATGGTGCCGTACCTCGCGCAGGGCGCGGGCATGGCCATCGAAGACGCGGTGGCGCTGGCCGATGCGCTGGGCGACGGCAGCGCCGCCGACGTACCCGCCGCGTTCGCGCGCTATGCCGAGGCGCGCTGGGCACGCAATGCGCAGGTGCAGGCGCGTGCGCGCCGCAACGGCGAGATCTTCCACGCCACGGGCGCAATGCGGTTGGGGCGCGACATGGCGATGCGCTTGTTGGGAGCAAAGCTGCTCGACCAGCCGTGGCTGTACGGCGGTTGATGCTTGTGTCCCCCGGGGTGCGTGCACAGGCCACGCATCACGCAAGGAGAGCTCGTTTCACAGCTGAAAAGTCTGCAGGTGCTCGATGCGCTCTGCAAGCCCTTCCTGCCCCAGGTAGTGGCCGTGCTTGTCGGCGAGCGTGGTCTTCAGTTCGAGCAGCATCGCATCGCGGTCCGCGGTGAAGGCCGGCTGCACGTCGATGCCCGCCCGCGCACAGGCATCCGCGATCAGGTGCGCGCTCGCGGGCGCACCGCAGGCCGCGCACTTGACGATCGCAGCCACGTTGGGCTCCGCGCCGTTGGCCAGCAGCGCGCTCGTGAGTTCGGGCGCGATCTGTCCATCGATGTTGCGCAGTGCATCGGCCGCCACCGGCGCACCCGCACGCACCAGTGCCGCGGCCGCGGCGAAAGCGCCGTGCCCCACAGCGACGTCGGTCGCGAGCGCGCTACCTTGCAGCGGGCCGTCGAAGTCCACGCCCGCGGCGGCGAGCTCGGCGACCAGCTCGGCATCGTCGGTCGCGATGGCATGGCGCAGCGCCACGCGTGCAAGCGAGGGCTGGTGGCGCAGCGTGCCCGCGGCCAGTGGCGAGCGCCAGTCGGCCACGGCACGGGAATAGAAGGCCACCAGCTTGTCCATCAGGTCAAGGTCGAGTCCGTGCTCCTCGTGGCGGTCGTCGAGGTATTCGAGCAGCGTCTGCCCCGAGAAGTAGTCGCCCGTGGGAGCCAGCGGGTCTTCTTCCAGGTGCAGAGCCGCGAAGGCACCCATGAGGTCGGGCGCGATGGTGTTCACGCTGTCTTCGTGCAGCGCATGCGTCCATGCCGGCGGCAGGCCCTTCTTCCAGGCGATGACCTGCCCGTGCCCGGCGCCGGGCTCCACCACCGCGTAGATGCGGTCGGTGTATTCGAAGCCGCCGAAAGGCAGGTGCGTGAGCTTGCCGCTCCACGCCGTGCCGCCTTCCTGCGCGGCTTCCTCGGCCAGTTCGAGTTCGTGCGCGATCCAGCCCTGCAGGTCGTGGTAGCCGTCGCTGCCGTTCCAGAACAGCTCGTTCCAGCTGATGGCTTCGAGATTGCCGTTCATCTCGAGCGACAGGTCGTAGTCGAGCCGCCCGCCCGCGGTCTGCAGCCACAGCGCGAGCAGCGCTTCGGGGACCGGGCCCGCGCACTGGGCTTGCACGGCATCGATCTGCTGCCGCGGCATCGGCGGCTGTGCGTCGAAGATCACGCGGTCGGCGAACAGCACGACGCCATGTTCGCGCAAGGTGGAAAGCTCGTCGGGTGTGAACCGGATGTCGTTCATGGCGGTGGCCTCCGTTGTTTCCAAAAATGTAGCGCTTTGCGCCAGCGGAGCAATCCGGACCACCCCAGCTTTATTAGGGCGTTTGCGTGGCTTGTGCGCCTACAGATCGGTGCGCAGCTTCCAGATCTCGGGAAACAGCACCACGTCGAGCATCTTGCGCAGGTAGCTCACGCCGCCCGTGCCGCCGGTGCCGCGCTTGAAGCCGATCACACGCTCCACCGTCGTCACGTGGCGGAAGCGCCAGAGGCGGAATGCATCTTCGAGGTCTGTGAGCTTTTCGCCGAGCTGGTACAGATCCCAGTGATCGTGCGGGTTCCGGTAGACCGTGAGCCACGCGGCTTCGACGCCGTCGCTCGCCTCGTAGGGCTGGGTCCAGTCGCGTTCCAGCCGATCGGCGGGCACAGGAAGGCCGCGGCGCGCCAGCAGGCGAAGCGATTCGTCGTACAGGGAGGGGGCGCGATAGGCCGCCTCGACCTGCGCGAGCAGGTCGGCACGGTGCGCGTGCGGCTTGAGCATGGCGGCGTTCTTGTTGCCGAGCGCGAACTCGATGCAGCGGTACTGCGCGCTCTGGAAGCCGCTGGAGTTGGCGAGGTAGGGGCGCATCGCCGTGTACTCGGGCGGCGTCATGGTCGAGAGCACGGTCCATGCGCTCACCAGCTGTTCCATGATGCGGCTCACGCGCGCGAGCATCTTGAAGGCGTCGGCCAGCTTCTCGTCGGCGATGCAGCCGATGGCCGCGCGCAACTCGTGCAGCATGAGCTTCATCCAGAGTTCGCTGGTCTGGTGCTGCACGATGAACAGCATCTCGTCGTGCGCGGGCGATAGCGGGTGCTGGGCGTTGAGGATCTCGTCGAGGTGCAGGTAGTCGCCGTAGCTCATGGACTTGCTGAAGTCCAGTTGCGCCTTTTCTTCGTGTACGATTTTTTCGGTGCTCATGATGTTTGCTGGTTGGTCATCGCCAGACCACGGCGGTGTAGGAGGGGAGGCCCATGCCGGACTCTTTCCTGGGGTAGACGAAGCGCACGGCTTCGTCCTTGCGCTTGAACTGCTGGTAGGTTTCGCCGCCCGGGATGCGGCCTTTCTCGGCCGGGGCGTAGCCGGCGTTGCGCACTTCCTTCACGAGGCGATCGAAGGCGGCCTTGTCGGTCAGCGAGAGCTGGATGCTGTTCTCGCTGCCGCGGCTTTCCACATAGGTGGACTTCATGAGATGCGTGGTCTGGCCGTCGACGAACTTCTCGTACTCGATCATGCTGACCTCGTCGGTCACGGTCTTGTCGGCATACGAGAAGCCCTGGCGCTTGATCTCCTGGCGGAAGGCGTCGGGCGACAGGACGACGAAGGCCTTCAGTTGCGGCAGCGTGAAGTTCGGCTGCTGTGCAAGGGCGGGGGCTGCCGCCATCAGCAGCGTGGCGGAAAGAGCGAGCAATGCGTGTTTCATGATGCGGCGCCGCTCAGGTGACGGCGTTCTTGCGGTTGAACTCTTCGCGCTTCCACTCGCCCGTCTCGAGCACCTGCACGAGGTGTTCGACCGAATTCCACACGTCCTCGAAGCCGATGTACAGCGGCGTGAAGCCGAAGCGCAGGATGTCGGGCATCTGCGAGTCGCCGGCGCGGTAGTCGCCGATGACGCCGCGCGCGATCAGCGCCTGCACGATGGCGTAGGCGCCTTCTTCACGGCTCAGGCAGACCTGCGAGCCGCGTTGGGCGTGATCGCGTGGGGTGATGAGCGAGAGGCCCTGGCCGGCGCAGCGTTCTTCCACCAGCTTGATGAAGAGATCGGTCAGCGCGAGCGACTTCGTGCGCAGCGCTGCCATCGCGCCGTGATCGCCGTTGAAGGCTTCGGCCGCGAGCACGGTGTCGAGACCGCATTCCAGGCCCGCGAGCGCGATGATCGGCTGCGTGCCGCAGAGATACCGCCCGACGCCTGGGGCCGGGCGATAGTGCGGCGTGAACTCGAAGGGCGCCGCGTGGCCCCACCAGCCCGACAGCGGCTGCTCGAACTGGCCCGCATGCTTCGTGTGCACCCATGCGAAGGCCGGTGCGCCGGGGCCGCCGTTGAGGTACTTGTAGCCGCAGCCGATCGCGTAGTCGGCGTTGCTCTCGTTGAGTGCGACCGGCACCGCGCCCGCGCTGTGAGCGAGGTCCCACACCGTGAGCGCGCCCGCGGCGTGCGCGGCGGCGGTGACGGCTTTCATGTCGTGCATGGCGCCGGTGCGGTAGTTCACGTGCGTCAGCATCAGCACGGCCACTTCGTCGGTCAGAACGTCCGGCAGTTCGCTCGCATCGATCAGCTTGAGCGTGAAGCCGCGTTCGCGGCACAGCGACTCGGCGATGTAGAGGTCGGTCGGAAAGTTGCTGCGTTCGCTCACCACCAGCTTTCGGCCACTGTCCTTGTGCTGCGACAGCGCAGCGAACAGCACCTTGTAGAGATTGACCGAGGTGCTGTCGGTGCACACCACTTCGCCGGGCGCGGCGCCGATCAGTCGGGCTACCTTGTCACCCAGGCGTTGCGGCAGGTCGAACCAGCTTGCGGTGTTCCACGAGCGGATCAGGCCTTCGCCCCATTCCTTCGTCACGACTTCGGCGATGCGCGCCGCGGCGGCCGTGGGCATCACGCCGAGCGAGTTGCCGTCGAGGTAGAGCACGTCCTCGGGAATGGTGAATTGGTCGCGCAAGGCGCGCAGCGGGTCTTGCGCGTCTAGCGCGCGGCAGTCTGCAAGGGTCGTCATGTTGGAGTTTTCAGCGGGGGAGTTCGCGCAGGACCGCGCGAACGGGGGATGCATCGGCGCTGACCAGCTTGAGCGGCAGCGCGATGAGTTCGTAGTCGCCTTCGGGCACGTCGTCGAGCACGAGGTTCTCGAGCACGCGCAGGTCGAGGCGGCGGATGCGTTGGTGGCTTTCCAGCGTCTTGCTGTCGGCCGGGTCGATGCTGGCGGTGTCGATGCCGATCAGCTTCACGCCCATGGCCGCGAGGCGCTCGACGGTGGCGGGGGCGTAGGCGGCAAGCCGAGGGTCCCATCGGTCCACCGGCATGGCGGTGTAGGTGCGCACCAGCACGCGCTGCGGCAGGTCGCTGTCGACGGCGTGGGAGATGTGCTCCCATTCGATCAGCGGGCCCTTGTCGATCGCATGAATCACGCGGCAGGGGCCGAGGAAGGGCGTGAGGTCGACGTCGCCGATGGTCTGGCCTGCGGGGTCGTAGTGCAGCGGCGCATCGGCGTGCGCGCCGACGTGGGGCGAGAGCTTGATCTCGCTGACGTTCACCGGGCAGTCCGGCGAGATGGTCGCTGCCCAGCGCTGCTGGTAGGGCGTATCGCCGGGAAACACCGGCGTGCCTTCATGCACGGGCGGCGAGATGTCCCAGATTCGGGGGCGGGGTTGCTTTGAACGCATGGCGCGAAGTTAGCGCCCGGCGAGCGGTCGTGGTGTCGGTTATTTCCAACACCTTATGTGACGAGTTGAAGCCGTCAATGAAGCGGCGACAGCGCGGGCAGTCCGTGCCGGGCGCGCGCCCGCTCGCAGGCGTCGCTGCCGGCCTGCAGCTCGTGGCACGGATTGGGGCGCCATTCGTAGATGCCGCAACCCACGGCCTGGCCGATCTTGCCGGTGAGCGCTGCGCAGCGCATGGGCGTGTGGTCGGTGCCGCGCATGCGGCAGATGGCGTCGTTCACCTCGACCGCGAGGCCGGAAGGCACGCTGCCGCCGTTGTCGTCGAGCTCATGGACGCTGAAGTCGACGCGGTAGCTGGCGCAGCAGGCGCCGCATTGCTGGCAGTCATTCATGGCAAGTCCCAGTTGACGATCTGTCTCAGGAACACCGCTGAACCGGCTTTGCCGGGCCGCAGGTGTTGCCCCCGGCGAGGGGGTTGGCGAAGCGACACGAAGTGTGCGCAGCCTGGGGGAGTGTCTATAACCTGCCGAGGAGCAGGAACTCCATCAGCGCCTTCTGCGCATGCAGCCGGTTCTCGGCCTCGTCCCACACCACCGACTGCGGCCCGTCGATCACTTCGGCCTGCACTTCCTCGCCGCGGTGCGCGGGCAGGCAGTGCATGAAGAGGGCGTCGGGCTGCGCGATGCGCATCATGTCCTCGTCGACGCACCAGTCGGCAAAGGCCTTGCGGCGCGCCTCGTTCTCGGCCTCGTAGCCCATGCTGGTCCAGACGTCGGTGGTGACGAGGTCGGCGCCGCGGCAGGCTTCCATCGGGTCCTGGAAGACCTTGTAGCTGTCGCCCGAGCGAATGCCCGCGATCGACTGGTCGACCTCGTAGCCGCTGGGCGTGCTCACGTGCACCGTGAAGCCCAGGATCTCGGCCGCCTGCAGCCAGGTGTTGGCCATGTTGTTGCCGTCGCCGACCCAGGCCACGGTCTTGCCCTTGAGGCACGAAAGTGCATCGCCTCCCGCGTCGCGCGAACCGCGGTGCTCGATGTAGGTGAAGATGTCCGCGAGGATCTGGCAGGGGTGGAATTCGTTGGTCAGGCCGTTGATGACCGGAACGCGCGAGTGCGCGGCGAAGGCGTCGATCTTGGTCTGCTCGTACGTGCGGATCATCACGAGGTCGACCATGCGGCTGATGACCTTGGCGCTGTCCTCGATGGGCTCGGCGCGGCCCAGCTGGCTGTCGCCGGTGGTCAGGTGCACCACGCTGCCGCCGAGCTGGTACATGCCGGCCTCGAAGCTCACGCGGGTGCGCGTGCTGGCCTTCTCGAAGATCATGGCCAGCGTGCGGTCGACCAGCGGCTGGTGCTTCTCGTAGGTCTTGAACTTCTTCTTGATGATCGCCATGCGATCGAAGAGGTAGGCATATTCGTCGGCCGTGAAGTCCGAGAACTGCAGGTAGTGGCGGATGGCGTTGGGGGTGGCGGCGGTCGTCATTGCGCTGCAGGCTCCGACAGGAAGGTTTTCACGATCGGCGCGAGGATGGCGACGATCTCGTCGGCTTCGGCCGTGGTCAGGATGAGCGGCGGCACGAGGCGGATCACCTTGTCGGCCGTCACGCTCAGCAGGAGGCCGGCGTCGCAGGCGCGGTTCAGGATCACGCCGCAGGGGCGGTCGAGCTCGATGCCGAGCATCAGGCCCTGTCCGCGGATTTCCTTCACGCCCGGCAGGCCGCCGATTTCGCGCTCCAGCGCGGCCTTCAGGTGGGCGCCCACGGTGGCAGCGTTCTCGAGCAGCTGGTGCTCTTCCATGATGCGGATGGTCTCGATGCCGGCGCGCATCGCGAGCGGGTTGCCCCCGAATGTGGTGCCGTGGTTGCCGGGCCCGAAGATGTTGGCGGCCTTGGGGCCGGCCACCACGGCGCCGATCGGCACACCCGAGCCCAGGCCCTTGGCCAGCGGCATGACGTCGGGCTTGATGCCCGCCCACTGGTGGGCGAACCATTTGCCGGTACGGCCCATGCCGCACTGCACCTCGTCGATCATCATGAGCCAGTCGCGCTCGTCGCACAGGGCGCGCACCTGCTTCAGGTATTCCCAGCGCATCGGGTTGATGCCGCCTTCGCCCTGGATGGTTTCGAAGAACACGGCCACAACATTGGGGTTGCCTTCGGTGGCCTTCTTCAGTGCCTCGATGTCGTTCAGCGGCACGCGGATGAAGCCCTCGACCAGCGGGCCGAAGCCGGCCTGCACCTTGGGATTGCCGGTGGCCGAGAGGGTGGCGATGCTGCGGCCGTGGAAGGCGGCTTCGTAGACGACGATCTCGGGGCGCTCGATGCCCTTGTCATGGCCGAACTTGCGGGCCAGCTTCAGTGCGGCTTCGTTGGCTTCGAGACCCGTGCAGCAGAAGAACGCGTTGGTGAGGCCCGAGATTTCGGTCAGCTTGGTGGCGAGCTGCTCCTGGCCGGTCACGTGGTAGTAGTTGGAACTGTGGATCAGCTTGGTCAGCTGGTCCTGCAGGGCGGGCACCAGCTCGGGGTGGTTGTGGCCCAGGGTGTTCACTGCGATGCCGCCGAGGCCGTCGATGTAGGCCTTGCCCGTGGTGTCCCAGACTCGGCAGCCCTGGCCGTGCGACAGCGCGATCGGCAGGCGACCGTAGGTGTTCATGACGTGGGGCGAGGTGGGCTGGGCGGTAGCGCTCATTCGGGTTCTCCAGATAGGGAACGCGGATTCTAGGCGTGCGGTTTGACGGCTTCGTTGAGGATTGCGCATTACAGCAATGCCCCGTGTTCAGGATGCAAAAAGTGCCGCGGATAGAATCGCTTGCTGCACCGCAGCACCTGCTCCGGTCGCCTCATTCAACGATGATTTCCTCCACTGCCAAAGAAATCTTCATCCAGGGAATTACCAAGGATGGCCGGACCTTTCGCCCGAGCGATTGGGCCGAGCGCCTGGCCGGCGTCATGAGCTCTTTTCGCCCCGGCGGCGCCTTTCCGGGCAGCTACCTGAGCTATTCGCCCTGGTGCGTGCCGACGACCATCAACGGCGTGAAGTGCGTGGTCGTGAACCGAGCGCTGCGCGACGCCGAGCCCATGGCTTGGGACTTCTGTGTGAATTTCGCCAAGGACAACGATCTGCAGGTCGCCGAAGCCTGTCTGGTTCCCGACACCCCACCCCCAAAGGCCTGACCGGCCTTTTTTCTTGTCCGTCCCCTGGCTTCATGAACCAGCCGGGCATGAAAAAACCGCCCGAAGGCGGTTTTTTACTCTTTGCTGCAGCGCACCCCGTTCAAACGGCGGACCGGAGGATTCCGATCCGGGCTTGCCTGACAGGTGTCAGGCGGCGGCCTTTTCAGGCGCCAGGGCGAGGGCCTTGACCTTGGCCGACAGGCGGCTCTTGTCGCGGGCGGCCTTGTTCTTGTGGAAGATGCCCTTGTCGGCGACGGTGTCGACGATGCTCTGGGCCTTCGCGAACAGTTCGCTTGCCTTGGTCTTGTCGCCAGCCAGAACAGCCTTTTCGACGTTCTTGACAGCGGTACGGTATTTGGAGCGCAGCGAGGTGTTCGCAGCGTTGAGCTTGGTGTCCTGGCGGACGCGCTTACGGCCGGAGGCGAGGCGCGGGTTCTTCTTCTTGGGCTTGGCGGATGCCATATTTAATGTTCCTTAGGTGTCTGAGGATGATGCAGCAAAGCCCTCGATTATAGGCCGGGTTGCCTTTTCCGCCGAATCGGCCCGTTTCAGGGGTTTGGCGGGCCCTACACTCGGCCCCCGTGTCCCTGCTCAAATCCGCCTCCACCGTCTCCCTGCTGACCCTCGCCTCGCGGATCACGGGCCTCGTGCGCGACGTGCTGTTTGCCTCGGTTTTCGGCGTCAGCGCGCTGACCGACGCGTTCAACGTCGCATTCCGCATCCCCAACCTGTTCCGGCGGGTCTTCGGCGAAGGCGCCTTCAGCCAGGCCTTCGTGCCGGTGCTGGCCGCGCGCAAGGCCGAAGCCGGGGAGGAGGGCGCCAGGCAGCTCATCGACCACGTCGCCACGCTGTTGACCTGGACGCTGCTGGTCGTCTGCGTGGCAGGCGTGGCCGGCGCGCCCCTGCTGGTCTGGGCCATGGCCAGCGGGCTGCCCGGCTTCGACGCCGCCATCGTCATGACGCGTTGGATGTTCCCGTACATCGGCTTCATGTCGCTGGTGGCGCTGGCGGGCGGCATTCTCAACACCTGGCGCAAGTTCGCGGTGCCGGCGGCCTCGCCGGTGCTGCTCAACGTGGCGCTGATCCTGTCGATTCTGGTCGGGGCGCCGCTTTTCCGGCACTGGGGCATCGAGCCGATCTATGCACAGTGCGTGGGCGTGATGGTGGGCGGCGTGCTGCAGCTTGCGCTGCAGATGCCGGCACTGCGCAAGCTGGGGCTGATGCCGCGCGTGGGAACCAGCCTTCGGGCGCTGCGCACCGCCTGGACCGACCCGAACACGCGCAAGGTGCTCAGGCTGATGCTGCCCGCGCTGCTGGGTGTGAGCGTGGCGCAGATATCGCTGCTCATCAACACGCAGATCGCCTCCCACCTGGCGGTGGGCAGCGTCACCTGGATCACCAACGCCGACCGGCTGATGGAGTTTCCCACCGCGATGCTCGGCGTGGCGCTGGGCGTGGTGCTGATGCCGCAGCTGGCCGGCGCCCGCGCCGCCAAGGACGACGCGCGCTATTCCTCGCTGCTCGACTGGGGCCTGCGCCTCGTGGTGCTGCTGTCGGCGCCGTGCGCCGTCGCCTTGCTGCTGTTCGCAAAACCGCTGGTGGCGGTGCTCTTCCACAACGGCGCCTACTCGGGAGAGGACGTGGGCCGCACCACCCTGGCGCTGATGGGCTACGGCGTCGGGCTGGTCGGCATCGTGGCCGTGAAGGTGCTGGCACCCGGCTACTACGCCAAGCACGACACGCGCACGCCGATGCTCATCGCCGTGGGCGTGCTGGTGCTGACGCAGATCCTCAACATCTTCCTGGTGCCGGTGCTGCAGCACGCGGCGCTGACCCTGACCATCGCCATCGGCGCGCTGGTCAACTCGACGTGGCTGCTGGTCGGCCTGGTGCGCCGCGGCAGCTACAGGCCCGAGCCGGGCTGGGGCAGGTTCGCGCTGCAGGTGCTGGCCGGCACGCTGGTGCTGGCGGGCCTGTTGGTCTGGGGCTCGGCGCATTTCGACTGGATCGCTCTGCGCGACCAGCGCCTGCTGCGCATCGGCCTGCTCGCCGCGCTGATCGCCGGCGCCGCGCTGCTCTATTTCGCCGTGCTGGCGGCGGTGGGTGTGCGGCTGCGCAGCTTCGTTCGCCGCTGAACCCTCGCGCGCAGGCGCCGCAATCCGCACGTGTCCCGCCTTGACGCACCTGGCGGGCTCCTCTACAAAGACACATGACGTTCAGCTTTCAGGTTCCCACCGCACTGGAGTATTTCGAATCGCTGGTCTGCAGCGACGATCACTTTCCGCTGCTCGAAGCGGCCGCCAGCCTGGCGCAGGACGAATACCCCGAACTCGATGTGCAGCAGGTGCTGGGCGATGTCGACCAACTCCTCGCCCGCCTCAAGCGCCGCCTGCCGGCCGACGCCGCGCCACTGGCCCGCCTGCGCGCCCTGAACCAGTTCTTCTTCAACGACCTGAGCTTCGGCGGCAACGTCAACGACTACTACGACCCCGACAACAGCTACCTGAACGCCGTGCTGCGCACCCGCCGCGGCATTCCGATCTCGCTGGCCGTGCTGTGGATGGAGCTGGCGCAGGGCCTGGGCCTGCAGGCGCGCGGCATCGGCTTTCCGGGGCATTTCATGCTCAAGGTGACGCTGCCCAAGGGGCAGGTGGTGATCGATCCCTTCACCGGCAAGTCGCTGTCGCGCGAGGAACTGGGCGAGCGGCTCGAGCCCTACAAGCGCAGCAACGGCCTCGTCGGCGATTTCGACGTGCCGCTGGGCCTGTACCTGCAGCCTGCCAGTCCGCGCGAAATCATCGCCCGCATGCTGCGCAACCTGAAGGAAGTGCATCACGCGCAGGAAGACTGGCAGCGCGTCATCGCCGTGCAGGACCGCCTGATCGCGCTGCTGCCCAGCGCCTGGGGCGAGTACCGCGACCGCGGCGTCGCGCACGCCGAACAGGGCAACACGACGCAGGCCGTGCGCGACCTGGAAACCTACCTGGCGAAGGCCGAGGACGCCCTCGACATCGACGCGATTGCCGAGCGCGTCGCCACCCTTCGCCGCACGGCCAATTGAAATGGACGCGAAGGCCGGTGTGAGCCCGGCGCCCGATCTGGGCACCCTGCATGAATTCCATGGCGTTCAGCCGGTGCTGCCGGTGTCGGATGTCTCGCGCGCCGCGCGCTGGTTTCGCGACGTGCTGGGCTTCGAGCTCGATTTCATCGCGGGAGAGCCGCCCAGCTACGCCCGCGTGAAGAAGGGCGACCGCAGCTACGGCGACCCGGTCTACCTGCGGCTGTGGCAGTGCAACGCGCGCGAGGCCAAACCTTGGCGCGGCGAAATCGTGATCCACGTGGGCAAGGACATCGACGGGCTGCATGCCGCTTACGTGAAGCGCGGCGTGACGATCATCGAGCCGCCGGTCTCCCAGCCTTGGGGACTGCGCGAATTCGCGATCCGCGAGCCCGACGGGCATGTGTTGCGCTTCTGCGGCTACCTGCCCTGAAGCCTCGAGTTTCTGAAGCACAAAATTACAAATAGATCGACGCGAGCGTGTCGATCCGTCTTCCGCTCGTCCGACGTGTGAACAGGAGCAGGCAAATTCCATCGAGCCGCTCCCAAGCTCATCAACCTTCAGGAGAAACGACATGCGATTCATGATTCTGGTCAAGGCCAACGCCGATTCCGAAGCCGGCGTGATGCCCAGCACCGAAATCCTCACGGCCATGGGCAAGTTCAACGAGGAACTGGTCAAGGCCGGCGTGCTGCTGGCTGGCGAAGGCCTGCACCCCAGCTCCAAGGGGGTGCGCGTGCGCTGCGAGGGTCCGGCCAAGCGCACCGTCATCGACGGCCCCTTCGCCGAGACCAAGGAGCTGCTGGCCGGCTTCTGGCTGTTCCAGTGCAAGTCCAAGGAAGAAGCCATCGAATGGATCAAGCGCAGTCCGTTCCAGGAAGGCGAGATCGAGATCCGCCAGGTGTTCGAGGCGGCCGACTTCGGCGACTCGATGACGCCCGAGCTGCTCGCCCAGGAAGACCGCCTGCGGGCCGAGACCGAGGCCCGCGCCAAGGCCGGCGGCTGAAGCGGCCGCCAGCACAACGCAACCGGACCTACCCAAGGAGACGCACCATGCGATTCATGCTGCTGATGATTCCCCACGGCTACGAAACCGCCGCGCCCGGCACCATGCCCGACGACGTCGAGGCGGTGTCGGCCATGATGGCCTACAACGAGTCGCTGCAGAAAGCCGGCGTGCTGATCAGCTGCGACGGCCTGCATCCCCCCTCGATGGGCGCGCGTGTGAGCTTCAAGGACCGCAAGCCCACCGTGGTCGACGGCCCCTTTGCCGAGGCGAAGGAAGTGCTCGGCGGCTTCTGGATCATCGACGTGCCCTCGCGCGCCGCCGCCATCGAATGGGCCAGCCGCTGCCCGGGCGGCGACAACGAGGTCATCGAGGTGCGCCAGATCCAGGAGATCGGCGACTTCCCGGCCGACGTGCAGGCCGTGGCCACCGAATTCACGTCGATGCAGACGGTGAAGAAGACCGGCGCATGAGCCACGGCGAGGGCCGCGCGGACACCACCGCCATCCGCCGCACCATCGAGGCGGTATGGCGCATCGAGTCCGCGAAGATCATCGCCACTGTCGCGCGCATGGTGCGCGACGTGGGGCTGGCCGAAGAGCTGGCCCAGGACGCGCTGGTCTCGGCCCTCGAGCAATGGAGCGAATCGGGCGTGCCCGACAACCCGGCGGCCTGGCTCACGGCAGTGGCCAAGCGCCGCGCCCTCGACCGCCTGCGCCACCTGCAACTGGCCGAACGCAAGGCCGGCGAGATCGGCCGCGAACTCGACGCCCGGCACGACATGGCGCAGCACGATTTCGCCGAGGCGGTCGATGCCGCGCTCGACGACGACATCGGCGACGACCTGCTGCGCCTGGTGTTCACCGCCTGTCACCCGGTGCTGTCGACCGAGGCGCGCGTGGCGCTCACGCTGCGGCTGATGGGCGGCCTCACCACCGGCGAGATCGCTCGCGCCTTCCTCGTGCCCGAAGCCACCGTGGCGCAGCGCATCGTGCGCGCCAAGCGCACGCTGGCCGAGGCGCGCGTGCCTTTCGAGGTGCCGCGCCGGCACGAGCTCGAGGCACGGCTCGCCTCGGTGCTCGAAGTGCTCTATCTGATCTTCAACGAAGGCTATTCGGCCACCGCCGGCGACGACTGGATGCGTCCGGCGCTGTGCGACGAAGCGATGCGCCTGGGCCGCATCGTGGCCGAGCTGGTGCCCGGCGAATCCGAAGTGCACGGCCTCGTGGCGCTGATGGAAATCCAGGCCTCCCGCACCGCCGCGCGTGTGGGTGCCTCGGGCGAACCGGTGCTGCTGCTCGAACAGAACCGGGCGCGCTGGGACCAGATGCTGATCCGCCGCGGCCTCGCGGCGCTCACGCGCGCCGAGTCGCTCGGCGGCGCGCTCGGCCCCTATGCGCTGCAGGCGGCCATCGCCGCCTGCCACGGCCGCGCGCGCACCGCCGACGAGACCGACTGGGGCCGCATCGCCGCGCTCTACGACGCGCTGGCCGAGCTCACGCCGTCGCCCATCGTCGAGCTCAACCGCGCGGTGGCGCTGTCGATGGCCTTCGGGCCGGCTGCGGGGCTCGAGGTGGTCGACGCGCTCGTGGACGAGCCCGCACTCAAGGGCTACCACCTGCTGCCGACCGTGCGCGGCGACCTGCTCTTCAAGCTCGGCCGCCGCGACGAGGCGCGCAAGGAATTCGATCGCGCGGCTTCGCTCACCCGCAACACGCGCGAACGGGCGCTCCTGCTGGCACGTGCGCGGGCGTGCACCCTGAACTGAGCGCCTGCCGAAGCTGCGGCAGCCTGGGCGAGAGGAAAATGCGCGCCATGCGCCGCACCCCTGCCTTCCGTTTCCTGTGCATCCTTGGCCTGACCTTGCTGTCGGCCGCATCGGCCTGTGCCCAGTTCGATCCCGCCAAGGTGTGGGTCGAACCGCCGGCCATCGCGGCGCGCTTTCCCGATCCAACCGTGAGCTACGCCACGCCGGGCTTTCGCGCCGGCCGCACCGATTTCGCTTCGCACGCCGAGGTGCTGGCCTTTCTCGATGACCTGGCGCGCCAGTCGCCGAACGTGCGCGTCGAACGCCTGGGCGTGTCGCAACAGGGGCGCGAGATGCCGCTGGTGCTGCTTGCCGACCAGGGCCGCGTCGATCCTGCGCGGCCCACCGTCATGGTGATCGGCCAGCAACACGGCAACGAGCCAGCCGGCGGCGAAGCGGTGCTGGCCCTGGCGCAGCAGTTCGCCAGCGGGCCGGGCGCGGCGCTGCTGCAGAAGGTGAACCTCGTCCTGCTGCCGCGCGGCAACCCTGACGGCGCGGAGCACTTCACCCGCGTCACCGCCAACGGCATCGACGTGAACCGCGACCACCTGTTGCTGCGTACGCCCGAGGCCCGCTCGATCGCGGCCGCCACCCTGCGCTTTCGGCCGCAGGTGGTGCTCGACCTGCACGAGTTCACCGTCGGCGGCCGCTGGATCGACAAGTTCGGCGCGGTCATGAAGTACGACGGCCTGCTGCAGCCCGCCACCGTGGGCAACCTCGACGCCGCCATTGCCGCGAGCGCGCAGCGCGACTACATCGACGCCATCCAGGCCGCGTTCACGCAGGCGGGGCTGCAGGGCTTCAAGTACCACACCACTTCTGGCGGCAAGAGCGCCGACCGCACCGTCTCGATGGGCGGTGTGCAGCCCGACACCGGCCGCAATGTGAGCGGCCTGCATCAGGCCGTGAGCCTGCTGCTGGAAGTGCGGGGCGTGGGGCTGGGCCGCGCGCATTTCGCCCGTCGCGTGTACACGCAGGTGCTGGCCGCCACCACCGTCATCGAGACGGCGGCGCGCCAGGGCCCGGCGCTGATGCAGCTCACCGCGCAGGCCGGCCAGCGCGCCAAGGCCGACGCCTGCCACGGAGACCTCGTGGTCGAGGCCTGGCAGACGACGACGCGCCAGCGCCTGGACTTTCTCGACGAGAAGAGCGGGGAAGAAAAGGCGGTCGACGTCGAGTGGCGCGCGGCCGAGCCGCTGAAGGTCGCCAATGCGCGCCCGCGCCCGTGCGGCTATCTGCTGGCGGCCAGTGAAACGGTGGCCGTGCAGCGCCTGCAGATGCTGGGCGTGCGCGTCGAGCGCATCGACAGCGCCGCGCCGTGGCAGGTCGAGCGCTACGAGATCCTGTCGCAGAGCGACGGCCAGCGCCAGGACGCGCGCGGCGCCATCGAGGACGGCGAGGCGATCCGCACCTTCCGCGTGCGGCCAAGGATGGGGCGTGCCGTGATGCCGCCGGGCAGCTTCTATGTGTCGCTGGCGCAGCCGCTGTCGCCCTTGGTCAGCGCCGCGCTGGAGCCCGATTCGCAGAACAGCTATGCGGCCAACCGCCTGCTGGAGATCGGCGACGACAAGCTGCTGCGCGTGACCGGCCCCGCGCCTGCGGGCGTCTGGCACTGAGCGCCCCGGGGCGCAGCCCGAACACCCGTCAGGTTTTCAGCGGCGTATTCGCCTCGGACGGCGAACCCGGCAAGCCGAACTGGTGCCACGCGCGACGCAACTGCGTATCGGAGCCGAAGCCCGACAGTTCCGCCGCTCGCGTGACGTTCGCACCCGAGGCCAGCGCCAGTTGCGCGGCCGCCAGCCGCAGCCGGCGCAGGTACGCCAGCGGCGCCACGCCCGCATGCTCGACGAACAGGCGCGTGAGATGCCGCGCCGAGGTGTGCGCCACCTCCGCCATGCGCGGCACGCTCCACTCGGCCTGAGGCTGTTCGCTGACCGCGTCCTGCACCCGGTGCAGCGCGGCATGCAGATGGTTGCGGTAGGCGAGAAAGGGCGACAGCTCCGGATCGTTCGGGCCGCGCCGCAGCGCCACCACCATGGTCTGCGCCACCTGGGCCGCGAGGGCTTCGCCGCAAATCTCGCCGATGCGGTGCAGCACGAGGTCGATGCCGGTCGTGACGCCCGCGCTGCTGTAGAGCGGCGGGTCGATCACGAAGACGCGGTTGGCCACCACGTCGCAGCGTGGCTCCACCGTGCGCAGTTCGTCCAGGTGATGGTGGTGTGTGGTGGCGCGTCGGCCCGCGAGCGCGCCGGCATGCGCCGCAAGCACGGCGCCGGCGCAGATCGTCACCAGCTCCAGCCGGCTGCGCTCGAAGCGCAGGCCGCGCAGCCAGTGCAACAGGTCTTGCGCCTCGGGATTGTCGATGGCGATGCTGTTCCCGGGCAGGCCGACCAGCACTACCCAGGCCGGGCCGTCCCACCGCGTGGGCAGCGACGCCAGCCCGGTGAGCGCAACGCCGACCGAGCTGAGGGAATCGGGCCGGGGGCTCGCGAACTCGAGCGTGAAGCGCTCAGGCTGGCCCGTTGCGCGCAGCCGCTGGTTGGCGATGCGCAGGGCCTCGGCCGGCCCGGCCCAGTCGAGCACCAGGCTGCCGGGCAGGAGCGCGAAGACTACGCGGATGGGCTGTTGCTGCTGTTGTGGGTCCATGCGTAGTCCATCTGGCGCGCGGTGCGCTCGGCCAGTTCGCGTCCGGCCAGGCGTTCGACCAGGTGCAGGCTCATGTCTATGCCCGCGCTGATGCCGGCCGAGCTGACGATGCGGCCGCTGTCGACCCAGCGCACGCCTTCGCGCACATCGAGTCGCGGAAACTGCGCGCGCAGGTCGGCGATGTCTTCCCAGTGCGTGGTGACCGCTTGGTGCGTGGCCACGCCGCTCTTCGCGAGCAGGAAGGCGCCGGTGCAGACCGATGCCACGAGCTGCGCGTCGGCTGCGCTTTTCGCGATCCAGCGCAAGGTGTCGGGGCTGGCCATCGGCACATCGACCACGCCGCCGGGAACGATCAATACGTCGGCTTTCGGGCTGCCTTCGAGCGTTTGGTCGGCCAGCAGGCGAAGGCCCGCGCGCGCCTGCACGGGCGATGCCTGTGCGACCGGGGCCACCTCGAACGGCGCGGCCGTGCCGGGCTGCATCCGTTGGCTGACGCGGCTGGCGGTGGTGAACACCTCGAAGGGACCGGCAAAGTCGAGTGCTTCGACGCCGTCGTAGGCCAGGATCAGCACGCGCAGGCTCATGCGCTTGCCTCCGCGCCGGCGCGTTCCAGCGCCTGCGCCACGCTGCAGACCGTCGCGAACCGGCCGTGCAGCACGGTGGCGGTGCGCGCCTTGATGTCGGCGGCGGCCAGCGGCCGGCCGTCGGGCTGGGTCATGTCGAAGGTCAGGGTGGCGTCGGTCACGTAGTCGACTTCCCAGCCCAGGTCCGAGGCATGGCGTGTGGTGGTTTCGCAGCATTGCTCGGTGCGGATGCCGCTCACGATGAGCCGGCCGATGCCGTTCTGCGTGAGCCAGATGTCCAGTCCGCTGTTGACCAGCGCGCTGTGGCGGTGCTTGGTGAAGGTGGCCGCGGCCTCGAAATCAGCCAGGCCTTCTATGGGCCGGATGTGGCCCGATTCGACCGCGAAGGGATTGCTCGCGTCGGCCGGTTCGTCGACGTGGAAGACCCGCACGATCGGCGTGCCGGCAGCGGCGCAGCCTGCGATGAGCGTGTTCTGCGCGGCGAGGTAGGGAGCGGCCTGGCGTTCGTCCCAGTAGGGGCGCTGGCGAAACGACGCCTGGGCGTCAATCACAATCAGACAGGTTTTCATGGCGGTGGCTCGCAAGGGCGGAATGAATGATGCGCCTATTCTTGTGCGTTGCCAGCCCAGGGTCCGTTCGGGAGCGGACCAGAATCGATCAGATCAGGACATCGCCGGGTACCGTCTTTTCAGACCAGCGCCGCCGCCTGCAGCTCTTTCTTCAGGTACGCGTAGTACAGCGGCGCCGCCACCAGCCCGGCCGGCCCGAACACCGCCTCGGCCACGAACATCACGGCCAGCAGCTCCCACACGCTCATCTGCGTGCGCGCGCCGACCACCTTGGCGTTGATGACGTACTCGGCCTTGTGGATCACGATCAGGAAGATCAGGCAGGCCAGCGCCGTGACCGGCGACACCGAGAGGCCCACCAGCGTGATCACCGAGTTGCAGACCAGGTTGCCCACGATCGGCACCAGTCCGGCCAGGAAGGTGAGGGTGATGAGCGCCGGCGTGTACGGCAGGTGCGCGCCCCACAGCGGCATGACGAACAGCAGGAAGATGGCGGTCAGCAGCGTGTTGAAGGCCGCAATCCAGAACTGGGCCGCCACGATCTGGCCGAAGGCCTCGCCGAAGGTCTGCACGCGCTGGTGCAGCTGCTCGGCCAGCGGCATCCGGCGCAGCGGCGCGTGCGACACGGCGGCCAGGCTGCCCACGATCAGGCCCACGTACGAAAACAGGATGCCGTGCAGCCAGGCCCGCCCGGCCACGGCGAGCGAACCGGCCTGCGCGCGCAGGTAGTTGGCGATCACGCGCTGGATTTCGGCGGCGCCCTCGGGCAGGTAGACCGCGATCTCGACCGGCAGCTTGGAGCGCAGCTCGAGCACCGTGCGCGCCGTGTAGTCGAGCAGCTCGCGGTACTGGTCGGGCGCGTCGACGATGTATTCGCGGGCCTGCGACAGCAGCAGCGTGATCAGCGCAATCGGCCCCACCAGCACGACGACGACAGCCAGCACGCGGGCCCAGCCGTCGGTGCGCTGGCTGGGGGCCGGATTGCGCCGCGTGTCGCCAGCCAGCAGCCGCGCGAACCACCGCGTGGCCAGGAAGCCGATGCACACGCAGAGCAATCCTGGCAGCAGGTGCTCCCACATCACCAGCATCAGCGTTCCCAGCATCAGCAGGTAGCTTGCGATCGTCACGCCGCGCGAGGCCGTGGCGCGGTGGATGGGGACCGTCGGAACGGCGGTGGTGACGGGTTGCGGCTTCTTGGCCATCCGGGGGTGTCAGGCGCTCTGTTCGGGAAAGTGGAAGGTGCGGCCGCCGCTCAGCCGACGACCACCGCGGCGCCTTCGCCGCGCGCGGCGATCACGCCGATCTCGTGCACCGATTCGCCAGCGGCGCGCAGCGTGGCCGCGCAGGCGGCGGCTTCTGCCGCATCGATCACCACGACCATGCCGATGCCGTTATTGAAGGTGCGGTTCATCTCGATGTCGTCGATGCCGGCCACCTTCTGCAGCCAGGCGAACAGCTCCGTCTGCGGCCAGCTGCCCTTCTTGAGGTGGGCGGCTGTGCCTTCGGGCAGCACGCGCGGGATGTTCTCGAGCAGGCCGCCGCCGGTGATGTGGGCCAGCGCCTTGATCGGATGCTTGGCCAGCGCCTCGAGCACCGGCTTCACGTAGAGGTGGGTGGGTTCCATCACGGCTTGGCGGAAGGGCTTGCCGTCGAGCGTGGCGGGCAGATCGGCGCCGGCACGCTCGATCACCTTGCGCACGAGGCTGAAACCATTGGAATGCACGCCGGCCGAGGCCAGGCCCAGCACCACGTCGCCGGGCTTGACGTTCTGGCCCGTGAGGATCTTCGACTTCTCGACCGCGCCGACCGCGAAGCCCGCGAGGTCGTATTCGCCGGCCGGGTACATGCCGGGCATTTCAGCGGTTTCGCCGCCGATGAGGGCGCAGCCCGACAGCTCGCAGCCGCGCGCGATGCCGCCGATGACGGCCGCGGCCGTGTCGACTTCGAGCTTGCCGCAGGCGAAGTAGTCGAGGAAGAACAGGGGCTCGGCGCCCTGCACCAGCACGTCGTTGACGCTCATGGCCACGAGGTCGATGCCGACCGTGTCGTGCATGTTCCATTCGAAAGCCAGCTTGAGCTTGGTGCCCACGCCGTCGGTGCCGCTCACCAGCACCGGCTCCTTGTAGCGCTTGGGCACTTCGAACAGGGCGCCGAAGCCGCCGATGCCGGCCAGCACGCCCTCGCGCAGGGTTTTCTTGGCCAGCGGCTTGATGCGGTCGACCAGCGCATCGCCGGCATCGATGTCGACACCGGCGTCCTTGTAGCTGAGCGGGGTGGGCGTGGAGGAGGTCATGGGTGGTCGAGGTCGGGAGGGACGCGAAAGGATGCGGAGAGTAGGAGCGGAAGGCGGCTCCGGTAACCATGTTGGCCGGGCCGATAGAATTCCTCACGATTTTAAGGGTCCTCGCGGCCCCCTCCATGAACCTTCCCGGGATGAAACAGCTCGCGCTCGATATCGGCATTGCGACGGGCCCCAGCTTCGACGCCTTTTTTGCCGGCCCCAACGAGGCGGCGCTGCGGCACCTGCAAGTGTGGGTGGGCGGCGCCGGCAGCCCTGCGCTGCACTCGCCGGTGCCCACCTACCTGTGGGGCGAAGGCGGCAGCGGCAAGACCCATCTGCTCGAATCGGTGCGTGTCGCACTGCGCGAGCAGGGCGCCAGCGTGGGCTGGCTGCACGCCGGCCTGCTGGAGCCGCCCGAGTTCGACGAGCGCTGGGGCGCTGTGCTGCTCGACGACGTCCACCTCTATACCGCCGTGCAGCAGCACGCGGCCTTCAACTGGTTCGTCAACGCCCAGACCCTGCAGCGCGGCGTGGTCGCCGCCGGCGCCCTGCCGCCGGCCGACCTGCCGCTGCGCGAAGACCTGCGCACCCGCCTCGGCTGGGGCCACGTGTTCCACTTGCAGGTGCTGAGCGAAAGCGAACGCCGCGCGGTGCTGCGCCAAGCCGCCGATGCACGCGGCGTGATGCTGTCCGACGAAGTGCTCGACTACATGCTGCACCGCTTCAGCCGCGACCTCGGCAGCCTGATGGAGCTGCTCACGCAGCTCGACGGCTATGCCCTGCAGACGCAACGCGCGATCACCATTCCGCTGATCCGCTCCATGCTCGAGAACGAATAAAGAGCGAACAAGGCTTCCAACCAACAATGATCAAGAAATTCATCGACAAGCTGCTCGGCAAGAACGCCGGCGGCGCACAGGGCAAGAGCCGCTTCGGCAAGCGCCAGGAGGTGCCGGCAGAGGTTCACAAGATCGATCCGGCCCTGGTCGACGAACGCGCGAAGAACGTGGTCACCACACTGCAGCAGGCCGGCTACGAGGCCTACGTGGTGGGCGGCGCGGTGCGCGACCTGCTGCTGGGGCTGCGACCGAAAGACTTCGACGTGGCAACCAACGCCACGCCCGAGCAGGTCAAGTCGCTGTTTCGTCGCGCCTTCATCATCGGGCGGCGCTTTCGCATCGTGCACGTGGTGTACGGCCGTGGGCGCGAGCACGAGGTGATCGAGGTTTCGACTTTCCGCGCCTACATGGACAACGCCGCCGCCGAGCAGGTTGCAGGCAACGAGCGCACCAGCAAGGGCGAGCTCGCGAGCATGAAACACGCCGTGGACGCCAGCGGCCGGGTGCTGCGCGACAACGTCTGGGGTCCGCAGGAAGAAGACGCGGCGCGCCGCGACTTCACCGTCAACGCGATGTACTACGACCCGGCCAACCAGGTCGTGGTCGACTATCACAATGGCATCAAGGACGCCCAGAAGCTCACGCTGCGGATGATCGGCGACCCGGCCACGCGGTACCGGGAAGACCCGGTGCGCATCATTCGCGCCATCCGCTTCTCGGCCAAGCTCGCCGCGCTGGGCTTCAAGATGGAAGCCAAGACGGCGGCTCCACTGGTCGAATCGAGCAGGCTGCTGGCCGACGTGCCGCAGAGCCGCCTGTTCGACGAGATGCTCAAGCTGCTGCAGACCGGCCACGCCGTCGCGACGGTCGAGCAACTGAACAAGCTCGGCCTGGCCCGTGGCATCTACCCGCTGCTCGACGTGGTGGTCGAGCGCGCTGACCAGCCCTTCGTGAAGGCGGCCCTGCAGGACACCGACCGCCGCGTCGGCGAAGGCAAGCCCGTGGCGCCCAGCTTCCTGCTGGCCTGCGTGCTGTGGGCCGACGTGCGCGACGGCTGGGCGCAGCGCCAGGAGGGCCGGCACGGCCAGCGCGCGCAACCGCCGTTCCCGGCGTTGCAGGACGCCATCGACGACGTGTTCAACGCCCGTATCGGCGATGTCTCGGGCCGCGGCAAGCTGGCCGCCGACATGCGCGAGATCTGGATGATGCAGCCGCGTTTCGACAAGCGCACCGGCTCCACGCCCTACAGCCTGGTCGAGCAGGCGCGCTTCCGCGCCGCCTTCGACTTCATGCGCCTGCGCGCCGACGTGGGTGAAGTCGGCGAGGCGATTGCCGAGTGGTGGCAGGAGTTCAGCATCGCCGACGACGTGCGCCGGCAGGACCTGCTGGAGCAGGTGCGCGAAGAGCAGAAGGTGCGCCAGCGCGTGCGGGTGCGCGAAACCCCGCCGCCGAAGCCGCGCAGTGGGCCGGTGGCGCGCCAGGACGCCGATTCGGACGCCGAGGACGAGGTCGAAGTCGAAGCCGGCGCCGTGCCGCCCGATGGCGAGGCCGTGCCGCGCAAGCGCCGGCGTCGCCGCAAGCCGCGTTCCGCGGGTGGAGGCGGCGAGAGCGCCGCAGGCGCATGAGCGCGTCCGGCAAGCCGAAGGACGGCAAGAAAAGCGGCGCCACCATGGGCAAGCCGGCAGGGGCCAGGCCCGCGGGTGCCAAGGGCGCGCCCGCGGCTCGGCGGGCGCCCGCGCGGTCCCCGGGCCGCGTGCGGGAGGACTATCCGACCGTGCAGGCTTTCGTCGCCATCGGCGCCAACCTCGGCGATGCCCAGGCGGCCGTCAAGGCGGCCATGGATGCTCTGGGCGCATTGCAGCGAACCCAGGTGACGGCCCGCTCGTCGCTCTATCGCAGCGCGCCGGTCGATGCCACGGGCCCCGATTTCATCAACGCCGTGGTGGCCTTGCGCACCGGGCTCGACGCCGAGCAACTGCTCGTCGCCCTGCAGCGTCTCGAGACGCAGGCCGGGCGCGAGCGGGCTTTTCCCAACGCGCCGCGCACGCTCGATCTCGACCTGCTGATGCACGGCAATTCGGTGATGGACACGCCCGAGCTGACCCTGCCGCACCCCCGCATGCGTGACCGCGCCTTCGTGCTGAAGCCGCTGGCCGAGATCGCGCCCGACAAGGTGCCGCGCGCTGCGCTGGCCCGTGTGTCGGGCCAGGTGATCGAACGTATCCGGAACTGACCGGGCAACGGGCCTGGAACCCCGGCGCAGCGGTCCGGTTCCGGGCTCCCATTACACTTGCGCGGTTTTTCACGACTCCGTCACACGTTTGTGGCTGGGCGAGACCCGAGATCCCAGGAGAGCGCCATGTTCGGCAAGCTGCTGCCCCGCGAGGGGAATTTTTTTGAGATGTTCAACCAGCACGCCGAGCGCATCGTCGAGGCAGCGCGCGCGTTCGAGCAATTGGTCGCCAACTACAACGACGTGCACCTGCGTGAGCAGTACAACCGCGACGTCGACAACGCCGAGCGAGCCGCCGACCGCGTGACGCACGACGTCAACCGGCTGATCCACAAGACCTTCATCACACCCATCGACCGCGAGCAGATCCACAAGCTCATCAACACGATGGACGACGTGGCCGACCTGATCCAGGACTCCGCCGAGACCATGGCGCTGTACGACGTGCGCCACATGACCGAAGAGATCGTGCGCCTCACGGCCTTGAGCGTGAAGTGCTGCGACCGCCTGAAGGACGCCGTCAAGTTCCTCGGCAAGATCGCCGACCCGGCCGTGGCCGAGGCCACGCTGAAGACCTGCGAGGAAATCGACCGCCTCGAGTCGGACGCCGACCGCGTGATGCGCAGCGCCATGAGCAAGTTGTTCCGCGAGGAGCCCGACGTGCGCGAAGTGATCAAGCTCAAGGCGATCTACGAGCTGCTGGAAACGATCACCGACAAGTGCGAGGACGTGGCCAATGTGATCGAGGGCATCGTCCTCGAGAATTCCTGAGCGGGTAGCGACCGATGGCAACGGTTCAGGTCGCCCTCTGGGTGGTGATAGTGCTGGTCGTGCTCGCGATCCTGTTCGACTTCATGAACGGGTTCCACGATGCCGCCAATTCGATCGCGACGGTGGTGTCCACCGGGGTGCTCAAGCCGGGGCAGGCCGTGGTGTTCGCGGCCTTCTTCAACCTGATCGCGATCTTCATCTTCCACCTGAGCGTGGCGGCCACCGTGGGCAAGGGCATTGCCCAGCCGGGAGTGGTCGACGTGCACGTGGTGTTCGGCGCGCTCGTCGGCGCCATCAGCTGGAACCTCGTGACCTGGTACTACGGCATCCCGAGCAGCTCGTCGCACGCACTGATCGGCGGCATCGTGGGCGCGGTGATCTCCAAGACCGGCACCAGCGGGCTGGTCGCCGCGGGCATCTGGAAGACAGTCGCTTTCATCTTCGTTTCGCCGCTGCTCGGCTTCGTGCTGGGCTCGATGATGATGGTGCTGGTCGCCTGGGGCTTCCGGCGTGCCACGCCTTCGCGGGTGGACCGCTGGTTCCGGCGGCTGCAGCTGGTTTCGGCCGGCGCCTACAGCCTGGGCCACGGCGGCAACGATGCGCAGAAGACCATCGGCATCATCTGGATGCTGCTGATCGCTACCGGCTATGCCAACGCCGGGGACGCGAACCCGCCGACCTGGACCATCGTGAGCTGCTATACCGCGATCGCGCTGGGCACCATGTTCGGCGGCTGGCGCATCGTGAAGACGATGGGCCAGAAGATCACCAAGCTCAAGCCGGTCGGCGGCTTCTGCGCCGAGACGGGCGGGGCGCTGACGCTGTTCCTGGCGACGGCGCTGGGCATTCCGGTGTCGACCACGCACACCATCACCGGCGCCATCGTCGGCGTGGGTTCCGCGCAGCGCGCGAGCGCGGTGCGCTGGGGCGTGGCGGGCAACATCGTGTGGGCGTGGATCTTCACGATCCCCGCTTCGGCGTTCGTCGCCGCAATCGCCTACTGGATCAGCCTGCAGGTGTTCTGACGGCTACTGGGAGATTTTCCGGCCCTCTTCGATCTGGTGTTCGAAGTAGCGTTGGAAGCTGAACACGATGCTGGCCATCAGGATCGTGCTGCCGAAGAAAAGGGCCAGCACCACTGCACCGATGGTGAACCAGTTCGTGCGGCCAGGTTCGGCGTCGGCAGAGGCGCCGGCGTTGTAGCGGGTGTTCCATTTCTCGGGCGTCATCAGGCCATAGACGATGGCCGTCAGCGCGCAGCCCGCGATGGTGAAACCCAGCAGCGGGATCAGCGCCCAGCTCAGCCCGTCGTCCACGCCGTACATGCGCACGCGCTCTATGCCGTAGATGCCCAGTGCCGTGGGAATGGGCAGCAGCCAGCCGAGCCAGTCGCCCATGCCGCGCAGGTAGAAGCGGTGCAGACCCAGCGGGCCGCCGAGGAAAGAGAGCCAGGCGGCGGTGGTCTTGTTTTTCATTCGGGTGTCACTCGGGGCGGGTTGTGCTGCCCTCGCCAAGCACTTTCTCCATCAATACGACGTCGCGCCATTCGCCGAACTTCCAGCCGCAGTCTTTCAGCACGCCCACGTGCGTGAAACCCTGGCTGCGGTGCACGCCGACCGAGCCCGCGTTGGCCGAGTCGCCGATCACCGCGATCAGCTTGCGCACGCCGGCCGCTTCGGCGGCCTGCGACAGCGCTGCGAGCAGCTTGGCGCCCAGACCCTTGCCGCGTGCTGACTCCGACATGTAGATCGAGTCTTCGGCCGAAAAACGGTAGGCCGGGCGCGGCTTGAACCAGTTGCAGTAGGCAAAACCCAACACTTCGCCATTTTCTTCAGCCACGAGGTAGGGCAGGTTCTTGCCCAGCACGTCGGCACGGCGGGCGCTCATGTCGGCAGGGGAGGGCGGCTCCGTTTCGAAGGTGCCGGTGCCGTGCAGCACGTGATGGGCGTAGATGGAGGTGATGGCTGCGATGTCTTCTTCGCGGCTGGGGCGGATGGTGAGGGGCATGCGTGTGGAAGCGGGTGGCGCAAGGCCGGAATTCGAAGAAAACGCGGGACGGGCTATAATCGCAGGCTTTTCAGCGTGTCGCTGGCCGGGTGGCCATGTCGCGTGTCTCGACGCTGGAAGAACATTGTGAGCGGGCCTTTTCTTCATCCACAAGGCCTGCTGACCACCCAAGGATAAATCATGGTCGTCATTCGACTCTCCCGCGGCGGCTCCAAAGGCCGTCCGTTCTTCAACATCGTCGTGTCGGACAAGCGCGTTCGCCGCGATGGCCGTTTCATCGAGCGCCTGGGTTTCTACAACCCGACCGCCAAGGAAAACGAAGAAAGCATCCGTATCGCCCAGGACCGCCTGGCGTACTGGAAGAGCGTCGGCGCACAAGCTTCGCCCACCGTTCTGCGCCTGATCAAGCAAGCCGCTGCCGCGGCTCCCAAGGCGGCGGCCTAAGCCGTCCCCGCACGGCGATGCTGCCCGCACTCGAAACCGCCGAATTGCCGGCGGATGCGATTGAAGTAGGGCGCATCGCCGATGCATGGGGCATCAAGGGCTGGTTCAAGGTCCTGCCCCACAGCGCCCAGCCCGAGGCGCTTTTTTCWTCCAAGCGCTGGTTCCTGCAAGCTCCCGGAGCTGTTGCGAACGCCGCTTTCCGGCTCGCGATCCGCGAAGCCAAAGAACATTCCGACTGCATCGTCGCCACGTCCGACGATGTGCCAGACCGCAACGCAGCCGAGGCGCTGCGCGGTGCGCGCGTGTTCGTGCCGCGTTCGAGCTTTCCAACGGCGGGCGACGACGAGTACTACTGGGTCGACCTGATCGGCCTGTCGGTGGTCAATCGCGAAGGCGTCGTGCTTGGCGCGGTGCGCGAACTGCTCGCCACTGGTCCGCAGACCACGCTGGTGCTGGCCGCCGAAGAAGACGGCAAGGCCATCGAACGGATGGTGCCTTTCGTCTCGGTCTTCGTCGACAAGGTCGACCTGGCCGGCCGGCTCATCACCGTCGACTGGCAACCCGATTTCTGATTCGAGGCTTGCGCGCATGCGCTTCGACGTCCTCACGCTCTTCCCCGAACTGTTCGCTCCTTTCATGGCCAGCGGCGTGACGCGCCGTGCCTACGAGTCGAAGCAGGTCGAAGTCATTCTGTGGAATCCGCGCGACTTCGCGCAGGGCAACTACAAGCGCGTGGACGATCGCCCCTTCGGCGGCGGCCCCGGCATGGTGATGATGGCCGAGCCGCTTGCAGCCTGCCTCGATGCGGCGCTGGCGGCGCGCGGCGCAGAAGCTCCCGTGGTGTTGTTCTCGCCCATCGGCGAGGCATTGCGCCATGAATCGGTCGAGCGCTGGTCGGCAAGTGAGGGTGCGGTACTGATCTGCGGGCGCTACGAAGGCATCGACCAGCGCTTCATCGACGCACGCGTCACCCATCAGGTCAGCCTTGGCGACTTCGTGCTTTCGGGCGGCGAGATCGCCGCCATGGCGCTGCTGGATGCCGTCGCGCGGTTGCAGCCCGGGGTGCTCGGCGACGAGGCCAGCCACGTGCAGGACAGCTTCAACCCGGCGCTCGACGGCCTGCTCGACTGCCCGCACTACACGCGGCCCGAGCAGTGGAACGGGCAGGGCGTGCCGGCGCCGCTGCTCTCGGGCCATCATGCCCAGATCGAGCGCTGGCGGCGCGACCAGCGACTGGCCATCACGGCTGCGCGGCGCCCCGAACTGATCGATGCGGCCCGGGCGGCGGGGCGTCTTGGCAAGGCCGATGAGGCCGCGCTGAAAAAAAAGCTATAATCCCCGGTTCCCCGATCCTCTGCCCGGCCGCGCCCGGCCTTCTTGCGGTTGTCCCGCGAAAGTCCAAGGCGCCTTTTGTGTAGCCCGGCACGATCGAACATCAGGAAATCATGAACCTCATCCAGACCCTCGAGCAGGAAGAAATCGCCCGTCTCGGCAAGACCATCCCCGACTTCATGCCCGGCGACACGGTCATCGTCAGCGTGAACGTCGTCGAAGGCACCCGCAAGCGTGTGCAGGCCTACGAAGGCGTCGTGATCGCCAAGCGCAACCGTGGCCTCAACAGCGGCTTCACCGTGCGCAAGATCTCCAGCGGCGAAGGCGTGGAGCGTACGTTCCAGACCTACAGCCCGCTGATCGCCGGCATCGAAGTCAAGCGCCGCGGCGATGTGCGCCGCGCCAAGCTGTACTACCTGCGCGACCGCAGCGGCCGTTCGGCACGCATCAAGGAAAAGCTGCCGAGCAAGTCGACGGCTGCTGCCAAGTAAGCAGTTCGCCTTCGTGCAAGAAAGCCGCCGCTCTGGCGGCTTTTTGCATTGTTGCTCCCGCTCAAAGACAACTTTCCATTTTTCCGCTCTACTTCTTCCATCCGGCTCCGGTATCTTTCATCTCTTGACCAACTCATCCGTTCCCCTGCAGGCCACCTCCGTCGAACCCGTCAATGCCGTGGTGCCGCCCGCACTGCTGCAGTTCGACCCGCGCCAGGTGCCTTTCGTGGCCGGACCCGAGGGATTGCCGGCAGTGCCGCCTGCGCAACTGACTGCGCAGGCACTGCGGACGCGTTTCGCCACGCCGCCCGCCTGGACACCCGAACTGCGCCATGAACCGCGAATGACAGATCGCATTCCCGCGCAGGCCGCGGTGCTGGTGCCGATCGTGCAGCGACCGCAGGGCGCGGCCGTGCTGCTGACAGAGCGCACCTCGAACCTGTCGACCCATTCGGGACAGGTTGCGTTTCCCGGTGGCCGTGTCGATCCGGAGGACGCCAACATCGCGGCCGCCGCGTTGCGCGAGGCCTGGGAAGAGGTTGGCCTTTCTGCGCAATACATCGAAGTGCTCGGCAACCTGCCGACCTACACGACGGTGACCTCGTTCATCGTGACGCCCGTGGTCGCGCTGGTGCAACCCGACTTCGAGCTCACCATCAATCCTTACGAAGTGGCGGAGGCTTTCGAGGTGCCGCTCGCGTGGCTGATGGACCCCGCCAACCACCGCCACCACACCGTGCCCGCCCCCGATGGCACCCGGCGCCAGTGGTATTCGATGCCCTACCAGGACGGCGCCGACGAGCGCTTCGTCTGGGGTGCGACCGCCGGCATGCTGCGCAATCTTTACCGTTTCCTGAGCGCCTGAATCCCGCCTGAATCTCCAGGCGCCCTCGCTATCATCGAAGGATGAGTTTTTTTGCCATCCTGTGCGCGCTGCTGATCGAGCAGGTGCGGCCTCTGGGCCCGCACAACCCCGTGTATGGCGCGGTGCTGGCGTGGACACGCTGGACCAGCCGCAACTTCGACGCGGGCAAGCCGCATCACGGATGGATCGCCTGGGGGCTCGCGGTGTTCGTGCCCACGCTGGGCGCGCTGGGCGTGCACTGGCTGCTCGTGCTCACGCTGGGGTTGCCTTTCGCGGTGCTCTGGAGTATCGCGGTGCTCTACGTCACGCTGGGTTTCCGGCAGTTCAGCCACCATTTCACCGACATCCGCGATGCGCTCGACGAAGGCGACGAGCCGCTCGCGCGCTCGCTGCTCGCGCACTGGCAGGGCGTCGACGCGGCCGACCTGCCGCGCAGCGAGATCGTGCGCCACGTCATCGAGCATTCGGTGATCGCCGCGCATCGCCATGTGTTCGGCGTGCTCGCGTGGTTCTCGATTGTCGCGGCCATCGGCCTCGGACCGGCGGGCGCGGTGTTCTATCGCATGAGCGAGTTCGTCTCGCGCTACTGGGCGCACAAGAACGGCGCCGCGGTGCAGCCGTCGAGCGTCTCGGTGCAGGAGGCCGCGGATCGCGCCTGGCATGCGATCGACTGGCTGCCCGCCCGCATCACGGCGCTGGGCTTCGCGGTGGTCGGCAGCTTCGAGGAAGCGATCGATTGCTGGCGCAATGACGCGCAGCGCTTTCCCAACGAGAACGACGGCGTGATCCTTGCGGCCACATCGGGTGCGGTCAACGTTCGCCTGGGCGGCGGCTCGCTGAGCCCGATCCCGGTTGCCGATCCGCTGCCCCGCGCACAGGCCGGTGAATCGCTGGCCGATGGCCGCCGCATCGACAGCGGCAGCACGCCGGGGCGCGAGCCCGAGCCCGGCCATCTGCGCAGCGTGGTGGGCCTGGTCTGGCGCTCGGTCGTGATGTGGATGGTGCTGCTGGCCTTGCTCACATTGGCTCGCCTGCTGGGCTGAGCAAAAAAGAACCCCAATGGCAAAACCCGTCCCGGCTTTCTGGAGCCCGCGCATCGGCGCGCTCGAACCCTATGTGCCCGGCGAGCAGCCGCGCATCGCGAATCTCGTCAAGCTCAACACCAACGAGAACCCGTACCCGCCGTCGCCGCTTGCCATCGAGGCCGTCCGGCGTGCGGCCGAGAACGGCCTGGAGCTGTATCCCGATCCCACCTCGCTCGCGCTGCGCGAAGCAGTGGCGCGGCGGCACGGCCTGCAAGCCGATCAGGTGTTCGCGGGCAATGGCTCGGACGAGGTGCTCGCGCATGCCTTCTTCGCATTCTTCCAGCAGGCCGAACCGCTGTTGATGCCCGATGTGAGCTACAGCTTCTACAAGGTCTATGCGCAGCTCTATGGCATCGCGTGCGAGCTGCAGCCGGTCGACGATGGCCTGCGCATCGACGTCGACGCCCTCGTGGCGCGCGCCCGCAAGGGTTGTGCGGGCGTCGTGATCGCGAACCCGAATGCGCCGAGCGGCATCGGCCTGCCGCTCGCGCGCATCGAGCAACTGCTCGAAGCCTGCACCGATCGCGTGGTGCTGGTCGATGAGGCGTATGTCGATTTCGGCGGCGAGAGTGCGCTGCCGCTGATTGGCAAGTACCCGAACCTGCTGGTGGTGCAGACCCTTTCCAAGTCCCGCTCGCTGGCCGGCCTGCGGGTCGGCTTCGCCTGCGGCCAGGCGCACCTGATCGACGCGCTGGTGCGCGTGAAGGACAGCTTCAACTCGTACCCGCTCGACCGCCTGGCCTCGGCCGGTGCCGTGGCCGCGCTGGAAGACGAAGACTGGTTTCGCAGCAGCCGCGACAAGGTCGTTGACACCCGCGAGGGCCTCGCCCTCCAGCTCGAAGACCTGGGCTTCGAGGTGCTGCCGTCGCAGGCCAATTTCATCTTCGTACGCCATCCGCAGCGCGATGCGGCCGAGCTGGCGGCGCTGCTGCGCGAGCGTGCGGTGCTGGTGCGGCATTTCAGGCTGCCGCGCATCACACAGTACCTGCGCATCAGCATCGGCACACGCGAGCAATGCAGCCTGCTTGTGCAGCGCCTGCAGGACATTCTTGACCTGACTCCCTGAAGGAACCCTGGCGATGCCGACCCACGACACCGACCCGCGCGCGGCGGCCTGCGCAGGCTTCTGGCAGGCAGTGAGCGATCAACTCGAGAGCCTTCGCGCCCTGCCTGCCCGCGAACTGATGGAGGGGCTCAACGAACTGCTGGAGCCTTTCTTTCCTCGGCTGTCGGCCGAGGTGGCGGGCGAACCGCCCGCGTTCAAGCTCGTGCTGACGGCGCACGGTTCGGTGGACGACTTCGAGGACCTGATGGCGCTGGTGCAAAGCAGCCCCAGGCTGCCGCAGGTGGAGGTGGAAGCTTTCCGCCAGCGTTCGAGCGACGGTTTCGGCATGCGCATGAACGACTTCGAACTGGCGAGCTCCGAAGTCCTCGTGAAGCATGAACCCTATCGGGGCCGGGTGGCGCTGGAGATCGGCTTCGCCAAGCCCATTCCGATGGACATGCAGGACCACGCGCGCCACATGAGCCTCATCATGCTCGACCACATCCTGGGCGAGTACGCCTTTGCGGTGAAGGTCGGGGCGGTCGACCACGTCGAGGTCGATGCGCAGGCGGATTTCGATGGCGTGCCGCTCGACGATTTCGTGCCGCTGTTCGACGCCTGCTGGCGCGACGAACTCGGCCACACCGGTGTGTTTCCTCCGGGCGAGCACGCGTGGTCGGGCGTGAGCGCGACGCGCGAGGCCGAAGACGGCCGCGAGGTCGAGGTGATCGTCATGCGCAACGACGCGGCCACCGCACTGGTGGGGCGCGCCGACCTGTGCCACCGCCTGTCGGTCGCCACGCCGATCGAATCGGGCGAGGAGCTGGAAGAAGCGCGCACCTATGAAGACCGGCTGACGGCGCGGCTGCAGACGCACGAAGCGGGCTGCTGCACGCACGTCGTGCTGGAGGAGGGCGTTCGCACCGTGCACTTCCAGGTGGCCGATCCCGAGACGGCGATCTCGCATGCGCAATCGTTGCAGGATGACATGGACCTGCCGGCGACGCTGGACCTTGCCTTCGATCCGACCTGGAAGTCATACCGGATCTGGGTCGGCTGAGGCAGCCGTTGGTCAGTACCGCTTCTGGCTCAGCTCGGCGAACAGCTCGCCGTAGATCCTGTAGCGGCTCGCGCTGATGGCGCCCGGCCCGTTCGCCGTCTCCACGTTCGCGATCACGCCGCAGCCCGGTTCGTGCAGGTGCGTGCAGTTGTAGAACTTGCAGTCGTTCGCATGCTCGGCGATGTCGGGCATGAGCCCCGCGAGCTGCATCGGCGCGATGTGGTTCAGGCCGAATTCCTGGAAGCCCGGCGAGTCGATCAGACCGGTGGTGCGGGCCTCGTCGATCCAGTACCAGGTGGTGCTCGTGGTCGTGTGCTTGCCCGAGTTCAGCGCCTGCGAAATCTCCTGCGTCAACACCGTAGCGCCCGGCACCAGCAAGTTGGTCAAGGTGCTTTTGCCCGATCCGGACGGACCGAGCACGAGGGTGGATTTGCCGGCCAGGAGTTTCATCAGCGACGCGTAGTCCGCCTCTCCCGATGCCTTGAGCGACAGCGGCAGCACGCCGTGGTGCATGCGGCGGTAGGGCGCCAGCTTGTTCCACGCGCGCTCGAAGGGCTCGACCAGGTCGCTCTTGTTGAGCGCGATGATCGGCGCGATGCGCTCGGCCTGCGCCGCGATCAGCGCGCGCGCCAGTTGATGTTCGGAGAATTCCGGCTCGGCCGCGATCAGGATCAGCACGTGGTCGAGGTTGGCCGCGAACGACTTGGTGCGGATCTCGTCCTGCCGGTAGAACAGGTTGCGCCGCGGCAGCACCTGCTCGATGGTGCCTTCGTCCTCGCTGGCCTGCCAATGCACACGGTCGCCGACCACGGCCTGGCTCTTCTTGCCGCGCGGATGGCAGATCAGCCGTTCACCCGTGGGTGTTTCGACCAGGCAGTGGCGTCCATGGCTGGCAACGACAAGGCCCTCGTGGAGTGCCTTCGCAGCGGTTGCCGTGGGCGCGGCGCGGCCGGACTTAGCCAAGGACGTGGTCCGTCATGCGGCGGGGCTGGCGACCAGCGCGTCGGCCTGGCGAGCGCAGTCGAAGTCGGTGACCGACAGGCCGCCCACGTCGTGCGTGTTGAAGCGCACCACGCAGCGGTTGTAGTGCACCGACAGGTCGGGGTGGTGGTCCTGCGTGTGCGCCACGAAGGCCAGCGCGTTCACGAAGGCGATGGTCTCGAAGTAGTTGGCGAAGGTGAAGGTCTTCTCGATGGCGACATTGGCGCCGTCGCCGGTGAGCTTCCAGCCGTCGAGCTTTGCGAGGCCCGAAACGATCTCGGTGGCGCTCAGCGACTTGCGGGGAGGAAGGTTCTTCCAGTCTTTGGGCTTGAACATGCTGCTCATGGTGGGCTTCGTCGAAGGGTAGTGGGTCAGGCCGCCGTCATGCGCGCAAGGCGCTCGGAAGCCGGCGGGTGCGAATAGTAGAACTTGACGAACACCGGGTCGGGCGTGAGCGTCGAAGCGTTGTCCTGGTAGAGCTTGAGCAGTGCGGCCGACAGGTCGGCCCCGCTGGTCTGCGCCACCGCATAGGCATCGGCCTCGAACTCGTGCTTGCGCGACAGCCGTGCGGGCAGTGGGGCAACGAAGAAGCCGAACACCGGCACGGCGGCCATGAACAGCAGCAGCGCCAGCGCGCTGTTGGGCGCCGTCATGTTGGGCTGCACGCTCAGGCCCGTGTAGAACCAGACCTGCGTCGACACCCAGCCCAGCAGCGCGAAGCCGGCCAGGCTCAGGGCGAACATCGCGACCAGCCGCTTCACGATGTGGCGATGCTTGAAGTGGCCCAACTCGTGCGCGAGCACGGCTTCCACCTCGCCCGCGTTGAGCTGGCGCAGCAGCGTGTCGTAGAACACCACGCGCTTGCTGGCGCCGAAGCCCGTGAAGTAGGCATTGGCGTGCGCGCTGCGCGTGCTGCCGTCCATCACGAAAAGGCCCTTGGCTGCGAAGCCGCAGCGCTTCATGAGAGCCGTCACGCGCTCCTTGAGCGTGGGGTCGTCGAGCGGCTTGAACTTGTTGAACAGGGGTGCGATGAAGGTCGGGTAGATCAGCATCAGCAGCAGGTTGAAGCCCATCCACGCGCCCCAGGCCCAGAGCCACCACAGCTGGCCGGCCGCGCCCATGAGCCAGAGGATCAGCGCCGCGATGGGCAGGCCGATCACCGCGCCCAGCAGCGTCGACTTGAGCGTGTCGGCGAGCCAGAGCTTCCAGGTCATCTTGTTGAAGCCGAAGCGCTCTTCGAGCCTGAAGGTCTGCCAGAGAGTGAAGGGCAGTTCGAGCAGTCCGCCGATGATTGCGAAGGCAGCCAGCAGCGCCAGCTGCTGCACCATGCCGCCGCCGATCCACGCCAGCAGCAGCTTGTTGAGCGCATCGAGTCCTCCGAGCAGGGTCCAGCCGAGCAGCAGCGTCGCGCTCCAGGCCATCTCGATCAGGCCGAAGCGGGCCTTTGCGATGGTGTAGTCGGCTGCCTTCTGGTGGGCGGCGAGGGTGATGGTCTGCGCGAAAGCGGCTGGCACGGCGCCGCGGTGAAGCGCCACATGGCGCACCTGCCGCGAGGCGAGCCAGAACTTCACGAGCAGGCCTGCAACCAGTGCGGCCGCAAAGGCCAGGGTGAAGATGAGCGAATAGGACATGAAGCAGTGAGTTTAGTCCTCGGTATCTGGCGCCGCGGGGCCTTCGACGACAATCCTGCGATGCCCGAATTCCTTGACCCGACGCCTCCCGCCGCAGTGCCCACCCTGAAGAAGAGCGACCAGAACCTGGTTTGGCTCGACTGCGAAATGAGCGGCCTCGACCCCGAGAAAGAGTTCCTGCTCGAAATCGCCGTGGTCGTCACCGGCCCCGACCTCACGCCCCGCATCGACGGCCCTGTTCTTGTCATCCACCAGAGCGACGCCGTGCTCGACGCCATGGATGCCTGGAACAAGGGCACCCATGGCCGCAGCGGCCTGATCGACAAAGTGAAGGCCTCGACCCTCGACGAAGCCGCCGCGGAGCAGCAACTGCTGGAATTCATCGCCAAGTACATTCCGCGCAGCGGCTCGCCCATGTGCGGCAACACCATCGGGCAGGACCGCCGCTTCCTGGTCAAGTACATGCCCAAGCTCGAGGCGTATTTCCACTACCGCAACCTCGACGTCAGCACGCTGAAAGAGCTGGCCAAGCGCTGGAAACCCACGGCCTACAACAGTTTCAAGAAGCAGCAGGCGCATACCGCGCTGGCGGACGTGCATGAATCCATCGAGGAACTGGCGCACTACCGCGAGACCTTCCTGCGCCTCACGGATTGAGAAACCCGGGAATTAGGTAAAAACCCGAGTTCATGCCATAATCGCAGGCTTCGCTGATCGGGCGGGTATTTCAAGCCCGGCCAGCGTCTCTTGCATCTCCCTATCTTGCACACCGCGCCCGATCGCATTCGCTGATCAAAAAGGGCCGCAGCCTTGGGCACCAGCCCGAAGTTGAATGTCGTTGGATGGTTGATGTTTTTAACCACCAACGGGGCGCCGCCTACGGCAGCGCTCGCGTTTGAGATTGATATTCATGACCGACGCTTTTGAAGCGCAGGGCGAGTTCGCGCCTGTGCAATCCGCTACCCATAACGAATTCACCGCCGTTTCGGACACCGTGTCCGAATCGCCCATCCTCGAAGCGCTGGATGCAGCCGCTCCCGAAGTGGCCGTGGCCGAAGAGCCCGCCCAGCCCAACGGCTTCATCAAGCTGGGCCTCGCGCCCGAGCTGATCGCCGCCGTGGCCGACCTGGGCTTCACCCAGCCCACGACCGTCCAGGAAAAGGTCATCCCGATCGCCATGGGCGAGCAAGAGGGCGCCGCCCAGACCGCTCGTTTCGTCGACCTGATGGTTTCGAGCCAGACCGGTTCGGGCAAGACTGCCGCCTTCCTGCTGCCCGTGCTGCACACGCTGCTGAAGCGCCAGGCCGAAGCCGAAGCCGAAGCCAAGGCCGAATTCCAGCGCCTCGCCGCCGAAGCCGCTGCCCGCGGCGAAGCCGTGCCGAAGAAGCCGAAGCGCAAGGACCCGACCAACGCCCGTCACTTCAAGCCCGCCACCCCCGGCGCGCTGATCCTGTGCCCGACGCGCGAACTCGCGCAGCAAGTCGCGCACGACGCCATCGAACTGGTTCGCCACTGCCGCGGCCTGCGCATCGCCAACGTGGTGGGCGGCATGCCCTACCAGCTCCAGATCGCCCGCCTGCAGAACGCCGACCTCGTCGTCGCCACGCCGGGCCGCCTGCTCGACCTGCAGCGCTCGTCGCAAATCAAGCTCGACCAGGTCAAGTTCCTGGTGGTCGACGAAGCCGACCGCATGCTCGACCTCGGCTTTGCCGATGACCTGGCCGAAGTCAACCAGCTCACCATCGAGCGCCAGCAGACGATGATGTTCAGCGCCACCTTCGCGCCGCGCATCCAGCAGCTGGCCCAGCGCGTGATGCGCGAGCCGCAGCGTGTGACCATCGACAGCCCGCAAGAAAAGCACGCGAACATCAAGCAAGTGCTGTTCTGGGCCGACAACAGCCAGCACAAGCGCAAGCTGCTGGACCACTGGCTGCGTGACACCACCATCAACCAGGCCATCGTGTTCGCGAGCACGCAGGTCGAGTGCGACGGCCTCGCCAACGACCTGCAGCAGGACGGCTTCAGCGCCGTGGCGCTGCACGGCGCCCTGAGCCAGGGCCTGCGCAACCGCCGCCTGATGGCACTGCGCCAGGGCCAGGTGCAGATCCTGGTGGCCACCGACGTTGCCGCCCGCGGCATCGACGTGCCGACCATCACCCACGTCTTCAACTTCGGCCTGCCGATGAAGGCCGAGGACTACACCCACCGCATCGGCCGCACCGGCCGTGCAGGCCGCGACGGCATTGCCGTCACGTTCGCCGAGTTCCGCGATCGCCGCAAGATCATGGACATCGAGCACTACAGCCGCCAGCAGTTCAAGGCCGAAGTGGTGCCGGGCATGGAACCGCAACAGCGCATGCCGCAATCGCGCCCGCCACAAGGCGAGTTCCGCGGCGGCCGCGGCGACAATCATTCGCGTGACCGCAAGTTCGGCGGCGGCGGTCATCGCGGTGGCAATGGCGGCGGCTTCGGCGGCGGCAACAGCAACTACGCAGGCGCCAGCGGCTTCAACGACCGCGGCTCGCGTCCCCCGGCACCGCGCGGCGGTGGCTTCGGCGGCCAGGGCCACGGCCATGGCGGCGGTCACAACGCCGGCTTCGGCGGCGGCCGTGACGAAGGCGGCGGCTATGGTCGCAAGCCGGGTTGGGGCGACAGCGCCCCGCGCGGCGGCAATGGCGGTGGCCGTGATTTCGCTCCCCGCGAAGGTTTCGCACCGCGTGAAGGCTTCGCGCCCCGCGGCAATGGCGCAGGCCATGGCGGCCAGGGCAAGGTGTTCGTGCCCCGCGACGCGCAGAAGCGCTCGTTCAAGCCCAGCCGCTGATCCTTGCCGAGCGGCCTGACAGCCGCCTCGCCCCCTCGAAAGCCCGCGCTTCTCACGAACGCGGGCTTTTTCATTTCGGGTTTCCGAGCGGTACGGTGTCGCTTGATTTTGATTGACACCTGAATCGATGAAAAGTAATGTAATGGCGCATTGCTTCCCCGGGTCCGTCCTGCGGCCGCCGGTTCATCGACACCTGCTTTTCGACTTTCGACATGAAAATTGCGATTCTTGGGGGTGGTCATGGCGCCTATGCGGCCGCCGCCGACCTGTCTGAAACCGGCCACGAGGTGCGCCTGTGGCGCCGCGATGCCGCCGCACTGGAGCCCGTCGTCCGCGCTGGCGCGATCACTCTGAAAGACGCCGAAGGCACCCGCGAGGTGCCTATTGCGCTGGCGACCGCCGACATCGGCACTGCCCTGAAGGGCGCCGAGCTGATCGTCATTCCCACGCCCGCCATCGCCCAGCACGACATCGCGCTCGCGATGGCGCCGCATCTGGTCGATGGCCAAGTCGTGTTCCTGCCGCCGGGCACCTTCGGCAGCTACGTGATGGCGAGGACGGTGAAGGAGGCCGGCAGCCGCGCCGACGTCGCCTGGGCCGAGACCGGCACCTTGCCGTACCTCGCGCGCAAGCACGGCGAACGCGAGGTGAACGTCACCATCCGCGCCATCCGCCTGCCGACCGGCGTCTATCCGGCGCGCAAGGAGGCCGACGCGATCGAGGTGATCCGCAAGGCCTACCCGGCCGTGCACGGCTGCGGCGACGCGCTCTCGGGCGCATTGATGAACGCCGGCCCCGTCATCCATCCGCCGCTGATGGTGATGAACGCCGCGCCGCTGCAGCACTTCGAGCGCTGGGACATCCACAACGAAGGCACGCAGCGCGCTGTGCGCGATGTGACCGACCGGCTCGACCAGGAGCGCATCGCCGTGCGCGAAGCCTTCGGGCAGGGCGCGCCGCACTATCCGCTGGCCGACCATTACAACAACGACCAGTGGATGTACGGCGACGCGCACAAGCAGCTCGTGAAGTCGGGCGACTGGCGTGAGAACATCGACCTGCACACGCACCGCTACATCACCGAGGACACCGAACTCGGCCTCGCCTTCCTGGCTTCGGCCGCGCGCCATGCGGGCGTGGATGCGCCCATCGCCCATGGCCTGCTGGCCATCGTCGGCGGCTTTCTCGGCCGCGACCTTCGGCGCGGGCCTCGCACTTTCGAAAGCCTCGGCCTTGCCGGCCTGAGCGCCGCCCAACTCAAGCAGAGGCTGCACGATGGCGAATGAGGCCGTGCTCCCGCGCTTCGCGGCCGTCGGCGCGGGCCGCATGGGACGCGGCATCGCCATCGCGTTCGCCTATGCCGGCCGGCGCATCTCGCTGATCGACCTGCGCCCACGCAGCGACGATGCGTGGCGTCGTTTGCGCGACGAGGCCAGGGCAGAGATCGAAGCCAGCCTTTCGGGTCTCGCCCAGCTTGGCGTGATCGATGCCTCGCAAGTCGAACGCGTCGCCGCGCGTATCGATTTCGTCAACGCTGCCGCCGCACCGCAGGTGCTCGCCGCCGCCGAACTCGTGTTCGAAGGCGTGCCCGAAACCATGGAGGCCAAGCGCGAGGCTTTCGAGCATCTCAACCGCCATTGCCGCGACGACGCCATCCTCACCTCGACCACCAGCAGCATCCTCGTGACGCAGCTGGCCGCACTAGTGCGGCTGCCAGAGCGCTTCCTCAACATGCACTGGCTCAACCCGGCCTACGTGATCCCGGTGGTGGAGCTCAGCTGCCATCCGGGCACCGACGCCACCGTGCTCGCGCGCACCAAGGCGCTGATGGAAGAGATCGGCAAGCTGCCCGTGGTCTGCGGCGCGTCGCCCGGCTACATCGTGCCGCGCCTGCAGGCGCTGGTGATGAACGAAGCCGCGCGAATGATCGAGGAGGGCGTCGCCACAGCCGAGGAGATCGACAAGGCCACGCGCTACGGCCTCGGCCTGCGCTTCGCGGCGCTTGGCGTGGTCGAGTTCATCGACTTCGGCGGCTGCGACATCCTGCATCACGCGAGCCGCGAGATGTCGGCCTCGCTCGACGCAGGCCGCTACACCGCGCCGGCCATCGTCGGGCGCATGGTCGAGCAGGGGCGGCTCGGCCTCAAGAGCGGCAGCGGCTTTTACGATTACGCGGGCCGCGACGTCGCAGCCTACCGGCGCGACGTGCTCTCGCGCACGCTCGGCGAACTGCGGCACGCGGGTCTGTGGCGCGCGCCGGCCGACGAGACCTTGCCATGAGCATCCGCCGCGCCTTTGCCGACCTGTCGGTGGGGCAGGTCCACTATGCGGAATGCGGCGACCGCAGCGCGCCGGTGGTGCTGCTGCTGCACCAGTCGCCGCGCAGCTGGGCCGAGTACCGCGCCGTGCTGCCGTTGATCGGCGCGCAGCGCCGGGCCATTGCGATGGACACCGCCGGCTTCGGCGACTCCGCGGACGGCGGCGTGCCCGCGAGCATCGGGCAATGGGCGCGCGTGGCGTGCGAACTGCTGGACGTGTTGAACATCGCGCAGGCCGACGTGGTGGGCCACCACACCGGCGGCGTCGTGGCAGTGGAGCTTGCAGCTGCGTTTCCCGATCGCGTGCGCAGCCTGGTGCTGTCTTCCACGCCTTGCACCGACGAAGCTTTTCGCCGCGTGCGTGCGCAGCGCCCGCCCATCGACGAAGTCGCGCCAAGCGAAGACGGCTCCCATCTCGCTGCGCTGTGGCAGAAGCGCCAGAGCTTCTATCCACCGGGGCGGCCCGAACTGCTCGAAGCCTTCGTGCGCGATGCGTTGAAGGTCGAACGCGTCGAAGAGGGCCATCGCGCCGTCGCGTCGTACCGCATGGAAGAACGCATCGGTCTTGTCGCGCACCCCACGCTGATCGTGCGCGCCACCGACGATCCGTTCGCGGCGCCGCATGCGGTGGAGCTGCGGCATCACTTGCCGCACGCGCGCATCGTCGACATCGAAGGCGGCATGGTGCCGCTGCCCGATCAGATGCCCGATACCTTCGCGCGCACGGTACTCGACTTTCTGGCGACGCTGCCATGAAGGCCGTGCGCGTCCACGGCTTCGATGCAGTCCCCGTGCTGGAAGAGGTGGCCGATCCCGTCGCAAGGCCGGGCCGCACCATCGTGCGCATGGAAGCCGCGACGGTCGGCCACATCGACCGCACCGTGTGGCGCGGCAGCTTCCTGCGGCATCCGCCGTTGCCTTACACGCCCGGCGTGGAGGCTGCGGGCACCGTCGTCGCGAGCGAACGTTACGACGTCGGCCAGCGCGTGTGGCTGCGCGGTGGCGGACTTGGCACGCTCTTCGATGGCACCTGGTGCGAACTTGTCGATGCGCCCGACGAAGCGTTGGGACTCTTGCCTGACGGCGTTCCGATGACGCTGGGTGCCGCGTTCTTTTCCCCATGCACCTCGGCCTGGGTGGCGCTGCACGACGTCGCGAAGCTGCGGCCCGGTGAACAGGTGCTGGTGACCGGCGCGAGCGGTGCCGTCGGCTCGCTAGTGATGCAGCTGGCAGGCAGCCTGGGCCGCGCAGCGACGGCCGTCGATGCGAATGCCGAAGCGCCGCCCGCGGCCAGCGCCGACCTGCTCATCGACACCGTCGGCGGCGACGTCCTTGCGAAAGTCCTGCCCGCGGTGCGTCCCGGTGGGCGCGCGGTGCTGATCGGCTACACCGCCGGCCCGACGCTGCAGCTGGACATTGCACATTTCCTGCAACGCGATGTCGCGCTTCTGCCGCTCAATATGTTCCGGCGTGAATCGGCCGGCCGCGCCGCTGCCCCCGAGTTGCTCGCAAGGCTCGCCGACGGCCGCCTGCATCTGGACGTTCGGCTCTTCGCATTCGACGATGCGGCCGGCGCGCTCGACTGGATTGCGCAACGCGGCCACCGCGGACGGGCTGTTCTCGTGCCTCGCCTTTGACCAGCGAGGCGCGGAGACTCAGTCTTCTTCCGGCCCCTCGACGGGTACGTGCACATGCAGGTCGATCATCTGCCGCAGCGTCTGCTTGAGCTCTTCGGCGCGCCGCAGCCCGAAGGGTTCGAGCACGCGCCGCTCGTGGTCGCGCGCGAGTTCCATCAGATGCTCGACCGCCTTCAGCCCCTTGCGCGTGATGCGCACCAGCGTGATGCGGCGATCACTTTCGTGGGGCAGGCGTTCGACCTGTCCGCGTGCTTCCATGCGGTCGAGCAGCCGCGTCACCGTCGGCTGCTTGGTGACAGTCACCTGTGCGAGCTGGCCGATGCTGATCGGCTCGCTGCCCGCAAGCGATGCCATCACGCGCCATTCCGACACGGAGAACCCCTGCTGCCGCGCGACCTCATGGAACTCCGAGGAAATCAATTGGCTGGCCTGTGCCAGCAGCGCCGGCAGGTAGTCGTCGACGAAGCGATGCGATTCGGTGGATGGATCTGGTTCAGCCATGAAGGCACCTCACAGTCGCCGCGGGCACGCAGCTTGCATGTCTAGGGTAATTCATGATTGTGGATACATTCATTTGTCAACATTATAGGAAGCGTGATGTGGCACCTGAAGCGCATCCTCCCACGCGAAGGAAGAAGGACCCCCAATGGCTGAGCGTTCGTTCGTCGAAGAAGTCAAGAAGCTGAGGCTTTCTGGCGGAGATGTCTTTCGTGGCGAGGGCATTCTGGCGGTCACCAAGGCCTTGCTCGAATCCGGAGTTTCCTATGTGGCGGGCTACCAGGGCGCGCCCATCTCGCACCTGATGGATGTGCTGGCCGACGCACAGGACATCCTTGCCGAGCAGGGTATCCGCTTCGAGAACAGTGCAAGCGAAGCCACTGCTGCCGCCACGCTTGCGGCGTCGGTCAACTACCCCTTGCGCGGCGCCGTCACCTTCAAGGCCACCGTGGGCACCAACGTGGCTTCCGACGCGTTGGCCAACCTGGCGTCGGGCGGCGTGACCGGCGGCGCGCTCATCATCGTGGGCGAGGACTACGGCGAGGGCTCGTCGATCATGCAGGAGCGCAGCCATGCGTTCGCCATGAAGTCGCAGATCTGGCTGCTCGACCCGAGGCCCAACCTGCCGAGCATCGTCGATGCGGTGAAGCAGGGCTTCGATCTCTCCGAAGCCAGCAACACGCCCGTGATGCTGCAGCTGCGCATCCGCGCTTGCCATGTGCACGGCCACTTCATCGCCGGCGACAACAAGCGCGCGAAGTTCACGCTGAAGGACGCGCTCGAGAATCCACAACGCGACGTCGGGCGCATCGTGCTGCCGCCCGCGAGCTTCGTGCACGAGCAGGAAAAGGTGAAGGACCGCTGGCCCGCCGCCGTGCGCTTCATCGAGGAGCGCAAGCTCAACGAGTTCTTCTCCGAAGACGCCGACGACATCGGCATCATCGTGCAGGGCGGCAGCTACAACACGCTGCTGCGCGCGCTAGAGCGCCTGGGCCTGGCCGACGTGTACGGCAACACGCAGGTGCCGCTCTACGTGATGAACGTGGCCTACCCGGTCATCGAGAGCGAGGTGATCCGCTTCTGCGAAGGCAAGCGCGCGGTGATGGTGGTGGAAGAGGGGCAGCCCAACTTCGTCGAGCAGAACCTTGCAACCATTCTGCGACAGGCCGGCTCGACCACCGCGCTGCATGGCAAGGACATGCTGCCGGTGGCCGGCGAATACACCGCCGCCGAACTGCTGAAGGGCGCACGCAGCTTCTGCGAGCGCTACGACCGGCTCGCGCCGCTGCCGGTGCCCGCCCCCGTGCGCAAGGTGATCCCTCTGGTGGAGGTCGCAGCGATCGGCGTCGATGCCGCACCCGAGCCCGCACTGCCGTCCACGGCGCTGGGTGAAGTGGTCCACGCCCGTCCACCGGGCTTCTGCACCGGCTGCCCCGAGCGCCCCATCTTCAGCGCCATGAAGCTGGTCGAGCGCGAACTGGGCCCGCACCACGTGAGCGCAGACATCGGCTGCCACCTGTTCTCCATACTGCCGCCCTTCAACATCGGCAACACCACCATGGGCTACGGCCTCGGCGGCGCAGGTGCTTCCGCGCTCAACGCGCCGGCCGGCAAGCGCGCGATCTCGATGATGGGCGACGGCGGCTTCTGGCACAACGGCCTTACCAGCGGCGTGGCGAACGCGGTCTTCAACAAGAGCGACAACCTCACCATCGTCGTCGACAACAACTACACCTCGGCCACGGGCGGGCAGGACATCCTCTCGTCGAACGCCGTCAACAAGACGCGCAGTACCGGCCACGAAATCGAGCGCGCCGTGCGCGGCGTGGGCGTCGAGTGGGTCAAGACATTGCGCCGAACCTACGACGTCGCGGGCATGCGCGATGCGCTGAAAGAAGCGCTCACCACCAAGACCCGGGGCCCGAAGGTGCTGATCGCCCAGTCGGAATGCATGCTCAACAAGCAACGCCGCGAGAAGCCGCTGGTACGCAAGGCGATCGCCGACGGCAAGCGCATGGTGCGCGAGAAGTTCGGCGTCGACGCCGACACCTGCACCGGCGACCACTCGTGCATCCGCTTGTCGGGCTGCCCGTCGCTGTCGATCAAGCCCAACCCCGATCCGCTGCGCACCGACCCGGTCGCGACCGTGCTCGACAGCTGCGTGGGTTGCGGCGTGTGCGGCGAGGTTTCGCACGCCGCCGTGTTGTGCCCCTCGTTCTACAAGGCGCAGATCGTGAGCAACCCGAGCCGCTGGGACCTGCTGCGCGAGCGTGTGCGCGCTGCCGTCATCGGCTGGCTGCAGCGCGGCGAGGCTCGTCGCCGTGAAGCCTATGCCTTCTGAATGAGTCCCTCCATGCAAAGCGAAGACATTGCGTCGAAGTGCCAGGGATGCCGCGGAACCGGCTTTGCCGGGCCGCAGGTATCGTCCCCGGTAGGGGGTTGGCGGCTACACGAAGTGAGCAAGACTGGGGGGGAGCCATGAGCCCGATCAAGATCGCGATCCTCGCCATGGGCGGGGAGGGAGGCGGCGTTCTGGCCGACTGGATCGTCGACATGGGCGAGGCCAATGGCTACGTGGCGCAGACCACGTCGGTGCCAGGCGTGGCGCAGCGCACGGGCGCAACCATCTACTACGTCGAGCTTTATCCGAGCGCGCAGGCCGAGGCGGACGGCGGCCGACCCGTGCTCGCATTGATGCCATTGCCGGGCGATGTCGACGTGGTGCTGGCGTCGGAACTTATGGAGGCCGGACGCGCAGTTCAGCGCGGGCTGGTCACGAACGACCGCACCACGCTGATCGCCTCCACGCACCGTGTGTTCTCGATCGCGGAGAAGAGTGCGCTGGGTGACGGCCGCGTCGACAGCGACCAGTTGCTCGCGCACACGGCGCGGGCCGCCAAGCGCTTCATCCGCTTCGACATGGCACAGGCGGCCGAGGCTTCGGGCAGCGTGATCAGCGCTGTGCTCTTTGGTGCGTTGGCAGGATCAGGCGTGCTGCCGTTCAGCCGTGCGCAGTTCGAGGCGACGATCGAACGCGGCGGCGTAGGTGTGAAGCCCAGCCTCAAGGCCTTCGGTGCCGCATTCGCCCGCGCGCAGGGCGGCGACGACGGCGAGCCGGTGAAAGAGGCCCCGCTCGCCACGCCGGCACCGCAACCCCGCCACCCGGCCGTGCGTGCCTTGGTCGAGCGCGTGCAGCGTGACTTTCCGGCTGCCGCGCAAGACTTCCTGCTCGAAGGCGTGCGCCGCCTTATCGACTACCAGGACCCGGCCTACGCCGGCCTGTACCTCGACCGCATGGCAGCCTTGCCGGCCGGCAACCACCGGCTGCTGCGCGAAACCGCGCGCCACCTTGCGCTCTGGATGTCCTACGAAGACACCGCCCGCGTCGCGGCCCTGAAGACCCGCGCGACCCGCTTCGAGCGCGTGCGCGGCGAGGCGCGCGTGCAGCCGGGCCAGGTGCTGGCCATCAACGAATACATGCACCCACGCCTGCAGGAAATCTGCGAGACGCTGCCGGGTGGCATCGGCCGCTGGCTCATGGATTCGACGCTGCCGAAGAAGCTCGTCGAGCGCTTCACGCAGCACGGCCGCGTGATCCGGACCAGCTCGCTGCGCGGCTACCTGATGTTGCGCACGGTGGCAGCCATGAAGCGCTGGCGCCTGTCGACGATGCGCTATGCCGAAGAGAACCGCCGCATCGAGGAATGGCTGCAGCGCATCGCCGCGACTGCGCAGCGCAACCCGGAGCTCGCCGTCGAACTCGCGCAGTGCCAGCGGCTCGTGAAGGGCTACAGCGACACGCACGAGCGCGGCGTTCGCAACTACGACACCGTGATGCGTGCCGTCGAGCGCGCCGGCGCGGGGCTGGCACCGGCCACGCTGCGCGAACTGCGCGACGCGGCACTGGCCGACGAACACGGCCACAAGCTGCAGGCTGCACTGGCGCTGCACGCACTGGCCTGACGAAGAGACAACGAAGATGACCGCACCCTCCGCCACCCTCTCGCTGCGCGTCGTCGAAGCGCGGGCATTGAATCCGCTGATCCGCATGCTGCGCCTGCGCGCCGAAGACGGCCGCGCGCTGCCAGGCTTCGCGGCCGGCTCCCACATCCGCGTGCAGGTGTCGCTGCCCGATGGCAAGACCGACTGGCGCCATTACTCGCTCATCAACTTCGCGACCGCGCGCAACGCCACCAACGCACCAACCGAGTACGTGATCGCCGTGCGCAAGGAGGCCGAAGGCCGTGGCGGCTCGCGCTTCATGCACGAGCAGCTGAAAGAAGGCGATACGGTCGCCATCGAGGCGCCGAAGAACGACTTTCCGCTGCACACCGGTCCCGGCGGCACCGTGCTGGTGGCGGGTGGTATCGGCGTCACGCCGCTTGCCACCATGGCCGCGCGCCGCCGCGCCGAAGAGGCGCCGGTGCGCATGCACTACGCCGGCCGCAGCCGCGAGCTGATGGCCTTCCTGCCCGAGCTGCAGGCGCTGCTCGGCGACGACCTGCGCGTGCACGCCGATGCCGAAACCGGTGCGCCTCTCGACATCGACGCGCTGCTCGACGGCGTGCCCGCTGGCGACCGCCTCTACGTCTGCGGCCCCAAGCTCATGCTGGACGCCGTGCTGGCCCGCACCCAGGCGCGCGGCTGGGAGCACGACCGCGTGCACTTCGAACTCTTCACCGAGCCGGTCGTGGAAGCGGGCGACCAGCCCTTCGAGGTGGAACTCGCCCAGTCGGGCCAGCGCTTCACAGTGCCGGCCGACCAGAGCATCCTCGATTGCCTGATCGAGCACGGCTGCGACCCGATGTTCGACTGCAAGCGCGGCGAATGCGGCGTGTGCGCCGTGCCCGTCATCGAAGGCGAGATCGAGCATCGCGACTACGTGCTCACCGCCCGCGAGAAAGCGGCCGGCAACGTCATCCAGATCTGCATCTCGCGCGCCAAGGGTGCGCGCCTAGTGCTCGACCTCTGAAGGAGCCACGAGAACCATGCCTTCATACCGAGACAACCCTGAAGCCGTCCGCGCGCTGGTGCGCAACGACCAGGTGCACCGCGATCTGTACACCAGCCAGGAACTGTTCGAGCTGGAGCAGGAGCACTTCTTCGCCAACACCTGGAACTATGTCGGCCACGAGAGCCAACTGCCGAAGCCCGGCGACTGGATCAGCAACGAGATCGCCGGCCGCCCGCTGATCGTCGTGCGCCACGCCGACGGCAGCGTGCGCGCCATGATGAACCGCTGTGCCCACAAGGGCTCGCGGCTCGTCAATGGGCCCTGCGGCAACACGGGCAAGTTCTTCCGCTGCCCGTACCACGCCTGGACCTTCAAGACCGACGGCTCGCTGCTGGCGATTCCGCTCAAGACCGGCTACGAGAACACCGCGCTGCACGAGTGCGAATCGGCCAAGGGGCTCACCACGCTGAAGCACGTGCGCAGCCATCGCGGCTTCATCTTCGTGAAGATCAACGACGCCGGGCCGGACTTCGACGCGTACTTCGGCGACTCGCTGAGCTCCATCGACAACATGGCCGACCGTTCGCCCGAAGGCGAGCTGGAAATCGCCGGCGGTTGCCTGCGCTTCATGCACCAGTGCAACTGGAAGATGTTCGTCGAGAACCTCAACGACACCATGCACCCCATGGTGGCGCACGAGTCCTCCGCCGGTACCGCCAAGCGCATGTGGGCCGACAAGCCCGCCGACGAGCCCAAGCCCATGGCGGTCGAGCAGTTCGTGCCTTTCATGTCCGACTACAAGTTCTTCGAGGACATGGGCATCCGTACCTACGACAACGGCCACAGCTTCACGGGTGTGCACTTCAGCATCCACAGCAAGTACAAGGCGATCCCGGCCTATGACGACGCCATGAAGGCGCGCTACGGCGAGGAAAAAACCGCGCAGATCCTCGGCATGGCGCGCCACAACACGGTGTACTACCCGAACCTCACGATCAAGGGCGCGATCCAGGCGATCCGCGTGGTCAAGCCGATCTCGGCCGACAGGACGCTGATCGAGAGCTGGACCTTCCGCCTCAAGGGCGCGCCGCCCGAGCTGCTGCAGCGCACCACCATGTACAACCGGCTCATCAACTCGCCGTTCTCGGTGGTGGGGCATGACGACCTGCAGGCCTACCGCGGCATGCAGGCAGGCCTGCATGCGAGCGGCAACGAGTGGGTGAGCCTGCATCGCAACTACGACCCGTCGGAGCTGAAGGGCGGAGAGATCACCACGGGCGGAACCAACGAGCTGCCGATGCGCAACCAGTACCGCGCATGGGTCCAGCGCATGACGGAGACCATGTGATGGCCGGCATCGAAGTCACCCGCCAGGTCCTGATCGATTTCGTCGTGAACGAAGCGCACCTGCTCGACACGCGCCGCTATGAGGAGTGGAACGCACTCTTCACCGACGATGCCTTCTACTGGGTGCCGCTGGTTCCCGACCAGGAAGACGGCCTCAACCACACCTCGCATCTCTACGAGGACAAGCTGCTGCGCGAACTGCGCATCGAGCGCCTCAAGAGCCCGCGCGCCTTCTCGCAACAGCCGCCGAGCCGCTGCCACCACCTGCTGCAGATGCCGGTGGTCGAGCAATTCGACGCCGAGGCGAACCGCTACGTGGTGCGCACCGGGTTCCACTACACGGAGTCGCAGGGCGACGAACTGCAGTTCTACGTCGGCACCTTCTTCCATCACCTCACGGTGCAGGACGGCGCGCTGCGCATGACGCTCAAGCGCGTCAACCTGCTCAACTGCGACGCGGCGTTGCCGGCCGTGCAGCTCTTCATCTAGGGACGCAATGCAAGACGCCACAGTCCGGGCCACCGTCCACCAGGTCTTCGCAGCCACCGCGGCCCGCGCGCCACAGGCCGAGTTCCTGTTCACCGAATCGGTGACCGCAGCCGCCTACGGCATTACGGCAGGCGCCATTCGCTGGGGCGAGGCTGCCGCCGAGGTCGAGCGCCTTCGCGCGGCCTACGCGCAAGCGGGCTACGGCCATGGCCACCGCGTCGGCCTGCTGCTGGAGAACCGGCCCGCATTCCTTTTCCACTGGTTCGCACTCAACGCACTGGGTGCGAGCGTGGTGCCGATCAACGCGGAGATGCGCTCGGCCGAATTGGTCTACCTGATCGGCCACAGCGAAATCGGCCTGGCGGTGACGCTGCCGGAGCGCGCCGGAGACCTGCGCGTGGCGGCTGTACAGGCCGGTGTGGCCTTCGAGACGATGGGCCCCGACGATGAGGTGCCGCGTGCGAGGACCAGCGCGCCGCGCGCCCACGAGCCCATCGGCGCCGACACCGAATGCGGCCTGCTCTACACCTCGGGCACTACCGGCCGCCCCAAGGGCTGCATCCTGAGCAACGCCTACTTCCTGCGCGCCGGCGAGTGGTATGCGGCGCTCGACGGCGTCTGCAGCATCCGGAGCGATGCCGAGCGCGTCATCACGCCGCTGCCGCTCAACCACATGAACGCGATGGCCTTCTCCACGATGGTGGTGCTGGTCGCGGGCGGCTGCCTGGTACAGCTCGACCGCTTCCATCCGAAGACCTGGCTCGCGAGCGCACGCGAAAGCGGCGCGACCATTGCGCACTACCTGGGCGTGATGCCTGCGATGCTGCTTTCCGCACCGGCATCGGCCGCCGACCGCGACCATGCGATCCGCTGGGGCTTCGGTGCCGGCGTCGACCGCAAGAACCACGCGCCTTTCGAAGAGCGTTTTGGTTTCCCTTTGGTCGAGGCCTGGGCCATGACCGAGACCGGCGCTGCCGCCTGCATCATGGCAAATCGCGAGCCGCGGCTCGTGGGCACCAGCTGCTTCGGCCGGCAGGAGGACTTTGTCGAGATCCGCCTGGTGGGTGAAGACGGCGATGAAGTCGGCGTCGATGCACCCGGCGAGTTGCTGGTGCGTTCGGCCGGCAGCGACCCGAAGCGTTATTTCTTCTCGGGCTACCTGAAGGACGACGACGCCACGCGCGAAGCCTGGGCCGGCGGCTGGTTCCACACCGGCGACCTCGTGCGCCGCGATGCCGAAGGCAACTTCTTCTTCGTCGACCGCAAGAAGAACGTGATCCGCCGCAGCGGCGAGAACATCTCGGCCGTCGAAGTGGAGAGCGTGCTCAACCAGCACCCGGCGGTGAAGGCGTCCGCCGTGGCCGCCACGCCTGACGCGGTGCGCGGCGACGAGGTGCTGGCCTGCATCGTGGTGCGCGAAGGCGCCGATGCATCGCAGCGCGAGCAGCTCGCCGCCAGCATCGTCGCGCATGCGCTGGACCAGCTGGCGTACTACAAGGCGCCCGGCTATGTGGCATTCGTCGATGCGCTGCCGCTCACGCCGTCGCAGAAGATCCAGCGCGGGCAATTGCGCGAGATGGCGCAGTCGCTGCCGGGGCAGGGCCACTGCATCGACACCCGCGCGATGAAGAAGAGGCAGTCATGACTCGCAGCCGGCTTTCCTACGAAGGCGTCGCGGTGGCCGTGCCCATCACGGTGCCCTATGTGCGCTACTCCACACGCACCGCCCACTGGTTCATCGGCCAGGCCATCGAGGCGCTGGTCCGGGCCAGCGGCGTGGCCAAGGAACAGATCGACGGCCTGTGCCTCAGCAGCTTTTCGCTCGCGCCCGACACGGCCGTGGGCGTCACGCAGCACCTGGGCCTGTCGCCGCGCTGGCTCGACCATGTGCCCACCGGCGGTGCTTCGGGGGTGATGTGCCTGCGCCGCGCGGCGCGGGCGGTGCAGGCGGGCGATGCCGACATCGTGGCCTGCGTGGGCGCCGACACCAACCACGTCGATTCCTTCCGCCAGACGCTGGGCAGCTTCAGCAACTTCGCGCGCGACGCAAGCTACCCCTACGGCTCGGGCGGCCCGAACTCGATCTTCGCGTTCATCACCGCCAACTACATGCGCACCTACGGCGCGAAGCGCGAACACTTCGGCCGCATCTGCGTCGACCAGCGCACCAACGCGCTCGGCAACCCGAACGCGATGTTCAAGAAGGGCCTGACCCTCGACGAGTACATGGCCGCGCGGCCCATCTCCGACCCGATCCACCTGTTCGACTGCGTGATGCCCTGTGCGGGCGCCGATGCCTTCCTCGTGATGAGCGAGGAGCGCGCACGCGACCTGGGCCTGGCGCACGTGGTGATCCGCGGCGCCATCGAACGCCACAACGCCTACGCCGAAGACCCCGTGATGGTGCAGGGCGGATGGCGCAAGGATCGCGATGACCTGTACGCGCAGGCCGGCATCCAGCCCGCCGAGCTCGACTTCGTGCAGACCTACGACGACTACCCCGTCATCGTGATGATGCAGTTCGAGGATCTGGGCTTCTGCGAGAAGGGCGAGGGCCCGGCCTTCGTGCAGTCGCACACCATGACCTTCGACGGCAGCTTTCCGAACAACACCAGTGGCGGCCAGCTCTCGGCGGGACAGGCCGGTGCGGCAGGCGGCTTCCTCGGCATGGTCGAGGCGATCCGCCAACTGACCGATCAAGCAGGTCCACGCACCGTGCCCGATGCACAGCTGGGCCTTGTCGCCGGCTTCGGCATGGTGACCTACGACCGCTGCCTGTGCACAGGCGCGGTGATCCTGGGGAGACCCGCATGACGATGCCCTTGATGCGCCCCCCGCGCAAGAACCCGGTGCTGCGCACCCGGCAGATGAACCTGCCGCCCGGCGCGCGCGGCCGCGTGGCGCTCGGCCTCACGGCGGCGGCTGCCGAAGGCCGCTTCGAGCTGCAGGCCTGCGACCGATGCGGCACGGTGCAGTACCCGCCGCGCGAGGTTTGCCACAAATGCCTCTCGGCCGCCTTGCGCTGGCGCCAGCAGAGCGGCGAGGGGGAGCTGCTCGGCAGCACCACGCTGCATCACAGCAACGACTTGTTCTTCCGCGAGCGGCTGCCCTGGCGGCTGGGCCTGGTGCACCTCGATGCCGGCCCGACGCTCATGGTCCACCTGCATGGTGAGGTTGGTGATGCGCCGCAGCGAGTGCGTGTCGGCGCCCGGCTCGACCGCGCGGGGCAGGCCGTTCTCATTGGTTTTCCGAATGAAGGGAGTGCCCATATGGCCGACGACAAGATGCTTCGCGAAATGACCAGTGATCCGAAGTTCCGCAAGGCGCTGGTGACCGACGGCAAGACCGAGACCGGCCAGGCCATCGTGCGCGCGCTGGTGAAGGCTGGCGCCGACATCGTCTGGGTCGGCCATGCCGAGCCCTGGAAGAAGATGGGCGACGGGCTCGACGACATCTCGGCGCTGCCGCAAGTCACGCTGGTGCCGCTCGATCTGACCAACGGCCGCCAGGTGACGGAGCTTGCGGGCTCCATCGGCGGCAAGGTCGACATCGTGATCAACAACGCCGAGGTGCACCGCACCTTCGGCATCGGCGCGCGGCGCGGCACCGACGTGGCCAAGGCCGAGATGGACATCAACTACTTCGGCCTGCTGCGCCTCGCACAGGAGTTCGGCCCTGCGCTGAAGGGCCGCTCGGCCGACGGCGCGACGGGCGCCACGGCCTGGGTCAACCTGCTGTCGATCTACGCGCTGAGCAACTTCCCGCCGCACGGCACCTTCAGCGCGTCGAAAGCCGCTGCGCATTCGCTTGCGCAGTGCCTGCGTGCCGAGATGCGGCCGGCCGGCATCCGCGTGATCAATGTGTTCCCGGGGCCCATCGACGACGAATGGAACCAGCACACGCCGCCGCCCAAGCTGGCACCCACCGCGCTGGCCAATGCCATCGTCAAGGCGCTGCGCGACGGCGTCGAGGACGTGTATCCCGGCGACGTGGCGCAGGAATGGCTGGAACGCTGGCGAGACAACCCGAAGGTGCTCGAACGCGAACTCGCGGCGGGCGGCTGAGACAGGAGCCAAACGAATGAGCACGACAACCGAACTGATGTCCGCCGCAGAAATCCTCGGCGGCCTCGTGACCGCGATGGCCAGCGGCCGCATCCGCGTGATCGACCTCACGCAGACGCTCACGCCCGAGTTTCCGCAGATCGCGCTGCCGCCCGAGATGGGGCAGTGCTGGCCCTTCCGCATCGAGGAAGTGTCGAAGTACGACGAGCGCGGTCCGGGCTGGTACTGGAACAACTTCTCGTGCGGCGAGCACACCGGCACGCACTTCGACGCGCCGATCCACTGGATCTCGGGCCGCGACCTGCCGAACAACTCGGTCGACACCATTCCCGTGCAGCACTTCGTGGCGCCGGCCTGCGTGATCGACTGCTCGGCCGACGTGCAGGCGAACGACGACTACCTGCTGAGCGTGGCCGACATCGAGCGCTACGAAGCGGCACACGGCCGCATCCCGAAGGGTGCGTGGGTGCTGATGCGCACCGACTGGTCCAAGCGCACCGACCCCGAGGCCTACCAGAACTTCGACGAAACCGGCCAGCACACGCCGGGCCCGAGCACCGAGGCCGTGCGCTTCCTGGTCGAACAGCGCGACGTGCTGGGCTTCGGCTCGGAGGCCATCGGCACCGACGCGGGGCAGGGCTACCACCTGCGCCCGCCGTACCCGTGCCACTACTACATGCACGGCGCGGGGCGCTACGGGCTGCAGTGCCTGAGCAACCTCGACCTGCTGCCGCCGTCGGGCGCGGTGCTGATCTGCCCGCCGCTGAAGATCGAGAAGGGCAGCGGCAGTCCGCTGCGGGTGCTGGCGCTGGTGGGGGCATCGGCATGAGCGGCGCGGCACCCAAGGTCGCGGCGGTCACCGGCGGCAGCGCCGGCATCGGCAAGGCCATCTGCGAAGACCTGCTCGCGCAGGGCTACGAGGTGGTCTCGCTCGCGCGCCGCAAGGCCGAGATCGGCCATCCGAAGCTGCACAGCCTCGAGGTCGACCTGAGCGACCGCGCCGCCACGGGCGAAGCGGTGCGCGAACTGGTCGAACGCTTTGCGCCGACCACCATCGTCCACAACGCCGGCGTCATACGCGCCGCGCTGCTGCCCGACGTGAAGCTCGACGACCTCGATGCGCTGGTCGACCTGCACCTGGGCTGCGCGATCCAGTTGGTGCAGGGCGCATTGCCCGCGATGCGCGCACAGCGCTTCGGCCGCGTGGTGCTGCTGTCGTCGCGCGCTGCGCTGGGCCTGGCCACGCGCACCAGCTATTCGGCCACCAAGGCCGGCATGCTGGGCATGGCGCGCACCTGGGCGCTGGAACTTGCTGCGGACGGCATCACGGTGAACGTGGTGGCCCCGGGGCCGATCCGCACCGACATGTTCTACGACGTGATCGAGGCCGGCAGCGAGAAGGAACGCGCGCTCGCCGCCTCGGTGCCGGTCAGGCGCCTCGGCGAATCGGCCGATGTGGCACGCGCCGTGCGTTTCTTCGCCGATGCCGACAGCAGCTTCGTCACCGGCCAGGTGCTGTACGTGTGCGGCGGTACCAGCGTCGGCAGCCTGGCCCTCTGAATTCTTCTTTCGCTTTTCCACGTTCATCCCAAACCATCCCTGGAGCATCGCCATGAAAGTCCTGAACCGAATTCGCACACTCGCGGCCATTGCCGCGGGCCTCGGCGCGCTGAGCGCCGCGGGCGCATGGGCCGCCGATCTCAAGGTCGGCTTCATCACCTCGATGTCGGGACCGGTGTCTTCGCTCGGCATTCCCTACGACAAGGGCATGAAAGCCGCGCTGGCCTACAAGTCCGAAGTCGGCGGTCGCAAGGTGCAGGTGATCCAGCTCGACGATGCGTCCGACCCGTCCACGGCCGCGCGCAATGCGCGCAAGCTGATCGAGGAAGACAAGGTCGACGTCATCATCGGGACGGCCGGCGCACCCGGCTCGCTGGCCATTGCCGGCGTGGCGCGCGAGACGAAGACACCGCTGATCTCCATCGCCAATGCCGACCTGGCCGGCGAGGACGGCGCCTGGATGGTGACGCTGCCGCAGCCCGCGCCGTTGATGATGGGTGCGATGGTCGAGAAGATGAAGCAGGCCGGCGTGAAGACGGTGGCCTACATCGGCTACTCCGACGCCTGGGGCGACCTGGTCTACGACGCGCTCATGAAATCGGCGCCCACGGCCGGCATCAAGGTGGTGTCGAACGAGCGTTATGCGCGCAGCGATTCGTCGGTGGCCGGGCAGGTGCTGAAGATCGTGGCGCTGCGGCCTGATGCGGTCATTACCGGTGCCTCGGGCACCCCCGGTGYGTTGCCGTACCTCGCGTTGACCGAGCGTGGCTACAAGGGAAGGATCTACGGCATGCACTCGCTGATCAACCCCGACTTCATCCGCGTCGGCGGTTCGTCGGTCGAAGGCCTGCTGGCGCCCACGGGCCCGGTGGTGGTGGCCGAGCAGCTGCCCGACAACAACCCGATGAAGAAGATCGCGATGGACTTTCGCGCTGCCTACCAGAAGGCCAACGGCGCGGCGCCCACTGATACCTTCTCGGCCTACAGCTTCGATGCGTGGCTGATCTATCTCGATGCTGCGCAGCGTGCGCTGGCCAGCAAGGCTGAGCCCGGCACGCCGCAATTCCGGCTGGCGCTGCGTGATGCCATCGTGAGCACCAAGGAGCTGGTGGGCACGCATTCGGTCTACAACTTCAAGCCCACTGATCGCTATGGCTCGGATGATCGCTCGCGCGTCGTCGTGAAGCTCGAAAAGGGTCAATGGAAGCTGGTGCCCTGAGATGAAGAACAAGCTAGCCCACATCCTTGGCGCCACAGTGCTTGCTCTGGCAGCTTCGCAGGCCATGGCGGCTGACCTGAAGATCGGCTTCATCAGCTCGCTCTCGGGTCCGGTGGCTGCGCTCGGCATTCCGTACGAGAAGGGCATCCGCGCTGCCATTGCCGAGCATCCCGAGATCGCCGGCCGCAAGGTCCAGTTGATCGTGCTCGACGACGCGTCAGACCCCACCACCGCCGGCCGCAACGCACGCAAGCTGGTGACCGAAGACAAGGTCGACGTGCTCATAGGAACCTCCGGCGTGCCAGGTGCGATGGCCATCGCTGCGGTGGCCAGGGAACTGAACACACCGTTGATCTCGCCCACGCCGGTCACCATCGCCGGCCCCGAGGGCGCGTGGACGGTGACGGTGTCGCAGCCATTCCCGCTCATGGTCGCGGGCGTGGTCGACCGCATGCAGAAGTCCGGCGTGAAGACGGTCGCCTTCATCGGCTTCTCGGACGCACTGGGCGACCTGGCCTACGACTCGCTCGTGAAGAGCGCCGATGCTGCCGGCATCAAGGTGGTGGCCAACGAGCGTTATGCGCGCAGCGATTCCTCGGTGGCCGGGCAGGTGCTGAAGATCGTCGCGGCTCGACCCGACGCCGTGTTCGCGGGCAATTCCGGCACGCCCGGTGCGTTGCCTTACATCGCACTGGCCGAGCGCGGTTACAAGGGAAAGATCTATGGCACGCACGGCCTCATCAACGCCGACTTCGTGCGCGTGGGCGGCGCCTCCGTCGAAGGCCTGCAGGTGCCCAGCGGCCCGGTGCTGGTGGCCGACCAGTTGCCCGACAGCAACCCCATCAAGAAGGTGTCGATGGGCTTTCGCAACGCCTACCAGAAAGTGAACGGCGCGGTGCCGACCGACGCCTTTTCTTCCTACACCTACGACGCCTACCTGCTGCTGGCGGATGCCGCCTCGCGCGCCAAGGGCGAGCCCGGCACACCGCAATACCGCACCGCCCTGCGCGACGCCATCGTGAGCACCAAGGAGCTGGTGGGTACGCACGGCATCTACACCTTCAAGCCCGGCGATAGCTATGGCTCCGACCGGCGCGGCGTGGTGATCGTGCAGATGAACAGGGGGCAGTGGAAGCTGGTTCCCTGAAAAAAGACCCGGGCCCACGTCGATGACCAGCTATCGCCACTATCCCGAACGCGTCGCCGCCCTCGTGCAGCACGACCGCGTGCATCGCGACCTGTACCTGAGCGAGGAGATCTTCGCGCTCGAGCAGGAGCGCCTGTTCGCGAACAGCTGGGTCTTCCTCGGCCATGCGAGCCAGGTGCCCGAGCCCGGCGACTTCGTGGCGCAGGACATCGCGGGCCGGCCGCTGCTGATGGTGCGGCAGCCCGACGGCGCGGTGCACGTACTCTACAACCGCTGCGCCCACAAGGGCACGCAACTGGTGACGGACGAGAGCGGCAACACCGGCCGCTTCTTCCGCTGCCCGTATCACGCGTGGACCTACAAGCTCGACGGCGCGCCGCTCGGGGTACCGTTGAAGAACGGCTACGAGGGCACGCAGCTCAAGGCGTGCGAGTCGGGGCAGGGGCTGTCGGTGGTGAGGCATGTGAAGGTGTACCGCGACTTCGTGTTCGTGCGCCTCTCCGACACGGGGCCATCGTTCGATGACTACTTCGGCGAGGTGCTGGGTGCCATCGACAACATGGTCGACCGCTCGCCCGAGGGCAATCTCACCGTGGGCGGTGGCGTGCTGCGCAACATCGTCCACTGCAACTGGAAGATGTACCTCGAGAACATCAACGACACGGTGCACCCGATGTCCACGCACGAGTCGGCCACCAAGGCGGCCGAGGCGCTGTGGGAAGGCCACGCGCCCACGGACCCCAAGCCGATGGCGATGGAGCAGATCCTGCCCTTCGGCTCGGGCTACGAGTTCTTCGACAAGATGGGCGGGCGCGTGTTCGCCAATGGCCACAGCGTGCTGGGCGTGAACTTCAGCATCCACTCCAACTATGCGCAGCTGCCGGAGTACGAGGCCGCGATGCAGGCGGCGCACGGCATTGGGCGCGCCACCGAAATTCTGCAGAGATCGCCGCAGAACTCCGTTCTTTATCCGAGCCTGTCGGTCAAGGGCTCGCCGCAGGCCATCCGCGTGATCCGTCCGCTGGCCGCCGGCCGCACGCTGATCGAGGCGTGGAGCTTCCGCGCGGCCGGCGCACCCGCGCTGCTGTTCGAGCGCGCCATGAGCTACAACCGGCTTGTTTTCTCACCGATGTCGGTGGTGGCGCACGATGACGTGCACCTGTTCGAGAGCATCCAGCAGGGCCTGCGCGCGGGCGGCAACGAATGGGTGAGCCTGCACCGCAACTTCGATGCGGCCGAGCTCGCGCAGTCGACCATCACCACCAACGGCACCAACGAGCTGCTCATGCGCAATCAATTCCGCGCCTGGGCGAAGTCGATGTCGGTGGAGGCCGCGCCATGACCGTTCCGCGCGATTTCGCCGCCCACGAAGCGGCCCTGCTCGACGAGCGGCGCTTCGACGACTGGCTGGCGCTCTTTGCCGACGACGGCCACTACTGGGTGCCGCTGCTCGGCGCTGCGCAGGCCGATCCGTTCTCGCACAACTCGCTGGCCTATGAAGACCGGCTGCTGCTGCAGTTGCGCGTGGAGCGCCTCAAGAGCCCGCGCGCGCATTCGCAGCATCCAGCCAGCCACAGCCAGCACGTGCTGCAGCCCTCGCGCATCGAGCACGAGAACGCCGATGAAGCGCGCCTGCGCACGCCATTCCTGTACGTCGAAGCGCGAGGCGAATCCCAGATCCTGCTGAGCGGCACCGCGCGCCATCACCTCGTTCGCACGCCGGCCGGCTGGCGCATCCGCGAGAAGCGCATCGACCTGCTCAACGCCACGCGTGCGTTGCCGGCCATCCAGTTGTTCATCTGAGTTACCTGTCCATTCCAACCATCCTCACCGGAGCTACGACATGAAGAGCCTGATGCAGACCTTGACGCGCGGTGCACTCGCCGCAGCGCTGATTGCCTGTGGTGTTGGGAGCGCGCTGGCGGCCGACCTCAAGGTCGGTCTCAGCGTGTCGCTCTCAGGGCCGAATTCCTCGCTGGGCGTGCCCTATGCCAAGGGCATGCAGGCCGCGCTGGCGTACAAGCCGGAGGTGAACGGCCGCAAGGTCCAGCTCATCGTGCTGGACGACGGCTCCGACCCGACCACGGCCGGGCGCAACGCGCGCAAGCTGATCGAGGAGGACAAGGTCGACGTGCTCATGGGCACCTCGGGCGTGCCCGCCGCCATCGCGATGGCGCAGGTTGGCAAGGAAGCGAAGACGCCGATGATCGGCCTCACGCCCATCTTGCTCGACCCGAACGAGAACCCCTGGGTCATGACCGTGGCCCAGCCCACGCAATTGATGATCGATGCGGTCGTCGAGCGCATGAAGCGCAACAACGTGAAGACGGTGGGCTACATCGGCTTCTCCGATGCCTGGGGCGACCTGGTCTACAACGCACTGATGAAGGCCGCGCCCGAGGCCGGCATCAAGGTGGTGAGCAACGAGCGCTATGCGCGCGCCGACGCGTCGGTGACGGGGCAGGTGCTGAAGATCGTGGCGCTGCGGCCCGATGCGGTGATGACCGGCGGCGCCGGAACGCCGGGCGCACTGCCGTTCCTCGCATTGCAGGAGCGCGGCTTCAAGGGTGGCGTGTACGGCCAGCACGGCTTGATCAACCCCGACTTCGTGCGGGTGGTCGGCGCGGCCGGCCAGAACGCGCTGATGCCCACCGGCCCGGTGATCGTGGCCGAGCAATTGCCCGACAACTACCCGACCAAGAAGATCGCGACCGAGTTTCGCGCCGTGTTCCAGAAAGCGAACAACGCGCCAACCGGCGACGCCTACTCGGCCTATTCGTTCGACGGCTGGCTGGTGTTTGCGGACGCCGCATCGCGCGCCATGAAGAAGGCCGAGCCGGGCACGCCCGAGTTCCGCGTGGCGCTGCGCGACGCCATCTTCAGCACGAAGGAAGTGGTGGGCACGCACGGCGTCTACACCTTCAAGCCCGGCAGCCTCTACGGCGTGGACGAACGCGCCCGCGTGATCGTCAAGCTCGACAACGGCCAATGGAAGCTCGCACCTTGAACCGCTCGCCCTTGATTTTCCGGAGGGCCGCGCGATGACCTGGGACGTGGCGCTCATTCTCCTCACCGACGGCCTGGCCAACGGTGCCGTCTACCTGCTGGCCGGCCTGGGGCTGGTGTTGATCTTTTCCGTCACGCGCGTGGTGTTCGTGCCCTTCGGCGACATCGCGGCCTTTGCGGCGCTGTCGCTCGCGGCCTTCGAGACCGGCCGCGTCCCGCCGACCATAGGCATGGTCGCCGTGCTCGCTGCCCTGGCGCTGGCAACGGAAATCGGCAGCCTGTTGCGGCGCGGCGAGGCTGCACGCATTCCCAAGGCGGTGCTGATGTGGGGCGTGCTGCCCGCGATTCCCTGCGTGCTCGCGTGGCTTGCGGCGCGGCCCGGCGTGCCGGTCGCGGTGCACATCGCGGTGGCCGTGCTGCTGGTGGTGCCCATCGCACCACTGCTGGCGCGCGTGGTGTTCCAGCCGATCGCCGACGCCTCGGTGCTGGTGCTGCTGATCGTGTCGCTGGCGCTGCACTTCCTGCTGTCTGGCCTGGGCCTGCTGTTCTTCGGACCTGAAGGCTCCCGCACCACGCCGCTCACCAGCGCCGTGTTCACGTTGGGCGACGGCTTCACGGTCAGCGGCCAGGTGGTGCTGATGGTGGGCGCGGCCATCGTGCTGAGCGGGCTGTTCTTCCTGGTGTTCGAGCGCACGGTGGCCGGCAAGGCGCTGCGCGCCACGGCGGTCAACCGCGTGGGCGCGCGGCTGGTCGGCATCCGGCCGGTGCGCACCGCACTGCTGGCCTACGGATGCGCCTCGCTGCTGGCGGGGCTGATCGGCGTGCTGATTGCACCGGTGACGACCATGTACTACGACTCGGGTTTCATCATCGGCCTGAAGGCCTTCGTGGCCGCGATCATCGGCGGGCTCGTGAGCTACCCGATGACTGCGGTGGGTGCACTCGCAGTCGGCGTGGTGGAAAGCTTCGCCTCGTTCTGGAGCGGTGCGCTGAAGGACGTGATCGTGTTCAGCCTGCTGATCCCCGTGCTCATGCTGCGCTCCTTCATGGCCACGCATGCCGAAGAGGAAGAAGACGAGGTGGACCAATGAGCGCCAACCGCAAACGCATGACGTGGATCGCCGCGGTGGTGGTCGTGCTGGCCCTGGTGCCGGTGGTGGCGGGGAGCTTCACGGTCTCGCTGCTCAACGACATCGGCATCGGCGCGCTGGTGGCGCTGGGCCTCGTGCTGCTCACCGGCGTGGGCGGCGCGACCTCGTTTGGGCAGGCGGCTTTCGTGGGCATCGCAGCCTACGCCACGGCATGGCTCACGACCACGCAGGGCATGTCGCCGTGGATCGGGCTGCTGTTCGCGCTGCTGCTCACCGGCCTCTCGGCGCTGGCCATCGGCATGCTCACGCTGCGCCTGGGCGGGCACTTCCTGCCGCTCAGCACCATCGCCTGGGGACTGTCGATCGCAATGCTGTTCGGCAATGTCGATGCGCTTGGGCGGCACACGGGCCTGTCGAACATTCCACCGCTGCAGGTCGCGGGCTGGTCGCTGGCCGATCCGCGTTCGATGTACTACCTGATCTGGGTGGTCGTCGGGCTGGCCTGCCTGTTCAGCCACAACCTGCTGCAGTCGCGGCCGGGGCGCGCGATTCGCGGGCTTCGCGGCGGTGCCACGCTGCTGGCGAGCGTGGGGGCGGATGCCTACCGCGTGCGGCTGTCACTGTTCGTCACGGCCGCGCTGTTCGCGGGGCTGGCGGGCTGGCTCTACGCGCACATGAACCGCTTCGTGAGCCCGTCGCCCTTCGACGTGCGCGCGAGCATCGAGTACCTGCTGATGGCCGTGGCCGGCGGGCTCGGCCAGCTGGCGGGCGCACTGGTGGGCGCCGCGCTGGTACTGGTGCTGAAGAACGGCCTGCAGGACGTGCTGCCGATGCTCACGCAGCGCGCCGGCCAGCTCGAGGCGGTGGCATTCGCCGCGCTCTTCATCCTGCTGCTGCACTTCGCGCGCGGCGGCGTGATGGGCCTGCTGCGCCGCTGGACGCACCGGCGCAGCGGCTCGCAGGAGCCTTCGCGCCACGAGGCCCCGCCGGTCGATCCCTTGCCTCACCGCACGCTGCCCGAGCGCGGCTCGCAGGTGCTGTCGGTGAACGGTGCGGTCAAGCGCTTCGGCGGGCTGGTGGCCGTCAACGACGTGAGCTTCGACGTGAAGGCCGGCGAGATCGTCGGGCTGATCGGGCCCAACGGCGCGGGCAAGTCGACCATGTTCAACCTGCTGACCTGCACGCTGCCGATGAGCGCGGGCCAGGTGCGCTTCCTGGCGCACGACATCGCAGGCAAACCGCAGCGCGAGGTGGCGCGGCTGGGGCTGGCGCGCACTTTCCAGCACGTGAAGCTGCGCCCGCACATGAGCCTGCTCGACAACGTGGCGCTGGGCGCGCATTCGCGCACGCGCTCGGGCATCCTGAAGGCGGGGCTGCGGCTCGACCGCCTGGAAGAAAGCCAGATCCTGCAGGAGGCGCAGCGCCAGCTCGACCGCATCGGCCTGGGCGACCGCGCGCACGAGCTGGCGGGCAGCCTGCCGCTGGGCACGCAGCGCATTCTGGAAATCGCGCGCGCGCTGGCCGCGGACCCGGTGCTGCTGGTGCTCGACGAGCCCGCCGCCGGCCTGCGCCGCAAGGAAAAGATGGCGCTCGGCGACCTGCTGCGCAAGCTGCGCGAGGAGGGCGTGACCATCCTGATCGTCGAACACGACATGGACTTCGTGATGAAACTGGTGGACCGGCTGGTGGTGATGAACTTCGGCTCCAAGCTCGTGGAGGGCGTGCCGTCGGCGGTGCGCGCGGACGAGCGGGTGCAGGCGGCTTACCTGGGGAGTGTTGTATGAGCGCCGCACGGCCGCCCGAAGGCGCGGGCCCCCTTCAGGGGGTAGGAGAAGTACACGAAGTGACAAGCCTGGGGGTAGCGAAATGACCGCGATGCTGGAGATTGGCGATCTGCACGTGTCGTACGGGCAGGTTGAGGCGGTGCGCGGCGTGTCGCTCGACCTGCAGCCGGGTCAGATCATTTCGGTAATCGGTCCCAACGGCGCGGGCAAGACCACGCTGCTGGCGGCCGCGATGGGTCTGCTGCCTTGCAAGGGCACGCTGCGCTTCGAGGGCGAAGACCTGCAGGGGCTCGACGTGGAAGCGCGCGTGGAGCGCGGCCTGTGCCTCGTGCCCGAGAAGCGCGAGCTGTTCGGCGAACTCACCGTGCTCGACAACCTGCAGCTCGGCGCCTATGCCAAGCGGCTGCGCGGCGATGCGATGAAGAAGCGGCTGCAGTCGGTGTACGACCGATTTCCGCGGTTGGCCGAACGGCGTTCGCAGCGCGCCGACACGCTCTCGGGCGGCGAGCGGCAGATGCTCGCGGTGGGGCGCGCGCTGATGTCGGCGCCGCGCCTGCTGATGCTCGACGAGCCGAGCCTCGGCCTCGCGCCGCTGATCGTGCGCGACATCCTCACCATCGTGCGCAAGCTGCGCGAAGACGGTGTCTCGATCCTGCTGGTCGAGCAGAACGCGCGCGCCGCGCTAGAAAGCTCGGACGAAGGCTATGTGCTGGAGACCGGCGAGATCGCGCTGTCGGGTGCCTCGGCCGAGCTGGCGAGCGATCCGCGCGTGCAGGCGACCTATCTCGGTGGAGGCACGCACGATGACGAGTGACCCGCGGGCTGTGCCGCCCGTGCAGCGCACCTTGCCGGCGATGCTGCAGCGGCAGGCCGGGCTGTTCGGCTCGCGTCCGTTGCTTCGGATCGGTGGCGACGAGTGGACGCATCGCGACGCTGCGCAGGCTGCAGCCGTTCGCGCCGGTGCGCTGGCCGCGGCCGGCGTGGTGCGCGGCGACCGCTTCGCCGTGATGTGCGGCAACCGCATCGAGTTTCTCGAAAGCTTCCTCGGCGCGGGTTGGCTGGGTGCGTCGATGGTGCCGGTCAACACCGCGTCGATGGGGCCGCAGATCGAATACTTCCTCGCGAACAGCCAGGCGAAACTGCTGGTGATCGAGGCGGGTTTTCTTGAGCGGCTCGCGACGGCGGATCTGGCGCGCACCGCGTTGCGCGAGGTCTGGGTGGTGGGCGAGGCGGAGTCCTCCGGCTGGCAGGCGCCCCAGGGCGTGCGCGTAACGCCTTACCCCGAGGGCGGTGAGGCGCTGGCGCCCGCAGCGGTGCAACCTGGCGACCCGCTCGCGATTCTGTACACCTCCGGTACGACGGGGCCAGCCAAGGGCGTCGTCTGCCCGCATGCGCAGTATTTCTGGTGGGGCGTGAGCAGCGCGGAGGTGCTCGGAGTCGGCGTCGACGACGTGCTGTGCACCACGCTGCCGCTCTTTCACATCAATGCGCTCAACACCTTCGCGCAGGCCGCATTGACGGGCGCAGAGGTGGTGTTCGCGCCGCGCTTCTCGGCCTCGGGCTTCTGGCCGGCGATGCGCGCGAGCGGGGCGACGGTGGTCTACCTGCTGGGCGCAATGGTGCCGATCCTGCTCGCGCAGCCCGAAGGGCCTGGCGAACGCGATCACCGGGTGCGCATCGGCCTCGGGCCCGGCGTGCCGTCCGCCGCAGGTGCCGCATTCAAGGCGCGCACCGGCGTGCAACTGCTCGAAGGCTACGGCTCGACCGAAACCAATTTCGCCATCGCGACCGCGCCGGATTCGCCGCGCGGCGGTGTCATGGGCTGGCTGCGCCCAGGCTTCCAGGCGCGCGTGGCCGACGAAGGCGATGCGGCGCTGCCACCCGGCGAGGCCGGCGAACTGCTGCTGCGCGCGGACGAGCCCCATGCCTTCGCGAGCGGCTATTTCAACATGCCGGAGAAGACGGTCGAGGCCTGGCGCAATCTCTGGTTCCACACCGGCGACCGCGTGGTGCAGGACGCCGACGGTGCGTTCCGCTTCGTCGACCGCATCAAGGACGCGATTCGCCGGCGCGGCGAGAACATCTCGTCGTTCGAGGTCGAGCAGGTGCTGCTGAGCCATCCGGGCGTGGCTTCGTGCGCGGTGTACCCGGTGCAATCCGAACTGGCCGAGGACGAGGTGATGGCCGCGCTGGTGGCGCGCGACGGCGTGCCGATCGACCCGGCCGAACTCGTGCGCTTCTGTGAAAGCCGGCTGCCTTACTTCGCCGTGCCGCGCTACATCGACGTGCTGGCCGACCTGCCGCGCACCGAAAACGGCAAGGTGCAGAAGTTCAAGCTGCGCGAGCGCGGCGTGAGTCCGCAGACCTGGGACGGCCGGCCCGCAAGGGCCTGAGGCTCCCGGCAGACGCAACGCGTTCCTTCTTTCCGGCTGTTTCATGCGCTGACAGCTTCGCCGGTACATTTCGCTAAAATGATTCAGAACTAAAACATTCAGGTATGCAATCAAATTCACTGACCGGCCGCCATGCACTCGTCACGGGCGCGGCGCGCGGCATCGGCGCGGAGATCGCGCGCACCCTGGCCGCCGAAGGCGCCGTTCTGACGCTGCTGGGGCGTGACCGCGAAGCGCTGAAGCGTGTGGCCGATTCGCTCGCGGGCAGCGGGCATGGCGTGGCTGCAGCCGATGTGGCGAATCCGCAGGCGGTGCAGGCGGCCTTCGCAGAGGCCCGAGCAGCGCGCGGCCCTGTTGCCGTGCTCGTCAACAACGCGGGTGCCGCCGAGAGCGCGCCTTTCCTCAAGACCTCGTTCGAGCTCTGGCAGCGCATGCTGTCGGTGAACCTCACCGGCAGCTTCCTGTGCGCGCAGGCTGCGCTGCCCGACATGCTCGATGCGGGCTGGGGCCGCATCGTCAACATCGCCAGCACGGCGGGGCAGAAGGGCTACGCCTACGTGTCGGCCTACACCGCGGCCAAGCATGGTGTGGTCGGGCTCACGCGTTCGCTGGCGCTCGAAGTGGCGCGCAAGGGCATCACGGTGAATGCCGTATGCCCGGGCTACACCGACACCGACATCCTGCGCAACAGCGTCGCCAACGTGGTCGGCAAGACCGGGCGCAGCGAGGCCGACGCGCTGGCCGAATTCTCCAGCGTCAATCCGCAGCGGCGCATCGTGCAGCCGGCCGAAGTCGCCGATGCGGTGCGCTGGCTGTGCGGCACGGGCGCTGCGTCGGTCACCGGCCAGTCGATCTCGGTTTCAGGGGGAGAGGTGACATGACGCGCGACAACGATGCCTCGCACGCGGTGCTGAGCGATGCGGAGGAACTGGGCCACGAAGCCCGCGCGGGCCACGAGGACCACGCGATGCTCAAGCTCTGGCTGCGCATGCTGGCCAGCACCACGCAGATCGAGGCCGAGATCCGGCGCCGGCTGCGCGAGCGCTTCGGCATCTCGCTCGCGCGCTTCGACTACATGGCGCAGCTCCATCGCTACAAGGACGGGCTCAAGATGCGCGTGCTCTCGCGCTACCTCATGGTGACCGGCGGCAACGTCACAGGCCTGACGGACGAACTCGAGCGCGAAGGCATGGTGGCCCGCGCGCCCAGCCCCGACGACCGCCGCGCGTGGATCGTGAGCCTCACGCCGACAGGGCGCCGCACCTTCGAGACGATGGCGAGCGAGCACGAACAATGGATCCTCGAGATGTTCTCGGGGCTCGACATGAAGACCGTCAAGCAGATGCACACCCAACTGGGCTTGCTGCGTGTGCACGTGATGCGCGGCGAGCCGCCGGCCGAGGAGGGCTGAGCATGAGCGCGGCCACCCCTGTCGATCTCCCGGCCCAGGGCAGCGAGTTCCGCCGCGCGCGGCTGATCCGCTTCTCGGACTGCGACCCGGCGGGCATCGTTTTCTACCCTCAGTACTTCGTGATGCTCAACGGGCTCGTCGAAGACTGGGTCAACGAGGGCCTGGGGCTCAGCTACCACGGGCTGGTGGCCGTGCGGCGCATTGGCCTGCCCACCGTGAAGCTCGAAGCCGACTTCCGTGCGGTGAGCCGCATGGGCGACCAGGTCACGCTCGGCCTTACCGTGCAGCGGCTGGGGTCGCGCTCGATGACGCTGCTTGTGCGCTGCTTCGAGCCGGCGACCGGAGAACTGCGCATGCAGATGCAGCAGGTGCTCGTGACCACGTCGCTCGAAACCCATCGCGCCGTCGCCATTCCGGACGACATGCGCGCAGCCATCCTGCGCAACGCGCCCGAGCTGGGCTGAGCGTCCTAGGGGGCGGGCTCGCTGCCCGCCGCGTCCTGCGCGCGCTTCTTCAGCCAGCCGCCGAGCTCCTTCTTTCCCTTGGCATTGGCGGCGCGCCATGCGTTGCGCGCGGCCGCAATGAAGCGCTCTTCCGCTGCATCGGGTACTTCGCTGAGGCGGTCTTCTTCGTCGAGCCAGCCGGGCTCGACGCTGCAATGCCGTTCGATCTGCCGTGCCAGGTTGTCGCCGATGGGCCGCGAGCTCTTGATCTGGCTCCACATGCTCGGAGAAATTTCGAGCTTCTTCGCAAACGCCTGGTCCAGCCCCTTGGCTGGCAGGCCCGCGGCGATGGCCTCTTCGAGAAAGCGGCGGTGCAACGCAAGGGCATTGCGGCGGCGCGCGACGGTGATATTGGGCACTGTTCAAAAACAACAACAAGACAAGAAAAGATTGTCCCGGTTGTTGACGCCGTCGTAAACACTATTTACAGTTGCCTTCATTCGCGGCCCAGGCCGTCCCTTTTGTCCAACCCTTTACAGCCGACAGCGGCAATTTTTTGACTCAGGAACCATCGTGAACACCGCCTTGAACCTCACCAGCATTCGACCCGCCTTGGGCCGATCGCTCGTGCGCGTCTGGTCGTGCGGTGGTTTGGACAGCATGCTGTCGATCCGACCGAACCAGCACCAGAACCACGTGTATTCCACGAAAGCCGCAGCCAGCCTGCGCGTTGGAAAAGTCGAGGATCAAGTGCTACCGGGTGGAGGTTGCGCGTAGGCGCACACCTTCCAAGCTCTCTCATGCAGAGGCCCGGAAACCGCAAGGTTCCGGGCCTTTTTGTTTTGTCTGTCGTGCTTGTTTGCCATTTCGGGTGTGCCTTCACCACACCGCCAGAGCCCACCGCGTAGACGGTCTGGCGGGATGTGCAGGAACCGATCACTCCTGTGCAGCGACGTCGTACGGGACAGCGCCCAGCGCGCTGTCCGTCGCGTGAGGACACAACCGAAATGGAAAGCGGGACACCGTTTTTTTCGAACCACCGAACCCGAGCGGGACCGGGCCATGCAGATGGCCCTCCCGCGGAAACCGGCCGCAAAGATTGGGCGGCGCCGGAACCCGTAGCCGGACACTTTTGTTTTCGACCCGCGTTAGCTCAATGGATCAGAGCACTTGCCTACGAAGCAAGGGGTTGCACGTTCGAGTCGTGCACGTGGGGCCTTTTTTTTGTTCGAGCTGTCACGCCAACCAAGGAGCCACCATGCGCAAGCGCAATACCCCGATCCGGATGATCACCGTGCGTCCGGCACAGCCACGCAACCGCATGATGATGGCCTTGGCCCGCAGTTTCGGCATTGCCGTCGACGCGCGTCGCACAGGCGAATGCGCGGCGGACTCCGCGGGGCGCGAGCCGCTGCCGGAGGGACTCGATCCCGACCAGCGCGTTCGCGCAGTCGGCGAATGGTAGGCCGGCCGCCTGTTCCTTGTTTTTCATGGTGCGCGTAGCTCAATGGCAGAGCCGCGGGTTGTGGTCCCGCTGACGACGGTTCGATCCCGTTCGTGCACCCCACTTCGTTTCATTCGACCTCATCAACAACCATCGCCGCAAAAGGAGGCGAGACATGCATCCCCACGTCCTGCAACTCGATATCCAGGGCACGCCGCAAGCCTGGATTTCGCTGGAGCAGGCGGTGTTGCACTACGCGACCGGCTCGGTCGCATGGGAAGACGGCGGCCTGCCGCTCGCCACGCTGCGCGGCGGCTTCAACGTGGCGCGCGGCGTGCAGTCGCGCATCGACGTGGCGCCGATCGTTGCGCTGCGCGGTGCGTCGAAGATCAACCTCTTCGACGTGATTCCGAGCGTCACCAAGAGCAAACTGCTGCGCCGCGACCGCCACACCTGCGCCTACTGCGGCGAGGTGTTCCACGAGCGCGAACTGCAGTGCGAACACGTGCTGCCCGAGTCCCGCGGAGGTCCGTGGACCTGGACCAACCTCGTGAGCGCATGCGGGGTCTGCAACAACCGCAAGGCAGCGCGCACGCCGGAGGAGGCGGGCATGCCACTGGTCTATCTGCCCTATGTGCCGAACCGCTACGAGAACTTCCTGCTCGAAGGACGCAACATCCGTGTGGATGTGCACGAGTGGCTGGCAAAGCGGCTGCCCAAGGGCTCGCGGCTTCAGTGAGGGCAGGGCTGCGATCCTGGTCTTTGTCCATGAAAAAAGCCCGCTGCCTGTCTCCCAGGCGGCGGGCTTTTGTAAGTGTGAGGCGCCGGTGTTCAGCGTCCGAAGAGACGATAGGCGATCAGGCCGGCGGCCGCCAAGCCACTCGCGATGGCGAGAATCACCTTGGTGGCACGACCCGAACCGCGTTTCGAGCGGGGCCAGTGGTCCGGCCCGATCAGGTCGATGGGGACGGTGGGTTTGCCTATGTCGGACGCCTTTTCCATGAGAGGAAATATAGCTCACGCGTGAAGGCGCGGTCGGGGCCTGGCTGCATCCTGTGGCCTCCGAACATCGTTGTCGACCTTGGCTGCGGCTGGACAAAAAAAATACCCGCCTGAGCGGGTTGAACGAGCTTTATGGCTTCGAAGTGATTTCCCTGTGTCATTGTTGTTGTGCTGCGTGACAGCCGGTACAAGATGCCATGCCGGATGGGGACCTATTGCAGGTTGAACCCGGAGCAGCTTGTAAGTGACGCACAAATCGTGAAATATTCCCGCATGAGAAAGGAAATCTTCCTCGAAGGTTTGACGCGTGCACTTGAGCGCCGGGGTCGCTGTGCTTCTGCAATGCAGCTCTGGCAGTGCATCAATCGGGTGGCCAGTACCTGATGGCCGAGGTGGGTGAGCGGCACGATCTGCTCGAACGCTGCGTCGCCGATTGGATCGCACGGCAGGGGCTACTTCCTGGGGCCGGCGAGCCAAAGAAAAAGCCTCCTCGCGTGGACCGTGAGGAGGCTTTGACAAAAAAATAGCGCGAAGAACGCGCTATTTTTCGGTGTTGGTGGTGGGCCCTGCGTGACTCGAACACTCGACGGCTGACTCGTCGGTGTCCGTTGCCGCTTTCGCGCGCAGGTCGCGAAACTGGAACGTGGTGATGTCGATCCCCGCGCTCTTGCGGGCCTTGTCGAAGCGCTTGCGCAGCATCGCGGCCGTCATCGGGGCGCCGCGCTCGTTCGCCAGCAGCGGGGCCGACTGCTTTGGCCTAGCCGCCTTGAACACGCGGATTTCTTCGATCAGCTCTTCCAGCGCGTTTTCGACCACGATCCGCAGCTTCGTCTGTGTCTTGCCCTGGTGCACCGCGGGTACTCGCCGCGGATGTGGTCCTTGCTCATGCCGAGCACGTCGGCGGGCCGCTGGCCGGTGATATGGGCTAGGCGCAGCGCGAACCGCAGCGACCACGCAGAATGACCAGCCTGAGCGTCGGGTTCAGACGGCCACGTACTCGACCGCACCGGTGTCCCCGTCCAGGATCATGTCGTAGGGATACCAGTAGATCTGCTCGTCGCCATAGTCGTCGACATAGCTGTACCCGATGTATGTCATTCCCAGGTACGTGTCTTGAACGTGGATGAAGGTGGCGTATTGCATTCCGTCCGCCCGGGCCATCTTCTTGTTCGTCTTGTATTTCTTGACCGGCAGGTCGCCCTTGTTTGCATGCTTGACGTGGAACGCAGCGATTTTTGTGTCTTTGATGTCCACGGAGACCGTGTGCGGCCCGCTCTTGTCGATGACATGCTGGCCGTTACTCTTGAGCTTGTCGCCCACCAATTTCGCGCCATTGTGGTGGTGATGCTTTCCCTTGGCGAAGCTCGCATCGATGAAGCCGAATACGCCGGAAAGGGCGAGGCCGGTAGTCAGAAGACGTCGTGTGAGGTTCATTTCGATTCTCCTTGCCGAGCTTGACCGTCGCGATGCGCGAGTCAGCGCCGAGCGTCAAAGTTCTGCTCTGCCAAAGCGAGCCCGGATGTAGGACTTGGAGCGGCATGTGCGCGGGCCGGCATCCGGGCTTCAGCAAGCGAAGAAGGAGCGAGCGCGCTCGCAGCTCATCTGGTTGCGTTCTTTACGCGTGTTGAGATGTTGCGCAGATCAAGGCATAGCCTCCCCGCCGAGGCTTGATGGAGTCCCTTTGTCGGTTCTGCCATGGACTTCAGGCGAATGACGCGGACTTGGTCATCCTACCCAGCTGCGGTGCTTCGGCGCCAAGCGCTCATCGGCTTCACCGAATACTCTGGCTGAAAAAGAAAAAACCTCCCAGTCTTTCGACGGGAGGTTTTTCTGTTTTGCGGAACACGTTCGGCGTTTGCGGAACAGTGCTCCTTAAGAAACAGCGCGGAAGCCGCGCAGTTTCCAGTGTTGGTGGTGGGCCCTGAGTGACTCGAACACTCGACCTACGGATTAAGAGTCCGCTGCTCTACCAACTGAGCTAAGAGCCCTTGCGTTGAAAACGTTTGGTGTTTTCTGGCAAGACCACGAGTATATCCCAGAATTTCTGCATGGCCAAAAAATTTGTGGCCGCAGCGTTAGGATTCACCACGCCCGAGAGGGTAGGGCCCTTCAACCAGGAGAATTTCGATGAACGATGCGAACACCACGCCCCATGTCTTGATCACCGGCGCCGCTGGCGCACTGGGCCGCGCCGTCGCTCAGCATTTCATCGACCAGGGCGCGCGCCTGGCGCTGGTCGACCACCATGCGGGCCGTCTTGCTGAAGTCTTTCCGGGCCTGGACAACTCGCAGCATCTCTTGCTGGCGGGCGACGTGACTTCCACCTCCGAGATGGCCGCCCTTGCGGAGCAGGCGCTCAAGTCCTTCGGCCGCATCGACGCACTGGTCCACATCGCGGGCGGATTCGAAATGGGCGAAGCGACGCATGCACTCACGCGCGCGAGCTGGGACCGGATGATGAATCTCAACGCATGGTCGTTCGTCGCCGTGACGCAGGCGGTGCTGCCCTCGATGATCGCGCGCCGCGCCGGCAGCGTCATCGCCGTGACGGCGAAGGTCGCGGCACGCGGCGTGCCGGCCATGGCCGCGTACATCGCTTCGAAGAGTGCGCTGCAGCGCCTGGTGGAAGCCATGGCAGCCGAGGCTTCGCCGCACGGCGTCAACATCAACAGCGTGGCTCCCAGCGTGCTCGATACGCCAGCCAACCGGCAGGCGATGCCCGATGCAAACCCGGCCGACTGGGTGTCTACCTCGGTCGCGGCGCAGACCATTGGCTTCCTCGCATCGCCGGCGGCTGCGGCGCTGCATGGACAGCATCTGACGCTGGATACCTGAGCCGGAAAAAGAAAAGGCCCTGGCAGATGCCAAGGCCTTTTCTGTGTCGGTTGGTGGAGAGGAGGAGGATCGAACTCCCGACCTCCGCATTGCGAACGCGGCGCTCTCCCAGCTGAGCTACCCCCCCAACACAAGCCGAATTTTAACCAAAACTCCGTCTCGGCGCACGCTGGCGTGCCAAGATGCGCGCCTCGCAAAACACGGAGAAAAAGCGCATGGCCCCGTTCGATCCCGCCTGGCTGGAGGGCATGTACAACAACCTCGCACGGGTCAAGGACCACCCCGCCTACTTCGAGCGCTGGGCACGTGAATCCGCCGCGGTGCGCGAGGCCTTGCCCGCGCGGATCGACGTGCCCTATGGCCAGAGCGTGAACGAAACGCTCGACATCTTTCCGGCACCCGTGCCCGACGCTCCCGTGCTGGTTTTCATCCACGGCGGCTACTGGCGCGCCATGGACAAGAAAGACCATTCCTTCATCGCGCCCGCGTTCAATGACCGCGGCATCTGCGTGGTCCAGCCCAACTACGCGCTGTGTCCCGGCACGCCGCGGCGGCCCGTCACGGTGCCCGGCATCCTGCTGCAGATGGTGCGTGCGCTCGAGTGGACATGGCGCCACGTCGCGGCCCATGGCGGCAATCCCTCGCGGATCACCGTCGCTGGCCATTCGGCTGGTGGGCACATGGCGGCGGCGCTGCTGGCCTGCGACTGGAAAGCGGTCGCCTCCGACCTGCCTGCGCTGCTCGTGCGCAATGCGCTGTCGATCTCGGGCCTCTACGACCTTCGCCCGCTGCAGCGCACGCCGTTCCTTGAAAACACACTGAAGCTGAGCGACGCGGACGCCCTGCGCGCCAGCCCCGCCCTGTGGCCAGCACCGAAACGTGGGCAGCTCTACGCAGTTGCAGGCGGCGAGGAGAGCGAGGAGTTCATCCGCCACAACGCGATGATCCGCGAGGCGTGGGGGCGCAACACCGTGCCGGTGTGCGAGGTGCTTCCAGGGCTCGACCACTTCGGCGTGGTCGATGCGCTCGCCGATCCGGCCCACGCGCTGCACCGGCACGCGGTGCAGTTGCTCGAGGCCTGACCGGCAGTGCCCGGGCTTACATCAACAGATGTTCGCCCGCGTTGTCTCCGCCCAGGGTGACGTAGTTGACCTTGCGGATGTCCATCAGCGCGCGCCCGCCCGCGTAGCTGATCGAGCTCTGCACGTCCTGCTCCATCTCGACCAGCGTGTCGGCCAGCTTGCCCTTGATGGGTTCGAGGATGCGCTTGCCCTCGACGTGCTTGTACTCGCCCTTGTTGAAGTCGCTGGCGGAGCCGTAGTACTCCTTGAACAGCGCGCCATCGACCTCGACCGTCTTGCCGGGCGACTCCTCGTGCCCCGCGAACAACGAACCAATCATGACCATCGACGCGCCGAAGCGCACGCTCTTGGCAATGTCGCCATGGTCGCGGATGCCGCCGTCCGCAATGATCGGCTTGGTCGCCACGCGCGCGCACCACTTGAGCGCCGACAGCTGCCAGCCGCCCGTGCCGAAGCCGGTCTTGAGCTTGGTGATGCAGACCTTGCCCGGGCCGATGCCGACCTTGGTCGCGTCCGCGCCCCAGTTCTCGAGGTCGATCACTGCTTCGGGCGTGCCGACGTTGCCGGCAATCACGAAGGCCTTCGGCAGCTTTTGCTTGAGGTAGCCGATCATGTTCTTCACGCTGTCGGCGTGGCCGTGCGCGATGTCGATCGTGACGTACTCGGGCACGAGGCCTTGCGCCACCATCTGGTCGACGGTGTCGTAGTCGGGCTTCTTCACGCCGAGCGAGATGGACGCGAACACGCCCTTGCCTTGCATCTCCTTGACGAACTTCACGTTGTCGAGGTCGAAGCGGTGCATCACGTAGAAGTAGCCGTTCTGCGCCAGCCACAGGCAGATCGATTCGTCGACCACCGTCTTCATGTTGGCGGGGACCACCGGCAGGCGGAAGCTGCGTTCGCCCAGCGTGACGCTGGTGTCGCACTCGGAGCGGCTCTCCACGCGGCACTTGCGCGGGAGGAGGAGGATGTTGTCGTAATCGAAAATCTGCATGACCAGGCTCCTGAAAGGAATCGTTGAAAGGAACGAATGAGCGCTTGGTCCGGCCGGCTTTCGCGGTACGTTCTTGCAAGAAGACGCCCACAAAAAACCGGGCGCAAGAATCTTGGGCCCGGTGATTGATTTTACGCGGCCTCGCAAAGGCAGGTCTTCCGATTCTTCATATAACCCGCATACGCAGTGGTTTCTACAATCGCAGGATGTTGTTTCACGATCCTGCGGCTGACGCCCACCCTCCAGCACTGCCGCTGCTCCAGAACCTGAACGCGGAGCAACTCGCCGCGGTCACGCTGCCCGAGGGCAACGCGCTGATCCTGGCCGGCGCCGGCTCCGGCAAGACGCGCGTGCTCACCACCCGCATCGCCTGGCTGCTGCAGACGGGGCAGGTCTCCCCCGGTGGCATCCTTGCCGTGACCTTCACCAACAAGGCCGCCAAGGAAATGATGACGCGCCTGACGGCGATGCTGCCCGTCAATGTGCGCGGCATGTGGATCGGCACTTTCCACGGCCTGTGCAACCGCCTGCTGCGCGCGCACTGGAAGCTGGCCAACCTGCCGTCGACTTTCCAGATCCTCGACACGCAGGACCAGCTCTCGGCCATCAAGCGCCTGATGAAGCAGTTCAATGTCGACGACGAGCGCTTCCCGGCCAAGCAGACGCAATGGTTCATCGCCGGCGCCAAGGAAGACGGCCTGCGCCCCGACGCCGTCGAAGTCCGCAGCGACGACGACCGCAAGAAGGTCGAGCTCTATCGTCTCTATGAAGAGCAATGCCAGCGCGAAGGCGTGGTCGACTTCGGCGAGCTCATGTTGCGCAGCTACGAGCTGCTGCGTGACAACGACCCGGTGCGCGAGCACTACCAGCGGCGCTTCCGCCACATCCTGATCGACGAGTTCCAGGACACCAACCGCCTGCAGTACGCGTGGATCAAGATGCTCGCGGGCAACACCGCCGCGGGCCAGTTCGAGCCGGGCCGCAACAGCGTGATCGCCGTGGGCGACGACGACCAGAGCATCTACGCCTTTCGCGGTGCGCGCGTGGGCAACATGACCGACTTCGTGCGCGAGTTCAACGTCACGCATCAGATCAAGCTGGAGCAGAACTACCGCAGCTACAGCAACATCCTCGACTCGGCCAACGAACTCATCAGCCACAACAAGAAGCGCCTCGGCAAGAACCTGCGCACCGACCAAGGCCCCGGCGAGCCGGTGCGCGTGTACGAATCGCCCACCGACCTCGCCGAGGCCCAGTGGATGGTCGAGGAAATGCGCCAGCTCGTGCGCGATGGCTTCGACCGAAAAGAGATGGCCGTGCTCTACCGCAGCAATGCGCAGAGCCGGGTGATCGAAACGGCGCTCTTCAATGCATCGGTGCCTTACCGCGTGTACGGCGGCCTGCGCTTCTTCGAGCGCGCCGAAATCAAGCATGCGCTGGCCTACCTGCGCCTGCTCGAGAACAAGGACGACGACACCAGCTTCCTGCGCGTGGTCAACTTCCCGCCGCGCGGCATCGGCGCGCGCACGCTCGAAACCCTGCAGGATGCGGCGCGCGCGGCCGGCCGTTCGCTGCACGATGCAGTGAGCGTGGTCGGCGGCAAGGCCGGCGCGAACCTCACGGGCTTCGTCGCCAAGATCGACGTGCTGCGCGAGCAAACCCAGGGTGTGAGCCTGCGTGAGATCATCGAGCTGGTGCTCGACCACAGCGGCCTCGTCGAGCACTACAAGGCCGACCGCGAAGGCGCCGACCGCATCGAGAATCTGGAGGAACTCGTGAACGCGGCAGAGAGCTTCGTCACGCAGGAAGGCTTCGGCCGCGACGCCGTGGCGCTGCCGGTCGACGAGCTGCGCCAGTCGCCCGCGAGCCAGGGCATCGACCTGACCCGCCCGGTGGTCGACGAGCCGCTCGCGCCCGACGCCGAAACCGGCGAGACCCTGAGCCCGCTGGCCGCCTTCCTTACGCACGCCGCCCTCGAATCGGGCGACAACCAGGCGCAGGCCGGGCAGGACGCGGTGCAGCTCATGACCGTGCATGCCGCCAAGGGCCTGGAGTTCGACTGCGTGTTCATCACCGGTATGGAAGAGGGCCTGTTCCCGCACGAGAACTCGATGAGCGACTTCGAGAGCCTCGAGGAAGAGCGCCGCCTGATGTACGTGGCGATCACGCGTGCCCGCAAGCGCCTTTACCTGAGCCATTCGCAGACGCGCATGCTGCACGGCCAGACCCGCTACAACGTCAAGAGCCGCTTCTTCGACGAGTTGCCCGAGGGCGCGCTCAAGTGGCTCACGCCCAAGAACCAGGGCTTCACGCCGTCGGCCTTCGGCTATGGCGGCGGCTACGCGAGCACGCGCGGCGGTGGTGGCGGCTACGGCGGTGGTTATGGCGGCGGCAGCAACAGCCGCGACAAGGAAACTTTTGCCAGCCCACCCGTGCCGCCGCAGAAGACCGCGCCGTCGCACGGCCTGCGTTCAGGTATGCAGGTGTTCCACAACAAGTTCGGCGAAGGCACGGTGACCGCGCTCGAAGGCACGGGCGACGATGCGCGTGCGCAGGTCAAGTTCGCGCGGCATGGCGTGAAGTGGCTGGCGCTGTCGGTGGCCAAGCTCACGCCGATCTGAGCCGGCCGCCAAGGGGGGGCAGCAGCCGCTTGCGGCGCTCAGTCGGGCTTGAAGGTGTCGCGGAAGGTGAACCAGTTCGACGCCTGCGCCATGGCGGCGAGCGCCAGCAGCGTGCCGACCATCAACACGTTGCCGACGGCCATCGCGCCGGCATCCGAGCCCAGCGAGCCCACCCCGATCACGACGGTAGCGATCAGCGCCACGCAGGCAAGGCTGATCAGGACCACGCCGCACCACACGAGCCAGAACAGCGCGTAGGCGCTGAAATTCCGGAACATCGCCACCAGGCTGAAGAAGATGCTCTTCACCGGCTCCACCTTGTGCCAGTGAACGAGCGCGGGGGCATGCCACATCGCCGCGACCAGCGGCAGCGTGAGGCACAGCTGAAGCATGTTGGCCACCTGGAAGCGGCTGCTTTCCAGCACTTCCTTCGCAGGAGCTTCGCCGAGGAAGTAGCTGCGCACGAACTGGCCGCCATCGACAACGGCCGTCGCGAGCACCGTCAGGAAGAAATACACCGCGGAAATCAGGCCGAGCACCACCAGCGAACGCCATTCCGTCCGCATGGCACGCGCCACTGCCAGAAACATGAGCGCGCCGGTCGGTTTTTTCACGTCGCCCGTGGCGTTGCCGTTGCCGGACGCGGAATCGGCCACCGACGCTGCGACCATGAAGGCGAGCGTGGAAAACGGCAGCAGCATGAGTGGAAGGAACCTGCCGACCAGCGGCAGTTGCGACACGCTGGAAATCACCGCCATGAACAGAAGGAACAGCGAGACGAAGGCCAGCGGCTGCCGCCAGAAATTCCGGAGCCCGAGGCGGACCCATTCGACGCCGGTTCGCGCCGGCACGAGGTTGAGTTTCATGTGTGTGGATCAGGCAGCCAGCAGCGGCTCGAAGGCCTGTGCCATGGCATGCGGGTAGGTGGCGCGATCGCGCAGCACGCGTTCGAAGTGCGCGGGGTCATGGGGCTTGAGCATGCTCGCCTCGCGCGGCAGATGGAAGTCCCAGAGCCGGGAAATCCAGAAGCGCAGCGCGGCGGCGCGCAGCATTGCGGGCAGCAGGGCGCGTTCGGCGGCGTTCAGCGTTCGCACGGTTTCGTAGGCCGAGAGCAGCGCATCGGCGCGTCCGGCATCGTGCCGGCCGGTCGGCAGGTCGATGGCCCAGTCGTTCAGGCATACGGCCAGGTCGAACAGCCAGGTGTCGGTGCCGGCGAAGTAGAAGTCGAACACGCCGGTCAGGCGCGGTGCGGCACCGGCGTCGCCATCGGTCGCGAACATCACGTTGTCGCGGAACATGTCGGCATGCACCGGGCCGCGCGGCAGGGCCGCATAGGCCGACGATTCGGCGACGTGGTTCTGGTAGGCCAGTTCGGCGCGCAGCAGGGCAGCCTGCGGCTCTTCGATGTACGGCAGCACCACCGGCACCGTCTCGTTCCACCAGGGCAGGCCGCGCAGGTTCGGCTGGATGCGGGGGTAGTCGCGCCCCGCGAGGTGCATGCGTGCCAGCATCGCACCCAGTTCGGCGCAATGCGCCGCACCGGGCGCCAGTTCGCTGCGCCCCGAGAGCTTCTGCACCACCGCCGCGGGCTTGCCGGCCACGATGTGCAGCAGGTCGCAAGAGGCTTCGGCGGGTACGGGAGGCTGGCTTTTCCTGGGCTTCTCGGCGGCGACAGGCTCCGCCGCCGCCACAGGCGCGGGCACCGGCAGGCCGGCGGCCGCCAGGTGCTGCATCAGGCAAAGGTAGTAAGGGAGCTGCCCGGCGCTCAGGCGCTCGAACAGCGTCAGCACGAACTCGCCGGACTCGGTGGTCGCGAAGTAGTTGGTGTTCTCGATGCCGCCTTCGATGCCGCGCAGGTCGCGCAGCGGGCCCAGGCCCAGGCGTTGGACGAGCGCGTCTGCCTCGCCGAAACCGACTTCGGTGAAAACTGCCATGGCGGTACTCAGCGCCGGGTTGCTGGTTCGAAAACGGAAAGGGAAGAGTGCAGCACGGTCAGAACTTCATCACGTTCCAGACGCGGGGGCCATTGGCGCCCGTTTCGGACGAGCCCTGGCGCCCCGTGGCGGCGTCGGCGGGCAGCACTTCGTAGCCCGGCACGTTCGACTTGGGCTTGACGTTGATGCTTTGCGTGCGGCCGCCGTAGCGGACTTCGTCGACCGATGCGCCGCTGTCCTCGGTGTGGATGTTCTCGACCTTCTGGTTGCGTCGGCCCTCGGTTTTGGCCTGCTCCTGATTTTGTAGCGAATTGGCCGGAGCCGCCGCGGGGGCAGACGCGGGCTGCTGCGCCTGCACGGCGGCAAAAGGGGCTGCGAAAGCCAGCGCCAGCAGGATGCGGCGGGCGACCAGGAGTGTGGAGCTAGGCATGCATCGATTGTAGGCGCGGCCCCGATCCTTGGGCGTCGGCTGGAGCCTCGTGCCGTCGTGGTTCGGAGCGCTGCTGCGGGCACGGCAAAATGGCCCGATGACCGACAAGAAAACGCTGCTGCTCGTCGATGGCTCGAGCTATCTCTACCGCGCCTTCCACGCCATGCCCGATCTGCGGGCCGTGCCCGGCGACTCCAAGAGCCCGGCGACCGGCGCCATCCGGGGAATGATCAACATGATGACCGCGCTGCGCCGCGAGGTGCGCGCGGATTACGCGGCCTGCATCTTCGATGCGCCCGGCAAGACCTTCCGCGACGACTGGTACCCCGAGTACAAGGCCAATCGCTCGCCGATGCCCGACGACCTGCGTAGCCAGATCGACCCCATCCACGAGGTGGTGAAGCTGCTCGGCTGGCCCGTGCTCAGCGTGCCCGACGTGGAGGCCGACGACGTCATCGGCACGCTCGCCAAGATCGCCGCCGCGCAGGGTGTCGAGGTGATCGTGTCCAGCGGCGACAAGGACCTGAGCCAGCTGGTCGACGAGCACATCACCATCATCGACACGATGAACGGCAAGAAGCGCGACGTGGCGGGCGTGACGGCGGAGTTCGGCGTGCCGCCGAACCTGATGATCGACTACCAGACGCTGGTCGGCGATTCGGTCGACAACGTGCCCGGAGTCGAGAAGGTCGGCCCCAAGACGGCGGCCAAGTGGCTGCTCGAATACGGCTCGCTCGATGCACTGATCGAACGGTCCACCGAGGTCAAGGGCGCGGCCGGTGAAAACCTGCGCAAGGCGCTCGACAAGCTGCCGCTGAGCAGGCGCCTCGTCACCATTCGCACCGACTGCGACCTCGATGGCCACGTTGTCGGCCTTCCGTCGCTGGACGGGCTGCCCGTCGGTGCGCCGCAGACCGCCGAGCTCAAGCCCTTCTACGAGAGGTTCGGCTTCAAGAGTCTGGTCAAGGCGCTCGAAGCGCAGGAAGTGCCGCCCGAGCTGATCGAGGAGAGCCTCAAGAAGAAGGCCGCCTCCCGGGCCGATAGCGACCAGGGCGGCTTGTTCGACGAACCCTCCGGGCTCGAAGCTCTGGAGGCCGCTTCCCCCGCAAGCAACCTCAAGTACGACACGATCACGACCTGGGCGCAGCTCGACGCCTGGCTCGCAAAGCTCGAAGCCGCCGAACTCGCGGCCATCGACACCGAAACCACCTCGCTCGACGAGATGGTCGCGCAGATCGTCGGCGTGAGCTTCAGCGTCACGCCCGGCGAAGCGGCCTACATCCCGCTGACCCACAACTACCCCGATGCGCCGGAGCAGCTGCCCATCGACGAGGTGCTCGCCAGGCTCAAGCCCTGGCTCGAGAACGGCGCGAAGAAGAAGCTCGGCCAGCACATCAAGTACGACCGCCATGTGTTCGCCAACCACGGCATCGAGGTGCAGGGCTATGCGCACGACACCATGCTGCAGAGCTATGTGCTCGAAGTGCACAAGCCGCACGGCCTCTCCAGCCTGGCCGAGCGCCACCTCGGCCGCAGCGGCATTTCGTACGAAGACCTGTGCGGCAAGGGCGCGCACCAGATCCCGTTCAGCCAGGTCGACATCGCCAAGGCCGCCGAGTATTCGTGCGAGGACAGCGACCAGACGCTCGACGTGCACAACACGCTGTGGCCCCAGCTGGAGAGGAACGAAAAGCTGCGCTTCGTCTACCAGCTCGAAATGGATTCGAGCGAGGCGCTCTACCGCGTCGAGCGCAACGGCGTGCTGATCGACGCACCCACGCTCGCCGCACAGAGCCACGAACTCGGCACGCGCATCATGGCGCTTGAGCAGGAGGCCTACGACATCGCGGGCCAGCCCTTCAACCTCGGTTCGCCCAAGCAGATCGGCGAGATCTTCTTCACCAAACTGGGCCTGCCCGTGGTCAAGAAGACGCCGAGCGGCGCACCCAGCACCGACGAGGAAGTGCTCGAGAAACTGGCCGAGGATTACCCGCTGCCGGCCAAGATCCTCGAGCACCGCGGCCTGTCGAAGCTCAAGGGCACCTACACCGACAAGCTCGGCCAGCTCGCCAACCCGCGCACCGGCCGCGTGCACACGCACTACGCGCAGGCCGTGGCCGTAACGGGCCGCCTGAGCAGCAACGACCCCAACCTGCAGAACATCCCGATCCGCACGCCCGAAGGCCGCCGCGTGCGCGAGGCCTTCGTGGCGCCCGCCGGCAGCGTGATCGCCAGCGCCGACTACTCGCAGATCGAGCTGCGCATCATGGCCCACATCAGCGGCGACGAGTCGCTGCTGCGCGCCTTCACCGAAGGCATCGACGTGCACCGCGCCACGGCCGCGGAGGTGTTCGGCTCCACGCCAGACCAGGTGTCGAGCGAGCAGCGCCGCTATGCCAAGGTCATCAACTTCGGGCTGATCTACGGCATGAGCAGCTTCGGCCTGGCAAAGAACCTCGGCATCGAGACCAAGGCCGCGGCCTCATACATCGAGCGCTACTTCGCGCGCTACCCGGGCGTGAAGGCCTACATGGACGAGACCAAGGCGCTCGCCAAGGAGCAGGGCTATGTGGAAACCGTGTTCGGCCGCCGCCTGTACCTGCCCGAGATCAACTCGCCCAACGGCCCGCGTCGCGGCGGCGCCGAGCGCGCGGCCATCAATGCGCCGATGCAGGGCACGGCGGCCGACCTCATCAAGCTCAGCATGGTGAAGGTACAGAACGTGCTTGACGAAGAGAAGCGCGGCACCAGGATGATCATGCAGGTGCACGACGAACTGGTGTTCGAAGTGCCCGAGGCGGAGATCGAATGGGTGCGCACCGAAATCCCGCGTCTCATGGCCGGCGTGGCCGCGCTGAAGGTGCCGCTGCTGGCCGAGATCGGCGTCGGTCCCAACTGGGACAAGGCGCATTGAGGCGTACTGAAAAAGAGACAACGAAGGAAGCACACAAGCACATGAAATTCCCGCATCGCCAATTCCTGCTCGCCGCCGCCTGCGCGGCCTTCCTGGGCTGCGCCTTTGCCGCGCCCGACGCCCGCATCGCCGCGCTCGCCGCCAAGGAAAAGCCCGCGCTGCTCGACACGCTCAAGGAGCTGGTCTCCATCGAATCGGGCAGTCGCGACCTCGACGGGCTCGAAAAGATCTCCGACCTCGTCGCCGCGAAGTTCAAGGCGCTGGGCGGCGAGGTCGAACTGATCGATCCGAGCGCCGAGGCCTACCGCATGGAAGACACGCCCGAGAAGATCGGCCGCGTGGTGCGCGCCACCTTCAAGGGCACGGGCAAGAAGAAGATCCTGCTGATCGCGCACATGGACACGGTCTACACCGTGGGCATGCTCGACAAGCAGCCGTTCCGCATCGAAGGCGACAAGGCCTACGGCCTGGGCATTGCCGACGACAAGCAGGGCGTGGCGGTCATCACGCACATCGTGTCGATGCTGCAGGCAATGAAATTCAAGGAGTACGGCACGCTCACCGTGCTGATCAACGGCGACGAGGAAATCAGTTCGCCCGGCGCGCGCGCGCTCATCACGCGCATGGGCGGCGAGCACGATGCGGTGCTGTCCTTCGAAGGTGCCTATGTGAAGGAAGACAAGCTTTCGCTCGCCACGGCGGGCATCGCCTCGGTCACGCTGCACGTCACGGGCAAGGCCTCGCACGCGGGCTCGGCACCCGAGCTGGGCGTGAACGCGCTGTACGAGCTGTCGCACCAGATCCTGCAGATGCGCGACCTGTCCGATCCGGCCACCGGACTGAAGATGAACTGGACCATCTCCAAGTCGGGCAGCAACCGCAATGTGATTCCGGCCAGCGCCACAGCGGGTGCCGATGTGCGCGTGCTGAAGGTCAGCGACTACGACCGCATCGAGCAGCAGGTGAACGAGCGCGTGAAGAAGCAGCTCATTCCCGAGGCCAAGGTCGAGCTGAAGTTCGAGCGCCGCCGTCCGCCGCTCGAAGCCACCGACGCCTCGCGCGCCCTGGCCCGCCATGCGCAGCAGATCTACAAGGACGAGCTCGGCCGGCCGCTGGGCGCCGACGACAAGGCCGCCGGCGGCGGCACCGACGCGGCCTTCGCGGCGCTGAAGACCAAGGCGCCCGTCATCGAGCGCTTCGGCCTGCAGGGCTTCGGCGCGCACTCGGCCGATGCCGAATACGTGCTGATCGATTCGATCGAACCGCGCCTGTACCTCGGCACCCGCATGGTCATGGACATCGCGCGCGCGAAATGAACCCGCCCCCAGTCTTCGCGCACTTCGTGCCGCTTCGCCCACTCCCTGCAGGGGGCAACACCGGTGGCCCGGCGAAGCCGGTTCCACGGTGTTCCGCGAACAAGTCATCGAGCCGCTGATTCAGTATGCGCCTGCGTCACATCGAGGTCTTCAACGCGATCATGCTCACGGGCAGCGTGAGCGCGGCCGCGCGGCTCATCAACATCACGCAACCGGCGGTCAGCCGCACGCTGCAGCATGCCGAGCTGCAACTGGGCTTTCCGCTGTTCCAGCGCGCCAAGGGCCGGCTCACGCCGACCACCGAGGCCCTCACGCTGTACCCGCACATCGAGCGGCTGTTCGCGCAGCTCGACGAGGTGCAGCGGCTGGCGGCCAACCTGCGCACCGCGGGCGACACGGGCGAGCTGCGCATCCTCAGCGTGCTGGCGCTGAGCTACGACATCCTGCCGCGCGCACTCAAGGCGTTTCGCGAAAAGCATCCGGGCTATGCGATCACCGTCGAGTCGCTGCACTCGCCGCAGATCATGTCGGCGCTGCTGCTGCAGGAGGCCGACGTGGGCTTCGCCTTCAGCCCCGCCGTGCATCCCTCGCTCACGCAGGAGACGCTGGCCGACAGCCGCATGGTGTGCGTCGCGCCCAAGGGCATGCTGCCGCGCGCGCTGGTGCGCAACGGGTCGGTGGCGCTGCACGACCTCGTCAACCGCCCGGTGATCGGCCTCGACAGCCGCGACCCCGTCGGCACCAGCCTGAGCCAGGCCTGCCGGCAGGCGGGCGTGGGCTTCCAGCAGGCGGTGGTCACGGTACAGACCTATCACGCGGCGCTGGCCATGGCGCAACACGGCATCGGTGTGGCGCTGGTCGATGGCTGCACGGCGCGCTCGGCGGACCGCGAGAAGGTCGACGTGCTGACGCTGGAGCCGCATATTCCGGTGCCGATCCGCGCGCTGCGCTTCGCGGCACGGCCCGATTCGGTGGCGGTGCGCGGCATCACCCGCTGCATGCAGCAGGCGATTCAGGAAAACATCTAGTTCAGGCCTGCAAGTCCTGTGCGATCTGCAGCGCCGAGCCGAACGCCAGCGTGAACCCCAGCGCGCCATGGCCCGTGTTGAACAGCATGTTCGACGGTGCGCTCGGCAGCCGCCCGATGATCGGCAGCCCCGTCGGCGTAGCGGGCCGCATGCCCGTCCAGGGATGCAGTTCTTCCAGCCGGCTCGCATGCGGAAAGAGGGCGCGGGTCGCGGCTGACAGCGTCTCGATGCGCGTGGCCGGAATGCTCGCGTCGTGTCCCACGAGCTCGGCCATGCCCGCCACGCGCAGGCGTGAGCCGATGCGCGCGAACACCACCTTGCGTGCGCTGTCGGTCACGTTCACATGCGGGGCGGCGCCGGGCGCCGGATCGACGTCGACCGTGATGCTGTAGCCCTTGAGCGGGTACACCGGCAGGTAGGCGCCGAGTGCGCGGCCGAGCTTGTGCGAGGCCGAGCCCAGCGCCATCACGAAAGCATCGGCTTCCACGTCGCCGTTGCTGGTCCGTGCCGCGGCGATGCGGTCTTCGCTGCGCGCAAAGCCATTCACGTCGGCGCCGAGCATGAAGCGCACGCCGCGCGCACTCAGTGCGCGCATCAGCTCGGCGCACACCTTGAGGCAGTCGGCTGCACATTCGCTCGGCGTGTAGACGGCGCCCGCCATCTGGCCGCGGTAGCCGGCGAGCGCGGGCTCGATGGCGATGCATTCGTCGGGCGTCACCAACCGCTGTTCGCTACCCATGGCGCGCTGCAGTTCAAGCTGCGCGCGTGCACCCTCGAGCGACGCCGAGTTGCCGTACAGCACCAGTTTCCCGGTGGCCGAGAAATCGCAGTCGGGCGCGATGTCGGCCTGCATCGCCTCGAACCCGGTGCGGCTCGATGCGGCCAGCGCCAGCAGCCTGGCCGTCGTGTCGCGCGACGTCTGTGCGTTGCAGGCGGCAAGAAAGGCCATGCCCCAGCGCCACTGCAGCGGATCGAGTTGCGGCCGCAGCTTCAGCGGCGAGGTGGGCGACAGCAGCAGCTTGGGCAACTGCTTCCAGATCGACGGATCGGCCAGCGGCTGCACGTACGAATAGCTGAGCTGCGCGCCATTGCCGCCGCTTGCACCTGCGCCGGGGCCGGCACGGTCGATCACGGTGACCTGATGGCCCTGGCGTTCGAGCTGCCAGGCGGTGGCCAGGCCCACGATGCCGGCACCGAGCACACACACATGCATGGAGGCAACTTTCCGGAGGTTGAGATCAGAGCCAAGACTGTAGGAGGACGCGGCCCCGGCAGGAAATGCCAAAAGAAGCCTCGCCCATAACCTTTGGGCATGGGTCGGATTTCAATTGGAATTGTCGCTTTGCGTCACTCCTTCCTACACTGGCCGCCTGTTCAATCCAACCGAATGAGGGCTCGAATGAAACTTTCCGTCCTGATGGCTTCGATGGCCGCCGCGGTGCTTTTCACCGCCACGGGCGCGCAGGCCGCCGACACGCTCGCCAAGATCGCCGAGTCCGGCAAGATCACGCTCGCCTACCGCGAGTCGTCGGTGCCCTTCAGCTATCTCGATGGCCCCAACAAGCCGATCGGGTTTTCGGTGGAGCTCTCCAACGCTGTGGTCGAAGCAGTGAAGAAGAAGCTGAACAAGCCCAACCTGCAGGTCGCGCTGATGCCCGTCACTTCGCAAAACCGCATTCCGCTGATCACCAACGGCACCGTCGACCTGGAGTGCGGCTCCACCACCAACAACTCCGCACGCGGCAAGGACGTGGCCTTTGCCATCAATCACTTCTATACCGGTACGCGCCTGCTGGTGAAGAAGTCTTCGAAGATCAAGGACTACGCCGACCTCGCGAAGAAGACCGTGGCGAGCACCACCGGCACCACCAACGCGCTGGTCATGCGCAAGTACAACACCGAGAAGAACCTTGGCATGGACATCGTGCTCGGCAAGGACCACGCGGATTCGTTCCTGCTGGTGGAAAGCGATCGCGCCGTGGCCTTCGCCATGGACGACATCCTGCTGTTCGGCCTGATCGCCAATTCCAAGACGCCGGCCGACTTCGAGGTGGTGGGCGAGCCGCTGCAGGTCGAGCCCTATGCCTGCATGCTGCCCAAGGACGACCCGGCCTTCAAGAAGCTGGTGGACGACACCTTCGCCGGCATGATGAAGAGCGGCGAGTTCGAGAAGCTCTACAACAAGTGGTTCATGCAGCCGATCCCGCCGAAGAACGTGCCGCTGAACCTGCCGATGAGCCCGCAGCTGAAGGAAAACCTGAAGGCCCTCAGCGACAAGCCCGCTACTTGAGCTCGCCCCCAGGCTGCGCGCACTTCGTGTCGCTTCGCCAACCCCCTACCGGGGGCAATACCAGCGGCCCGGCAAAGCCGGTTCCGCGGTATTCCTGAAAAGAGAAAGATCATGGCTTCGACGAACGTTGTAGGCATCTTGGGGGGCATGGGCCCCGCGGCGGGCGCTGACTTCGTGCGGCTCTTCGTGCAGGCCTGCGCGCAGCAGATGCGCTCGCGCGGCGAGCCGGTGCGCGACCAGGCCTTTCCCGAGCACTGGCTCGCGCAGGTGCCGGTGCCCGACCGCACCGACGCGCTGGCTTCGGCCGAGCAGGGCGCGCATCAGCCGCTCGAACCGATGCTGCAGGCGCTGGGCCGCCTGGCCGCGCTGGGCAGCAGGGCCGTCGCCATTGCATGCAACACCGCGCATGCCTGGCACGCCAACCTGCAGGAGCGTTTTCCGCAGGTCGAGCTGCTGCACATGGCGCGCGAAACGGCGCGCCACGTGGCCGAGCAGGGCGCGGCCGGCGTGGCGCTGATGGCCACCGAAGGCACCTACCGCGTGCGGCTCTACGAACAGGCGCTGGCCGACGCGGGCCTGGGCTGCCACGTGCCGCTGCCCGAGGAGCGCCGGACCATCATGCGGGGCATCTTCGACGGCGTGAAGGCCGGCAACATGCCGCTCGCCGAGCAGTGCTTCTCCGAGGTGGCCCTGAAGCTCGCCGAACGCCACGGCCCCGTCACCATCATCATGGGCTGCACCGAGGTGCCGCTGGGGCTGCAAGGCTCTGCGGCCGTGGCCGGGCTGGACCTGGTCGATCCCGCGCAGGTGCTGGCCGCTGCGCTGGCGTGCCGGGCGTACGCGTCGCACCAACCCCACTGAATTTCAGGGCTTGGAGGGGCAGGGCCGATTTCGCCTACATTGCGGCGTGCGTTTTCCATGGCGCCACGCCCCATTGTTCGACGATTCAACTGGAGCCCTTCCCATGTCCCTCGACGACAGCCGTTCCGACTTCGATTCGCTTCGCCCCGGCGAGAGCACCGGGCAGGGCGCCACGCGCCGCACCGCGCTCAAGGCCGCCATCGGCGTGGGCTACGCGGCCGCCGTGTTGCCGGTGATGGCGCAGACCGCCATCAGCACCACGGCCGAAGGCCTGAAGGCCGGCCCCATCAAGTACACCGTCAACGGCTTCGAGGTGCCCGCCTACGCGGCCGCGCCAGAAGGTAAGACCGGCCTGCCGGTGATCCTGGTGATCCAGGAAATCTTCGGCGTGCACGAGTACATCGCCGACACCTGCCGCCGCTTCGCCCAACTCGGCTACATGGCCATCGCTCCCGAGCTGTATGCGCGCCAGGGCGACCCGCGCGGTTACACCGACATTCCGAAGCTGCAGGCCGACATCGTCACCAAGGTGCCCGACGCGCAGGTCATGGCCGACCTCGACGGCGCGCTGGCCTATGCCAGGGCCAACGGCGGCGACACCGGCAAGGCCGGCATCACCGGCTTCTGCTGGGGCGGTCGCATCGTCTGGCTCTATGCCGCCACCGGCAAGGTCAAGGCGGGCGTGGCCTGGTACGGCCGGCTGGTCGGGCAGGCCAGCGTACTGACGCCGAAACACCCGATCGACATCGCCGCCGGCCTGCAGGCGCCGGTGCTCGGCCTGTACGGTGGAAAAGACCAGGGCATCCCTCTTGACACGGTTGATAAGATGAAAGCAGCTCTGGCCACCGGAACCCCGGCGGCCAAGGCGTCGAGCTTCGTCGTGTATCCCGAAGCAGGCCATGCATTCCACGCCGACTACCGCCCGAGCTATGTCAAGAGCGCGGCGGAAGACGGCTGGCAACGCGCCACGGCCTGGTTCAAAGCCAATGGCGTCGCCTGAAGACGGCGCCTTGTAGCCACCCCGCCGAAGGCCGTCCGCGTGACGGCCTTTCTCTTTTTATGAACGGTATGCGGCCCTGACGGCCGCTCTTCTTGCGCAAGCCCAGCTATGAATTTGATAGTCATCATCGCGGCGACCCTGGTTGCCGGTATCGGGAGCGTCTGGCTCGCGGCCCTGTTGTTGAAGGTGGGTGTGCGCAGCGGGTCGGGCGGCGTGAACCCGCAGCACCTGCTGAGCCTGGCGGCCGGCGCGCTGCTGGCCACTGCCTTCATGCACCTGCTGCCCGAAGCCTTCGAAAGCCGCATCGAGCCGGCGCTGCTGTTCGCCGTGCTGCTGTTCGGGCTGGTGTTCTTCTTCCTGCTCGACAAGGCCGAGCTGTGGCACCACGGGCATGAGCATCACCATGGCGAGGAGAAGGGCGGGCACGACGGCCACGACCATGGCCACGAGCACTCGCACGCTCATGCACACGACCACGGGCCCCGCACCGGCGGGTGGGCCGTGCTCACGGGGGACAGCGTGCACTGCTTCGGCGACGGCATCCTGATCGCCTCGGCCTTCACCGCCGACCTGCGCCTCGGCCTGGTCGCCGCCATCGCGGTGCTGGCGCACGAAGTTCCGCATCACATCGGCGACCTCGTCGTGCTGCGCCAGAGTTCGGCCAACCAGCGCGCAGCGCTGGTGAAGGTGTCGCTGGCCGGCACCATGACCGCGCTGGGCGGCATCGCGGGCTGGTGGCTGATCGATCAGCTGCACAGCTGGCTGCCGTACTTCCTGGTGCTGGCTAGTAGTAGTTTTGTCTACGTGGCGCTGGCCGACCTGATTCCGCAACTGCAGAAGCGCCTGCCGGCGCGCCAGACCGCCGCGCAGATCCTGTGGCTGGCCGCGGGCATCGTGCTGGTCACGCTCGTGAGCCGGCTGGCACACGGCGAGCAAGGGCACGACCATGGCCACGACGACCCGGGCCACGGGGAGCACGGCCACGTGCACGAGGACTGACGGTCCTCCAGCTCCTGCAGGAAACTTCCCGACACCGATGCTGCGCGCCGGATGAACCGCAACGGTCGAAACAGGCGCACCATAGGGGGGCTGTCAGAAATCTGCCGAGGAACCGATCATGAACACCATCGACGCCACCGCGCGATCCGCTGCGCCCGCCGAAGACGACGAGGACGACATGCCCGCCGATGACTTCGAGGAGCAGGATGCCGACGTGTCCGACGACCTGTCGGAGGAAACGGGTATCGACCTCACCGATGCGAGCGAGCTCGATGCAGACAACGTGCCGGCCGACGAGGAATTCGATCGCGTCATGAACGCGCCCGACTGATCTCGCTCGCTCAGGCTGCGTCGCGCCGCGTGATCACCTGTCCGTTGCGTGCCCCGCTGTGCACGCCGGCGCGCCAGGTCACGGCGCCGTTCACGATCACCGCGTCGATGCCTTCGGCCGCCCGCGTCGGCGTTTCGTAGTTCGCTGTGTCGCGCACCCTCGCGGCGTTGAAGATCACCACATCGGCGTGGTGCCCCGGCTTCAGCGTGCCGCGCTCGTGCAGGCCGAAGTTGCGGGCCGTGAGCCCGGTCATCTTCCACACCGCCGTCTCCAGCGGGAACAGGCCGACATCGCGGCTGTAGTGGCCAAGCACGCGTGGGAAGGTGCCCCACAGGCGCGGATGCGGCTTCTCGCCCAGCGGAATGCCGTCGGAGCCGATCATGGTCTCGTCGAAGGCGAGGATGCGCTGCACGTCGTCCTCGTCCATCATGAAGTAGATGGCGCTGCCGGGCTGCAGCCGTTTCGCCGCCTCTTCGCCCGACACGCCCCATTCGGCGGCGATGTCCTTCAGGTCGCGGCCCGCGCACTCGGGATGCGGCACGCTCGACGCGATGAGCACGCGGCCTTCCATCATCCCGCGGTCGGTGCGGATCATGGTGGAACCCGCCGTGTACGGATAGCAGTCGAGCCCGATGCACTGGTGCTGCATCGCCTCCTTGATGAAGGGCAGCGTGACTTTCGTCTTGCCGAAGTTGTGCGTATTCTGCACCTTGTGATGCGACACCACCACCGGGATGTCGAGCGCGCGGCCGATGTGGAAAGTCTCTTCGAGCGACTCCATCACGCGGTCGCTCTCATCGCGCATGTGCGTCACGTACAGCGCCTTGCGTGCGGTGAGCGGGCGGCCAACCTCGATGATTTCCTCGGTCGTCGCCTTCACGGCGGGCGGGTAGAAGGTGCCGGTCGACATGCCGATGGCGCCGGCCTGCATCGCTTCTTCGACCAGCGCCTGCATGGATGCGATCTCGCTGTCGTTCGCGGGGCGGTCGAGGTCGGCCATGGCCACGGCGCGCAGGGTCGAGTGGCCGACCATCGCGGCCACGTTCACCGACGACGGCGTGGCGCGCAGCGCGTCGAGGTACGCCGCGAAGCTCGTGAAGCGGCCTTCCGCGGGCGACTCGAGCAGGCTCAGCGGCATGGGCAGGTCCATGTCGGCGCGCAGCGGCGCGGCGCTGATGCCGCAGTTGCCCGCGACCACCGTGGTCACGCCTTGCGACACCTTGAAGGGCATCTGCGCCTGCGAAAGCACGGCCTGATCGTCGTGCGTGTGCGAGTCGATGAAGCCCGGGGCGACGATGCGGCCGGTGGCGTCGATCGTCTGTTCCGCCGTGTGGCCCGCGAGCTTGCCGATGGCGACGATGCGGTCGCCGACGATGCCGATGTCTGCATCGAAGCGCGGCGCCTTGGTGCCGTCGATCACGGTGCCGCCGCGGATCAGAAGTTCGTAGTGAGGGAGCTTTTCGGACACGGGAGAAATCCTTTCTTCAGCGGAAATGGCAGGCGACCAGATGGCTTCCGTTCGCGGACGACGACGGCCGCTCGCCTAGCTCGGGCGCCTTCTCCTTGCACACCGCCTGCGCCATCGGGCAGCGGGTGTGGAAGCGGCAGCCCGAAGGCGGGTTCGCCGGGCTCGGCGGATCGCCCTGCAGCAGCATGCGCCGCGCCGGCGTGCGCGGGTTGGGCACCGGCACGGCCGACAGGAGAATCTCGGTATACGGATGCAGCGGCGCCGAGAACAGCGTGTCGCGGTCGGCGATCTCCACGATGTGGCCGAGGTACATCACCGCCACGCGATGGCTGATGTGCCGCACCACCGCAAGGTCGTGCGCGACGAAGAGATACGCGATGCCGAACTCGGCCTGCAGGTCCATCAGCAGGTTGACGACCTGAGCCTGCACCGACACGTCGAGCGCCGACACCGGCTCGTCGCACACGATCAGCTTCGGGTTCAGCGCCAGCGCCCGCGCGATGCCCAGGCGCTGGCGCTGCCCGCCCGAGAACTCGTGCGGAAATTTCTTCGCCGCTTCCGGCCGAAGGCCCACGCGCGAGAACAGCCACTGCACCCGTTCGCGCCGCTCGGCCGCCGCGCCCATGCCGAAGTTGCGCATGGGCTCGGCCACGATATCGCCGGCCGTCAGGCGCGGGTTCAGCGAGGCGTACGGGTCCTGGAAGATGATCTGCAGCTGCCGCCGGCGCATGCGCATCTCGTTCGAGGAAAGCGTCAGCAGCTCCTCGCCTTCGAGCTGCACCGAGCCCGCGCTGGGCTCCACCAGCCGCAGCACCGACTTGGCCGTGGTCGTCTTGCCGCAGCCCGATTCGCCCACGAGCGATAGCGTTTCGCCGCGAGCGACGTCGAACGAAACGCCATCCACCGCCTGGATCGGCGGCCGGGCCGGCCGCAGCCAGCGCTTGGGCGTGGTGTAGTGCTTGCGCAGGTTGCGCACCTGCAGCAGCGGTGCGGTCGTTGTTGCTGCTGTCGTCATGCGGCCATCTCCTCGGCGCCGGCCGGTTGTGCCCAGTGTTCCTCGACGGCGAAGCAGGCCACCACGTGATCGCCCTCCTGCGGCACCAGCTTCGGCGTTTCGGTGCGGCAGCGTTCACGCGCGTGGCTGCAGCGCGCGGCGAAAGCGCAGCCCCGGCCCAGCTCGTGCGCGGCCGGCACCAGTCCCGGAATCTCGGTCAGTCGCGTGCTCGCGGTGTTCATCGCGGGCATCGAGGCCATCAGTGCGCGGGTGTAGGGATGCAGCGGGCGGTCGAACAGGTCGATGACGTCGGCTTCTTCCACCTTCTTTCCGGCGTACATGACCACCACGCGGTCGCAGCTCTCGGCCACCACGCCAAGGTCGTGCGTGATCATCACCACGCCCATGCCCAGCTCCTTCTGCAGCCGCTTGATGAGGTCGAGGATCTGCGCCTGGATGGTCACGTCCAGGGCGGTCGTCGGCTCGTCGGCGATCAGCACCTCTGGGTTGCAGGCCAGGGCCAGCGCGATCATCACGCGCTGGCGCATGCCGCCCGAAAGCTGGTGCGGGTACTCGTTCACGCGGCGCTCGGGCTCGGGGATCTGCACCACGCGCAGCATCTCGACCGCGCGCTTCATGGCGTCGGCGCGACTGGCCTTCTGGTGCAGCTGCACCGTCTCGGCGATCTGCCGGCCCACGGTGAGCACCGGGTTCAACGATGTCATCGGCTCCTGGAAGATCATCGAGATGCGGTTGCCGCGGATCTGCCGCATCTCGCGTTCGCTGAGCTGCATCAGGTCGGTGCCGCGCAGCCGCACGGCGCCCATGTGGCGGCCCGGCGGCGTCGGCACCAGCCRCAGGATCGACAGCGCGGTCACGCTCTTGCCGCAGCCCGATTCGCCGACCACGCCGAGCGTGCGACCCGCGCGCACGGTGTACGAAACCCCGTCGACCGAGCGCACTACGCCCGCCAGCGTGTGGAAATGGGTGCGCAGGTTGTCGACTTCGAGCAGCGGCTCGCCGGGGGCAAGTGCGGTGTGGGACATGGTGATCGTCATGGCATGCCCTTCACAGTTGCCGCGCCAGGCGCGGGTCCAGCGCATCGCGCAGGCCGTCGCCGAGCAGGTTGATGGCCAGCACCGTGGCCGCCAGCAGCAGGCCCGGGTACAGGATGATGTGGAACGCCACCGCCACGAAGTTGCGGCCCTCGGCCATCATGTTGCCCCAGCTCGGCGTCTGCGACGGCACGCCCACGCCGAGGAACGACAGCGCCGCCTCGGTCAGCACCGCCGCCGCCGCCACGAAGGTGGCCTGCACCACCAGCGGCGCCACGATGTTCGGCAGCACGTGGCGCAGCAGGATCATCGGCAGCCGCGTGCCGACCGCGTGCGCGGCCTCCACATACAGCTGTTCGCGCAGCGTGAGCGCGAGCGAACGCACCAGCCGCACCACGCGCGGGATCTCGGGCACGGTGATGGCGACGATCACCGTCGTCAGGCTGGCGCGCGTCACGGCCATCAGCGCGATGGCCAGCAGGATGCCGGGGATGGCCATGAGCCCGTCCATCACCCGCATGATCGGACCGTCCGCCCAGCGCACGAAGCCCGACACCAGCCCGAGCACGACGCCGAAGAGAGTGGCCAGCACCGCGACCGTGGCACCCACGATCATCGACACCTGTCCGCCCCACACGGCGCGGCTGAACACGTCGCGGCCGAGCGCGTCGGTGCCGAACCAGTGCTCGCCCGACGGCGGCTGCATGCGCATCAGAGGGTCGATGTCCTGCGGGTCGTGCGTGGCGACCCAGGGGGCGCCGATGGAGAGGGCTGCCATCAGGATCAGCAGCAGTGCGCCGATGATCAGCGTCGGGTGTTTGCGCGCCCAGCGCCAGCGCGGCGGCACGAAGGGGGTGTCGCCGTGTGCATCCGGCACCGTGGGGGCGGGCGCGTCGATCTCGCTCATGGGGAGGACCGTGGACATGTTTGTTCAGTACTGGATGCGCGGATCGAACAGGCGGTAGCTCAGGTCGATCAGCAGGTTGATCAGCACGTACACCCCGGCCGACAGCAGCAGCACGCTCTGGATCACCGGGTAGTCGTGGCGCTGCACCGAGTCGATCACCAGCCGGCCTACGCCCGGAATGGCGAACACCGTCTCGGTGACCACCACGCCGCCGATCAGCAGCGCGATGCCCGCGCCCACGGTGGTGGCGATGGGAATGGCCGCGTTGCGCAGCGCATGGCCCAGCACCGGCAGCACGCCCAGGCCCTTGGCGCGGGCGGTGCGGATGTAGTCCTCGTGCAGCACCTCGAGCACGGTGGCGCGCGTCATGCGTGTCACCAGCGCGATGTAGACCAGCGCCAGGTTCACGCAAGGCAGCACCAGCGAGCGCAGCCACTCGCCCGGGCCCTCGGCGAAGCGCACGTAGCCCTGCACCGGAAACCACGGCAGCTGGATCGCGAAGCTGTAGACCAGCAGGTAGCCCACGAGGAACACCGGCACCGAGAAGGCCAGCACCGCGAACAGCATCACCAGCCGGTCGATCCAGCTGCCCGCGCGGTAGGCCGCGAGCGTGCCCAGCGGCACCGAGACCACCAGCGTGATGAGCATCGTCAGTGCGGCGATGGACACGGTCGGCTCCAGCCGCTGACCCAGCAGCTGTGTGACCGGCATCTGCGTGAAGATCGAGGTGCCGAGGTCGCCGGTGAAGAGCTTGCCGATCCACAGCCCGAACTGCTGCCACAGCGGCAGGTTCAGGCCGAGCGCGGCGCGCAGCTTCTCGATGTCTTCGGTCGTGGCGAGGTCGCCCGCGATGAGCGCGGCCGGGTCGCCCGGTGAAAGATGGATCAGCAGGAACACCACCACGGCCACCACCGCCATGACGGGCAGGGTCGCGATGAAGCGTCGAACGATGTAGCCCATGGCGGTGCCCTCGAATCCTTATTGCCTGTCGAGCGCCCAGACTGTCGGCATGCCGGACCACAGCTTGTCCAGCCCCTTCAGGCTGGTGCGCGCCGCGAAGGCGGCCGAGTACTGGCCTGCGTTGATGTAGGGCACGGCCTCGTAGGCGCGGGCCTGGAACGCGTCGAGCAGTTCCTTGCGCTTGGCGGGCACCGTTTCCTTCAGCCATGCGGTGCGGAGTTCGTCCAGTGGCTTGTCGCAGGGCCAGCCGGGCAGGGTGTTGCCGCAGGCCGCGCTCAGGTAGGCGTTGCTGATGGGCGAGTTGGCGTCGAACTCGCCGGCCACGGTGACGTACATGTTCCAGCCGCCGGCATCGCCAGCGTCGCGCTTGGCGCGGCGCGCGCCGATGGAGGCCCAGTCCATGGTCTGGGCGTCGACGTTCAGGCCGATGCTCTTCATGGTCTGCACGGCCATCAGCGCCTCGGCGTTCAGGTAGGGCACGTCGCTGGGTACCAGCAGCACCACCTTCTCGCCCTTGTAGCCGGCGTCGGCGAGCATCTTCTTGGCCTTGGCGACGTCGGCCTTGCGGTAGGGCTCGGCGCCGGCCGCGGTGTCGTTGGGGCTGCCGCAGATGAAGTAGGTGGCGCAGTAGGCCATGCGCATGTCCAGCGGGAAGCCCATGGCCGCCATGAAGCGCTCCTGGCTCACGGCCTGCAGCAGCGCCTGGCGCACCTTCGGGTTGTTGAAGGGCGGATGCAGCTGGTTCATCACCAGGAAGCCCTGGTAGGCGCCGCCGGAGCCGATCTTCACGCCCGTGTCGGTGCGCAGCGGCGCGATGTAGTCGGGCGGCAGCTGCTCGATGATGTCGACCTCGCCGCGCTTGAGGGCGGCCACGGCGCTGTTGGCGTCAGGCAGGTAGAGCCACTCGACGCGATCGAAGCTGCTCTTCTTGCTGCCGGCCAGGCCGCTCGGCGGCTCGCTGCGTGCCACGTAGTTGGGGTTGCGCACGAACACCGCCTTGTTGCCCGGCACCCATTCGTCGCGCTTGAAGACGAAGGGGCCGGAGCCCAGCACTTCGGTGAGCGGCGCGGTGGCCGGCATCTTCGCCAGCCGCTCGGGCAGGACCACCGGCGGAAAGCCCGAGGGCTTGGCCAGCGCGTCGAGCACCATGCCGAAGGGCTCGTTGAGCGTGAGCATGAAGCTGCGCGCGTCGGTGGCCTTCCACTCGGCACCGCTGGCCGTCATGGCGCGGCCGAGGCTGTCGCGTGCGGCCCAGCGTTGCAGCGAGGCGACCGCGTCGGCCGAGGTGACGGCGCTGCCGTCGGAGAACTTGAGGTTGGGGCGCAGCGTGAAGCTCCACTGCTTGCCGTCCTTCGAGGCGGTGTACTTCTCCACCATCTGCGGCTGCGGCTTGCCGTTCGCGTCCTGCGCGAAGAGCGTGTCGTAGACCATGTAGCCGAAGTTGCGCGAGATGTAGGCGGTGGTGAAGGTCGGGTCGAGGATCTTCAGGTCGGCATGCGCCACCACCTTCAGCGTCTTGGGCTGCGGCGTCTGGGCATGCGCGGGAAGGCTCGCCGCGAAGGCGGTGGAAAGGGCCAGGGCGGCGAGAGCGCCAAGCGTCCGTCGTTTCATCGTCGGTTCTCCGGTGAGGGCAGGCAGCAAAAAAAGAAGGAAGGGCTCAGGCCGCGACGCCGATCGGCCATTTCGGCAGGCGGGCCTTGCGATACGGCAGCGTGTTCAGGTCGAGCGTGACGGCGCCCGGTGCGCCTGCGTAGATGACGTGCTTCGCCACCTTGGAATACGACGCGTAGAAATGCTGGGAAGACTTCACGACGATGATCTTCTTGGCGGCGAGGTCGCAGCCCAGCTGCGTGAAGAGGTCGGTGCCCATCGCCTGGTTGCGCAGGGTGATCAGCACGATCTCGATGCCGTTGGCCTCGACCAGCGCGCTGTCGCCCATCAGCGTGGGCGTGCCGGCCAGGCCGGTCATCACCAGGTCGTGCTTGAGCGCCTTCACGGTGCATTCGACATCGAGCGGGTCGCCCGACAGCGGGCTGATCTTGCCGCCGAGGCGCATCGGCAGCTTCGCGCCCACGCCCGCGTCGAAGGCGATGCGCACCGCGATCGGGTCCCACAGCGGGCCCAGCGCCGCATTGGTGATGCCGCGCTCGACCATGCGGCGCAGGATGAAGGTGGAGTCGCTGGCCGCGCCGCCGCCGGGGTTGTCGGCGCCGTCGGAGATCACCACCGGGCCGCCGTCGAAGGCCAGGGCCTCGTCCAGCGATGCATCGATGCCTGGGTAGTTGACGGTGAGGCCGTCGCGCATGGCGATGACCTCGTCGGCGAGCTGGCGCGCCAGCAGGTCGGCCTGGGCCTTGTCGCCGTCGGTGTAGACCAGCACCTTGGTGCCCATCTCGGGCACGTCGCCCCACGAAAAGCCGTGCGTGAGCGAGACCGAGAGCACGCCGTTCTTGCCCTCGAGCGACTGCATGCGCTCGACGAAGCCGCGCGCCGGCTGGCGCGAGGTGTGGACGGTGACGATCATGTCGCAGTCGACCACCGCGGGCACCGGCCGCACCTTGCCCTCGACCGTGGCGGCGCAGATGTCGACCAGCTCCAGCCCGCGCTCGAGTACGTCGGTGTGCGGGTACTCCTTGAAGGAGATCATCACGTTCGCGTTGGAGATCATCTCCCGCGTGAGGTGGTTGTGCGGGTCGAGCTCCGCGCCGATCACCACGTCGGGGCCGACGATCTGCCGCACGCGCGCCAGCAGGTCGCCCTCGCAGTCGTCGTAGCCGTCGGCCACCATCGCGCCGTGCAGGCCGAGCAGCACCATGTCGACCGGCAGCACCGCGCGCAGGTCGTCGAGCAGCTCGTCGCGCAGCGTCTCATAGGCGTGGCGCGTGGTCGTGCCGCTGGGCTGCGCGCCGGCCACCATGCCTTCGAACAGCGTCCAGCCCTTGTCGGCGCCGCGCATGCGTGCGGCCCACAGCGGGCCCGAGAACAGCGTCATCGCCTCGGGGTGCTTGCCGGCGGGGAAGTAGCCACGGTCCTTGAAGGAGGCGAGGCCTGTCGGCATCGGACCGAAGGTGTTGGTTTCGGTGGCAAGGGAAGCACTGAAGACGCGCATGGTCGGACCTCGTGGGGTGGGTTTGTTGTCGGAGGCGGGTCGGGCTCAGCCCGCGGCCGCGCGCAGCCGCTGCGGGCCCAGCATTTCCGCCGTGAGCCCGAAGGAGGCGATGCGCTCGGGCAGCGGCAGCCCGCGCGCCAGCGCGGCGCAGGCCTCGCCCATGGCGGCCGATGTCTGGATGCCGTAGCCGCCCTGCGCGGCCACCCAGAAGAAGCCGGGCACGCCGGGTTCGAAGCCGCCGACGAGATCGCCGTCGGCCACGAAGGAACGCAGGCCGGCCCAGGTGCGCGTGGGGCGGCGGATGGCGAGGGTGGTCGCTTCCTCGATGCGATGCATGGCGATGGCGATGTCCATCTCCTCCGGCTGCACGTCCTGCGGCTCGACCGGATCGGCATTGGCCGGGGAGCCGAGCAGCATGCCGGCGTCGGGCTTGATGTACCAGCCCTCGTCGGCGCCGAACACCATCGGCCAGTGAGCCACGCTCTGGCCATCGGGTGGCGCGAAGATGAACGCCGAGCGCCGGCGCGGCTCGATGCCCAGCGGCGGCACGCCGGCCATGCGCGCGATGGTGTCGACCCATGCACCGGCCGCGTTGAGCACCACGGGCGCTTCGTACATCGCGCCGCCGGCTTCCACGCGCCAGCGGTCGCCCACACGTTGAATGGCCGTCACGCCCGCATCGCACACCAGCTTGCCGCCCGCGCGCCGCATGCCGCGCAGATAGCCCTGGTGGATGGCGTGCACGTCCATGTCGGACGCATCAGGCTCGTAGACGGCGCCTTGCACCTGCTCGGGGCGCAAGGCCGGCACCATCTCGCGCGCCTCTTCGCCGCTCAGGCGCGAGGCGCCGGTGTTCATGTCGCGCAGCACCTGCCAGTGGGCTTCGAGCTCGGCCATGTGGTCGGCGCCCGCGACCATCATCGCGCCGCGGGGCGTGAGCAGCGGGTGCTCGCTGAAGCCTTCGGGCGGGTGTTCGAGGAAGGCCCGGCTCGCCATGGTGAGGGCACGCACCTGCGCGGTGCCGTAGCTTTCCATGAAGAGGGCGGCGGAGCGGCCGGTGGAGTGGTAGCCGGGTTGCGATTCGCGTTCGAGAAGGATCACGCGGGCGTGCGGCGCGAGCCAGTGGGCCACCGAGGCCCCGGCGATGCCGCCGCCGATCACGAGGAAGTCAGCCACGATGGGCTCTGCAGTGCTGGAAGTCATCGACGAAAAGTGTAGGAAGAATTTTGCGGATACGCAAATTAATTCAGAGATGCCAAGGGGAAACCATGATGCACCGTGCTGGTGAAATTTGCGTTCACGCAATTTGCGTATACGCAACTTTCGCGCCTGCGTCACGCGGGTTGGCATGGATGGCGCGCGCCCCGGCTGGCAGAATCTCCGGCACCACAGGAGAAAGCCAAGCGTGAATCCACACACAGGGACCAAGACGGGAGCGAAGCCCGGGGACGAGCCGCCCACGCTGGACCGCGCCACCTTCGGCAACCGCCTGCGCACCGCGCGCAAGCGCTTCGGCTGGACGCTGGCGCAGCTCGCGGAGCGCTCGGGCGTGTCGATCACCACCATCTCGCGCGCCGAGCGCGGCCAGCTCGCGCTGGGCTACGAGAACTTCACGGCGCTGGGCCGCGCGCTGGAGATGGACATGAACGCCATGTTCGCGGGCGCCGGCGTCAAGCCCGCGCAGCTCGACGGGCCGGTGGTCACGCGCGCGGGCAAGGGCGTGGTCTACAAGGGGCTTTCCATCGCCTACGAGTTCCTCGGCACCACCGCGGCGGGCAAGCAGATGAGCCCCATCGTCGGCACGGTGCATGCGCGAAAGATCCACGGCCCGGAAGACTTCGTGCGGCACGGCGGCGAGGAGTTCGCCTATGTGCTGTCGGGCGAGATCGAGGTGCACTTCGACAACGGCGAGGTGGTGCGCATGGCCAAGGGCGACTCGCTGTACTTCGACAGCCGCCTGGGCCACGCCTACATCAGCGTGAGCCGCCAGCTTGCGCGCATCGTGGGCATGACCATCGGCGAGAGCGGGCACATGCAATCTGCGCGCGAGGCGCCTGCGTTGAAGGCGCCTCGCAAGACCAGGGCCGCGAAGAAGACCGCGGCTCGCGCCAAGCGCTGAGCAGCGTTCTCGCACGGCGCCGGGTGTCTCCGATTTGCGCGCGGCCGGCGCCTTGCCCCGCTATGCTCGCCGCCGCCGAGAAGGCGCAGCCCGCCGTGATCGACAACCTCAAGGAGATGGTGCTGATCGATTCGGGCAGCCTCAACGTCGAGGGCCTGCTCAAGATGGCTGACGTGGTAGAAGGGCGGTTGAAGGCCGCCGGCTTCAAGACCGAGCGCCGCAAGGCCACGGCCGGCGCGGGCGCCGACCTCGTCATCGGCACCCTCAAGGGCACGGGCAAGCGCAAGATCATGCTGCAGGGTCACATGGACACGGTGTACGCGCCCGGCATCCTGAACAGCCAGCCCTACAAGGTCGACGGCAACCGCATCTACGGCCCCGGCATCGCCGACGACAAGGGCGGCCTCGCGGTGATACTGGCGTCGCTGAAGATCCTGGCCGACGCCGGCTGGCGCGACTACGACACGCTCACCGTGCTGATGAATCCCGACGAGGAAGTGGGCTCGGTCGGCTCCGGCGAACTGATCGCCACCATGGCCGACCAGCACGACACGGTGCTGTCTTTCGAACCGACGGTGGCGAAATCGGTGGCCAAGGGCGAGTCGCTGCTCCTGGGCGCGGCCGGCATCGCACAGGCAACGATGGAGGTGAAGGGGCGCGCCGCGCATGCCGGTGCCGCGCCCGAACTGGGCCGCAACGCGCTGTACGAACTGTCGTACCAGATGCTGCAGACCAGGGACCTCGCCAAGGACATTCCCGGCGTGACGCTCAATTGGACCGTGGCACGCGCCACCGGCCCCATCAACCAGATCACCGAGAAGGCTCAGGCGCTGGGCGACATCCGCATCACGCAGCCGGGCGCCGAGAAGAAGCTCAACGAAGCGCTGCAGGCCAAGATCGCCGCCGGCAAGCTGATTCCCGACACCGAGACCACGGTGAAGGTGGAAGTGGGCCGCCCGGCCTTCATCGCGGGGGACAAGGGCCGCGCGCTGGCCGAGAAGGCGCAGGCCATCTACAAGGAAATCGACCGCGAGCTCGCGCTGATGCCGATGACCGGCGGCGGCACCGATGCGGGCTACGCGGGCCGTTCGGGCAAGGCAACGGTGGTCGAGAGCTTCGGCCTCGCGGGCTTCGGCTATCACGCACGCGACGAGTACATCGAAGTCGATTCGATCGTGCCGCGCATCTACCTCGTCACGCGGCTGCTGACCGAAATCGGCAAGAACTGACAGGTTCTGAAAAGAGCCGGCATGCGTTAGCCGGCTCGCCGCTCAGGGACGCTCTTGCGGCTGCCCTGGTTCGCCGTGACGGGGCGGGCGATGGGCTGCTGCTGCTGCTGCCGCCGCGGCCACGCGCTGTTGTTGCTGTTGCGCCTGTTGCTGGGCGTGCTGCTGCGCTGCCTGCTGTTGCTGCGCCTGTTGTTGTTGGCGTTGCTGTTGCATCTGCATCGCCTGTTGCTGCTGTTGCTGGTGCGCGGCTTGCTGTTGCGCCTGTTGCTGGCGCATCTGCTCCATCTGTGCCTGCTGCTGCTGGCGCGCTTGGTTCTGCGCCTGTTGCTGCTGTTCCCGTTGGTGCTGGATCTGGGCCTGTTGTTGCTGCTGTTGCAGCTGTTGCTGGTGCGCCTGCTGCTGACGCATTTGCTCCATCTGTGCCTGCTGCTGCTGGCGTGCTTGGTTCTGCGCCTGTTGTTGCTGCTGTTCCCGTTGGTGCTGGACCTGCGCCTGTTGTTGCAGCTGTTGCTGGTGCGCCTGCTGCTGACGCATTTGCTCCATCTGTGCCTGCTGCTGGCGCACCTGGTTCTGCGCCTGTTGTTGCTGCTGCTCCCGTTGGTGCTGGACCTGTGCCTGTTGTTGCTGTTGCTGCAACTGGGCCTGCTGCTGCGCTCGCGCTTGCTGTTGTGCCTGCTGTTGTTGCTGCATCTGCTGGCGTCTTGACTGCTCCAACTGCGCCTGTTGCTGCTGCTGCTGTGCTCCCGGCGGTTGGCCCGCGAGGCGCGCCGGCGGGTGCTGCTGCTGATGCGCCTGTTGTTCTGCCTGCTGCGCTTGTTGTCGACGCAATTGGTCCTGCTGCTGTTGCTGCGCGTGAAGCTGCTGCGCCTGTTGTTGTTGCGCCTGTTGCTGCATCTGCTGCTGGCGAAGCAGGGCCTCCTGCTGGCGGGCCTGCTGTTGTTGCTGCTGGGCCAGCGCGGCTTGCTGCTGCATCTGCTGTTGCTGCGGCGGCGCGAAGCCCGGAGCGGCCGCGAAGTTGGGTGCCGCGGCGCCGGCCGGCAGCCCGCGCGGTGCGCCGCCGTTGTTGTTGTAGACGGTGCGCACGTCGTTCACGTTGTTGACCACCGTGGTCGAGCGCGAGATGTAGGTGTTGTTGTTGTAGACCACGGCCGGGCGGTAGGCCGGGGGCGGGGGGGCGCCACGGTCTCGGACGCGCCAACCCGGCGCGCCCCAGTTCACGTTCCACGAATGCCAGCCCCAGTCGTGCCGCTCCAGCGCGGCACCGACCACCACGCCAGCGCCGAACGCGAGCACGCCGGCCGTAATCATCTGGCCCTGGCTGTAGCCCGGCGCCACCTCGACCGGCGGCGCATACGCATAGCCGGGGTACACCGGCTGCGGCGTGCCGTAGATCACCTGCGGGTCATAGGCCGGCACATACACCACGTCGGGCTGCACGGGCTCGATGGTGATGTATTGCGGCGGCGGTTCGATCACCGCGGGGCCGCTGTAGTACGCGGCTTGTGAATCGGGCGCGGGCGCGTAGTTCTGGGGCGTCGCCGCGCTGACCACGCGCAGCTTGTCGTTGTTCTTGAGCCGGCCGGCCTTGGCCGCGCGTTGCCGCATGACCTGGATCGCGTTCATCACGTCGGTCGGGTCGTTGTAGTAGGCCTTGCCCAGCGACTCGGTCCACGGGATGTTGGCGGCCATCTGGTCGACCACGCTGCGGAAGGCGGTGAGCGACTTCACGCTAGGGTCCCAGGGCTGCTGGTTGGCTGCATCGGCCAGCGGTCCGGCCTTGAGGCCGCGGTTCTGCGCGAGCCAGTCGTGCGCGGCGGTGATCTGCTCGGGGTAGGTGGCGCCGGCCAGGATCTGCGCGACCAGCTTGTCGGGGTACAGCGCAATGGGCGCGACCATCTGGTAGAGCTGGTCGGCCGAGGGTGGCACATAGGCCACTGGCACGGCTGCAGGCGCGTTGTTCTGCGGCACCGACGGCGCGGGAATGGACGATGCGGCGGGGTCGACGGCGGCGGTTGGCGTGCTGGTTGGCTTGTCGCAGCCTGCGATGGCGAGTGCGCCGATGCACACCGAAATCGTCAGGAGGCGCGGGACCGTTGGGCGATGGGTTTTTGTCATCTGGAGTTCCATGTGGGCGCCGGCGTCGGCCCGGAACTCTTTCAACGGTGCGCGGCGGCAGGCGATGACAAAGCCTGCGCCCCGGATGCAACGGTCTGTGTCGGTTCTGCGCGGTCAAGCCTGTCGGCGCAGAACCACACGGCCAGGAGGCCGCTGCCTTGCTGCGGCTACTTGGCGCCGCCCGTGTACTTGGTGACGCTGGTGGCACTCACGTGATAGCCGCTCACGCCCATCATCGAATCGTTGCGCAGGGTCTGCAGCTTGCCGGTGACCCATACCGTGTCCATGGCGCGGAACTTGGCGCCCTTCTGCGGCACCACGTGCAGGATCTGGTTGGCCGGCGGCGGCGGCGTGTGGATGCAGGCGCCGAAGTAAGGCACCAGCAGGAACTCGGTGACTTCGCCCTTGGCTTCCTCGAGCGGCACGATGAAGCCGGGGATCCTGACTTCGGTGCCGTTCATCGCGGGATTGGTCGGCGCGTTGTTCGACACCTCCTGCATCTTCATGAGCATCTCGTTGGCGCGCGGGTCGCCGTCGTCGAGCGCGCTCAGGTCCATGCCCTTGAATTCCTTCGCCGGGTCCCAGTCCTTGGGCACCAGTTCTTCCCAGGTGATCTGGCGCGGCTGGCCCGGCACGGCCTTGGGCGCGGCTGGCGTTGCCTTGCCACCCAGCGGGTTGGTGGCGGTGGTGTCCTTGGGTGCAGGCTCCACGGCCCAGGCGGCGGCGGCAAGGCCGGTGCCTGCGAGCAGCATCGAAAGCCGGATGAAAGCTTTGCTTTTGGACGTCGTGTGTGCGATGGGCATGATTCAAATTCTCGGTGAGAGGCCGTCGGCAAGGGAGAGGCGGTAGGCGCGGATGCCGGGCAAGAGGCTTGCCAGCCATCCGGCCGCCAGCAGGCTTGCCATCAGCAGCCATTCGTTCAGTGTAGGTTCCGAGAGGCTCAGTGTCAGTCCGAACTGCGACTGCAGCCATGGCGAGAGCAGGGTGATGCCCAGCACAGCCATCACCACGCCGAAGGCCACGCCGAGCACGGTGACCATCGCGCCTTCGAGCGCGAGCAGCGCCAGCACATGGCGCAGGCCAGCGCCCACGGCGCGCAGCACGGCGAGTTCGCGGCGGCGTTCGTTGAGGCCGGCCATCACCACCGAGACCAGCCCCGCGAGGCTGACCAGCGCGACCAGCGCGGACATCAGCAGCAGCGCGTTCTCGCCGATGCCGATCACGCTCCACAACTCGTCGAGCGCCACGCCGGGCAGGATGGCCATCAGCGGTTCGCCGGTATAGGTCGAGATCCATCGCTGCACGCCGAACACCGCGGCGCGGTTCTTCAGGCCCACCAGCGCGGCCGTCACGTTCTTGGGCGTGAGGTCGAACTTGCGCACCTGCTCGGCCGGAATGTGCACGCCCGGCATCGGCGCGCCGCCCACCCATTCGAGGTGGATGGCCTCCATCGCGGCGAGGCCGATGTGCACCGTGCGGTCGACCGGCGTGCCGGTGCGCGCGAGCACGCCCACCACGGTGAAGGGCTTGTCCGCATGCTCGGCCACGTTGAGTTCGCCGCTGCCGTGGGCGAGGGTGATCTTCTGGCCCACGTGGTAGCCGAGCTTGTCGGCCACTTCGGCGCCCACCACCGCATCGAACAGCTCGCTGAAGGGCTTGCCTTCGCGCAGCTTCAGCGTCTGCCTGTCGCCGTAGCGGAAGTGCGTGAAGTAGTCGGTGGACGTGGCCAGCACCGCGAAGCCGCGGTGCGAATCGCCGAGCGACAGCGGCACCACCCAGTCGACACCCGGGTGCGCGGACAGGGCCTGCACGCTCTTCCACGAGATGTTGTTGGTGGCCGCGCCGATGCGGAACACCGAGTACAGCAGCAACTGCGTCGAGCCGGTGCGCGCGCCCACGATCAGGTCGGTGCCCGAGACGGACGATGAGAAGTTCTCGCGCAGCTCGGTGCGGATGCGTTCGACACCCAGAAGAAGAAAGGTCGACAGTGCGATCGAGAACACGGTGAGCGCGAGCGTGAAGCGCCGGTTCCAGGCGCTGTGCCATGCAATGGAGAAGAGTGCCTTCATGCGTCCACCGCCATCGCGCTGGTGGCCGCACGGTTGATCTCGGGCAGCAGCACATGCCGCGCGAAGCGCTGCGCGATGCGCTGGTCGTGGCTCACGAACACCAGCGCGCTGTGGTGCTCGGCGCAGGCCGTCAGCAGCACGTCGAGGAAGGCTTCGCGCCGGTCTTCGTCGAGCGCGGAGGTGGGCTCGTCGGCAATCACCACCTCGGGCTGGCCGATGAGTGCGCGCGCGGCGGCCACGCGCTGCTGCTGCCCGACCGACAGCTGAACGGCCTGGCGCTTCCACAGGTTGCGGTCGAGGCCCATCTGGTCGAGCAGGTGCTCGGCCTCGTCGCGCGAGCTGCCGTTGCGCGATGCATTCGCCTCGCGCCGCTGCGAGAAGCGGCAGGGCAGCAGCACGTTGTCGATCACGCTCAGGTACGGCAGCAGGTTGAACTGCTGGAAGATGTAGCCCACATGGGCCACGCGGCTGCGGTCGCGTGCGGCGCCCGAGAGCTTCGACCAGTCGTGCCCGAGCAGCGTGACCCGGCCTTCGTCGGCCACCAGCACGCCGGCCAGCAGCGACAGCAGCGTGCTCTTGCCGCAGCCGCTCGGGCCGTGCAGGAACACCGATTCGCCCGCGGTGATGCGAAAGGCCTCGATGTCGATGCACGGTTTCTTCACGCGGGGCCATGCGAAGCGCAATGCTTCGGCTGCGAGCACGACGCGCAAGGGCGACGGCTCGGCCTGCAGGGAGGTACTCACAGCCTTACTTGCCCCAGCTCAGGCGGACGGGCTGGGCGGCTTGCGCACCGGCAGGGCGCTTCAGCTGGCGCTTGAACTGTCCCTGCGCCGTGGCAATCTGCGAGTCGATCTGGCGCAAGCCTTTGAATGCACCGAACAGGTTGAGGTCGATGAACTTCGCGGCGGCCGCGTTGGTGCAGTTGAAGGAGAAGGTGGCGTCGAGGTCGGCGTGGCCGACGGGCTCGGCGGGGTCGGGGTTGCCCAGGCCCAGCGCGCCTGAGCGCAGGTCGACTGGTCCGAGCTTGCAGTTGGCGGCGGGGTCGACGATGAAGAGCTTGTCGGCCGCACGCAACTGGGCGACGGCCTCTTCGACGAGCTTCTTCTCGGCATCGGTCTTGGGTGCGCGTTCGAAGCCGATGATGTTGTCCAGGGGCGACTCCATGTCGATCACCACCGTGGGGCCGTCGACGGCCACGTCGAGCTTGAGCTGGCCGTGCACGTGGGCGTGCTGCTGCTGGGCCTGTGCCGGGAGGAACGGGGCCGCCGCGAAGAGCGCGGCGGCGATTGCGAGTCCCGCGGTGCGTTGGAAGCTCCGGAATGGTCGACTCGTCGTCATCAATGTCATGGTTCAGCGCCTTGCCGGGTCGGCAGCCCCGGCGTGTTGCTCCATTCGCTCCAGCTGCCGGCATAGAGCGCGGTCGTCCCGAACCCCGCGATCTGCATGGCGAGCAGATTCGGCACGGCGCTCACGCCGCTGCCGCAATGGTGGACGACGGTCGCCGCTTCGCGTCCCGCGAGCAGCGCTTCGAACTCGGCACGCAATTGCGATGCCGGCTTGAATTTGCCGTCGGGGCCGAGGTTGTCGGCGAAGGGCCGGTTGAGGGCCCCGGGGATGTGACCGGCAATCGGGTCCAGAGGTTCCACCTCGCCGCGGTAACGTGCGCCAGCGCGTGCATCGATCAGGTTCTGGTCAGGCTGGCCGAGCCGGCGCACCACGGTGTCGGTGGTCACGAGCTTCGCGATGGGCTCGCCCGCGACGAAGTTCGACTGGAAGCGCGCGGGCTCCTCGCGGTCGGTGACTTCGCCGCCCGCGGCCTGCCAGGCCTGCAGGCCGCCGTCGAGCACGGCCACAGCCTCGTGGCCCATCCACTTGAGCATCCACCACAGGCGGCCACAGTAGTTGGCGCCGTTGCGGTCGTACACCACGGCCTGCATGCCGTTGGCGAAGCCGATGCTCGACAGCCACGCCGCGAACTTTTCGCGGCTGGGCAGCGGGTGGCGCCCGCCCGATGCGGGCACGCCGTCTTCCTGCGCCACCACCACCTCGCCGTGTGCACCCGGGACGCCGTGCCTGGCGCTGAGGTCGGTGTCGAGGTTGGCGTACAGGGCGCCCGGAATGTGGGCGGCGGCGTACTGCTGTGCGCCCGCTTCGGGCTTCATGAGGTCGAAGCTGCAGTCGAACACCATCAAGGGCGTGTCGCCCGCTTGCAATTGCTGGAGTTGTTCGACGGAGATGAGGGTGGTGTACATGGCGTGTGCTCCTTCGAAATCGAGAATGTATTTATGTCGTTCAGTGCTCTTCGGCCGGCGCCTTGGGCACCGCCCGCTGTCGCAACACGGTTGCAGCAATGCCGCTCGCGATGATGAGCGCCATCCCGGCCCAGCCGGTGGCATCGATGCGGTCGTTGAACAGCACCACGCTGTAGAACGCAGCAAACACGATGCCCGAATACTGCAGGTTGGCCACCACCAGCGTACCGGCTGCGGTCTTGGCGGTTGCGTAGGCGCGGGTCATGCAGAGTTGTCCGAGGGCGGCCAGCAAGCCAATGGGCAGCAGCCACAGCGCATGCTGCCACGTCCATGCACCGCCGTCCGAAAACCCGGTGGTCGCCGTGGCAATGCCACCGGCCACGGCCGAGCCCACCGCGAAGTAGAAGACCGTGCGAAGTTCGGGCTCGCCGATGCGCGACAGCGCCACCACCTGCATGTAGGCAAAGGCGGCCGTGAGGCCCGACAGCAGGCCCAGCATGCCCGCGAAGCCTTCGTTGGCGTTGACGCTGGGCTTGAGCATCAGCACCACGCCCGCGAAACCCGCCAGCACGGTCAGCACCAGCGCGCCCTGCAGCGGCGGGCGTTCCACGCGGCCGTCGCGCCCGGGCACCGGCACCCACGCCAGCAGCGAACCGCCGACGAGGAAGGCCGCGACCCACACGCTGCTCATGTAGTTGAGCGTGACGGCGGTGGCCAGCGGCATGTGGGCGATGGCATAGAACCACGCGCCCAGCGAGACCACGCCGATGGTGCTGCGCCAGGCGTGCATGCCGGGGTAGCGGGTGGCCAGGGAGACGCCGCGGTTGCGGGCCAGGAGCCAGAGGAAGACGATGCCGATGAGGCCGCGGCCCAGCACCATCTCACCGCTGTTGAACCACGCCGAGGCCACCTTGACGACCACGCTCATCGTGGCGAACAAAAAGGCGCCGAGCACCATCCAGAGCGCTTGCACTATCTACTCTCCCCCAGGCTTCGCGCACTTCGTGTCGCTTCTCCTACCCCCTCACCGGGGGCAACACCAGCGGCCCGGCAAAGCCGGTTCCGCGGTGTTTCCATCACACCCGTCGATGCGGCTGTCATCGACTCAGGCGTTCTGCATCGCGCTGCGATACCACTCGTGGAACTGCTGCATGCCGTCTTCCATCGGGCTCTGGTAAGGGCCCGTTTCGTTGTCGCCGCGCAGCATCAGCGCGCGGCGGCCGGCGTCCATGCGCTCGGCGATCTCGTCGTCTTCCACGCAGGTTTCCATGTAGGCGGCCTGCTGGGCTTCGACGAACTCGCGCTCGAACGCGACGATTTCCTCGGGATAGAAGAATTCGACCATGTTGAGCGTCTTCGTCGGGCTCACCGGGTGCAGGGTAGACACCGTGAGCACGTGCGGATACCACTCGACCATCACATGCGGGTAGTAGGTGAGCCAGATGGCGCCGTACTTCGGCGGCTTGCCGTCGCGGTACTTGAGCAGCTGCTCCTGCCACTTCTGGTAGATCGGGCTGCCCGCGCGGCCCAGGCGGTTGGCCACGCCCACCGTCTGCACCGAATAGCGGGGCTTGAACTCCCAGCGCAGGTCGTCGCAGGTGACGAAGCTGCCCAGTCCCGGATGGAACGGGCCAACGTGGTAGTCCTCGAGGTAGACCTCGATGAAGGTCTTCCAGTTGTAGTTGCACTCGTGCAGTTCGACGCGGTCGAGCGCATAGCCGCTGAAATCGAGATCGGCCTGCGGCCCGAGGCCGGCCATGTCAGCCGCCACGTCAGGGCCTGAGCCATCCGGGTTCTTCTCGAACAGAAGGCCGTTCCATTCGGTCAGCGGGTAGTTGTGCAGGTTCAGGCAGGGGTCCTGCTCGAAATGCGGGGCGCCGATCAGCGTGCCGGTGGTGCGCGAATCGCTTGCGGCGTAGGTCCAGCGGTGCAGCGGGCAGACGATGTTGCCGCCGGCCTGGTTGTCGAGCCGGCCCCGGCCCTGGAGGATCAGGGCCTGGCGGTGGCGGCAGACGTTGGAGATCAGCTCCACGCCCTTGGGTGTGTGAACCAGCGCACGGCCCTGGTGCTCCTGCGGCAAGGTGTGGAAGTCGCCCATTTCGGGCACGGCCAGGCGATGGCCGACATAGCGGGGCCCTCGCGAAAAAAGGTTCTGCATTTCGCGGGCATAGAGTGCCTCGTCGAAATACGCGGAAACTGGAAGTTGGCTCGCGGCCTGCTGCAGTTGAAGACTTAAATCAGACATGGAGGACCTGACCAAGCTCCCCACAGGGAGAAAAAAAGGAAAGAACGGAAAGGCGCCGTCCGGGAGGCTCGACGGCCCGAAGAGTGTGTTGACGTCGCCAACGAGAGAAGTTCGCATTGTACCCGGGGGGCATTTTTTGTCCCCCGGCTCTTCACCCGGCTTGGCCGCGTGCAATCGGGCACCGCTCGAGGGTGGGCGCGGCTCGTCTGGAGGGACGGCCGCACGGTTGTTCTGCTCCCAGTCCTAAAATGCCCGGTTTCACCCACGTTTCGCTTGCATGCCCAAGGTGCCTCCCCCTTCCTCGTCCAGCCCGGCGGCAACGCCCGATACCGGCCCGCTGCCTGCCAGTTACGAAGCCGGACTCCAGGAACTGGAGCAACTGGTGGCGGAACTCGAATCGGGCCAGCTGCCCCTCGACCAGCTGCTCGTGAGCTACCAGCGAGGTGCGGCGCTGCTCGCTTTCTGCCGCGACAAGCTGCAGGCGGTCGAAGACCAGATCAAGGTGCTCGATTCGGGCAGCCTCAAGGTCTGGACGCCTGAATGAGCGCCGCCGCGCTGAATTCCAGCCATTGGGACGCCCGCACGCTCGCCGGCTGGAGCGACCCCCATCTGGCGAACGTCGAGGCGGCCTTGTCGCGCTGGGTCGGCGTCGATGCGCCCGTACTGCTGGGCGATGCCATGCGCTACGCCGTACTCGATGGCGGCAAGCGCCTGCGGCCCTTGCTGGTGCTCGCGGCCAGCGAGGCCGTCGGCGGCAACCAGGCCGCTGCCCTGCGCGCGGCCTGCGCCACCGAGCTGATCCACGCCTATTCGCTGGTGCACGACGACTTGCCGTGCATGGACAACGACGTGCTGCGCCGCGGCAAGCCCACCGTGCACGTGAAATTCGGCGAGGCCGATGCCCTGCTGGCCGGCGATGCGCTGCAGGCCCTGGCCTTCGAACTGCTCACGCCCGACGGCGACGAGATTCCCGCTGCCACCCAGGCCCAGCTGTGCCGACTGCTTGCCCGGGCCGCGGGCAGCCAGGGCATGGCCGGCGGCCAGGCCATCGACCTGGCGAGCGTCGGCATTGCATTGAATGAAGCACAGCTGCGCGAAATGCACCGCCTGAAGACCGGCGCGCTGCTGCAGGGCAGCGTCGAGATGGGTGCTGCCTGCGGCTCCCTCGCCGGCTCGGCACTGGCCGCGTTGCGCGACTATGGCGCGGCCATCGGCCTGGCGTTCCAGGTGGTCGACGACATCCTCGACGTCACGGCCGACTCGCACACCCTGGGCAAGACCGCCGGCAAGGATGCCGCTGCCGACAAGCCCACCTACGTGTCCCTTCTGGGCCTCGACGGCGCGCGCGCCCAGGCCCGCCAGCTGCTGGCCGACGCGCTGGCCGCGCTGGCCCGCAGCGGCCTGCCCGACACCGCAGCGCTGCGCGCTTTGGCCCACATGGTGGTCGATCGCGATCGCTGAGAGAAAAGTACAAACCTTCCCATGGCTCCGCTGCTTCCCACACTCCACGACCCCTCGCCGATCCGCAAATACGACCGGGCCCAGCTGCGCCAACTGTCCGACGAGGTGCGCGCCTGCGTGCTCGACAACGTCTCGCGCACCGGCGGCCACCTGAGCTCCAACCTCGGCACGGTCGAACTCACCGTCGCGCTGCACCACGTGTTCAACACGCCGCACGACCGGCTGGTGTGGGACGTGGGCCACCAGACCTATCCGCACAAGATCCTCACGGGCCGGCGTGAGCGCATGCCTACGCTCAGGCAGATCGGCGGCATCTCGGGCTTTCCTCAGCGCACCGAGAGCGAGTACGACACCTTCGGCACCGCCCATTCGTCGACCAGCATCTCGGCCGCGCTCGGCATGGCCATGGCCGCCAAGCAGAAGGGCGAAGACCGCCATGCCGTGGCCATCATCGGCGACGGCGCGCTCACGGCCGGCATGGCCTTCGAGGCGCTGAACAACGCGGGCGTGTGCGACTGCAAGCTGCTCGTCATCCTGAACGACAACGACATGTCGATCAGCCCGCCCGTGGGCGCGCTCAACCGCTACCTCGCGCAGCTGATGAGCGGCAACTTCTACGCCGCGGCCAAGAGCGTCGGCAAGAGCGTGCTGCGCAACGCGCCGCCGCTGTTCGAGCTGGCCAAGCGGCTGGAGCAGCATGCCAAGGGCATGGTCGTGCCGGCCACTCTGTTCGAGCAGTTCGGCTTCAACTACGTGGGCCCGATCGACGGCCACGACCTCGACTCGCTGGTGCCCACGCTCGAGAACCTCAAGCACCTCGAGGGCCCGCAGTTTCTGCACGTGGTCACGAAGAAGGGGCAGGGCTACAAGCTCGCGGAGGCCGATCCTGTCGCCTACCACGGCCCCGGCAAGTTCGATCCGCAGGTGGGGCTGGTCAAGTCCGCTGCGGTGGTGAAGCAGACATTCACCCAGGTGTTCGGCCAGTGGCTGTGCGACACCGCCGCCGCCGATGGCCGGCTGGTGGGCATCACGCCCGCGATGCGCGAAGGCTCGGGACTCGTGGAGTTCGAGAAGCGCTTCCCCGACCGCTACTACGACGTCGGCATCGCCGAACAGCACGCCGTGACCTTCGCGGCCGGCCTGGCCTGCGAGGGGCTCAAGCCTGTGGTCGCGATCTACTCGACCTTCCTGCAGCGCGCGTACGACCAGCTGATCCACGACGTGGCGATCCAGAACCTGCCGGTGGTGTTCGCGCTCGACCGCGCGGGCCTCGTGGGCGCGGACGGCGCCACGCACGCGGGCGCGTACGACATTCCGTTCCTGCGCTGCATTCCGAACATGAGCATTGCCTGCCCGGCCGACGAGCGCGAATGCCGCCAGCTGCTGACCAGCGCCTACGAGCAGAACCATCCGGTGGCCGTGCGCTATCCGCGCGGAGCGGGCGCCGGCGCTGCGCCGCATCTCACGCTCGAGGCCTTGCCCTTCGGCAAGGGCGAGATCCGCCGCGAAGGCAGGCGCATCGCCATCCTCGCGTTCGGCACGCTGCTGTATCCCGCGCTTGCTGCGGCCGAGCCGCTCGACGCCACGGTGGTCAACATGCGCTGGGCCAAGCCGCTCGATGTCGAACTGCTGCTGAAGGTCGCGGGCACGCACGACGCCATCGTCACGCTGGAAGAGGGCGCCACCATGGGCGGCGCGGGCAGTGCGGTGCTCGAGGCGCTGCAGGCTGCCAACATCCAGAAGCCGGTGCTGCAGCTCGGCTTGCCCGACCGCTTCATCGAACACGGCGATCCGGCGAAGCTGCTGGCGAGCATCGGGCTCGACGCGCCCGGCATCGAAGCCTCGATCCGCGAGCGCTTCATTTCGGGCGCAGGGTAAACCCCCGCCGAGCCCTGTAAGCGCGTTTTTACAATCAAGAAGACTTACACAGTCCCCAACGCGGCCACAAGCCGCGTTTTGTTTTATTCCAAGAACTCGGAGAGCTATCAATGGATCGTCGTTCCCTCATCAAAAACGCCGGCATCGCGGGCGTTCTGGCTGCCGGCATCGCACCCGCGGTTCACGCGCAGGCCACCGTTCGCTGGCGCCTGGCGTCGAGTTTTCCCAAGTCGCTGGACACCATCTTCGGCACCGCCGAAGTGTTCGCGAAGAGCGTCAGCGACATGACGGGCGGCAAGTTCCAGATTTCCGTGCACGCGGGTGGCGAGCTGATGCCCGCGTTCGGCGTGGTCGACGGCGTGCAGAACGCCTCGGTCGAAATGGCCCACACGGCCCCGTACTACTTCTACGGCAAGGACCCGACCTTCTGCCTCGGCTGCGCCGTGCCTTTCGGCATGAATACCCGCCAGCAGAACGCATGGATGTACGAAGGCAACGGCCTGAAGCTGATGCGTGCGTTCTACGCCAAGTACAACATCATCAACCTGCCGGGCGGCAACACAGGCGCGCAGATGGGCGGCTGGTTCCGCAAGGAAATCAAGTCGGTTGCCGACCTGAAGGGCCTGAAGTTCCGCACCAACCCGTTCGCAGGCAAGGTGCTCGAGCCCTTCGGCGTGATCCCGCAATCGATCCCCGGCGCCGACCTGTACCCGGCGCTCGAAAAGGGCACGCTGGACGGCCTCGAATGGGTCGGCCCGTACGACGACCAGAAGCTGGGCTTCAACAAGATCGCCCCGTTCTACTACTACCCCGGCTGGTGGGAAGGCGGCCCCGAGCTCGACTTCTACATCAACACCAAGGCATGGGAAGGCCTGTCGGCCGACTACAAGGCGGTCGTCGAGGCTGCTGCCGCGCACGCCAACATCACGATGACGGCCAAGTACGACGCCAAGAACCCTATCGCGCTGAAGCAGCTCGTAGGCTCGGGCACCAAGCTGCGCCCGTTCTCGCAGGACGTGATGAACGCCGCCTTCAAGTCGGCCCAGCAGATCTACTCGGACCTGAACAACAGCAACCCCGAGTGGAAGAAGATCTACAGCGACTGGTCGAAATTCCTGGCTGACCAGAACGCCTGGTTCCGCTACACGGAAGGCACGTTCGACCGCTTCATGCAGCAGCAGAAGCTGTAAGCGGTTCGTCGGCGAACACTTCGAAGCCCTGCCGGGTCTGGCGGGGCTTTTTTATTTGTGGCGGATGGAGCGCTGTTCGGGGCGCGATCACGCCGACGGGGGACATTCGCGGAGGGGAGTACCGGGTGGCCTGGGCACACGCCCCGAACGAAGGAAACAGCCTTACCGTGCGCCCGCCTCAGGCGCCGTTGGAGAAGGCATCGTGCGCTGCGCAACGCGTTCGCCGAATGCGATCAGCACCGCGGGGTCCGACGCATGGAACCATGTGATACCGCCCATGCGCCGCCGCACCAGCAGCCGCGGCGCGATCACGCGTTCGAGCATGCGGATGTGCACGAGCTTGAGCTGCGCCACGTCCTGCGCGCTCACGCGCTTGTCCCATAGCCAGGTCTGCACCAGCACATCGCCTTCGAGCCGCGTGCGGCTGTAGACGATCCAGTAGCCGACCCACACCACGCACAGCGCGGCGATGCCCATCACCACCAGTGCGCCGGTCGTCCACTCGGCCGCGCGCAGCGACGGAAGGCTCCAGATCGCGAATGCGAAGAGGTCGACCACCAGCACCACCGCCAGCGTGCGCAGCAGCGGCGGGAAGGCCGGGCTCTCCAGCGGGGCGCTGCTGCTGCCGTCGCCGATGCTCACGGCTTGGTGGCTTCGCCGGAAGCCGGCGGCGGTGCCGGCGTTTCTTCCGGCGTCTTCTTCTCGTTGCCGAACGGGTCTTCCATGTTCACGCCGTTGTTGTTGTCGGGCGAGTTGGCCTGCTCGTCCACCGGCATGTCGAGGTTGACCTTGTCGATGTCGACGACCTTTTCCTTCTCGAGGAACACGGTGACCGTCTGCGGGAAGAAGATCACGATGGCCACCAGCAGCAGCTGCATCAGCACCCACGGCACGGCGCCGAGATAGATGTCGCGCGAGTCCACCTTCTTGGGCAGCGCCCCGTTCTTGAACAGCGTGTCCGCGATGCCCCGCAAGTAGAAGAGCGCGAAGCCGAACGGCGGGTGCATGAACGAGGTCTGCATGTTCACGCACAGCAGCACGCCGAACCACACCATGTCGATGCCCAGCTTGTGGGCCACGGGGCCCAGCAGCGGCAGGATGATGAATGCGATCTCGAAGAAGTCGAGGAAGAACGCGAGGAAGAAGACGAAGAAGTTCACCGCGATCAGGAAGCCCACCTGGCCACCCGGCAGGCCCGACAGCATGTGCTCGATCCACTTGGCGCCGTCGACGCCCTGGAACACCAGCGAGAACACGCGCGAGCCGATCAGGATGAACACCACCATCGCCGTGAGGCGCATGGTGCCTTCCATCGCGCCCTTCAGCAGTTCCCAGTTCAGGCGGCGATGGATCAGCGCGAGGATGAGCGAGCCCACCGCGCCCATCGCACCGGCCTCGGTCGGCGTGGCGATGGCCTTGTCCATGAACGGCAGGCCGCCCATCGAACCGAGCACCGCGAAGATCAGGATGGCCGAGGGAATGATGCCGCGCAGGCACTTGCCCCACAGCGCCCAGCCGTTCAGTGTGCGCGCGCTGGTTGGCAGGCCCGGCACGAAGTGCGGGCGGATGCGGCCGACCATGAAGGTGTAGATCGCGAAGATCAGAACCTGCAGGATCGACGGACCCCAGGCGCCCTTGTACATCTGGCCCACGTCGGTGCCGAGTTGGTCGGCCATGACGATCAGCACCAGCGAGGGCGGCACCAGCTGCGTGATGGTGCCCGAGGCGGCGAGCACGCCGGTCGAGTAGCGCATGTCGTAGCCGTAGCGCATCATGATTGGCAGCGAGATCATCGCCATGGCGATCACCTGGCCGGCCACCGTGCCGGTGATGGCGCCGAGGATGAAGCCCACGATGATCACCGAGTAGCCGAGGCCGCCGCGCACGGGGCCGAAGAGCTGGCCCATCGAGTCGAGCATGTCCTCGGCCAATCCGCATTTCTCCAGTACCGCTCCCATCAGGGTGAAGAACGGAATCGCGAGCAGCGTTTCGTTCGCCAGGATGCCGAAGACGTTCAGCGGCAGGTTGGCCATGAAGCCGGCCGGAAACCAGCCCATCTCGATGGCGAAGAAGCCGCAGATCAGGCCGAGGGCCGAGAGCGAGAACGCGACCGGGAAGCCGATCAGCATGATCACCACGAGCCCCGCGAACATGATCGGGGCGAAATTTTCCATGTGCATTTCTACTTGTCCTGCGGTGCGGGAGAGGGCGAGGCCGGAAGGGGGCGCAGGGCGCTCGTCACTGCACCGGCTTCTCGTAGTGCGTGTCCATCGTGATCAGGCCGCGCAGGTAGGCAATGCGCTTGATGATTTCCGCAACGCCCTGCAGGAACATCGCAGCGAAGCCCACGGGCATCAGCAGCGCGGCGGGCCATCGGACCAGGCCGCCGATGTTGCCCGACATCTCGCCCGTGACCCACATGTTCCAGAAGAAGGGCCAGGTGAGGTAGGTGAACAGGCCCATCACCGGCAGCAGGAAGAAGATGAGGCCGAACAGGTCGACATACACCGGGCCGTGGCCCTTGAGCTTGCCATAGATGATGTCCACGCGCACATGCTCGTTGAAGCGCAGCACAACAGGTGCCCCGAGCATCACGGTGGCTGCGAAAAGGTACCACTGGATTTCGAGCCAGGAGTTCTTGCTGAAGTCCAGGCCGTAGCGGATGAGCGCATTGCCGGCTGAAATCAGCGAGGCCGCCAGAACGGCGTAGCCGGCGATCTTGCCGAGCTTTTCGCTGACCCAGTCCATGCCGGTCGCGAATTTGAGGAATGCAGACAAGGGGGTGTCTCCCGCGAAGCCCAAAGGTGAAACGCCTGCCCCTGGTGGGGGCTGCGCAAAGCCCGAGATGTTACCTCGGTGAACCTTTGTATTGCCTTGACGCGGGGGGCGGGGTTTACCCGGAATATGGGTCTCGTCCGGGACGTGGGGGGACGCCCCGGTCGCCATAATCGCCCATGTCTTCGCGCCTTCCGCCTTCGACGCCTTCGGGCGCCATGGGCCTGCCCCATTCGATCGATTCTCCTGACATGTGCCGCGCCGGCCGGGAGCTGTTGTCCCTGGCGCTGATCGATGCGCGCAACCACACGCTGCACCTGCTGTCGCTGTACGAGCAGGTGCTGGGCGCCGAGGCGCTTGCCGCGCCGCCGATGCTCGAGGAAGAGGGCGTGCTGCCGCCGGTCTGGCTGGCCGGCCACATCGGCTGGTTCGCCGAGTGGTGGATCGGGCGCAACACCCAGCGCGCTTTCGGGGTCGACTGCCCGGTGCGGCCCACGCGCCTTGCGGCCATCGACCCTGGTGCCGACGGCTGGTGGAATCCCGCGCAGAGTGCGCCGCAGCGGCGCTGGACACCCGACCTGCCGGACCTCGCGCAGACCAAGGCCTACCTGCTCGAAACGCTGGAGAGCACTCTCGAGCTGCTCGACAACGCGGCCGAGACCGATGCCGGCCTGTATTTCTATCGCCTCGCGCTGTTCCACGAAGACCTGCGCGGCGAGCAGTTCGTGGTGATGGCGCAGACGCTGGGGCTGCCGCTGGGCTTCGAGCAGGCGCCCATCGCCGTCACGCGCGAGCCGCTGCTGCTGCCGGCCACGCGCTGGGAGCTGGGCATGCCCGAGAGCGGCTTCGCCTTTGCGCAGGAGCGAGGAGCGCATCGCGTCGACGTGCCCGAGTTCGAGATCGACGCGCAGCCCGTCACCTGGAACCAGTACATCGAATTCGTCGATGACGGCGGCTACGACCGCGAGGAGCTGTGGCACGGCGAAGGCTGGCGCTGGCTGGCTGCGCAGGCCGAGGGCCGACGCGGGCCTCGCCACGTCGAACAGATCGGCGGAGCACGCAGCGGCACCGGCGGTTCGGTGCTGCAGCAGCGCTTCGGCGCGACGGTGCGCGCGGCCGGCCACCACAGTGCGGTGCACCTGAGCTGGTGGGAGGCCGATGCCTGGGCACGCTGGGCCGGACGTCGCATCGCGACCGAGGTCGAATGGGAGATCGCGGCGCACACGGCCGCGCGGCGCGGCTTCCGTTGGGCCGACGTGCATGAATGGACGGCGGGCACCCTGCAGCCGTGGCCGGGCTACCGGCCCGACCCGTGGAGCGCGGGAGGCGAATTCGATCCTGCGGCAGCCTTCGGCCGCGCGCGCGTGCTGCGCGGGGCTTCGTTCGCGACGCGTGCGCGCCTGCGTTCGCCGCGCCGCCGCGGCTTTGCGCTGCCTCATCGCGACGACGGCTTCTTCGGCTTTCGCACCTGCGCGCTGTAGAGACTGATGGTCAGCGTTCGCCGCCGGCTTCGGACGACAGCGGCGGTGCCACCTCCTCCAGCGGCTTGCGCTCTGCGTCGACCGCATGGCGCAGGGCCAGCAGCCCCGCGACGATGACCAGCGCCGCCCCGATGCCGTAGCCCACCATCACCGCACCCCGGCTGCCGGTCTCGATCAGCAGGCCGAACAGCAGCGGCGCAGCGAAGCCGCCCGCGCCCATGCCGACCGCATAGAAGATCGCGATGGCGATGGCCCGCATCTCGAGCGGAAACACCTCGCTCACCGTGAGATACGCCGAGCTCGCCGCCGCCGAAGCCAGGAAGAACACCGCCGACCAGCAAAGCGCCTGGCTGCGCGCATCCAGCCAGCCCATCATGAAAGCCCAGCCCGTGAGCGCGAGGCCGACGCCCGCGAGCACATAGGTCAGCGCGATCATCCGGCGCCGCCCCACGCTGTCGAACAGCGGCCCCAGCAGCAGCGGCCCGAGCACGTTGCCCAGCGCGAACGGAAAGATGTAGAGCGCCACGTCGCCTTCGGGTACGCCATAGAAGCGCGTGAGCACCAGCGCATAGGTGAAGAAGATCGCGTTGTAGAAGAAGGCCTGCGAGATCATCAGCGCCAGCGCGACCACGCTGCGCTGCGGGTAGCGCCTGAGCAGTACGCGCGCCACTTCCCGCATCGGCGGGCTGTTGGGGCGCGCGGCCGTGTAGTTCACATGGCCTTGCGGCGTGGGCAGCGGTCCGTGCTGCGCCTCGACCTCGGCCTCGATTCGCTCGACGATGCGCCTGGCTTCATCGGCCCGCCCGTGCGCTACCAGCCAGCGCGGGCTCTCGGGTACGTGGCGCCGCACCAGCAGGATCGCCACAGCCAGCACCGCGCCCAGCGCGAAGCCTGCGCGCCAGCCCCACACCGGGCCGATCACGCGCGCGTCGAGCAGCACGAGGCTCAGCGCCGCGCCCAGCGCCGCGCCGATCCAGAAGCTGCCGTTGATCGCGAGGTTGACGCGCCCGCGCACGCGCGCCGGAATCAGCTCGTCGATGGCCGAATTGATGGCCGCGTATTCGCCGCCGATGCCAAGCCCCGTGACGAAGCGGCACAGCGCGAAGAAGGCGAAGTCGGGAGAGAACGCGGTGGCCAGCGTGCCGATGGTGTAGACCACCAGCGTGACGAGAAACAGCTTCTTGCGTCCGAGCCGGTCGGTGAGCCGCCCGAAGAGCAGGGCGCCGAGCACCGCACCTGCCACGTACACCGAGCCCGAGAGGCCGATCTCGCCGGCCGTGAGCCCGAGCGTGTCGGGCCGTTCCAGCACCGCGCCGATGGAGCCCACGAGCGTGACTTCGAGCCCGTCGAGCACCCAGGCCACGCCCAGTGCGATCACCACGCGCCAATGCCAGCGCGACCACGGCAGGCGGTCGAGGCGGGCGGGGATATCGCTGCGCAACACCGTCATGCCCGTGATTCTGGAAGTTGGCCGCGGCGGTCGTTGTAGGACCGTGCCGGTCTATGATCCGCGCGCCGCGAGGGAGCGGCGACTACATCAATGCAGCGAGGGGAAACATGACTGGTCTCGATGGCGCGCATCGCCGCGCGTTCTGGCTTTGTGCATTTCTGGCAATTGCCAGCTTGACGGGCTGCGGCGCGCCGCCCACCTACAAGAATCGTCCGGTTTCCGGTGCTTCGCCCGGGACTTTTGCGTTAGCGCATGCAAAGGCGGTAGAGGAGCCGCGGCATGCGATGCGTCATCTGGATGAAGCCAGGAGCGTTGTCTATACGCAGTCCGCGGGCGGGGGCGGCGTTGCGGTCGGGCTGCTGTTCGGTCCGTTGGGCGCAGCGGCCAACGCCGGCATGATCGACAACAGAACCGAGCTAGACGCGCAGCGCCTGAAAGGCAAGCTCACGCTGGAGCCCCGGCAATTGTTCCTCGATGCCGCGATTCGCCAGGGGCTGGATGTGGCCAGCGCGGGTGCGGCGGGGCAAACCGGCGCAACGCCCTATCTGCACATCAGCAAGGCCAGCAACGAGCGGTTGCTCACAGCCGTGGCGGTCCGCTTGGAGCAGGGCACCGGTGCCGACCAGTGGACCGGCCTCTACCTGTACCAACTGCCACTTTCCTACTCGCTGGACGATCTGGCCAGGCCTACCGAGGAGATCCAGCGTCAGCTGAGTACGGAGGCCGCACGGGGCTTCTCGGAACTTGCGGCCTTCATTGCGAAGGAAGGGCAGCCAAAAGATGGACTGGGGAAGACCGCGCCGGAAAAGGAATTCACCTATGTCTCGGATCTGCTGACGCCGCGTTTCGAGATCCAAATGCGCGGCCGCTTCATCGCACGGTCGGAAGATCTGGTGTGGTTCAGGACTTTCGACGGCATCTACGCAGTGCGCGCGTCCAACATCAAGATCAAGTCGGGGCGGATCTGAGGGGCTGCTCCGCCAGATCTCCCCTTGTCTTCGATCAGGCCGTCTCGGCCAGCGCGTCGGCCAGTGCGTTGACCATGCGATCGATCTCCGCCTTCTCCGCAATGAAAGGTGGCGCGAGCTGGATCGTGTCGCCGCCGTAGCGCACGTAGAAGCCCTTCTTCCAGCAGTTCATCGCGATCTCGTACGGACGGCGCGCGGGTTCGCCCGGCAGCGCGGCGATGGTGATGCCCGCGGCGAGGCCGTAGTTGCGGATGTCGGCGACGTGCTTGCTGCCCTTGAGGCTGTGCACCGCGTTCTCGAAGTGCGGCGCCAGCGCCTGCACTCGGCCGATCATGTCTTCCTTCTGCAGCACGTCGAGCGCGGCGATGCCCGCGGCGCAGGCCACCGGGTGTGCGCCGTAGGTGTAGCCGTGCGGGAACTCGAGCATGTAGTCGGGGCCGCCGGCGGCCATGAAGGTGTCGTAGATCTCTTTGTTGGCGACCACCGCGCCCATCGGCTGTGCGCCGTTGGTGACCTGCTTGGCGATGTTCATGATGTCGGGCGTCACGCCGAAGGCTTCGGCGCCCGTGAGCGCGCCGCAGCGGCCGAAGCCGGTGATGACCTCGTCGAAGATCAGCAGGATGTTGTTCGCGGTGCAGATGTCGCGCAGGCGCTTCAGGTAGCCCTTGGGCGGAATCACCACGCCGGCCGAGCCCGCGAAGGGTTCGACGATCACGGCCGCGATGTTCGAGGCGTCGTGCAGCGCGATCAGGTCGAGCAGGCGGTCGGCCAGCTCGGCGCCGTTCTCGGCCATGCCGCGCGTGAAGGCGTTCGATGCGAGCTGCGTGTGCGGCAGGTGGTCGGCCTCGACGCCCTGGCCGAACAGCTTGCGGTTGGCCGCGATGCCGCCGACCGAGATGCCGCCGAAGTTGACGCCGTGGTATCCCTTCTCGCGGCCGATCAGGCGCGTCTTGCTTGCCTGGCCCTTGGTGCGCCAGTAGGCACGCGCCATCTTCAGCGAGGTGTCGGCGGCTTCGGAGCCCGAGCCGGTGAAGAACACGTAGTCGAGGCCGGCGGGCGTGAGCTCCTTGATCTTGTTGGCCAGCTCGAACGAGAGCGGGTGGCCGAACTGGAAGGCGGGCGAGTAGTCGAGCTTCGCGATCTGGCGGCTCACCGCTTCGGTGATCTCGGGGCGGCCGTGGCCGAGGCCCGAGCACCACAGGCCCGAGAGGCCGTCGAAGATCTTGCGGCCGTCGGCGTCGGTGAAGTAGGCGCCCTTGGCCTCCACGATGATCCGCGGATCGGCCTTGAAGTTGCGGTTGCCGGTGTAGGGCATCCAGTGCGCGTCGAGCCAGGCGGCGTCGGTGCGCAGGGCGGGCGTCGGTTCGATGGCGGGCGTGGCGAGGGTCATGGCGCTTCCCGCACGGGGCGGGCTCCGGGGGTGATGGGATGTGCCGATTGTTCGCAGAGCCTTCAGTGTGGAGAATGGCGCATTATCAATGTTCACTTGACAGTTCATGCAAGTAAAAGAGAAGGCCCAGAACAGTGCCCAGAGCACCCGCAGCCGCGCCGTTCTGGGGCAGCTCAGCGACATGGACCTGCGGCTGCTCAAGGTGTTCAAGAGCGTGGTCGATTGCGGCGGCATGGCCGCGGCCGAACTGGAGCTGAACATCGGCACCTCCACCGTGAGCCGCCATGTGAAAGACCTGGAAACGCGGCTCGGCCTGGTGCTGTGCCGGCGCGGCCGGGCGGGCTTCGCGCTCACGGCCGAGGGGCAGCGCGTGTACGACGAGACGCTGCGGCTGTTGGCCTCGGTCGATGCCTTTCGCGGAAGCATCGACGACATCCACAACCGCATGGGCGGACAACTGGACGTGGCCTTGTTCGACAAGACCGCGACCAACCCGAAGGCGCGCATCGGCGAGGCAATCGCGCGCTTCACCGAGATCGCGCCGGAGGTGAGCCTGGCGGTGCATGTGGGTTCGATCAACGCGATCGAGCAGGGCGTGCTGGAGGGCAACTTCCAGATCGGCATCATCCCGGCGCACCGGACTTCGAAGAGCCTCGTGTATGCGGACCTGTTCGACGAGACGATGCTGCTTTACTGCGGCAGGGGCCATCCGCTGTTCGACAGCCCGCATGCCAAGCTCACCTGGTCGAAGCTTGGCGCGCATCATTTCGCGGGGCTGGGCTACCACTCGCCCAACATGGAGCTGAGCCACCGCGCCAAGCTGTCGCGCAAGGCCACCGGCTTCGACCAGGAGGCGATCGCGACGCTGATCCTCTCGGGGCGCTTCCTCGGCTTCCTGCCCGACCACTATGCGCAGGCGTTCGAGCAGCGCGGGCTCATGAAGGCGGTGCTGCCGGCGCGCTTCAATTACGCGTGCCGGTTCGTGAGCCTGCTGCGGCGGTCGCCGAAACCGTCACGGGCGGTATTGGCGTTTCAGGCGTGTCTGGAAAAGGCCCATGCCTGAAGCGGCGCGGGATCGTTCAGAGCACTGGTTGATAGGCCGGCACAAGCTAAATGAGGAGGCCAAAGGCCGGGGGACATTCGCGGAGGGGAGTACCGGCGGCCTGTGCACGCGCCCTGAAAAATTTAACGCTGCCCGCTCGGCAGCAACAGATGCTTCGCCCCGATGTGCGCCTCCATCTCGTGCATGTGCTGTTCGGCATCGACCATGTGTTCGGTCATCAGGCGCCGCACTTCGTCGGCATCTTCGCGCCGGTAGGCGGCCAGCAGTTGCGTGTGGTAGTCGACGTTCGTCTCGCCGAAGTGGTGATGGTCCAACGCCTTCTTATAGACCACGAGGTCGCGCAGCAGGTCGTTCAGGAAGCGGCACATGAAGGACAGCACCGGATTGGGGCAGGCCTCGGCCAGCATGGTGTGAAAGGCCAGTTCGGCTTCGCGCTGCGTGCGCAATTCGTCCTCGTTGGCGGGCTCGATGGTGCAAAGGCGCACGTTTTCTTCGAGCCGTTCGAACTGCGAGGGCGTCAGCTTGCCGATTACGCTCACCGCCAGCTCGGGCTCCAGCACCTTGCGCAGCTGGTAGATGTGATGTCCGTCGAGGTGATGGAAGTGCAGGAAGTTGCGCAGCGGCTCCGAGGCATGCTCGACCGACACCTGCTGCAGGTAGGCGCCGCCGCCGGGGCCGGTGCGGATGGCGATGAGCCCGCGCACCTCCAGCGCCTTCAGTGCCTCGCGCACCGTGCTCTTCGAATAGCCGAAGAGCTCGATCAATTCCTTCTCGTTCGGTAGCCGGTCGCCGGGCTGCTTGCGCTCCGCCACGATCCAGCGCTTGACGTCCTCGACGATGACGTCCGAGAGCTTCTGCCGCTTGGGACGGTTCTCTCCCACTCTCATTGAAACGCTCCATGCCCATCGGGAGATGCGCGGGATGCGCAACAGCGCGCGATCTTAAACGGCGTGATGCAGAGGGGTGGTCTGGTTTTGGGCACAGGGCTTGCTAGCGGGTTTTTACCAGCATATTAATCCTATTTATCCGCTTAAATTTGCCGGCGCCTGCTCTCCCTAGCCTCTTTTCTCCCCTTCACTACGACCGGAGTTCCTCCATGCAACGCAGACAACTTCTTCAACTCGCCGCCCTCTCGGCCGCTCCCGCCTCGCTCCTGGCCGGTCGCGCCGCCTTCGCCCAATCGGCCGATGCGATCCGTTTCGGCTGCCCGGTGCCCATGTCGGGCGCGTTCGCTGCCAATGGCAAGTTCGCCGACCTGGGCATGAAGCTGGCCATCGAGCAATACGGCAGCGTGCTGAAGCGTCCGCTGGCCTACACGGTGCTCGACACCGAAGGCAAGCCGGCGACCGCCGTGCGCAAGGTGCAGGAAGCCTCGCAGCAGCAGGGCGCGAAGTTCTTCGCGGGCGGCATCCTGTCGTCCGAAGCGCTGGCCATGGGCAAGGAGGCCGAGAAGGCCGGCGGCCTGTTCATCACCACCGCGGGCGCCGACGAGATCACCGGCAAGGACTGCAACCCCGCCACCTTCCGCTGGTCGGTGCCCACCTTCGGCGCCATCGAGCAGACGGTGCGCCCGCTGATCGCCTCGATGCCCAAGGCCAAGCGCTGGTACACCATCACGCCGCAGTACGTGTTCGGCGAGGGCCTGCTGGGCGCGGCCAAGAACATCTTCCAGGAGAAGGGCATCGAGCACGTGGGCAACAGCTACCACTCGCTCAACGAGAAGGAGTTCAGCGGCTACCTCACCAACGCCATGGCGGCCAAGCCCGACGTGCTGCTGCTGCTGAACTTCGGTGCGCAGTCGTCGGCCGCGCTGCGCCAGGCAGTGAGCTTCGGCATGCACAAGAACATGACGATCCTCATCGCCTGGGCCTCGGGGCTCGAGCAGTTCGACGAGCTGGGCGCCGACCTGTGCGACGGCGTGTACTTCGGTGCGCAGTACTGGCACACGGCCGACACCGCGCTCAACAAGGACCTCGTGAAGCGCACGGCCGACAAGCTCAAGATCGTGCCCAACTACAGCCTGGCGGGCTCGTACATCTGCACCAAGATCTTGATCGACGGCATCGTGAAGGCGGGCTCGGTGGACCAGAAGGCCGTCATCGCCGCGCTCGAAGGCATGAAGTTCGATGGCCTCACGGGCACGGAAGAAATCCGCAAGGCCGACCACCAGGTCGTCAAGGACTACTACCTGCTCAAGGGCAAGGCCAAGTCGAAGATGAAGGATGCAGCGGACTATGTCGACGTGGTGAGTTCCGGCAAGTCGTTCCTCCCGATCGACAAGAGCGGCTGCAAGCTGGCCTGACGCAACGCAAGCCAACGAGCCCATGACCGTCTACCTGCTCCAGACCATCAACGGAATCGGCATCGGCATGCTGTATTTCCTGCTGGCCGTTGGCTTGTCCATCGTGTTCGGCCTGCTTCGCTTCGTGAACTTTGCACACGGCGCTTTCTATCTGCTCGGAGCCTACCTGTGCTACCAGGCCATGCAGTGGGGCCTGGATTTCTGGGTCGCGCTGGTTGTGGTGCCGCTCGCCGTGGGCGCGCTGGGCTGGCTGGCCGAGAAGCTGCTGCTGCGCCGCGTGTACGCCAAGGCGCACGAGTTCCACATCCTCGTGACGGTGGGCCTGGCGCTCGCGGTGCAGGAGATCGTGATCGTGTTCTGGGGCCCGCTGGGCAACAGCGTGGCCACGCCCGACCTGCTGCAGGGCGTGGTCATGTGGGGCGCCTTCGTCTATCCCAAGTACCGGCTGTTCGTGATCGGCTTCACCGCCGTGCTCGCGGTACTGCTGTGGTGGGTGCTCGAAGGCACGCGCCTGGGCAGCGCGGTGCGCGCGGGCAGCGAATCGACCGAGATGGTGTCGCTGCTCGGCATCAACGTGTTCCGCGTGTTCAGCCTGGTGTTCGCGCTGGGTGCGGCCACGGCGGCGCTGGCTGGCGTGCTGGCCGCGCCGATCCGCGGGGCCGAGCCCTTCATGGGCGTCGAGGCGCTGAGCGTCGCCTTCGTGGTGGTGGTGATCGGCGGGCTCGGCAGCTTCGGCGGCGCGCTCGTGGGCGGGCTGCTCATCGGCATCGTGCAAAGCCTCATGAGCACCATCTGGCCGCCGGGGGCGAGCCTGATGATCTACATCGCGATGGCGGCCGTGCTGCTGCTGCGCCCGCATGGCCTGCTCGGCCGAAAAGGATGAACGCCATGCCGAGAAAAATCACTTTCCTTCTGGCACTGACCGCCGCGCTGGGCCTGCCGCTGGTGCTGCGCTCGGGCTCGCTCGCGAGCGAGGTGCTGATCTATGCACTCGCGGCCCTGGGCTGCAACCTGCTGCTGGGCTACACGGGGCTGCTGTCCTTCGGGCAGGGCATCTTCTTCGGGCTGGGCAGCTACACCATCGCGATCCTGCTCACGCGCCTGCACCTGCCGATGCCGCTCGCCCTGCTGGCGGCCGTGGCCATGGGCGCGCTTGGCGCGGCGCTGGTCGGCTGGGTCGCCATCCGCCAGCGCGGCACCTACTTCGTGATGCTCACGCTGGCCTTCGCGCAGATGTTCTATTTCATCGCCTACACCGCGACCGACCTCACGGGCGGCGACAACGGCCTGCTCGACGTGCCGCGCCCCGGTTTCATGGACACGCCGTGGAAGTACTACGCCTTCGTCGCGGTGATCTTCCTGATCGCCTTCGGCCTGCTGCTGCGCGTGACCGATTCGATCTTCGGCCGCACGCTGCTGGCCATCCGCGACAACGAGGACCGGGCCGCCGCCGTGGGCTACGACCTCAAGCGCTTCAAGCTGCTGGCCTTCGTGATCTCGGGCGCCGTCACCGGCCTTGCGGGCGGGCTGCACGCGATGATGACCGGCATCGCGCCGCTGTCGAACGCCGAGTACCACACGAGCGAGATGATCCTGGTCATTACCGTGATCGGCGGCACCGGCAACCTGTTCGCCTCGGTGCTGGGCTCGGCCTTCTATGTGCTGCTGGCCGACTGGCTCTCCACGCTGTGGCCGCGCTGGCTGTTGTTGCTGGGCTTGCTGCTGATCGGCGTGAGCATCGGCATGCAGCGCGGGCTCTGGGGGCTGGGCGAGGGCGCGTGGCGCCGCATCTTCCGCAAGACATCGCCTGGCGCCAAAGTGCCTGCGGCCCTGGGAGAAAAAGCATGACGGGCATCCTCATCGAAGCCGTCGGCGTCACCAAGCACTACGGCAAGTTCGCTGCACTCGGCGGCGTCGACCTGAAGATCAGGCGCAATACCGTGCACTCGGTGATCGGCCCGAACGGCGCGGGCAAGACCACGCTGTTCCACATGCTCACGGGCACCGGCACCACCACGGGCGGCCGCATCCTGTTCGACGGCCACGACGTGACGCGCGAGCCCGACCACCGGCGCGTGCAGCGCGGCATGGCGCGCTCGTTCCAGGTCACGGCGCTGTTCCTGAGCCTGTCGGTGCGCGAGAACCTGCGCGTGGCGGCGCAGGGCGTTTCGCCGCGCCAGGCCATGAACTGCTGGCGCGCGCCGGTCGGCGAACTGGCCTGCACGCAGACGGTGGACGAGGTGCTGCAGCGCGTGGGGCTCGAACGGCTGGCGAACACGCCGGCCAGCGAGTTGTCGCATGGCCAGCAGCGCCGCCTCGAAGTGGGCATGGCGCTGGCCGCCAGGCCGAAGGCCATCTTCCTCGACGAGCCGACCTCGGGCATGGGCATCGACGACCTCGACGACATGAAGCACCTGATCCGCGGCCTGCGCGACCAGCACACCGTGGTGCTGATCGAGCACAACATGAACATCGTGATGGACATCTCCGACACAGTGACCGTGATGCAGCTGGGCCGCGTGCTTGCCGAGGGGCTGCCGGGCGACATCCGCTCCGATGCGCGCGTGCGCACGGCCTATCTCGGCAACATGATCACCGGGGGCAAGGCATGAGCGGAAAGAACATCCTCGAAGTCGAGGGGCTGCACGCCCACTACGGCAAGAGCCATGTGCTGCAGGGCGTTTCGATGCGCGTTGGCGATGCCGAACTGGTCACGCTGCTGGGCCGCAACGGCGCGGGCAAGTCGACCACGCTCAAGAGCATTGCCGGCGCGGTCACACCCACGGGTGGACGCGTGCGCTTCCAGGGCGCGGACATCGCGGACATGCCGCCGCACCGCATCGCCGCACGCGGCGTGTGCCTGGTGCCCGAGCACCGCGGCGTCTTCAAGCTGCTGACGGTGGAAGAAAACCTGCTGCTCGGCCTGCGGCGCGAATCGCCCTGGCAGCTGGCCGACATCTACCGCATCTTTCCGCGGCTGAAGGAGCGGCGGCGCAACGGCGGCGGGCAGCTTTCGGGCGGCGAGCAGCAGATGCTGGCCATCGGCCGCGCGCTCATGAACCATCCGAGCCTGCTGATCCTCGACGAACCGGTCGAAGGCCTGGCGCCGGTGATCGTCGAGGAGATCGTCGCGCAACTCAAGACCATCAAGGCGGCCGGCGTGGCCATCCTGCTGGTCGAGCAGAACCTCGAAGTCTGCGTGCAGCTGGCCGACCGCCACTACATCGTGGAGCAGGGCGTGATCGTGCACGAGGCCGGCAACGCCGACTTCATGGCAGACCATGAAGTGAAAGACCGCTATCTGGGCGTGGGCCTTGCTTGAGGCTTCCCGCAACACTTTTCCTTATCGCAAAGCCATGAACTCACACACCGAACTCCGCATCGACGGCCAGCGGCTCTGGAACTCGCTGATGGAACTGGCGCAGCTCGGCGCCACCGAGAAAGGCGGCGTCTGCCGCATCGCGCTGACCGACCTCGACCGCCAGGGCCGCGACCTGTTCACGCGCTGGATGCGCGAAGCGGGTTGCGAAGTGCGCGTGGACGCCATCGGCAACATCTTCGCGCGCCGCGCCGGCCGCAACAACGCGCTGCCGCCCATCACCACCGGCAGCCACATCGACACGCAGCCCACGGGTGGCAAGTTCGACGGCAACTATGGCGTGCTCGCGGGGCTGGAGGTGATCCGCAGCCTCAACGACGCGAAGATCGAAACCGAAGCACCGCTCGAAGTGGCCGTGTGGACCAACGAGGAGGGCTCGCGCTTCGTGCCCGTGATGATGGGCTCCGGCGTGTTCGTCGGCGCCTTCACGCTCGAGCATGCGCTGGCGCAGCGCGACCACGAGGGCGTGAGCGTGTCAGACGCGCTTGCCGCCATCGGCTATGCAGGCAGCACTGCTGCTTCGGTGGCCGCGTCGCCGGTGGGCGCGTACTTCGAGGCGCACATCGAACAGGGCCCGGTGCTCGAAGCCAACGAGCGCGTGATCGGCGTGGTCGAAGGGGCGCTGGGCCAGCGCTGGTACGACGTGGTGGTCCAGGGCATGGAAGCGCATGCCGGCCCCACGCCGATGGAGCTGCGCAAGGACGCGCTGCTGGCCGCCTCCGAGCTCGTGATCGAGGTCAACCGTATCGCGCTGGCGCACGCGCCGCATGCGCGCGGCACGGTCGGCTGGATCGACAACTATCCGAACTCGCGCAACGTGATCCCGGGCCGCGTGAAGCTCAGCGTGGACCTGCGCGCGGCCGACGACGTGGTGCTGTCGGCCATGGATGCCGAGCTGAAAGAAGCGGTGCAGCGCATCGCGACGAAGGGCAAGGTCGAGATGTCGGTGGAACAGGTCGTCTACTTCCCGCCGCAGCCCTTCACGCCCAAGCTCGTGTCCGCCGTGCGCGAAGCCGCACAGGCGCAGGGCATGAGCTGGATGAACGTGATCAGCGGTGCCGGCCACGACGCCGTGTACCTCGCGCGCGTCTGCCCCACGGCCATGATCTTCGTGCCCTGCCTCGACGGCATCAGCCACAACGAGATCGAGGACGCGCAGCCCGACCACCTCGAGGCCGGCTGCAACGTGCTGCTGCAGGCGATGCTGCAAAGCGCGGGAGTGGCGTCGTCATGAAGGTGCTGATCGCGCGTCTCAACCACGAGACCAACACCTTCTCGCCCGTGCCCACGCCGCTCGCGGCTTTCGGCCCCGACGGCCCGACCTTCGGCGAGCAGGCCTACCGGGACAACAAGGGCATGCGCACGGCGATGTCGGCCTTCATCGACCTGGCGGAGCAGGCCGGCGCCACGCTGGTCACGCCGGTGTCGGCCTCGGCCAACCCGAGCGGGCCGGTCGACGCGCAGGCCTACACCACGCTCACGCAGTGCATCGTCGATGCGGCGCCGGGCTGCGACGCCATCCTGCTCGACCTGCACGGCGCGATGGTCGCGCAGAACAGTGCCGACGGCGAAGGCGACCTGCTCGTGCGCCTGCGCGCCGCGGCGCCGGGCGTGCCCATCGGCGTGGCGCTCGACCTGCATGCCAACGTCACGCCCGAGATGGTCGGCAATGCGGACGTCATCGTCGGCTTCAAGACCTATCCGCACATCGACATGTACGAAACCGGCGAGCACGCCGGCCGCCTGCTGTTCGACCTGCTGGCCGGGCGCAGCAGGCCGGCGATGCGCTGGCGCCGGCTGCCGCTGATGGCACACACGCTGCGCAGCGCCTCGTTCACCGGTGCGATGCAGCGCGCCATCGAGGCGGCGCGCGAAGCCGAGAAATCGTCGGAGTCGCTCGCGGTGTCGATCCTGGCGGGCTTCTCGCTGTCGGACATCGAGGCGCCGTGCATGAGCGTGATCGTGGTCGACGCGCAATCGCCCGAAGGCGCGCAGGCCACGGCCGACCGCATCGCGATGCAGATGTGGAGCGAGCGCGAAGCCTTCATCTACCGCAGCGAGCCGCTCACGCAGTCGGTGGCCCGCGCAAAGCTCATCGCCCAGGGCGCCACCCGCCCGGTGCTGCTGCTCGACCATGGCGACAACTGCATGTCGGGCGGCAGCTGCGACACCATGGACGTGCTGCAGGAAGCGCTTGCGCAAGGGCTGCACGGCATCGGCGTGGGGCCGCTGTGCGACCCCGAAGCGGTGGCCGAGCTGATCGCGGCGGGGGAGGGCGCGGAGGCGACAGTCGCACTCGGCAACAAGGTCTCGCTGGAAGGCATCGGGTTGAAGAAAACGCCGGTGCGCCTGACGGGCACCGTGCGCACCATCGGCAACGGCGAGTACGTGATCACCGGCCCCACCTACACCGGCCAGCGCAGCAGCATGGGCCGCACGGTGCTGTTCGACATCGGCGCCGCGCGCATCGTGGTGACCGAGCGCACGCAGGAGCCGTGGGACATCGGCGTCTTCGAGTGCGCGGGGCTCGATCCGCGCAGGGAACGCTTCCTGCTGCTCAAGTCGCGCATGTACTGCCGGCCGGTGTTCGAGCCGCTGTCGGCCGCGCTGGTGGAGTGCGACAGCCCGGGTGTGACCAGTTCGGACTACGGCCTGTTCCCCTTCGGCAAGGTGCGCCGGCCGGTGTTTCCGCTGGATGCGAACGCCTCGATGGAGCTTGCCGCATAACCTGCCACGTCATCGACGCGAATCGCGTGCGGCGCGACCATTCCTTCACCCCGCGATGTTGCGGGCCGAACCCTTCGAAAGGAATCGTCATCATGAACACCGCCGCACACGATGCCACCGCGATTGCCCAACGCTACATCGCCGTCTGGAACGAAACCGACGCCGCGCGCCGCGCCGCGCTGATCGAAGCCGGGTGGGCCGCCAACGCGCACTACGTGGACCCGATGGCGCAGGCCAGCGGGCATGAGCAGATCAGCGCGCTGGTCGGCGCGGTGCACCAGCGCTACCCGGGCTTCCGCTTCAACCTGCTGGGCAAGGCGGACGCGCACGGCGACCATCTGCGCTTCTCGTGGACGCTGGGGCCGAGCGGGGCGGAAGACATGATCCAGGGCACCGACTTCGCCCAGCTGGATGCCGGCAAGCTCCGCTCGGTCACGGGCTTCCTGGACAAGGTACCCGTGGGGGCCTGAAGCAGGAAAGCTGAACGCTGTGCGCTCAGTCCGGCATGCCGGCCGAGCGGCCGCGCCACAGCTTGCGGTAGACCGTGGCACGGCTGATGCCCAGTGCCCGCGCGGCTTCCGCCACGTTGCCGCGCGCGTCGGTCACCGCCTTGCGGATCAGCTCGGTTTCGACGTCGCGCAATCGCGGACGGGTGCTGGATGCGGAAGCACCTTCGGAGCTGCCGCCGCGCCGGGGCCGCGCCTGCACCCGCAAGCCCGACCAGAGCGGCACTTCGAGCACCGCGTCGCCGCGCCGGGCCGCGTCGAACATCATGTGCAGGGGCAGCGCGAACAGGTCGTTGAAATTCAATGCGTGTTCGCAGCGCGCCAGCGGCTGGTGCAGCATCTGCCGGGCCGCCGCATTGGCGCCCGTGATGCCACCGCCAGCGTCGATGCACAGCAGTCCCTCGGTGGCTTCGCTGCTCGGGCTGCCCGGCCAGGCCAGGTGCAACAGCAGCTCGCAGGGCTCGCGGATCAGCAGCATGTTCTCGATGCTGCGCGCGGACAGGGTGGCCAGGTGGCGCAGCTCCGGGCGCTCGACCACCTGCACGCCGGTCAGGTCGAGCATGCCGATGCAGTCGCCCCGGGGACCGAAGAGCGGCGCGCCCGCGCAGCTGTAGACGCTGGTGTCGTCGAAGAAATGCTCGCCGCGGTGCAGCCACACCGATTCCTGTTCGGCCAGCGCGGTGCCGATCGCGCTGGTGCCGATGGCGCGTTCCGACAGGTCGACGCCGACGCGCGCGATGTCGCGCGCATGGCGGCTGGCGGCGTCGACGCCGCCGGGCAGGTTGCCCACGTCGATCACGATGCCGTCGGCATTGGTCAGGATGGCGAAATAGCGGGTGTCGGCGATGGCGCGCGAAAGCCGGTCGATCACCGGCCGGGCCGCGGAAACCAGCGCCCGGTTGTGTTCGGCGACATCGCAGCCGGCAGCCCGGCTCACCGGATCGAAGCTGACCCGCTGCTGCGGCCGGCGGCCGGCCTCGATGCAGCGCTGCCAGGAACGGGTGATCCACGAATCGACGCACGCGGCACCGCGCGCACGGGGCGGCGACTCGCCCTCGATCAGTTCGCGGCGGGCTTGGGCAATGGCCAGGGAACGCTCAGGAGGTGGCGAAACGACAGTGGCGGGCATCGTGGTTTTTCGCGCGTGTGGGGCGGCTTTTCCCGGCTCGCCGGACGGCAAGCTGTTTCATTTTGAGAATTTCGTTCGCTCTGTGCAAGAGTCGAGGGTTTTGCCTAGGATAGTGCGAAAGGTGGGCATCCAAGATGCTTTTTGCTGAACCAGCCATCACCTTTCACGGAGACAGCCAAATGCAGGTCGCTTTCAAGGTCAACGGCCGTCAGGTCACGGTCGACGCTCCTCCCAATACTTTCCTCGTCCACGCCATCCGAGAGCACCTCCACCTCACCGGAACCCACGTCGGCTGCGACACCGCCCAGTGCGGCGCCTGCACCGTCCACGTCAACGGCAGGGCAGTCAAGTCGTGCAACATCCTGGTCGCGCAGGCGACGGGCGCGGACATCACCACCATCGAGGGCATCGCCGAGGCCGACGGCACCATGCACCCGATGCAGGCTGCATTCAAGGAGTGCCACGGCCTGCAGTGCGGCTTCTGCACCCCGGGGATGGTCATGAGCGCCATCGACCTTTGCACCCACCACCCCAAGTCGAGCGAGTCGGAAATCCGGGAGCTGCTCGAGGGCAACCTGTGCCGCTGCACCGGCTACCAGAACATCGTGAAGGCCGTGAAGATGGGCGGCGAGGCCATGGCCTCGGGTACGCCGGTCAAGACAACCGTCACGGCGTGAAAGGAGCAACATCATGGGTGCTTCCGACTTCTCGAACCTGCCGCACATCGGCGAGGCCCTGCGGCGCAAGGAAGACTATCGTTTCCTGACCGGCGCCGGCAACTACACGGACGACATCACGCTGGCCAACCAGAGCCATGCGGTCTTCGTGCGCTCGCCGCACGCCCATGCCGCCATCAAGTCGATCGACATCGCCGAGGCGCTGAAGATGCCCGGCGTGGTCGGCATCTTCAGCGGCAAGGACATCGAAGGAAAGATGGGCGGCCTGCCCTGCGGCTGGCTCATCAACAACCCCGACGGCACCCCCATGAAGGAGCCGATGCACCCGATCCTCGCGATCAAGAAGGTGCGCTATGTCGGCGACCACGTCGCGATGGTGGTGGCCGAGACGGTCGAGCAGGCCAGGAACGCCGCCGAGGCGGTGGTGGTCGACTACGAGGTGCTCCCCGCGCTCGTGAGCGTGGCCGATGCGGCGAAGAAGGCGAGCGGCGTCACGCTGCACGACGAGGCGCCCGACAACCAGTGCTACAAGTGGGCGCTCGGTGACAAGGCGGCGGTCGACGCGGTGTTTGCCAGCGCCGCGCACGTCACCAAGCTCGACCTGGTCAACAACCGGCTGATTCCGAACCCGATCGAGCCGCGCGTGGCCATCGGCAGCTACAGCCGCGGTACCGACGACTACACGCTGTATGTGTCGAACCAGAATCCGCACGTCGAACGCCTGCTGATGACGGCCTTCGTGCTGGGCCTGCCCGAGCACAAGGTGCGCGTGATCGCGCCCGATGTGGGGGGCGGCTTCGGCTCCAAGATCTTCCTGTATGCCGAAGACGTGTGCCTCACCTGGGCCGCCAAGCAGCTCAACCGCAACATCAAATGGACGGCGGAACGCTCCGAGTGCTTCCTCTCGGACGCGCACGGCCGCGACCACGTGAGCCACGCCGAGATGGCGATGGACAAGGACGGAAAGTTCCTCGCGCTGCGCGTGCACACCGACGCCAACCTCGGCGCCTACCTGTCGACCTTCTCGACCGCGGTGCCGACCATCCTCTACGCCACGCTGCTGGCGGGCCAGTACACCACGCCGCAGATCTACGTCGAGGTGGATGCCTGGTTCACCAACACCGCGCCGGTCGACGCGTACCGCGGCGCGGGGCGGCCCGAGGCCACCTATCTGCTGGAGCGGCTGGTGTCGCGCTGCGCCTGGGAAATGAACCTGGGGCAGGACGAGATCCGCAAGCGCAACTTCATCAGCACCTTTCCCTACCAGACGCCGGTCGCGCTGCAGTACGACACGGGCGACTTCCACGCCTGCATGGACAAGGCCCGCGTGCTGGCCGAGGTCGATGGCTTCGCCGCGCGCAAGGCGGCCAGCGAGGCCGCAGGCAAGCTGCGCGGCATCGGCTACTCGAGTTACATCGAGGCCTGCGGCATCGCGCCGTCGAACATTGCCGGCGCGCTCGGCGCGCGCGCCGGCCTGTTCGAATGCGGCGAAATCCGCGTGCACCCGACCGGCAGCGTGACGGTGTTCACCGGCTCGCACAGCCACGGCCAGGGGCATGAGACCACCTTCGCGCAGGTCGTGGCCGCGCGGCTGGGCATTCCGGTCGAGAACGTCGACGTGGTGCACGGCGACACCGGCCGCGTGCCCTTCGGCATGGGCACCTACGGCTCGCGTTCCATCTCGGTGGGCGGCGCGGCCATCATGAAGGCGCTCGACAAGATCGAGACCAAGGCCAAGAAGATTGCCGCGCACCTGATGGAGGCAAGCGACGCCGACATCGAGTTCGCCAATGGCGAGTTCACGGTCAAGGGCACCGACAAGAAAATTCCGTTCGGCCAGGTGGCGCTCACGGCCTACGTGCCGCACAACTACCCGCTCGACAAGCTGGAGCCCGGCCTGAACGAAACCGCCTTCTACGACCCGACCAACTTCACCTTCCCGGGCGGCACCTATATCTGCGAGGTCGAGGTCGACAAGCAGACCGGCGAGGTCAAGGTCGACCGCTTCACCGCGGTGGACGACTTCGGCACCATCATCAACCCGATGATCGTCGAGGGCCAGGTACACGGCGGGCTGGTGCAGGGCATCGGCCAGGCGCTGCTGGAAAACTGCGTCTACGACAATGAGACCGGCCAGCTGCTCACCGGCAGCTTCATGGACTACGCCATGCCGCGCGCAGGCGACTTTCCGCAGTTCAAGCTCGACACCGTGTGCACCCCCTGCACGCACAACCCGCTGGGCACCAAGGGCTGCGGCGAGGCGGGAGCCATCGGCTCGCCGCCGGCCGTGATCAATGCCGTGCTCGACGCGCTGGCGCCGCTGGGCGTCAAGGACTTCGACATGCCCGCCTCGCCCAGCCGCGTCTGGGAAGCGATGCAGGCCGCAGCCACACACTAAAACAAAGAAGGAACCACACCATGTACGCCTTCACACTCGAACGGCCCGCTTCCGTGGCCGACGCGGCCAAGCTCGTTGCTGCAGGCGCCAAGCCGCTGGCGGGCGGCCAGACCCTGCTGGCTTCGATGAAGCTGCGGCTCTCGGCCCCCGATCAGCTGGTGGACCTGAGCGGCATCAAGGAACTCACCGGCATCGCGAAAAACGGCAATGCCATCACCATCGGTGCCATGTCGCGCCATCTCGACGTGGCGAACAACGCCGACGTGAAGGCCGCCTTCCCGGCGCTGGCCGACCTGGCCGCGCGCATCGGCGACCGGCAAGTGCGCGCGATGGGCACCATCGGCGGCTCCGTGGCCAACAACGACCCTGCCGCCTGCTATCCCAGCGCGGTGCTGGGCTCCGGCGCGACGGTCATCACCTCGAAGCGCGAGATCGCGGCGGACGATTTCTTCCAGGGCCTGTTCACCACGGCACTCGAAGAGGACGAACTGATCACCGCGATCCGCTTTCCCATTCCGAAGCGCGCCGTCTACGAAAAGCTGCGCCAGAAGGCGTCGAACTTCCCGCTGGTCGGCGTGTTCCTTGCGCAATACGACAGCGGCGTGCGCGTGGCGATCACCGGCGCGGGCAACGGCGTGTTCCGCCATGCGGGGCTCGAGGATGCGCTCAACAAGAGCTTCACGGCGGCCGCTGCCGCAGCCGTGAAGATCGACGCGAGCGACCTGAACAGCGACCTGCATGCTTCGGCCGCGTATCGCGCGAACCTTATCAGCGTGCTGACGCAGCGCGCAGTCACCAAGGCCCTGGGCTGAAGAAGCCGGGGTTGTTGTTCGCTCAACGGAAGACGCGACAGCCTCGCGTCTTCCGCTACGCTTCGCCATGATCTTCCCGACCATCGATTCCCTCTCCGAAGGTTTGATGCAGGCCGGCTACTTTGCCGACCGCCGGCTGGCCACGGCCGTTTTCCTCGCGCTCAAGCTGCAGCGCCCGCTGCTGCTCGAAGGAGAGCCCGGGGTCGGCAAGACCGAACTGGCGAAGGCGCTGTCGACTGCGCTGAGCCGCGAGCTGCTGCGCCTGCAGTGCTACGACGGCCTGGAGCAGCGCGAGGCGCTCTACGAATGGAACTACGCCGCGCAGCTGCTGCACATGCGCGCCGCCGAGGCCACCGGCGCGGCGCGCGATGTGGAGGCCGAGGTCTACCAGCCGCACTACCTGATCCGCCGCCCGCTGCTGCAGGCGCTGCAGACGCCGCTGCCCGGTGCCGTGCTGCTGATCGACGAGGTGGACCGCGCCGACGAGCCGTTCGAGGCCTTCCTGCTCGAATACCTGGGCGAGTACCAGGTGAGCATTCCCGAACTGGGCACGGTGCGCGCCGTGGTGCCGCCCGTGACCATCCTCACGAGCAACCGCACGCGCGAGCTCAATGACGCGGTCAAGCGCCGCTGCCTGTATCACTGGCTCGACTACCCGGAGCGCGAGCGCGAGCTGGCCATCGTGCGCGCGCAGGTGCCGCAGGCCGGCGAGAAGCTGTCGGCGCAGGTGGCGGCCTTCGTCGCACGGCTGCGCGATGCGCCCTTCGTCAACGCCTTCCAGCGTGCGCCCGGCATTGCCGAGAGCGTCGAATGGGCGAGGGCGCTGATCGCGCTCGACACCGTCGAGCTCGACCCCGAAGTGGTGGTGGATACCGCCGGCATCCTGTTCAAGCAGCGCGACGACGTGGCGGCGCTCACGCGGGAGCTGGCATCGGATCTGCTCAAACCCGAGGAGCCGGTCGCGCGCTGAGCGCGTCCCTGTTCCAGACAGCGATTTCGCATGGCCGGAATCCAGCAACTCGGCGATGTCCGCGGCGGCAAGCTCACCGGCAACATCGCCGCCTTCGGCCGTGCCCTGCGCCGTGCCGGCGTGCGTACCGATGCCATGCGCATCGCGCTGGCTGCCGAGGCGGCCACGCTGGTGGGCGTGGACGACAGGCTCGACCTGGGCGCCGCGATGGAAGCCGTGATGGTGAGCCGCGAGCAGGACCGCATGGTGTTCCGCGAACTCTTCGACGCATGGTTCCGCGACCCGGAACTGGCCAACAAGCTGCTCGCGCAGATGCTGCCGAGTGCCGAAGGCAAGGCCGAGCCCTCGAAGCGCCGGCCGCGCGTGCGCGAAGCGCTTACCGCACCGCGCAGCCCCGCCAGGCCAGCCGAGCCGGCAAAGCCCGACCGCGAGATCGAGTTCGACGCCGCCATGACGTCGAGCGATCGCCAGCGCCTGCAGCATGCGGACTTCAACGCGCTCGGCGCGTCCGAATACCGCCTCGTCGAACGGCTGGCGCGCGACATCCGATTGCCCATTCCCGAACTGCCGTCACGCCGCCTGCGCGTGGCCGGCGATGCGGGCCAGCAGCATGCGCGCATGCATTGGCCGGGCGTGCTGCACGAGGCGGCGCGCACCGGTGGCGAGATCCTGCGGCTGCCCAGGCTCGCGCGGCGTCAGCAGCCCCTGCCGCTGCTGGTGCTGGTCGATGTGTCGGGCTCGATGGAGCGCTATGCACGGCTGCTTCTGGCGTTCCTTCATGCTGCGACGCGCCGGGCGGGGCGCCGCGACGTGTTCGCCTTCGGCACCCGCCTGACCGACCTGACCCCCGCCTTCCGGCTCGCCGACACCGATGCCATGCTCAGTGCAGCCAGCCTCGCCATAGACGACTTCGCAGGCGGCACCCGGCTCGGCAGTTCCCTGGCCGAACTGCGCCGCGCCCACGCCCGCCGCCTGACCGGGCGCCGCACACTGGTGCTGGTGATCAGCGACGGGCTCGACACCGGCGAGCCATCGCTGCTGGAGCAGGAGCTGCTGTGGCTCAAGCGCCATTCGCGCCGCCTGCTGTGGCTCAACCCCTTGCTGCGTTTCGAGGGCTACGCCCCTCTGGCGCGTGGGGCCGGCGTGCTGCACCGGCAAGCAGATGCGATGCTGGCGGTTCACAATCTCAGCGCACTCGAACAGCTCGCCGCGAGCCTGGCCGCCTTGATGCGGTCCGGCCGCTAGCGTTGCCCAGGAAGGAAGCAAAAGGAAACCACCATGGAAATGCTCGGAAACCGCCGCCTCGGCATCACCCAACAACAGGCATGGGACGCGCTCAACGACCCCGAGACGCTGAAGAAATGCATCCCCGGCTGCGACAAGTTCGAGCTCACGGGCGACAACCAGTACAGCGTTGCCCTCGCGCTCAAGATCGGTCCGGTCTCGGCCAAGTTCAACGGCAAGGTGGTGCTGTCGGACATCGTCGCACCCGATGGCTACAAGCTCACCTTCGAGGGGCAGGGCGGTGTGGCGGGCTTTGCCAAGGGCTCGTCGAGCGTCACGCTCAAGCCGGTGGCCGAAGCGGAGGCCGCGACGCCGCCGGTTGCCGGCTGCGAGCTCGACTACACCGTGCAGGCACAGGTCGGCGGCAAGATTGCCCAACTTGGCCAACGCCTGATCGACGGCGCTGCCAAGTCGACCGCAGATGATTTCTTCAAGCGCTTCGAGGCCGAGATGCAGAGCCGCTATGGCCCCCCGCCTGCGCCGGCCGAGGAAGCCGCCAGCGCCGAGGCGACGGCCGAGAAGAGCGGCATGATGTCCGGCCTCATGAAGAAGATCGGCCTCGGCAAGAAAGACGACACCGCCGCGACCGGCGGCGCCGGCTGAGGGGGGCGAACCGCGCTATGGAAAATCTCGACGTCATGGTGCTGCGCACGCTGCGTGACTGGCGGCGTGCCGGCAAACGCGCGCTGCTGACGACCGTCGTGCGCACCTGGGGCTCGTCGCCCCGGCCCGTGGGTTCGATCATGGCCCTGGCCGAAGACGGTGCGGTGGTGGGATCGGTCTCCGGCGGCTGCATCGAGGACGACCTGATCGCGCGCTACAGCCACGCCCACGGCAAGGGCGAGGACGTGCCGCTGGGCGCGCCGCCCGCGCTCGTGAAGTACGGCATCACCGCGGACGAGGCGCATCGCTTCGGACTGCCTTGCGGCGGCACGCTGGAGCTGCTGCTCGAGTACGCGCCCGATGCCGGGTCGCTCGACCTGCTGGTCGCACAGCTGGAACAGGGCAAGCTCATGCAGCGCACGGTGACGCTCGCCACCGGCGAGGTTCGGCTCGCCGAAGCGACGGCGCCCGACGAGCTCACGGTGAACGACACCGAACTCACCAACACCTTCGGCCCCGAATACCGCATGCTGCTGATCGGTGCCGGCCAGCTCGCCGAGTACCTCGCCACGATGGCCAAGTTCAGCGGCTTCGCGGTGACGCTGTGCGATCCGCGCGCCGAATACCGAACGGCGTGGTCGCTGTCTGGCGTGCACATCACGACCGAGATGCCGGACGACGCGGTGCTGGCCTTCAAGCCCGACCGCCGAAGCTGCGTGGTCGCGCTCACGCACGACCCGAAGCTCGACGACCTGGCGTTGCTCGAGGCGCTGCAGAGCGAGGCCTTCTACGTCGGCGCCATCGGCTCGCGCCGCAACGCCGACGCGCGGCGCGACCGCATGATCGAGCACTTCGACCAGACCGAGGAGTCGCTCGCGCGGCTGCGCGGGCCCATCGGCATCTACATCGGCAGCAAGACACCGCCGGAGATCGCGGTGAGCGTGATGGCGGAAATTCTTGCGGTGAAGAACGCGGTGACTCTGCCGCGTGAAGTCGAAGTGGCTCGGGCCAAGGAGATGCAGCAGTTGTAGCCTGGCCGATGTCTGGGGCATTCGGGGTGCCCTGAGCACGATGGGCGCGGCGCTTGCTCTGAACGATCGCGCCCCGAAACTACGCAGACACAGACAAGTCAGCCCGACTTCGCCTCAGGCGGCACATCGCCACCCTTCTGCCGCTCGCGGAACAGCGCCGCGCGCATCAGGAAGATGGTGGTGATCGGCGCCGTGAGTGCGATGAACAGCACGATCAGCACCGCGTGCAGGAACAGGCTGAAGCCCTGCACCGAGAAGTACACGATGGTGGCCACGGTCATGCACCACACGCCTACCGTCGCGCCCAATGTGGGCGCATGGATGCGACGGAAGAAGGTGGGCAGCCGGATCAGGCCGAACGAGCCGATGGCTGCAAAAGCTGCGCCCAGCACGGCGAACACGGCGGTGACGATCTCGGCCCACAGCGGCAGCGGGCCTGCGATGAAGTCCGTCATTCGATCACCTCCCCGCGCAGCAGGAACTTGGCCATCGCCGTGGAACCCACGAAGCCGAACAGCGCGATCAGCATCGCCGCCTCGAAGTAGACGTTGCTCGCGTAGACGATACCGAGCACCAGCATCATCAGCATGCCGTTGATGTAGAGGCAGTCGAGCGCCATCACGCGGTCCTGCGCGCTCGGGCCGATCAGCAGGCGGGAGAGCGCGCACAGCATGGCCACGGCCAGCAGGAAGAGCGCGAATTTCAGGGCCCAGAAGAGGATGGGTGTCATAGCTCGAAGATCTCCATCAGGGGGCGTTCGTAGCGCTGCTTGATCAGCGCAATGAAGGCAGCATCGTCGTCGAGGTCGAACACGTGGATCAGCAGCGTGCTGCGGTCGAACGACACTTCGCCCCAGGCCGTGCCGGGCGTGAGGCACATGATCATCGCCAGCACCGCGAGCCCGTTGGGGTCGCGCATGTCGAGCGGAATCTGCACGAACTTCGAGCCGATGCGCGAGGTGCGCCGCGTGAGCAGCAGGCGGGCCACGTCGTACGCCGACTTCAGCATGTCGAAGGTCACGATGAAGGACAGCCGCAGCGCGACGCCAGGCCGGCGCATGCGCACCGCCGCCGGACGCAGGCCCTCGGTGAGCAACGGCACGGCGATGGCGAGGACCAGGGCTGCCAGCAGCGTGGCCGCATCGAGCGACTGGTTGAGCAGCAGCCAGACAATGAACAGCGCGAACGACAGCGGCGGGGAAGGCAGAAGGCGCTTCATGGGGCCGTGCCTTCCTTTTTCTTCACTGGGTTCGGTATCTGCCTGGCGCCCAGCACCGCGTTGCGGTAAGCCGTGGGGGTCTTCAGGCCCTCCGCCGTGGCTCTGGCGTGCTGCATCACGGGCTCGGCCCACACGGTCAGCGCCACGCAGGCCGCGAGAAGTCCGGCCACCGGCAGCACTTCGAGCGCGGGCAGCGAAGGCATGGTGGGGTGGAGCTGCGTCCAGAAATGGCGGATGCCGGTGCGGCTCAGGGCGATCAGCGAGAGAAAACCGGAGACGATCAGCAGCGCGAGGAAGATCCAGCTGGCGGTGCCGAGCGCCTTTGCGCCGAGCAAGCCCGAGAGCATCGCGAACTTGCCGATGAAGCCTGACAGCGGCGGCAGGCCCGCGAGCAGCAGCGTGCAGCCCACGAAGCTCAGGCCGAGGAAGGCCACGCCGGCGGGAATCGCGCGGCCGTAGAGCGCTTGCGCCTCGTCGTCGAGGTTCACGTTGTCGAGCGCGCGCAGGTCTTCGGCGAGGAAGGGGGCGTTGCCGGCCGCCTCGTGCGGTGCGACGCTCTTGCCGGCGTTGCGCCAGCGTTCGATCATGTCGGTCAGCAGGAAGAAGGCGCTGACCGCGAGCGTGGAGCTCAGCAGGTAGTACAGCGCGCCCGCCCACACGGCCGGCCGTCCGAGTCCGAGCGCCGCGAGCAGGGTACCGGCCGACACCAGCACGCTGAAGCCCGCGAGGTTCGACAGCCGCTGGGTGCCGACGATGCCGAGGGCGCCGACGAACAGCGTGGCAAGGCCGGTACCCACCAGCGCGGCCTGCCCGAAGGCCGCCGAGTCGCCGGTGTCGGGCGCGAAGAGCACGGTCCACAGCCGCAGGATCGTGTAGATGCCGAGCTTGGTCAGCAGAGCGAACACTGCGCCCACGGGCGACACCGCCGCGCTGTAGGCCGGTACCAGCCAGAAGTTGAGCGGCCATGCGCCGGCCTTCGCGAAGAAGGCTGTCGCGAGGATGGCTGCCGCCGCATGCACCAGCCCGCGGTCTCCCGGCGCGAGTTCGGCGATGCGCACGCCGAGGTCGGCCATGTTGAGCGTGCCGGTCACGCCGTAGAGGATGGCCGCGCCGATCAGGAACAGCGACGAGGCCGCGAGATTGATCGCGACGTAGTGCAGCCCGGCCTGCACGCGCAGCCGGCCGGAGCCGTGCAGCAGCAGGCCGTACGAGGCTGCGAGCATGACCTCGAAGAAGACGAACAGGTTGAACAGGTCGCCCGTGAGGAAGGCACCGTTCAGGCCCATGAGCTGCAGCTGCAGCAGCGGATGGAAATGCACGCCCGCACGGTCCCAGCGCGAGGTCGAGTAGATCGATGCGGCAAATGCGATGACGCCGGTGAGCGTGACCATCATGGTCGAGAGCCGGTCGGCCACCAGCACGATGCCGAAGGGCGCGCGCCAGTTGCCCGGCAGGTAGACGCCGATGGATCCGGGGCCGCCGCCGGTGTCGGCCGCGTTGACCCAGCGCAGCAGTGCGAGTGCGGCGAGCAGGCCGACGAGGCCCGAGACCACGCTCAATGCCGACTTGGTGCGCCGACGGTTCTCGCCCAGCAGCAGCATGAGCGCGGCCGTGAGCATGGGTACGAGGATCGGCACCGCCACCAAATGCGGCATGCTGAACTCGAGCAACCTGTCGAGCAGATGGGAGATCTCCTTCACTCTGCCTCCTGCCGCTCTTCACCGTCCACATGGTCGGTGCCGGTGAGGCCGCGCGAGGCGAGCATCACCACGAGGAACAGCGCCGTCATCGCGAAGCCGATCACGATGGCGGTCAGTACCAGGGCCTGCGGCATCGGGTCGGCCGTGTTCGCCAGCGTGGCGGTGAAGCCTTGGACGAGCACCGGCTCGCTGTCGACCTTGAGCCGGCCCATGCTGAAGATGAAGAGATTGACCGCGTACGAGATCAGCGTCAGGCCCATGATGACCTGGAAGGTGCGTGGGCGCAGCAGCATGTACACGCCCGAGCCGGTGAGCACGCCGATGGCAAGTGCGAGCACGATTTCCATCAGCGGGCTCCCTCTGCGGCGGCCTTGGCTTCGGCCTCTCTCTCTGCTTGCTCGTCGGCCCAGCGGTGGCTGCGTATCGACTGATGGGCCAGCCCGGTGAGGATCAGCATGGTGGCGCCGAGCACCAGCGCGAACACGCCGATGTCGAAGAAGAGGGCGCTCGGCACATGCACCTCGCCCAGCAGCGGCAGGTGAACGTGCGCGGTGTGCGTGGTCAGGAAGGGGTAGCCGAAGAACACCGCACCGCTGCCGGTGGCGAGCGCGAACAGCAGGCCGATGGCGATCCAGCGGCGCGGATAGATGCGCAAGTGCTCTTCGACCCATTCGGTGCCCGAGACGATGAACTGCAGCACCAGCGCCACCGACATCACCAGCCCCGCGACGAAGCCGCCGCCCGGCGCGTTGTGGCCGCGCATGAAGAAGTAGACCGACACCAGCACCGCCAGCGGCAGCAGCAGCCGCACCAGCACGGCCGGCACCATCAGGTAGCCGACGGCGGTGTCCTTGGCGCGGCGCGGGTTCAGCAGGTCGCTGCTGCCGTCGTCGACCTGCAGGCGCTGCTGTATGGGCAGGGCCATCGATTCGATCGCGGGGCGGAAGCGCCGCAGCAGCGCATACACGGTGAGCGCCACCACGCCGAGCACCGTGATCTCGCCGAAAGTGTCGAAGCCCCGGAAGTCGACCAGCATCACGTTGACCACGTTGGTGCCGCCGCCTTCGGTGAGCGCGCGTTCAAGGAAGAAGGGCGAGATGCTCTGCGGGAACTCGCGCGTCATCATGGCCCAGGCCAGCATCGCCATGCCGCCGCCGGCGACAGTCGCCACCAGCAGGTCGCGCCCGCGCCGGCCCCAGGGCCGCAGCCGTGCGCGCGCGGGCTGCACGGCGTCCTTGCTGCGCATCGGCAGCCAGCGCAGCCCCAGCAGGATCAGCACGGTGGTCACGGCCTCGACCACCAGCTGCGTCAGCGCGAGGTCGGGCGCGGAGAACCAGATGTAGGTCACGCACGAGACAAGCCCGGCGCCCGAAGCCAGCATCAGCGCCGCGAGCCGGTGGAACTTGGCCTGCCACGCGGCGGCCAGCGCGCAGGTGCCGCCGATGATCCAGGTCATGGCGAACATCGGCGAGAAGGGCAGCAGCTCGCGCGTGCCGGGCGCAGCGGGCGTGGCCCACAGCGAGGCCGCGGCGCCCGCGATGGCCACGACAACCAGCAGCAGCAACTGCCACTGCATGCGCCGCGTGCCGAGCAGGCGGCGGCTGCGCCGGCCCGCCTCGCTCAGCAGCGCGAGCAGGTGTTCGAAGATGGTCTGGCCGTCGAAGCGGTGCAGCAGCGGCGTGTGCGTGAGACCGCCGTCCGCGCGCCGGCTGCGCTGCAGCAGGTAGAGCGCGGCGCCGCCCGCCAGCGCCACGAAGCTCATCGCGAGCGGCAGGTTGAAACCGTGCCATACGGCCAGGCTGTACTCGGGCAGCGTGCCGCCCACCACGGGCGCCGCGGCCGCCGCCAGCAGCGGGCCGATGGACCAGGCCGGCGCCACGCCCACGACCAGGCACAGCAGCACCAGAAGCTCGACCGGCACGCGCATCCAGTGCGGCGGCTCATGCGGTTGCCTGGGCACGTCGGGGCCGCAGGGCGGACCGAAGAACACGTCGAACACGAAGCGGGCGGAGTAGGCCACGGTGAAGACGCCCGCGACGGTGGCGATGATCGGCAGGCTCCAGTCGATCCATGGCGTGGACTGGATGAACACCGTCTCGGCGAAGAACATCTCCTTCGACAGGAATCCGTTGAGCAGCGGCACGCCGGCCATCGAGGCGCTGGCGATGATGGCCAGCGTGCCGGTGATCGGCATCAGCCGCAGCAGGCCGCTGAGCTTGCGGATGTCGCGCGTGCCGCTCTCGTGGTCGATGATGCCGGCCGCCATGAACAGCGATGCCTTGAAGGTCGCGTGATTCATGACGTGGAACACCGCCGCCACTGCCGCCAACGGGCTGTTGAGGCCCAGCAGCAGCGTGATGAGCCCGAGATGCGAGATGGTCGAATAGGCCAGCAGTGCCTTCAGGTCGCGCTGGAACATGGCAATGAAGCCGCCGAGCAGCAGCGTGACCGCACCCGCGCCGCCCACCATCCAGAACCACTGCTCGGTGCCCGAGAGCACGGGCCACAGCCGCGCCATGAGGAACACGCCGAGTTTCACCATGGTGGCCGAATGCAGGTAGGCCGAGACCGGCGTGGGCGCGGCCATGGCGCGCGGCAGCCAGAAGTGGAACGGGAACTGCGCGCTCTTGGTGAAGGCGCCGAGCAGCACCAGCACCAGCGCGGCCGGGTAGAGCACATGCGCGCGGATGAGGTCACCCGATGCCAGCACCACGTCGAGCTCGTAGCTTCCGACGATGCGGCCCAGCACCAGCACGCCGGCCAGCAGGCACAGCCCGCCCGCGCCGGTGACGGTGAGCGCCATGCGCGCCCCGCGCCGCGCATCGCGGCGGTGGTGCCAGTAGCCGATCAGCAGGAAGGAGAAGAGGCTGGTGAGCTCCCAGAACAGCGCCATCTGGATCAGGTTGCCGGAGAGCACCACGCCCATCATCGCGCCCATGAACGCGAGGAAGAACGAGAAGAAGCGCGGCACCGGGTCGGAGGCCGACATGTAGTAGCGCGCATAGAGCACCACCAGCGCGCCGATGCCCAGCACAAGCATGCAGAACAGCCAGGCGAAGCCGTCCATGCGGAACACGAGGTTGAGGCCGAGGGCCGGGAGCCATTCGATCTCCTGCCGCAGCACGTTGCCGTGCGCGATCTGCGGAAAGAGCCACGCGGTCTGTATCGCGCAGCCCAGTGCGACCAGTCCCGCGAGGGTCGACTCCCTGTTGCGCGCGTTGGATGGCATCAACGCGGCCAGCACGCTGGCAATGAAGGGGAGTGCGACGAGAAAGACCAGAGGCATTGGGATCGATTCTATCGATCGACCCTTTGGGAAGCCCTATCCATAACCGCAAGACATAAGGCGCATTTATGCCCTGTTCAAGCCGAGAAGATCCGCACGGTCCGGATGCCGAGCCAAGTGAAGAAGAGCGAGCCGCCCAGGTGGGCCGAGGCCGTGACCATGGCCACGCCCAGCCGGCCTTCGAGCAGCATGGTGGTGACCTCGATGGAGAAGCTCGAGAAGGTGGTGAGGCCGCCGAGGAAGCCGGTGATCAGCGCGAGCCGCCAGACCGGATCCAGGTCGGGCAGCAGCTGGAAGGTGGCAACGGCCACGCCGATGAGGTAGCCGCCGATCAGGTTGGCAGCCAGCGTGCCCCAGGGCATGAGGCCGCCCATGCCCAACCAGAGGGCAAGGCCCCAGCGGGCCAGGGCGCCGATCGAGGCGCCGATGCAGATGGCAAGAATCGGTAGAAGAAGCATGCGTCTATTGTCGGCGCGTCGCCCCGCGGTTTCAGGGCGCCATCTGTTGCGGCAGCCAGGTCACCAACTGCGGCACGAAGTAGATGATCAGCACGGCCGCGACCATCAGGAAGAACATCGGCAAGGTGACGCGCGCGATGTAGAGCAGATCCTTGCCGGTCATGCCTTGCAGCACGAACAGGTTGAAGCCCACGGGTGGCGTGATCTGCGCCATCTCGACCACCAGCACGACGAAGATGCCGAACCAGACCGGATCGATGCCGGCTGCTGTGACCGTCGGCATGATCACGCCCATGGTCAGCACCACCATCGAGATGCCGTCGAGGAAGCAGCCCAGCACGATGTAGAAGGCAGCCAGCGCCAGGATGAGCTGGAACTTCGACAGGCCCAGCGAGCCGATCCATTCGGCCAGGTGCCGCGGCAGGCCGATGTAGCCCATGGCCAGCGTGAGGAAGGCCGCGCCCGCGAGGATCAGCGCCATCATGCAGTACAGCCGCGTGGCTCCCAGCAACGCGTCCCTGAAGCTTTGCCAGGTGAGCGAGCCCTGCGCGCCCGAGATGATCATCGCGCCGACCACGCCCACGGCCGCCGCCTCGGTGGCGGTGGCGATGCCCGCATAGATGGAGCCGAGCACCGACAGGATGAGCAGGGCCACCGGGATCAGCGACATCGAGGCCTTGAGCTTTTCCATGAAAGGAAGCTTCGCGTCGGCCGGCGGGACGCGGTCGGGGTGGCGCAGCGCCCAGAACACGATGTAGCCCGAGAACAGCAGCGCAAGCATGATGCCCGGGATGACGCCCGCGATGAACAGCCGAGCGATCGATACGTCCGCGCTCACCCCGTAGACGATCATGATGATCGACGGCGGAATCAAGAGGCCGAGCGTGCCCGCGCCGGCCAGCGTGCCGATGACCATGTCGTCGGGGTAGCCGCGGCGCTTGAGTTCGGGCAGGCTCATCTTGCCGATGGTGGCGCAAGTGGCCGCGCTCGACCCGGAGACCGCGGCAAACACCGCGCAGCCCACCACGTTGGTGTGCAGCAGCCGGCCCGGCAGGCTTTGCATCCAGGGTGCGAGACCCTTGAACATGTCCTGCGAGAGACGGGTGCGAAACAGGATCTCGCCCATCCACACGAACAGCGGCAGCGCGGTGAGCGTCCAGCTCGAGGCCGATCCCCAGATGGTCACGGCCATGGCGTCGCCGGCGGAGCGCGACGAGAAGATCTGCATGGCGATCCATGCCACGCCCGAGAGCGTGAGGCCGATCCAGACGCCGCTGCCGAGGATCAGGAACAGCGCGGCGATCAGGAGGCCTGCGACGACGAGGTCACTCATGGCGAAGGGCCTCCGTCTCGACGGCCTTGGCGGGGCGGCCACGCCACTCGATCACGAGTTCGTCCAGCGACGCGACGGCAAAGACGATGGCGCCGAGCGCCATAGACAGTTGCGGCATCCACAGCGGGGTGGCGTCGTTGCCGGTGGAGATGTCGTGGAAGTCGAACGACTGCCAGGCAAGGCGCACGCTGTACCAGGCGAACAGCAGCGCGAGGAGCGCCGCGGCGGCCATCGCCCAGCGCTCGAGCCAGCGCTGCGCCGCGGGCGGCAGGGTCTGCAGCACCAGCGTCACGCGGATGTGCTCCCCGCGCTTGAGCGTGTGCGCGAGCGCCAGGAAGCCCGCGCCGGCCATCAGGTAGCCGGCGTAGGCATCGATGCCGGGAATGTTGAAGTGAAGCTGGCGGCCGAGGATGGACAGGAGGACCATCGCCAGCAGGGCGACCATGAAGAGCGCCGCCAATGCGGCGGCACTCGTGTAGAGAAGGTCAAGTGTCTTGCGCATCGGGTGCAGTTCGAGTCCGCCTCACATCTTCTTGTAGGCGTCGACGACGGCCTGGCCCTCGGCACCGGCCTTCTCGGTCCACTCCTTGAGCATGGTGTCGCCGACCTTCTTCATGTCGGCCTTGAGCTGTGCGGAGGGCACGTGCACCGTCATGCCGTTCTTCTTGAGCAGGTCGAGGTATTCGAGGTTCTTTTTCTTCGACAGGTCCCACCCGCGCTTCTCGGCCTCCCCCGCCGCCTTGAGCACCGCGCCCTGCGTGGGCTTGTCGAGCGCATCGAAGGCCTTCTTGTTCATGAGCATCGCGTTTTTCGGCAGCCAGGCCTGGGTGTCGTAGAAGTTCTTGATGTATTCGTAGGTCTTGGTGTCGTAGCCGGTCGACCCCGAGGACATGTACGACTCGATCACGCCCGTGGCCATGGCCTGCGAGAGCTCGGCCTGCTGCACCGTGACGGGCTGCGCGCCGACGAGTTCGCCGATGCGCGCGGTGGCGGGACTGTAGGCGCGCCACTTCACTCCCTTCAGGTCGGCGGCCGATGCAATTTCCTTCTTCACGAAGATGCCTTGCGGCGGCCAGGCGACCGTGTAGAGCAGCACGATGCCTTGCTCGGCCAGCTTCTTCTCGAGCACAGGCTTCTGTGCCTGGTAGAGCTTCCAGGCGGCGTCGTAGCTGTCGGCCAGGAACGGGATGCCGTCGGCACCGAACAGCTGCCATTCGTTCTGGTAGTTCACGAGGAGGATCTCGCCGAGCTGCGCCTGGCCACCCTGCACTGCGCGCTTGATCTCGGGTGCCTTGAACAGCGAGGCATTGGCGTGCACCGTGATCTTGAGCTTGCCGCCGCTGCCCTTGTCCACGTCGCTCGCGAACTGGGTGACGTTCTCGGTGTGGAAGTTGCTCGCCGGGTAGGCGGTGGGCAGGTCCCACTTGGTCTGCGCGAAGGCTGCGGCGCCAAGGGTCAGGCCAGCGAGGGCGATGCCGAACTTGTGATTCATGAGCTCTCCGGAACGTATGAAAGTGAAAACGAAAACGAGCATACGAGCAAAATCCGGACCATCCCTGAGGCATTTCCCTGCCTTGGTGCATGCATGAAAAAAGCCGCCCACAGGCGGCTTGCTTGCTATGGGACCGGGTAGGAAATCAGGGCTTGGCGGCCTTGGCTACCTTGCCTGTCTTGCCTTCCTTGGGAGCGGCAGCTGCCGCTCCACCGAAGGCCTGGCCATTGACCGTCAGGCCTTCGGCTGACAGCTTGGCGGCCTTCTTTTCCTTGACGCCCTTCACGCGCTGCATGAGGTCGGGCCAGTCCTTGAACTCGCCTTCCTTGCGCGCGTCGAGAATGCGCTTGGACATGGAAGGGCCGACGCCCTTGACACCGTCGAGATCGGCGGCCGTGCCCTTGTTGACGTCGACGGCGGCGAACGAAACGGCCGCGAACAGCATGGCCGTCGCGGCCAGGATTTTCTTGAACATGATGGGAACTCCCTTTGTCTTGTTGATATGACTGACAGCCGACAAGAGCGCCGGCCCAGGCTCAACGAGGCACAAAAGAAGCGCGTTGACCCGTGGAAGCCGCACCGGCCGCCACGTGACCATTGTTCAAAAATGTGATCAGAGTTCTTCGACGCGGCGCGGCGGATAGCTGTCCCAGGCCTGGCAGCCGGGGCAGTGCCAGAAGTACTGGTGCGCCTCGAAGCCGCAAGCAGCGCAGCGATAGCGCATGAGTGGCCGCGTAGCCTGGTCGAGCGCGCGCTGCACCTGCGGATGGAACTGCTGGTGTTCGAAGTGTTCGCCCGCGAGCCAGCGCGAGGCAGCGACCAGCGAGGGCTGCTGTGCAAGATGTGCGATGTAGCCATCGCGCGGCGTGGGGTTGGGTTCTTCGGTGGTGGCGGTCGGTGTGCCACCGAGCGCCATCAGTGCTTCGAGCACGTCGATCGACGGCGACTCCACGTAGCGGCGTTGCAGCAGCGCGAGCGCCTCGCCTTGGCGGTGCGCGGCCACGGCGGCCTGCTGCAGTGTGGCCGCATAGAGCGGCAGCGCCAGCGGCGCCGTGTCGCTCAGGGCCACGAGCGTGTCGAAGGCCGCGGCCGCTTCGCCTTTGCGCAACTGCAGGTTGGCTGTGTCGATGGCGGGGCGCGGTGCTTGCGGCGCAAGTTCAACGGCCTGCGCGAGCAGCTTCGCCGCGCTCGACAGGTCGCCTGCCGCCACGTGCTCGGTCGCCTGCTCGCAGAGGTGATGCGCGCGGCGCGTGCTGTAGCTGGCCTGGTCGGACTCGTCGAGCTTCTGCGCTACGTCGGCGGCCTGCGCCCATTCGCGCGAGCGCTCGTAGATGGCCAGCAGAGACAGCCGCGCCTCGTTCTCGTAGCGCGTGCCTTCGAGCTTCTGCAGTGCGGCTTCGGCGCGGTCGAGCAGGCCGGCGCGCAGGAAGTCCTGTGCCAGCGCGTGCTGCGCGCGTTCGCGGTCGCTGCGGCTCAGGTCGCCTCGGCCCAGCAGGTGCTCGTGCACGCGCACCGCGCGCTGGTACTCGCCGCGGCGGCGAAAGAGATTGCCGAGCGCGAAGTGCAGCTCCTGCGTGTCGGGGTCGTTCTGCACGGCCTCGATGAAGGCGTCGATGGCCTGATCCTGCTGCTCGTTGAGCAGGAAGTTGAGACCGCGGAAGTAGGCCTTGGGTGCTTGCCTGTTTTCGAGCTTGAGCTGGCGGATGTCGAAGCGCGATGCGAGCCAGCCCAGCACGAAGGCGACGGGCAGGCTGATCAACAGCCAGCTGGGATCAAAGTCCATGTTGACGTACGGCGGGAAGGTCGGTGGCGGAGATGGACGGCGCCGATGCAGGAGTGCTCGTGGCGACCGACGGCGCGGATGGCTGGGCCTCGGAGGCGGCGGGCAGTTGCGCCGCTGCGGTGCGATGCTTCCACCAGCCCGGCAGCATGCCGAGCGCGCCCACCACGAGCCCGCCGGCGAAGGCCGCGAGCACGACGAGCACCAACGGCGCGCGCCAGTAGGTGCCGAAGAAGAAATAGACGGTTGCGTCGTGCTGGTTGTTCAGCGCGAAAGCAAAGAGCGTAAAAAAAATGGCTGCCTTGAGCAGCCACAGGAGGTATTTCATGCACGTTCCCGTTGGCGGGACGATTCTACGTTTGCGACCGTCGGGACGGGCCGCCGGTCAGGCCTTGCGGCCCTTGGTTTCCTTGCCGGCGTCGAGCTCCGCGGTGCGTGCATCCACGGCCTCGCGCAGCGCCTTGCCGGGCTTGAAGTGCGGCACACGTTTCTCGGGAATCTGCACACTCTCGCCCGAACGCGGATTGCGGCCGATGCGCGGCGGACGCCGGTTGACCGAGAAGCTGCCGAAGCCGCGGATCTCGATGCGGTGCCCGCGCACCAGCGCGTCGCTCATCGCGTCGAGGATGGTCTTGACGGCGTATTCGGCATCGCGGTGTGTGAGCTGTGCAAAGCGCGCTGCGAGTTCTTCGACAAGGTCTGAGCGGGTCATAGGCCGAACATAAACGAAAAACGTGGACGAAAAAAAAGACAGAGCGGCCCCAGGGCCTGCTCTGTCTTCGGACTCAGCTTACTTGCTGTCGTTGTTGTCGAGCTTGGCGCGCAGCAGGGCGCCCAGGCTCGTCGTGCCCGCGTTTTCGCGTGCCGACTGCTGGCTCAGGCTGGCCATGGCGCCTTGTTCGTCGACCATGTCCTTCTGCTTGATCGACAGCTGGATGTTGCGGGTCTTGCGATCCACATTCACGACGATGGCGGTGACTTCGTCGCCTTCCTTGAGCACGTTGCGGGCATCTTCGACGCGGTCGCGCGAGATTTCCGAAGCACGGAGGTAGCCGATGATGTCTTCGCCGAGGTCGATTTCAGCGCCGCGGGCGTCCACGGTCTTGACCTTGCCGGTCACGATCTGGCCCTTGTCGTTCACGGTGGTGAACGTGGTGAACGGGTCGCTGTCGAGCTGCTTGATGCCCAGCGAGATGCGCTCGCGGTCGACATCCACAGCCAGCACGATCGCTTCGACTTCCTGGCCCTTCTTGTAGTTGCGAACGGCGGTTTCGCCGGCTTCGTTCCACGAGAGGTCAGACAGGTGAACCAGGCCGTCGATGCCGGCAGCCAGACCCACGAACACGCCGAAGTCGGTGATCGACTTGATCGGGCCCTTGACGCGGTCGCCACGCTTGGTGTTTTGCGCGAACTCTTGCCACGGGTTGGCCTTGCACTGCTTCATGCCCAGGCTGATGCGGCGCTTGTCTTCGTCGATCTCGAGGACCATGACTTCGACTTCGTCGCCCAGCGAGACGATCTTGTTCGGAGCGATGTTCTTGTTGGTCCAGTCCATTTCGGAGACGTGCACCAGGCCTTCGATGCCGGGTTCGAGTTCGACGAACGCGCCGTAGTCGGCAATGTTCGTGACCTTGCCGAACAGGCGGGTCGATTGCGGGTAGCGGCGCGAAACGCCCATCCACGGGTCGTCACCCATTTGCTTGAGACCCAGCGAGACACGGTTCTTCTCGGTGTCGAACTTGAGGATCTTGGCGGTGATTTCCTGGCCGGCCTGAACGACTTCGCTCGGGTGGCGAACACGGCGCCATGCCATGTCGGTGATGTGCAGCAGGCCGTCGATGCCGCCGAGGTCCACGAACGCACCGTATTCGGTGATGTTCTTGACCACGCCGCGCACGACTGCGCCTTCCTTCAGCGTTTCCATCAGCTTGGCGCGTTCTTCGCCCATGCTGGCTTCGACCACGGCACGGCGCGACAGCACGACGTTGTTGCGCTTGCGGTCGAGCTTGATGACCTTGAATTCGAGGGTCTTGTTCTCGTACGGGGTCAGGTCCTTGATCGGGCGCGTGTCGATCAGCGAGCCCGGCAGGAATGCGCGGATGCCGTTGACGAGCACGGTCAGGCCGCCCTTGACCTTGCCGCTGGTGGTACCGGTGACGAAGTCGCCCGATTCCAGGGCCTTCTCCAGGGCGAGCCACGAAGCCAGACGCTTGGCGGTGTCGCGCGAGAGGATGGTGTCGCCGTAGCCGTTTTCAACGCTGCCGATGGCAACGGAAACGAAATCGCCGGCCTGGACTTCGAGTTCGCCCTTGTCGTTCTTGAACTCTTCGATCGGCACATACGCTTCGGACTTCAGGCCGGCGTTGACCACGACGTGGTTGTGTTCGACACGCACGACTTCGGCCGTGATGACCTCGCCGGTGCGCATTTCGGAACGCTTCAGGGACTCTTCGAATAGGTCGGCAAAAGATTCAGACATTTATGGTTCCTTCCGTCATGCAGGGTTGGCAGGCGCTCATGCGAAATTGCGTGCGGCTGCTGTGGGTCTGTAGACGGCGGTTGGTTGTGGGCATGAGCCCGGTTGGTTGAACAACCAGCAGGCCGGTGCGCTGTCGCGCGGAAGGAGCCTGCCGGAGCGGTAGGCGCCAACCCGGAAAACCCGGTTGGCGCGAGCCCCTCAAGCGGACTTGAAGAGCTGCACTTCAACCGCTCAAGCGGGCTTGAACGGTTGAATTTCTTGCCACCAGTTCAACACCGTGTCGATCGATTGTTCGATTGACAGCTGGGAGTTGTCGAGGTGGCGAGCGTCTTGCGCCGGCTTCAGAGGTGCCACGCTTCGGGAAGAGTCCCGGGCGTCGCGTGCTTCCAAGTCGGAGCGAAGACTGTCGAGTGTAGTCGAAATACCCTTTGAAATCAACTGCTTATGGCGCCGTTCGGCACGCTGGGCGGCGCCGGCCGTGAGGAACACTTTGAGCTCCGCATCGGGGAAGATCACGGTGCCCATGTCGCGCCCGTCGGCCACCAGGCCGGGCAGGCGGCGGAAGCGGTGCTGCAGGTCCTGCAGCGCCTCGCGCACGGCGGGCAGCGCGGAGACACGCGAGGCGTCCATGCCGGCGGCTTCGGTGCGGATGTCGTCGCTTACGTCTTCCCCGCCCAGCAGCACCTTTCCCTCGGTGAACTGCAAGGGCAACGCGGCGGCGAGGGTGGCGATCTGCGGTTCGTTCGCGGCATTGGCGTCCAGGCCGGCGCGGCGCATGGCGAGGCCTGTCACGCGGTACAGCGAGCCCGAATCGAGGTAGTGGTAGCCCAGCAGGCGCGCCACTTCGGCGGCCAGCGTGCCCTTGCCGGAGGCGGTCGGGCCGTCGATGCAGATCACCGGCACCTCGGCGGCCTCGGCCACCGAGAACATGGTCTCGAAGTAATCGGGGAAGGTCTTGGCGACACAGTGCGGATCGAGGATGCGCACCGGCACGCCGGCCGGGTTGAAGGCCGCCAGCGAGAAGCACATGGCCACGCGGTGATCGTCGTAGGTGCGGATGCTTGCCGGTAGCCAGCCGGACTGCGCCAGCGGGTGCACGCGGATGAAGTCGGGGCCCGCTTCGACGGCGGCGCCAAGCTTTTTCAGCTCGTTGGCCATGGCGTCGATGCGGTCGGTTTCCTTCACGCGCCAGCTCGCGATGTTGCGCAGCGTGCTCGGGCCGTCGGCGTAGAGCGCCATCACGGCCAGCGTCATCGCGGCGTCGGGGATGTGGTTGGCGTCGAGGTCGATGGCCTTGAGCGGCCACGCCCCGCGGCGTACTTCGAGCCAGTTCGGGCCGCTGTCGACCAGCGCACCCATCTGGCGGGCGGCGTCGATGAAGCGGATGTCGCCCTGTATCGAATCGGCGCCCACGCCCTCGATCCGGATGCCGTTCTTGCCCGAGACGCCTGTTGCGATGGCGCCCAGCGCTATGAAATAGCTAGCAGAGGAAGCATCGGCCTCGACGTGAATGTCGCCCGGCGAGCTGTAGCGGCTGCCTGCGGGAATGGTGAAACGCTCCCAGCCGTCGCGCTGCACCTGGATGCCGAAGCGCGCCAGCAGGTTCAGCGTGATCTCGATGTAGGGCTTGGAGATCAGCTCGCCGATCACCTCGATCACGATGTCGTCGGCTGCCGCAAGCGGCAGCGCCAGCAGCAAGGCAGTGAGGAACTGGCTCGACACGTCGCCGCGGACGCGGATCGGCGCATCGAGCGCGAGTTCGCCGTGCGGCACGGGGTGGATGCGCAGGGGCGGGTAGCCGGGGTTGCCGAGATAGTCGATGCGGCAGCCAAGCTGGGTCAGTGCATCGACGAGGTCGCCGATCGGGCGCTCGTGCATGCGCGGCACGCCGCTGAGCTCGAACTCACCACCCAGCAGCGACAGCGCCGCGGTCAGCGGGCGCATCGCGGTGCCGGCATTGCCGAGGAACAGCGGCAGCAGCGTTTCGTTGGGCTTCAGCTTCCCGCCCAGGCCGGTGATGCGCAGCGCGCTGCCCGCAGGGTCGATGCCGCAGCCGAGCGCGCGCAGGGCGTCGAGCATCACGCGCGTGTCGTCGGAGTCCAGCAGGTCGTGGATCGTGGTGGTGCCGCTCGCGAGCGCAGCGAGCAGCAGCACGCGGTTGGAAATGCTCTTGGAGCCCGGCAGCCGGACCGTGCCGGCCGCGCCTGCGAGAGGCGGGAGATCGAGGAAGGCCGTCGAGAACATCTCAGTTGTCCTGCTGCTGCGACGAGGTGTCGGTGGCCGGCTTCCAGGCCGCGCGGGTCTTGCTGGCGGCGGCGATGGATTGCTCCAGTGCCTGCAGGTCGCCTGCGGTCATCAGTGCTTCAAGGTCTTCCAGCGCCTTGCGGAAGGCCTTCGACTGCTGCAGCACCTGTTCGCGGTTGGCCAGCAGCACATCGCGCCACATGACGGGGTCGCTCGCGGCAATGCGCGAGAAGTCGCGAAAGCCTGGGCCCGCGAGGCTCAGGAACCGGTCGCCCTGCGGCTGGCTGGCGATGGCGTTGGTATACGCGAAGGCCAGCAGGTGCGGCAGGTGGCTCACGGCGGCGAAGGCGGCGTCGTGCTCGTCGTGCGTCATGGTGACGACGTGCGCGCCGATGCCGCTCCATGCCTGCGAGGCCCGCTGCACATTGGAGCGCAGCGTGGTCTTGACGGGCGTCAGCACGACCTGGCGGCCGGTGAAAAGCGAAGCCTCTGCATGCTCGATGCCCGAGAGCTCCTTGCCGGCAATCGGATGCGCCGGCACGAAGTTCGCGAATTGCTTCTGCAGGCCGTTGCGTGCGGCCTCGATCACGTCGCCCTTGGTCGAGCCCACGTCCATCACGAGCGTTTCGCTCGAAATGCCATGGCGGATGGCCTTGAATGTGGCTTCCGACGCCGCCACCGGCACCGCCAGCAGCACGATGTCGGCGCCCGATACCGCCAGCAGCGCCGAAGGCGCCACCACGTCGATCACGCCCAGCTGGCGCGCCCGCTCGGTGGTGGAGGGCGACTTGCTGTAGCCCACCACGCGTTTCACCAGTTTCGCGCGCTTGAGTGCGAGCGCAAACGAGCCGCCCATCAGGCCGCAGCCGATCAGTCCCAGTTGTTCGAACATGCTTCTGCTTGCCTGCCGCTCAGGCCTTGACGGGATAGGCGCCCAGCACCTTGTAGAAGGCGCAGAGTCCGCGCAGTTCGGCCAGCGCCGCGGCCACGTTGGGCTGCGAAGGGTGACCGTCGAGGTCGATGTAGAAGTAGTACTCCCACTGGCCGGTGCGCGCGGGACGCGACTCGAAACGCGTCATTGACACGTTGTTGGCCTTCAGCGGCACCAGCAGGTCGTGCACCGCGCCGGGCCGGTTGGGCACTGAGACGATCAGGCTGGTGCAGTCACGGCCCGAGGCCGGTGGCATGGCCAGCGTCTGCGGCAGGCAGATCACCGAGAAGCGGGTGCGGTTGTACGAGTCGTCCTGGATGGCATGCGCCACGATGTGCAGGCCGAAGCGGGTGGCAGCGCGTTCGCCGGCCAGCGCGGCCCAGGCCGGGTTGGTCGCCGCGAGGCGGGCGCCTTCGGCGTTGCTCGATACGGCGCGCCGCTCGGCGTTGGGCAGGTGCTTGGACAGCCAGGTCTGGCATTGCGCGAGCGCCTGTGGATGGGCCAGCACGGCCTCGATGCCTTCGAGCGAATTGCTGCTGCGCAGCAGGTGGTGGCGCACCAGCAGGCTGACTTCACCGACCACGTGGGTGGGCGAATGCAGGAACAGGTCGAGCGAGCGCGTGACCACGCCTTCGGTCGAGTTCTCGACGCCGACGACGCCGTACTGGGCGCTGCCCGCGGCGGTGGCGTGGAACACCTCGTCGAAGCTGGCGCAATAGATCAGGTCGGCGGCGCCGCCGAAGTACTCGATGGCCGCCTGCTCGCAGAAAGTGCCTTCGGGGCCGAGAACGGCCACGCGTTGCGGCGATTCGAGCGCCAGGCAGGCCGACATGATTTCGCGCCAGATGGCCGCCACATGGAGATCCTTGAGCGGACCGCCATTGCTCTTCTTCATCTTCTCGATGACTTGCGCCACGCGGTCAGGGCGGAAGAACGGCGTGCCCTCGCGCTTCTTGACCTCGCCGACCAGTTCGGCAACGTGGGCTCGTTCGTTGAGCAGGCTCAGCAGCTGCTGGTCGAGCGTGTCGATCTGCACGCGCAGATCGGCGAGGCTTTCTGATTTGTCGGAAGGAGAAGAGGGCGTTGTGGGTGTGGAGGCGGTCATCGTGCGAGCAGCTAGGGCATGCGCCTAGGCATGCGATCGCTCGAATTCTCGCATGTAGCTCACAAGTTCCTGTACGCCTGCCAGCGGCATGGCGTTGTAGATGCTTGCACGCATGCCGCCCACCGACTTGTGGCCCTTGAGCTGCAGCAGCCCGGCCTCGCGCGCGCCGGCCAGGAAAGCTTCGTTGCGGCTTTCGTCCGCCAGGAAAAACGGCACGTTCATGCGCGAGCGGCAGCCGGGGTCGATGCGGTTGGCATAGAAGTCGGAGCCGTCGATGAAACCGTACAGCAGCTTCGCCTTGGCGATGTTGCGCTGCTCCATGGCGGCGATGCCGGTGTGCGTGCCGTCGGTCTGCTGCAGCAGCCATTGGAACGTGAGCCCCGCCATGTAGATGCCCCAGGTCGGCGGGGTGTTGTACATGGAGTTGTTGTCGGCCACGGTCTTGTAGTTGAACGCGCTCGGGCAAATCTCGAGAGCGTGGCCCAGCAGATCGTCGCGCACGACCACGATCGTCAGGCCGGCGGGACCGAGATTCTTTTGTGCGCCGCCGAAGGCAAGGCCCACGCGGCCCCAGTCGACGCTGCGCGAAGCAACGTGCGAGGAAAAATCGATGACCAGCGGGGCATTGCTGCCGAGCGCGGCCAGGTCGGGCAGTTGCTGGAATTCGATGCCGTTGATGGTCTCGTTGGAGCATACGTGCACGTACGAGGCATCCTTGGAGAGTTGCCAGGTCGACGGATCGGGCAGCTTCGTATGCTGGTCCTCGGCATTGCTCGCGGCCACGCGCGCCGTGCAATAGCGCTGCGCTTCCTTGTGCGACTTGATGCTCCAGCTGCCGGTGAGGACGAAATCGGCGGTTTTGCCGCGCGACAGGTTCATCGGCACGATGGCGTTTTCGCCAAGGCCGCCACCCTGCATGAACAGGATGTGGAAATGCGAAGGCACGGCCAGCAGCGTGCGGAAGTCGGCTTCGGCCTGCGTGCAGATGGTGCCGAATTCCTTGCCGCGATGGCTCATTTCCATCACGCTCATGCCGCTGCCCTGCCAATCGAGCATTTCGGCGGCGGCGCGTTGCAGCACCGCCTCCGGCATGGCAGCCGGACCGGCCGAGAAGTTGTAGGGGCGCTTGCCGGCCGGCGTCTGCTGCTGGGTCACGTTGCTTTTACTTCTTGGCTGGAGCCTTGGCAGGTGCCTTGGCGGGAGCGGAGCCTTGGGCAGCACCGTCGGTCGGCGCGCCGAGTGCCTTGGCGACGGCGGTGTCGAGTGCGCGCATCTTGGGTTCGACCGAGGCGCGCGTGTCGGACACGAGCTTTTCCGTCAGTGCGGTCTGCATCTTCGGGTTCAGGTCCTGGTACTTCTTGCTCAGGGGCGAGTTGATCCAGGCCAGCAGCTGCTTGAGTTCGTCTTCGTTGAAGTTCTGCTCAAGCAGAGGGGTAAGGGCGCCTGGGGCCAGTTGAATGGCCTTGTCGCGAACGATCGGATAGGTCTCGTCGAAGTACTTCTTCAGTTCGGCGTCGGCAGCCTTGGCGGCGGCTTCGCGCTTGGCTTCAGGCACTTGCGTCTGGAGGTACTGCGAACCCGCCTGTGCGATCGGAGCGCTCGATTGCTCGACCAGGCCGCGTGCCAGCGATTCGATGCCGGGGCGCTGGATGTCGATGAACTGCTTGATGAGCGTGGCCTTGTCCTGGGCCATGGCGGCCATCGAACTGCCAGCCAGGGCGACCGTCAGAAGCGCGAGTTTGATTTTTTTCACTGAGGATTCTCCGTTGAAGATGAGGAAGTACCGTCCGCGTCAGGCTCGGTTTCGCCATTCGCGTCGTTTTCGACGATACGTTGTAGCCCGCTGAGTTTGGCGCCTTCGTCGAGCCCGATCAGCGTAACGCCTTGCGTTGCGCGACCAAGTTCGCGAATTTCGGCAACCCGGGTGCGCACCAGCACGCCCTTGTCGGTGATGAGCATGATCTCATCATCCGCATGCACCAGAGTGGCGGCAACGACCTTGCCGTTGCGCTCACTCTGTTGAATCGCGATCATGCCTTTGGTTCCCCGGCCGTGGCGGGTGTATTCGGTAATGCTTGTCCGCTTTCCGTAACCATTTTCCGTGGCGGTGAGCACGCTTTGCTGCTCGTCCTCGGCCACCAGCATGGCGATCACGCCCTGGCCCGGCTCCAGCGACATGCCGCGCACGCCGCGGGCGTTGCGGCCCAGCGGCCGGACGTCTTCCTCGTCGAAGCGCACGGCTTTTCCGTTGTCGCTGAAGAGCATCACGTCGTGCTTGCCGTCGGTGAGTGCCGCGCCGATCAGGTAATCGCCTTCATCGAGGTTCACGGCAATGATGCCGCCCTTGCGCGGATTGTTGAACTCGTCGAGCGCCGTCTTCTTGACCGTGCCCATCGAGGTTGCCATGAATACGTATTGGTCGGCCGGGAAGTTGCGCTTATCGCCGGTCAGGGCGAGGGCGACGTTGATCTTCTCGCCTTCCTGCAGCGGGAACATGTTGACGATGGGGCGTCCGCGCGAGCCGCGTGAACCCGCCGGCACTTCCCACACCTTGAGCCAATACAGCCGGCCGCGGTTCGAGAAGCACAGGATGTAGTCGTGCGTGTTGGCGATGAAAAGCTGGTCGATCCAGTCGTCTTCCTTCGTGGCCGTGGCCTGCTTGCCGCGACCACCGCGTTTTTGTGCGCGGTATTCGCCCAGCGGCTGGCTCTTGATGTAGCCGCTGTGCGAGAGCGTGACGACCATGTCGGTCGGCGTGATCAGGTCTTCGGTCGAGAGGTCGTAGGCGCTGTGCTCCACCAGGCTGCGGCGCGCGCCGGTCTTCGACTGGCCGAACTCCTGCTTGATGGTGCCGAGTTCTTCGCCAATGATGGTCGAGACGCGTTCGGGCTTGGCGAGGATGTCGAGCAGGTCGTCGATCTCGGCCATCACGTCCTTGTATTCGGCGACGATCTTGTCCTGCTCGAGGCCGGTCAGGCGCTGCAGGCGCATCTGCAGGATTTCCTGGGCTTGCGTTTCCGACAGGCGGTAGAGGCCGTCGCCGCCCATGCCGAACTCGCGCTCGAGGCCTTCGGGGCGGTAGTCGTCCGCGTTGATCACGCCGCCGTCGGCGCGCGTGCGCGTGAGCATTTCGCGCACCAGCTTGCTGTCCCAGCTGCGGGTCATCAGCTCGGCCTTGGCAACGGGTGGCGTGGGCGATTCGCGGATGATGCGGATGAATTCGTCGATGTTGGCTAGCGCCACCGCCAGGCCTTCGAGCACGTGGCCGCGTTCGCGGGCCTTGCGCAGCGTGAAGACGGTGCGGCGCGTGACCACTTCGCGGCGGTGCTGCAGGAATACCTGGATCAGGTCCTTCAGGTTGCACAGCTTGGGCTGGCCGTCGACCAGCGCCACCATGTTGATGCCGAAGGTGTCCTGCAGCTGCGTCTGCTTGTAGAGGTTGTTGAGCACCACCTCGGGCACTTCGCCGCGCTTGAGCTCGATCACCAGGCGCATGCCCGACTTGTCGGACTCGTCCTGGATGTGGCTGATGCCTTCGATCTTCTTCTCGTGCACCAGCTCGGCCATGCGTTCCTGCAGCGTCTTCTTGTTGACCTGGTAGGGGAGCTCGTCGACGATGATCGCCTGGCGCTGGCCGCGGTCGATGTCCTCGAAGTGGCATTTGGCGCGCATCACGACCTTGCCGCGGCCGGTGCGGTAGCCGTCCTTCACGCCGTTGATGCCGTAGATGATGCCGGCGGTGGGGAAGTCGGGCGCTGGCACGATTTCCATCAGCTCGTCGATGCTGGCTTCGGGGTTGCGCAGCAGGTGCAGGCAGGCGTCGACAACCTCATTCAGGTTGTGCGGCGGGATATTGGTGGCCATACCGACCGCAATACCGCCGGAGCCATTGACCAGCAAATTCGGCAACTGGCTGGGCAGCACTTTCGGTTCTTTTTCCGAACCGTCGTAATTGTCCTGAAAGTCGACAGTTTCCTTATCGATATCGGCCAGCATTTCGTGCGCAATTTTGGCCAGCCGGATTTCCGTATACCGCATTGCGGCCGCGTTGTCTCCATCGACCGACCCGAAGTTGCCCTGGCCGTCGACCAGCATGTGGCGCATCGAGAAATCCTGGGCCAGTCGCACGATGGTGTCGTAGACCGACTGGTCGCCGTGCGGGTGATATTTACCGATCACGTCGCCGACGATACGGGCCGACTTCTTGTATGGCCGGTTCCAATCGTTGTTGAGCTCATGCATCGCGTACAGCACGCGCCGGTGCACGGGCTTGAGGCCATCGCGGGCGTCGGGGAGCGCTCGGCCCACGATCACGCTCATGGCGTAATCGAGATAGCTGCTGCGCATTTCCTCTTCGAGACTGATGGGCAGGGTTTCTTTTGCGAAGGAGGTCATGAGCAAGGGGCTGGCGGCAGGAAGGCGAAATTTTACGCTGTGAGGGGTGTCGCACCGCCGCAACACAAGCGGCCTATTCCGCCTCCGTCCTACGCTTCCGGGCTGTCCAGCGGCCTGTTTGCCAAAGACCCTATGGCACAATCGCCTCAACGTTTTGGGTGGTGGTCACTTAAAGCGTCCTTGATTCGCAGCGCGGCTGCGGCTTTTTCCCCAAGAGGAGAACCATGAAGAAACTGAATAAAGTGGCGATGATGTTTGCAGTCGCTGCGCTCGCCACTGCCGCCGGCGCGCAGACCCGTGTCACCGCTGCGGACGGCGGTCCTACGATCGACAACTGGCAAAACGGCACCGGCGAACTGGTTTGGAAGAACGGCACGAATGAACTGTGCTGGCGCGATGCCAACTGGACGCCGGCTACGGCTGCCGCTGGTTGCGACGGCGCTCTGGTTCCTGCTGCTCCGGCTGCTGTTGCTCCGACCCCTGCTGCTCCGGCCGCACCGGCCGCGCCGCAAGTCGCTGCCAACAAGGTGACCTTCGCTGCTGACGCCTTCTTCGACTTCGACAAGTCGGTTCTGAAGCCCGAAGGTCGCGCCAAGCTGACCGATCTGGTCGAGAAGATCCGTGGCGTGAACCTCGAAGTCATCATCGCTGTGGGCCACACCGATTCGATCGGTACGGACGCCTACAACCAGCGTCTGTCGGTGCGTCGCGCCGAAGCCGTCAAGGCCTTCCTGGTCTCGAAGGGCATCGAACGCAACCGCGTCTACACCGAAGGCAAGGGCGAGAAGCAGCCTGTGGCTGACAACCGCACCAAGGAAGGCCGTGCCAAGAACCGTCGCGTGGAAATCGAAGTGGTCGGCACTCGCGCCAACTAATCAGTCGATTCCATCGATCATGAAAACCCCGCCTAGGCGGGGTTTTTTTATGGCCGTCGAATTCGCGATTGATCTTTTGTCGGCAAAGCCGACACGGTGCTTATCGGTCATTGCTCGTTTCATAATCGCTGTATGACAGAAAATGTGAATGCGGATCCCGCCGAACTGGCCAAGTTTTCAGAGCTCGCACATCGTTGGTGGGATTTGGAGAGCGAATTCCGCCCGTTGCATGAAATCAATCCGCTGCGCCTGGACTGGATTGACGGAATTGCGCCAATTTCGCAGCGCCGCGTGCTTGATATCGGCTGCGGCGGCGGCATCCTGGCCGACTCGATGGCTCGCAAGGGCGCCGAGGTGCTGGGCATCGACCTTGCGGGCAAGGCGCTCAAGGTCGCGCAACTGCATGCGCTCGAGGCCGGCACCCGCGGAGTGAAGTACCGCGAAATCAGTGCTGAGGCGCTGGCTGCCGAACAGCCCGGCAGCTTTGATGTCGTCACCTGCATGGAGATGCTCGAGCATGTGCCGCAGCCGGCCTCGGTGATCCAGGCCTGCTCAGCGCTCGTCAAGCCCGGCGGTTGGGTGTTCTTCTCGACGATCAACCGCAATCTGAAGTCGTTCATGTTTGCGATCGTGGGCGCCGAGTACGTCCTCGGCATGCTGCCGCGCGGGACCCACGAATATGCAAAGCTGATCCGGCCCAGCGAACTGGCCGGCTACTGCCGCGCGGCGGGCTTGGATCTGCGGCACACCCGCGGCATGGAGCACAACCCGTTGACCCGGCGCTACTGGCTCAGCGGCGACACCAGCGTCAACTACATGTTCGCCACGCAGAAGCCGGCCTCGCCGGATTCAAGGAAATGATGGGCGCGCAGACGCGGGCCGTGCTGTTCGACCTCGACGGCACGCTGATCGACAGTGCGCCCGATCTGGGTGCTGCAGCCGACAAGATGCGCACCGATCGCGGCCTCCATTCATACCCGCTGGAGCGCTACCGCCCCATGGCCGGAGCAGGCGCGCGCGGCATGCTCGGTATCGCTTTCGGCATCACGCCGGATTCGCCCGAGTTCAATGAGCTGCGCGAAGAGTTCTTCGTGGCTTATGAGCGCCGCATGCTGCTCAACACGCAGGTATTCGACGGCATCCAGGCGCTGATCGAGGCGCTGCGCGAGCTTGGGTTGCTGTGGGGCGTCGTCACCAACAAGTCGATGCGCTTTACCGATCCGCTGACGCGCGCCATTCCGCTTTTCGCGAGTGCGGGCGCGGTAGTGAGCGGTGACACCACGCCATTTGCGAAGCCGCATCCCGAGCCCTTGCATGAGGCGGCGCGCCGGCTCGGCGTGCCATCGGAGGCATGTGTCTACGTCGGCGACGACGAGCGCGACATCATCGCGGGCCGGGCTGCGGGCATGCGCACGGTTGCGGCGACCTATGGCTACATGGGGCCGCAGGCCGATTCAACGCTCTGGCAGGCGGATGCTTCAATCTCTTCGCCCCTTGAGCTCTTGAAGTTACTCAATAGAGCCTAAAATGTGAGGCTTGGGGCTGCACTGGTTTCGACGTGGGTTCGGAGTCGCAGCGGGGCATGTCGAGCTGAATGCGCTCGTAAAACAGATTCAAACAAACTAACTGCAAACGACGAACGTTTCGCACTCGCTGCTTAATTGCCAGTGAGCCTTGCAACAGTTGGCCGATGGGCTGGGCAAGGGGGTCTGGAGCAATCCTGACCTCCCGGCTGCAAGGATAATTACATGGGCTGGCTCCGATCCGGGTACCTTGGGTCGGGGCGAGAAAATAGGGTGCTGGCGTCCGGTTTAGCGTGTGACTGCGCGACTCCGGAAGCGAGATTCAAATCAGATCACTAAACATGTAGAACTGCGCGATGAAGGCTTGCGGACGGGGGTTCAAATCCCCCCAGCTCCACCACATTTCTCAACGCGAGCCTCTCTGAACATGGGCTTGCAGATGCTGGACCATGTCCAGCGACCCAGACTCAGTTGCACTGGAACAGGACGCCCTGTTCTGCAGGCGCCTTGCCGAGCCAGCGCGGCGTCTTGCTTTGCGCGTCGCAATAGTCCGAGGCTTGTACGTACGTCTTGGCCCGCAGCACGCCGTCGCGAACCTGCGTCACTTCGTTGGGGGGTGTCGAGCAGCCGGTGAGGACCAAGGCAAGCGGAAGCAGTGTGCGCCAATTCATCGGGTCATTCTAAGACCGGCGATCGCTGGAGCCGGGCCCGCGCTCGGGGTAGAGATACTTGAAGTATTCACCGGACTTGCCGAACAACTGGTGCGCCAACCGCACGGGATCTTCACTCTTGTGCTTCTCGTAGAGCACAGGCCCCCAGATGATGAAGCCGTCGATGCTGAGGCTTCTCGGCGAAGGCTCGATGGCCTTCCACGCGTGCGCGAACTTCGAGATCCAGGCCAGCGCTTCCTTGAGCGCGTGATTGGGCGCAGCGGTTGTTTCTTCGGTCAGAGACATGGCAGGTATCCTTTCTGAAAAGACTGTATAAATATACAGTAAACTGTGTCCCGGCCGAAATTTCTCCTTGACGGGTAACCGTCCCCCGCTGGTCAACCTGTGCGGGGACCTCGATGCATGCCAAGCAGAGAGGCTTTCAAGCCCAGCCCTCGCGGCTGGGCTTTTTTCTGTGCCATTCGCGCGGCCTGCTCGGGCTCGTTTTTTTGCTCGAACGCGGGCTATAGTCGGCCAGCGTTGTCACATTGCATTTGCTGCAATCCATCGCTGCCCGCGGTGCCCGTACCAAGGCACTGCCGCTTGCCCAGATCCCGAAAAGGACGCCCGTGCCGGATTCGCTGACTTCAGAGTTGACCACTTACTACGACACGGTGCCCTATGATTCGCATCCGTTTCCACAGTCGGCAATGGAGCATCTGGAAGCGCTGGCATTTCTCTTCGGGCTCGATGTTCCGTCTCCTGCAACGGCCCGCGTGCTGGAGCTCGGCTGCGCGGCCGGCGGCAACCTGATTCCCTTTGCGGCGCGCCACCCCGAGGCTTCTGCGATCGGCGTCGACCTCTCGACGGTGCAGGTGGCGCAGGGCATGGCGGCCATCGGGCGCGCCGGGCTGTCGAACATCGAGCTCAAGGCCTTCAACCTTGCGGACATCGACGCCTCGTTCGGCCAGTTCGACTACATCGTGTGCCACGGCGTCTACAGCTGGGTGCCGGGCCCGGTGCAGGACGCGATCCTGCGCATCTGCTCGGAGAACCTCGCGCCGAGCGGCGTGGCCTACGTGAGCTACAACGTGTACCCCGGCTGGAAGGCGCGCGAGATCGTGCGCGACGCAATGATCCTGCGCGGTGGCCCACGCGATACGCCCGACGAAAAGCTGTCCTATGCACGCGGCATGCTCGATTTCCTCGAGCAGTCGGCCCGCGCCGACAGCGTGCTCAAGAAGACGCTCGAGGAGGCGATGCCGATCGTGCGCAGCGCCAACAGCTCGTACCTGCTGCACGAGTTCCTCGAGCCCTGCAACGCCCCGTGCTATTTCAAGGAGTTCGTGGCGCGCGCGAACGTTCATGGCCTCGCCTACCTGGCCGATGCGGAGCCGTCGACGATGTTCGTGCAGAACTACGGCGACAAGGTGCGCGATCCGCTGCTGCGCGAATGCGGCGGCAGCCAGGTCATGATGGAGCAGTACCTCGACTTCCTGGTCAATCGCACCTTCCGCCAGACCCTGCTGGTCAAGCAGGAGCAGGCCAGGCATATCCGCTACAAGCTGGAGCCCGCGCGCATCCGTTTGCTCGAGTTCGCCGGCGTCTTCAAGGCCGACGGCGGCGAGGCGCTCACGCTCGATGCCCGCGAGCAGCCGTGCAGCGCGATCCAGGGCCGCAAGGTCACGCTGCGGGTACCGGTGCACAAGGCGGTGGCGCATCTGCTCGACATGCGTTATCCGGCGTCGATGTCGGTCCCGGCCCTCATCGAGGCCACCTCCGCGCTCACGGCGCAGCCGCCCGCCGAAGTCGAGGCCGCCGTGCTGGCCATGCTCGAAGAGCTGTTGATCCTCGGCGCCCTGCGCATCCGCCGCACTGCGGTGCCGGCGGCCGACGCGATTTCCGACCGGCCGCGGGTCCTGCCCGCTGTTCGGGGTGCTTCCGGCCTTGCGTCAGGCGCCGGTGCCACAGCCAACACCTGCAATCAATGGCACGAGCCCGTGGTGCTGACGCTGCTCGAGCGAAGCCTGCTGCCGCTGCTCGACGGCACACACTCGCACGACGCCCTGGCTGAGCATCTCGAAGCGGAAGTGCGCAGCGATCGCCTGCGCTTCGTCAAGGACGACAAGCCGCTGACCGACCCGCCGGCAGTCAAGGAATTCGCCCGCCAGCAGGTCGCGCTGGCGCTCGACGCCCTGCGCCGCAAGGCACTGCTGACGGCCTGAACTTCATTCTTCATCACGCCCAAGAGGAGACTTTCCCATGCAACAAATCCAATGGACCCCGAAGCTGCGCGCCGCCGTCGCCGCGGTGCTCGCGCTGGCGGCCGCCGGCGCGTCGAATGCCGCGTCGGTGGCGCCCGTCGCATCCGAGCACGGCATGGTCGTGAGCGCGCAGCACCTGGCCAGCAAGGTCGGCGTCGACGTGCTCAAGCGCGGCGGCAACGCGGTCGATGCGGCGGTGGCCGTGGGTTATGCGCTGGCGGTGGTGTATCCGGCCGCCGGCAATCTCGGTGGCGGCGGCTTCATGACTGTGCAGCTGGCCGATGGCCGCAAGACCTTCCTCGACTTCCGCGAGAAGGCGCCGCTGGCCGCCACGGCCAACATGTACCTCGACAAGGACGGCAACGTCATCAAGGGCCTGAGCACCAACGGGCACCTCGCCGTGGGCGTGCCGGGCTCGGTCTCCGGCATGGAGTACGCGCGCGAAAAGTACGGCACGATGAAGCGCGCCGACCTGATCGCCCCGTCGATCCAGCTGGCCGACAAGGGCTTCGCGCTGGAGCAGGGCGACATCGACATGCTGCTCACGGCCACCAACGATTTCAAGAAGGACCCTGTCTCCGGCGCGATCTTCCTCAACAAGGGCGAACCTTTCGCCGTCGGCCAGAAGCTGGTGCAGAAAGACCTCGCCAGGACGCTGAAGGAAATCAGCGCCAAGGGCACCGACGGGTTCTACAAGGGCTGGGTGGGCCAGGCCATCGTGGCTTCCAGCCAGGCCGGCAAGGGCATCATCACGCAGGCCGACCTCGACCAGTACAAGACGCGCGAACTCGCGCCGGTCGAGTGCGACTACCGCGGCTACCGCGTGGTGTCGGCGCCGCCGCCCAGCTCGGGCGGCGTGATCATCTGCGAGATGCTCAACATCCTCGAGGGCTATCCGCTCAAGGACCTGGGCTTCCGCTCGGCGCAATCGGTGCACTACCAGATCGAAGCCATGCGCCATGCCTACGTGGACCGCAACAGCTACCTGGGCGACCCCGACTTCGTGAAGAACCCGCTCGAGCGGCTGCTCGACAAGGGCTACGCCGAGAAGATCCGCGCCGCCATCGACCCGAAGAAGGCCGGCGTCTCGAAGGACATCAAGCCCGGCGTGGCGCCGCATGAAGGCAGCAACACCACCCACTATTCGATCACCGACCAGTGGGGCAACGCGGTGTCGGTCACCTACACGCTGAACGACTGGTTCGGCGCCAAGGTCACGGCTGCCAAGACCGGTGTGCTGCTGAACAACGAGATGGACGACTTCACCGCGAAGGTGGGTGTGCCCAACCTCTACGGCCTGGTGCAGGGCGAGGCCAACAAGATCGAGCCGGGCAAGCGCCCGCTGAGCTCGATGAGCCCGACCATCGTGTCGAAGGACGGCAAGCCGGTGTTCGTGGTCGGCACGCCGGGCGGCAGCCGCATCATCACGGCCGTGCTGCACACCATCCTGAACGTCGTCGACTACGGCATGAACGTGCAGGAGGCCGTCGACGCGCCGCGCTTCCACCAGCAGTGGCTGCCCGACGTCACCAACGTCGAGACCTTCGCGCTGAGCCCCGACACGCGCAAGATCCTGACCGACATGGGCCACAACCTGGGCGTGCCGCAGCCGGCCAACCACCTGGCGGCGATCATCGTCGGTGCGCCATCCCTTGGTGGCAAGCCGGTCGGCGCCAACCGCTTCTATGGCGCCAACGACCCCCGCCGCAACACCGGCCTGGCCGCCGGCTACTGATACTGCGGCAAACTAGAAGGCGGTCGTGCCCTTGTCGGCACGGCCGCTTTTTTCATTTTTCATGCACCTGCAAGACATCCTCTACACCCAGGGCTTCGGCACGCGCCGCGTGTGCGCGGGCCTGGTCCAGCAAGGCCACGTGACCGTCGCGGGCCAGGCGGTGACCGACCCCTTTGCCGATCTCGATCCCGACGGCCTGCTTTTCACCGTCCAGGGCACCGCGTGGGCGTACCACGAGAAGGCCTATCTGATGCTGCACAAGCCGGCCGGCACCGAGTGCTCCCAGAAGCCCTCGACCTACCCGAGCATCTACACGCTGCTGCCGTCGCCGCTGCGCCTGCGCCCCAACAAGGGGGCGGTGCAGGGCGTGCAGGCGATCGGCCGGCTCGACCAGGACACCACCGGCCTGCTGCTGATGACCGACGACGGTCAGTTCATCCACAAGATGGGTTCGCCCAAGCATCATGTGCCGAAGGTCTATGAAGTGACCGCCAAGCACCCGGTAGACGAAGCGCAGATCGCGAAGCTGCTGGCCGGCGTCGTGCTCGACGACGACCCGAAGCCCGTGCGCGCGGCCGCTTGCGAATCCGACAGCCCGCTGCACCTGCGGCTCACGCTCACCGAGGGCAAATACCACCAGGTCAAGCGCATGCTGGCGGCGGTCGGCAATCGGGTCGAGGGACTGCATCGTTCGCGCATCGGCGACCTGGTGCTGCCCGGCGACCTGGCACCGGGGCAGTGGCGGTGGCTGACGGCCGAAGAGGTCGCGGCGCTGCGCGCGCCGGCCAAGCCGGCGAAACCGGCGAAATAGAGGGGAAAAGCGAGCGAAAGAGCGTATTCCCGGTCAGCCAGCCATAAGACCTGGCCGTTAAGATTCGCAGCTCTCTCTCGGAACCTTCCCTTGCGACTCCCTGCTCGACCGAACGGCCGCACCGCGGCCTTCCTGCTTTCCTGTCTGACGGCCCTGGCGGCACACACCGCTGCTGCCGCGCCGGCCGAACCTCCGCCGATCTTCGTGCTCAACTCGCTGGATGCCAACGTGAGCGTGATCAATCCGGTCGACTGGACGGAAAAGCAGCGCATCGCCACCGGCAAGGAGCCGCACCACCTCTACATGACGCCCGACGAGAAATCGGTCATCGTGGCCAACTCGGCGGGCGATTCGCTGACCTTCCTGAACCCCCGCACGGCCGAAGTGCAGCGCGTGGTCTACGGAATCATCGATCCGTACCAGCTGCAGTTCTCGCGCGACATGAAGTGGTTCGTCACGGCGGGCAACCGCCTGAACCACGTCGACATCTACCGCTGGGACGGGAAAGACCTGAAGCTGGCCAAGCGCATCGCCAGCGGCAAGACGCCCAGCCACATCTGGATCGACAACACCAGCACCATCGCCTACGTGACGATGCAGGACAGCGACGAGATGATCGCCATCGACCTGCCGACGCAGACCGTCAAGTGGCGCATCGCCACCGGCACCATGCCGGCCGACATCTTCGGCGTGCACAACGACAAGACCCTGCTGGTGGGGCTGACCGGCAGCGACGGCGTGCAGGTGTTCGACGTGGCCGGCGCCGAGCCGAAGCTGGTCGGCAAGATCCCCACCGGCAAGGGCGCCCACGCCTTCCGTTCGGCCGGCGACGGCAAGAGCGTGTTCGTGAGCAACCGCGTGGCCAACAGCATCAGCCGGATCGACCTGGCGACGCTGAAGGTCATCGCGAACTATCCCGTGCCCGGTGGCCCCGACTGCATGGACGTCTCGGCCGATGGCAAGACGCTGTACGTGACTTCGCGATGGGCCAAGAAGCTCAGCGTGGTCGACCTGGCCAGCAACAAGGTCGTGCGCCAGGTCAACGTCGGCCGTTCGCCGCACGGTGTCTGGACGCTCGATCATGGCAAGCGCATCTAGCCGCATCGGCGCGGCCCTCGCGTTGTCGCTGGCCGGGGCCCTGGCGCCCGTGGCCTGGGGCGCGCAGCCGGGCGCCACCTGCGAAAAGCCCGTGTACCTGACCTTCGACACCGGCCACATGGGCGTCGCCCCGTTGGTGGCCGACGTGCTCAAGCGGCAGGACGTGCGCGTCACCTTCTTCGCCGCCGCCGAGCGCACCCAGACCGACGGCGACAGCCTCGACGACCATTGGGCGCCGTGGTGGAAGGCGAGGGCGGCCGAGGGCAACGAATTCGGCTCCCACACTTACGACCACGCGTACTGGCGCGCCGACGTCAAGGGCGCGCCGCCGAGCTTCCGCATCAAGCCTTCGGCCGGCCCGCAGGACGGCAAGGAATCGACCTGGAGCGCGGCCGAGTACTGCACCAACATCCGCAAGTCGTCCGACCGCCTGGCCGCCATCACGGGCAAGAAACCGCTGCCGCTGTACCGCGCGCCGGGCGGCAAGACGTCCCCCGCGTTGCTGGCCGCCGCCGAGGGCTGCGGCTACAAGTACGTCGGCTGGGCACCCGCCGGCTTCCTCGGCGACGAACTGCCGAGCGAGAAGTTCAGCAACGCCAGGCTGCTGACGCAGGCGCTCGACACCATTCGCCCTGGCGACATCCTGCTCGCGCACCTGGGCATCTGGTCGCGCAAGGACCCGTGGGCGCCGGCCAACCTCGAGCCGCTGATCGTCGGTCTCAAGGCCAAGGGCTTCTGTTTCCAGACGCTGCGCCAGCATCCGGACTTCCGCGCCTGGATCGCATCCCACCCCTGACCGAGTTGCCGCCATGATCGATTGGCTGACAGACGCCTTTTCCGCCCTGCAGGGCTGGTTCTTCGAGACCGCCGTGCAGCCGCTGGTCTATGCCGTCGGCCTCGGCGGCTGGACCGAGGACGCCTTCGACGCCACCGGCTGGCTGCTGGTCGGCCTCATCCAGATCCTGGTGCTGATCGCGGTCATCGGGCCGCTGCAGCGCTGGCGCTCGGTGGAGCCGGTGGTCGATCGCCATGCGGTCCGCATCGACGTGCTCTACACGCTGATCCACCGCCTCGGCCTGTTCCGGCTGGCGCTGTTCTTCACGCTGCAGCCCTTCTTCGACGACGCACTGGGCAGCCTGCGCACGGCGGGGTGGGGCACCTTTCATCTCGACGAGGTGTGGCCCGGCGTGACCGACGTGCCGGTGGTGGCCTTCGCCATCTACCTCGTGGTGCTCGACTTCGTCGGCTACTGGATCCATCGCGGCCAGCACCAGTTCAACTGGTGGTGGGGCCTGCATTCGCTGCACCACTCGCAGCGCCAGATGACCATGTGGAGCGACGACCGCAACCACCTGCTCGACGACATCGTCCATGACACGCTGATCGTCATCGTGGCGCAGCTGATCGGCGTGGCGCCGGGGCAGTTCATCGCCTTCGTCGCCTTCACGCAGCTCAGCGAAAGCCTGCAGCACGCCAACCTGCGGCTGAGCTTCGGCGCCATCGGCGAGCGGCTGTGGATCAGCCCGCGCTTCCACCGGCTGCACCACAGCATCGGACTGGGGCACGAGTCGAACGGCAAGAGCACGCTGGGCGGCCACAACTTCGGCGTGCTGCTGCCGTGGTGGGACATGCTGTTTCGCACCGCGAACTTCGAGGATCGCTACGACCCGACCGGCATCCGCGACCAGGTCGAGCCGGACGCGAATGGGCGCGTGCGCGACTACGGCCGTGGCTTCTGGGCCCAGCAGTGGCTCGGCCTGAAGCGGATGGCCGGTCGCGGCTGAGGGGCTCCGGGCCCTGAAAGGCGCGTCCGACGCGTTATCCTCGCTGCCTCATGCGCCTGCTCCTCGACTCCTTCTGGCGCGCGGTCGCCTATTGCATGCTGCCGCGCGTGATCGTGCTGTCGCTGCTGCCTTTGGGCCTGATGGTGGTGCTGGCCGCGGGGCTCGGTTACTTCTATTGGGACGACGCGGTTGTATGGACGCGCGGCGCGCTCGACGCCTGGCCGCTGCTGTCGAGCTTCTGGGCCTGGATCGGCCGTCTTTTCTCCGGTGACGTCACTTCCGCGCTGGCGTCCCTGGTCGTGGTGTTTGCCGCCACCCCGGTGATCGTGGTGCTCTGCCTGCTGATCGTGGCCGGCTTCATGGCGCCCGCGCTGACGAAGCTGGTGGCCGAACGGCGCTTTCCCTCGCTCGAACAGAAAAAGGGCGCTTCGTTCTTCGGCAGCGTCGCGCGTTCGCTGGGCGTCACCATCCTGGCGCTGATCGCCCTCGTGGTGTCGATGCCGCTGTGGCTCATTCCGCCGCTGGTGCTGATCCTGCCGCCGCTGATCTGGGGCTGGCTCACCTACCGCGTGATGAGCTTCGATGCGCTGGCCGAGCATGCCAGCCCCGAGGAGCGCACCGCACTGCTGCGCGCGCATCGGCTGCCGCTGCTGTGCATCGGCGTGCTTTGCGGCTACCTGGGCGCCGCGCCCAGCATCGTCTGGGCATCGGGCCTGCTGTTCGCCGCCGCCTTCTTCGTGCTGGTGCCGATCGCCATCTGGATCTACACACTGGTCTTCGCCTTCTCGGCGCTCTGGTTCGCGCACTACTGCCTCGACGCGCTGGCGCAGCTGCGCGCTCAGCGCGCCGTGGCCGAAGCGTCGACCGCCGCCGGCACCACGTCGGCCCTCGAAGCCGAGGGAGCCAGCAAGGCCGCACTCTCTCAATGGGGTTCACCATGACACGCGCATTCGGTCTCATCGTCGTCGGCGACGAGATCCTTTCCGGCAAGCGGGCCGACAAGCACATGGCCAAGGTCATCGAGCTGCTCGCCGCGCGCGGCCTGCAGCTCGGCTGGGCGGAGTACGTGGGCGACGAGCCCGCGCGCATCACCGCCGCGCTCATGCGCGCCTTTGCCTCGGGCGACATCGTGTTCTCGACCGGCGGCATCGGCGCCACGCCCGACGACCATACCCGCCAGTGCGCTGCGCAGGCGCTGCGCGTGCCGCTCGCGCTGCACCCCGAAGCCGAGATGCTGATCCGCGAACGCATGCGGGACACGGCGGACGAACAGGGCCTGCCCTATGAGCCCGACCGTCCCGACAACATCCACCGCCTCAACATGGGCGTGTTCCCGCAGGGCGCGACCATCATCCGCAACCCGTACAACAAGATTCCGGGTTTCAGCGTCGACCACGTGCATTTCGTGCCGGGCTTTCCGGTCATGGCCTGGCCCATGATCGAGTCCGTGCTCGACAGTCGCTACGCCGACCTGTTCACCCGCAATGCCGTCGCCGAGAAATCGGTGATCGTTTTCGGTGCCATGGAAGCCACGCTGACCCCGCTCATGCAGGCCATCGAGGCCGCGCACGCCGGCATCAAGGTGTTCAGCCTGCCCAGTGTCGACCACCCTGAATATGGCCGGCACATCGAGCTGGGCGTCAAGGGCGACCCCGGCCGGCTCGATGCCGCCTATGTCCAGCTGATCGAAGGGTTGCACACCTTTGATGCCAAGCTTGGCCCAGAATTGGTGCGTTGATGTCGATTGCACCAACTTGGTGAATTTCCGCCTCTATTTGGGGTTTGCAGCGCTCGCCAAAGCGTCGTCGGGTGAGGCGACAATGGCACAGAAACTGCATCCCTCGTCCCTGTATTCCTAACCACCATCCAACTCAGGAGAAACTGATGGCAAAGACCGTCGCCGATGTACTCAAGCTCGTCAAGGAAAACGAGGTCAAGTTCGTCGACTTCCGCTTCACCGACACCCGTGGCAAAGAGCAGCACGTCACCGTGCCGGTCTCGGCTTTCGATGAAGACAAATTCACCTCGGGCCACGCGTTCGACGGTTCGTCCATCGCCGGCTGGAAGGGCATCGAAGCTTCGGACATGCAGCTCATGCCCGACCCGAACACCGCCAACATCGATCCCTTCTTCGAAGAAACGACGCTGATCCTGACCTGCGACGTGATCGACCCCGCCGACGGCAAGGCCTACGAGCGCGATCCGCGTTCGCTCGCCAAGCGCGCCGAAGCCTACATGAAGGCCTCCGGCCTGGGCGACACCGCCTTCTTCGGTCCGGAACCCGAGTTCTTCGTGTTCGACGGCGTCCGCTGGAAGAACGACATGTCGGGCTGCTTCGTGAAGATCGACTCCGAAGAAGCCTCGTGGAACACCGACAAGGAATACGAGCACGGCAACACCGGCCATCGTCCGGCAGTCAAGGGCGGCTACTTCCCGGTTCCCCCGGTCGACAGCTTCCAGGACATGCGCTCGGAAATGTGCCTGGTGCTCGAATCGCTCGGCATCCCGGTCGAAGTGCATCACCATGAAGTGGCCAACGCCGGCCAGATGGAACTGGGCACCAAGTTCAGCACGCTGGTCCAGCGCGCCGACTGGGTCCAGCTGCAGAAGTACGTGATCCACAACGTGGCCCACGCCTACGGCAAGACCGCCACCTTCATGCCCAAGCCCATCGTCGGCGACAACGGCTCCGGCATGCACGTGCACCAGTCGGTCTGGAAGGACGGCAAGAACCTGTTCGCAGGCGACGGCTACGCAGGTCTCTCGGACTTCGCCCTGCACTACATCGGCGGCATCATCAAGCACGCCCGTGCCCTGAACGCCATCACGAACCCCGGCACCAACAGCTACAAGCGCCTGGTGCCCGGCTTCGAAGCCCCGGTGAAGCTGGCCTACTCGGCCAAGAACCGCTCGGCCTCGATCCGCATCCCGTTCGTGGCCAACCCGAAGGGCCGCCGCGTCGAAGCGCGCTTCCCCGATCCGCTGATGAACCCGTACCTCGGCTTCGCTGCGCTGCTGATGGCGGGCCTCGACGGCGTCGAAAACAAGATCCATCCGGGCGAAGCCGCCAGCAAGGACCTGTACCACCTGCCGCCGGAAGAAGACGCGCTGATCCCGACCGTCTGCCACAGCCTCGACCAGGCCCTGGAATACCTGGACAAGGACCGTGCGTTCCTGACCAAGGGCGGCGTGTTCACCGATGCATACATCGATGCGTACATCGAGCTGAAGATGCAGGAAGTCACGCGCTTCCGCATGGCGACCCACCCGGTCGAGTTCGACATGTACTACTCGCTGTAAAGGCGAGCCCCTGACGGGGATTCAAGACAAAAGGACGGCCTCGGCCGTCCTTTTTCATTGGCCTGGAACATTTGGTCACGGTTGGCATCGAATTGCACGAAAATGCACCTTTGTCGCCGCCCTCCACCGATACACATGAAGACTGCTTCTCTCATTTTTCTGGCCGGTTCATTGATCGCGCTACCGGCGCTCGCGCAGGAGCGCGTCTGGCGTTGCGGCAACGAGTACACCAACAACGCCACCATCGCCCAGCAGAAGGGCTGCAAGGTCATGGAAGGCGGCAACGTCACGGTCGTGCAAGGCACGAAAACTTCGGGCGGCTCCGCGTCGTCCGGTGGCTCTTCCGCGGCACGCGCACCGGCGGGCAGCCCGCGTGTCGAAGGTGTTGACCAGCGCGCGCGCGACGGCGAGGCGCGCTCGGTGCTCGAAGCTGAACTCAAGAAGGCGGAGGCACGCCAGGCCGAGCTGCAGAAGGAATACAACAACGGCGAGCCTGAAAAGCAGGGCAGCGAAGGCCGCAACTACCAGAAGTACCTGGACCGCGTCGCCGAAATGAAGGCCGAGCTGGCGCGCAACGAAAGCGACATCGCCGGCATCCGCCGCGAGATCGGCCGCCTGCCGAACAAGCAGCAACCGCAATAGCCATATGGTGTTCGGGAAGAAGGCGAGCGGCGCCAATCCGCGCTTCCAGTCCTTCGACCTGCTGTCCACGCTCATCGCGGTGGTCAACAGCAACGGCTCGGTGCTGTTTGCCAATGCAGGCCTCGAAGACGCACTGGGCACATCGCGGCGCACCCTCGAGGGGTCGCAGTTCGGTGCGTGCTTTCACGAGCCGCAGGTGCTGCGCACGGCGATCGACGGCGCGAGCAGCAACGACTTCGCCACCCTGCGCTACGAAGCCTTCCTGCGCCGCGTCAACCACGAGCTCATGCCGGTGCAGGTCACGCTCGCGCATGGCGACAAGAAGGGCGAACTCATCATCGAGATGTCGCCGCTCGAGCATCAGGTGCGGCAGGACCGCGAAGAGCGCCTCATCGACCAGGCGCAGGCCAACAAGGAACTCATCCGCAACCTCGCGCACGAGATCAAGAACCCGCTCGGCGGCATCCGCGGCGCGGCACAGTTGCTGCAGATGGAGGTCGAATCGCGCGACCTCATCGAATACACCCAGGTCATCATCCACGAGGCCGACCGGCTGCAGACACTGGTCGACCGCCTGCTCGCGCCGCACCGCCGGCCGCACGTGGTGGGCGACGTCAACATCCACGAGGTGTGCGAACGCGTGCGCTCGGTCATCCTTGCGGAGTTTCCGCGCGACCTGCACATCGAGCGCGATTTCGACGTGTCGATTCCCGAGTTCCGCGGCGACCGCGAGCAGCTCATCCAGGCCACGCTCAACATCACGCACAACGCCGCGCAGGCGCTGGCCGAGCGCCGCGCGGCCGGCGATGCGCAGATCACTTTCAAGACGCGCATCGCCCGCCAGGTGATCTTCAACAAGCAGTGGTATCGACTGGCACTGGAATTGCATGTCATCGACAATGGACCGGGTGTGCCGGACACGATCAAGGACCGCATCTTCTATCCGCTGGTATCGGGCAGGGAAGGCGGGACGGGGCTGGGATTGACGCTCGCACAGACTTTTGTGCAACAGCATCACGGCGTGATCGAGTGCGACAGCGTCCCGGGCCGAACCGATTTCAAGATATTGATACCGCTGCCCTAGCAGCCCGGCAACAAGGAGATGCATGAAGCCGATCTGGATAGTTGATGACGACCAATCGATTCGCTTCGTGCTCGAGAAGGCTCTGCTGCGCGAAGACTTGCCCACGCGCAGTTTCACGAACACGCGCGAGGTGCTCGCAGCACTCGAACAGGCCGCCGACGACGATCAGCAAGGTCCCCAGGTCCTGGTGAGCGACATCCGCATGCCCGGCGGCTCCGGGCTCGACCTGCTCGACAAGATCAAGGCCAAACATCCCGGCCTGCCCGTCATCATCATGACGGCCTTTTCAGACCTCGACAGCGCCGTCTCGGCCTTCCAGGGCGGCGCCTTCGAATACCTGCCCAAGCCCTTCGACCTGCCGCGCGCGGTCGAGCTCATCCGCCGCGCCGTCGACGAAAGCCAGCGCGAGGAAGTCGCCGAAGAACGCATGGTCGCCGCGCCCGAGATGCTCGGCCAGGCGCCCGCCATGCAGGACGTTTTCCGCGCGATCGGCCGGCTCTCGCAGAGCAACGTCACGGTGCTCATCACCGGCGAATCGGGCTCGGGCAAGGAACTGGTGGCGCGTGCGCTGCACAAGCACTCGCCGCGCGCCAACGGCCCCTTCGTGGCCATCAACACCGCGGCCATCCCGAAGGACCTGCTCGAGAGCGAACTCTTCGGCCATGAGCGCGGCGCCTTCACCGGCGCGCAGACCATGCGCCGCGGCCGCTTCGAGCAGGCCGAGGGCGGCACGCTGTTCCTCGACGAAATCGGCGACATGCCCTTCGATCTGCAGACGCGCCTGCTGCGCGTGCTGAGCGATGGCCATTTCTACCGCGTGGGCGGCCACAACTCGGTGAAGGCCAACGTGCGCGTGATCGCCGCGACCCACCAGGACCTGGAGCAGCGCGTCAAGCTCGGCGGCTTCCGCGAAGACCTGTTCCACCGCCTCAACGTGATCCGCCTGCGCCTGCCGGCATTGCGCGAACGCGGCGAAGACGTGCCCGCGCTCACGCGCCACTTCTTGCAGGCGAGCGCGCGCCAGCTCGGCGTCGAGCCCAAGCGCATTTCCGACGCGGCGCTGGCCAGGCTCGCGGCCTTCAGCTTTCCGGGCAATGTGCGCCAGCTCGAGAACATCTGCCACTGGCTGACCGTGATGGCACCGGCCCAGCTGATCGAAGCGAAGGACCTGCCGCCCGAGGTGATGGCCGTCGGCGCAGGCGCCGAGGCCCACGTGCCCGAAGTCGTGGCTGCCGCGTCGGCTGCGATGGCCCAGCCCGTCGCATCGCCGCCGATTGCGGCCAGCGGTGAGTCAGCGCCCGTGCCCGCCGTATCCGAATCCACCGAAGCGCATGCAGGCGTGAGCAGTTGGGAAAGCGGCCTGGAGGTCGAGGCGCAGGCGCTGCTGGCAGCGGGCCGCACCGACGTCTGGGACGTGCTCACGCGCCGCTTCGAGTCGAGGCTGATCCTCACGGCCCTGGCCAACACGCGAGGCCGCCGCATCGAGGCCGCGCAGAAGCTCGGCATCGGGCGCAACACCATCACCCGAAAGATCCAGGAACTCGGGATCGAATGAAAAGGCCCTTCGGGGCTTTCTTACGACGCGACCCCAGCAGGGATGCCGCGGAACCGGTTTTGCCGGGCCGCCGGTATCGCCCCCTGCAGGGGGTGTGCCAAGCTACCTGCTGCGCTGGCCGAGCGTCAACGAATCGATCTGGAATTTCCCGCTCTTGTCCCAGAGCCAGGTGTCAACGTACGTGTGACCGCCCAGCTTGCCCGGATTGGGCAGCGGCGACGTGGCCTTGATCAGTTCGGCAATCATCGGCGGCACTTCGGGCGCATGGCTCGGCGTGCGGCTGAACGTGACGTTCACTACCTTCCCGGTGGCGTCGATCTCGGTCTCGACCACCACCACCGCATACACCAGCGGCGGTATCTTGCCCTTGTAGATGCGGCTTGCGTACTTGTTGTAGATGTGGCGCGCGCCGATCTTGCGGTACGTTCGCACGGCCGGCGTTTGTGCCGTGATCAGGCGCACGGTGGGCACGTTGCGGTCGTCCGGCGCGGCCTCGCCGGCGGGGGCGGTCGCGGTGGCGCCCGTACCGCCTTCGGCCTTGTCGGTGGGCTTCAGGAGGGAGCAGGCGGACAGCGCGAGTGCGGTGGCCGCCAATGCGATGCGGCCTGCGATGCGGATGGGCGCGGCCATCGGTCAGGCCCCCTGGTCCAGATCGAGCACCACCGGCGCATGGTCGCTCGGCTTTTCCCATTTGCGCGGCACGCGGTCGATGACGCAGCCCTTCACGCGCGGCACCAGCGGCTGGCTCACCAGGACGTGGTCGATGCGCAGCCCGCGATTCTTCTGGTAGCCCAGCATGCGGTAGTCCCACCACGAATAGCTTTTCTCGGGCTGCTCGAACATGCGAAAGCTGTCTGTCAGGCCCAGTTCGAGCAGCGCCTTGAAATGGTTGCGCTCCTCGGTCGTGTGGTGGATTGTTTCCTTCAGGCCCACCGGGTCGAAGCTGTCGCGGTCTTCCGGCGTGATGTTGAAGTCGCCCAGCAGCACGAGGTTCGGGTTCGACACCATCTCCTGGCGCAGCCAGTCTCGCAGCGCGTCGAGCCACTTCAGCTTGTATTCGAACTTGTCGGTGCCCGGCGCCTGGCCGTTCACGAAGTAGCCGTTGACCACACGCAGCGGACCCGACGGCGTTTCAACGGTGGCCGCGATCACGCGCGACTGGTCGTCGGTGAAGCCACCGATGTTCTTCACCACGTCGCGCATTGGTGCAAGGCTGAGGACCGCCACGCCGTTGTAGGTCTTCTGGCCAAACACCGCCGCTTCGTAGCCGGCCGACTTGAGCACGTCGAGCGGGAACTTGTCGTCGGTCATCTTGAGCTCCTGCAGGCACAGCACGTCGACCGGATTGGCGATGAGCCAGTCGAGCACGTGCTGAAGGCGCGCGGTGAGGGAGTTGACGTTCCAGGTGGCGATTTTCATAAATTATTGTAAGTCATTGATTTCAAATGAAAATTTATCATTTTCAGAGCGTCTTTGGCAGCCTGCACCCCTTGGTGTGCCCGTTCGGCGTTTCGCTTTGCCTCGGTTGGCGTGCATGCAACTGGTCAGCTTAGCAAAAGCACTCGAACTTCCATTGCTTCTCGGGTAAGCGGGCGCAACAGCAGCGGCACCGCAGGGCGACGCCGCTGCTAGGTGCTTACCACTATCGTCGACAATATTGTCAACAATAATGTTGACGTTAATTTCAACAAAGCCTAGATTACGCCCGACAGCCTCGGTGGTGCACTGGCCCGGACCAGCCCGACCCGCGACTGCAAAGTTCGCCAGCGTGCCGGGTCCTTTTCCTGCAGGCTGGCATCCGTGCCACTGCAAGGAGACAAACCGATGCAAAACACCATGACGGACGGCGCCAAGGCGACCGCCGCAGCCCCCGACGCCGCCCACCAGCCCACCAAGGTGCGCTGGAAGATCTTCCTGATGATGTTGTTCCTGATCTCGATCAACTACATCGACCGGGCCTCGCTTTCGGTGGCCATGCCGCTGATCGCCAAGGAATTCGACATCGGCCCGGCCGTGCAGGGCCTGCTGCTCAGTTCGTTCTTCTGGACCTATGCGCTGATGCAGATCCCGGGCGGCATGCTGGCTGACCGCTTCGGCCCGCGCGTCGTCATCGCTGGCGCGACCGTGGGCTGGGGCGCCTTCCAGGCCATCGCTGCCCTCTGCACGGGCTGGGTTCCCTTGCTGTTGACGCGGCTGGGCCTGGGCGCGGCCGAGGCGCCGATCTACCCCGCGGGCGGCAAGCTCAACGGCATCTGGATGACCCAGACCGAACGTGGGCGCGGCGCCACCTTGCTCGACGGCGGTGCCCCCCTGGGTGCCGCGTTGGGCGCGATCCTGATCTCGGCATTGATCGCCGTGCTCGGGTCCTGGCGCCTGGCGTTCGTCATCGCCGGCGTCGGCACCGTGGTGGCAGGCTACTTCGCCTGGAGCTACATCCGCAACCATCCACGCCAGCATCCCGGTGTGAACGAGGCCGAAGCGCGCTACATCGAGGCCAGCCACGCTGCCGACGCCGCCAAGGAGTCGGCCGACGCGAGCGGCCGGGTGCTCGACTTCTTCCGCTACCGCTCGGTGTGGGGCATGTTCTTCGGCTGGATGTGCTTCAACGCGCTGTTCTACGGCCTGCTCACGTGGATGCCCAACTACCTGTCGAAGGTGCACGGCTTCGACATCAAGCAGATGGGCGGCGCGGTGTTCATCATGTTCTTCTCGGGCTTCGTCGGCGAGATGTTCGGCGGCTGGCTGGCCGACAAGTGGCAGGCGGCCGGTGCCTCGCAGAGCAAGGTGCTGCGCACGCTGTTCGGCATCTCGTCGATCATCGCCACCATCGCCATCTTCATGGTGACCCAGATCAAGGACCCGGTCGCCGTGGTCGTGCTGCTGTCGGTGACGCTGTTCTTCCTGCGCTGGTGCGGCCTGTTCTGGTGCGTGCCGTCGATCCTCGGCACGCGTGCCCGGGTCGGCTTCCTCGGCGGCACCATGAACCTCGGCGGCAATGTCGCGGGCATCGGCGTGCCGATCGTGGTGGGCCTGATCGTGCAGGCGACCGGCTCGTACTTCATGGCGCTGATGCTGTTCACGGCGGCCGGTGCCGGCCTGTTCGTCTGCTCGACGATGCTGATCGACTACAGCAAGAAGCTGCCGGTCTGAGGCACGCAACCGAACCGGAAGGAGACGCTCCCATGTTTGTTTCTCATCTTCGTCTCGCGGCGGGTGCGGTTGCCCTGCACCTTGCCTGCGCCGGCGCGGCCCTGGCCCAGCCGGCGGTCGATGCCGAGCCCGGGATTGCCGTTGCGGTGCCCGAGGCCGTGGGCGTCGACTCCCAGCCGCTGGTGCGGCTGTCGGAGTGGATCCGCAAGGAAAACCTCGACGTGCGCAGCTTCCTCGTGGTCAAGGACGGCAAGCTGGTCTTCGAGCGCTACAGCCAGGGGCTTACGCGCGACCACAACTACGAGCTGTACTCGATCACCAAGAACGTCACGGCGCTGGCGGCCGGCGTGCTGATCGACGAGGGCCGCTCACGCCTCGACGAGAAGATCGCGCCCATTCTGGCCAAGGCGCGTCCCGACCTGAAGGACGCGCTCGCAGATAAGCAGGCCATCGAACTGCGGCACGTGATGTCGATGTCGACCGGCCTGTTCTACGACTTCAAGCCGACCGACGACCCGATCTACTACGGCGCGCCGGACCGCCTGAAGCTCGCGGCCGGCACCACGCCCCGGCGCCCGCCCGGCGAGGCCTTCGACTACACCGACGTCAACCCCATCCTCGCGAGCGCCACGCTGGGCGCCGATGCCGGCATGCCGCTGCAGGCCTTCGCCGAGCAGAAGATCTTCAAGCCGATGGGCATGGTGCACTACGCCTGGGAGCGCGCGGACGACAAGGGGCTCGTGTCCTCCGGCTGGGGTCTGCGGCTGCGCGCCGTCGACATGGCCAAGCTCGGCATGCTGGTGCTCTCGGGCGGCCGCTGGAACGATCGGCAGATCACGTCGCAGGCCTGGATGCGGACCATGACCGCGCCGTCGTCCGCGCCCTGGTACGGGCAGTACTGGTGGATCAACGACATCGTCGCCACCGAGCCCGAGGTGCATGCCATGGGCTTCAAGGGCCAGTTCATCGTGGCGCTGCCGCAGCGCAATGCGGTGGTCGTCATGACGAGCATGCTGCCCATCGAGGGCGGCCTGCGCGAGTCGAAGAACGTGCTGGCGATCCGCCGCATGGTCAACGACTTCGTGCTGCCCGCGCTCGACAACGCCTCGCATGCGAGCCCGACGCCCGCGCGCCGCAAGGCCCTGGCGCGCGAACTCGACTTGGCCGCCCACCACCAGGGCAAGCCCGGCGCACCGGCCGACCCGACCGATACCCCCCGGCTCTGACGACCATGACGCAACGAAAGCTCATCGGCGTGCTGACGCCTTCCTCGAACACCGCGCTCGAACCGCTGACCAGCGCGATGGTCGCGGGCGTGCCTGGCGTCTCCGCGCATTTCTCGCGCTTCACCGTCACCGAGATCTCGATGCGCGACGCCTCGCTGAACCAGTTCGACGACAGCAAGATCCTCAACGCCGCGCGGCTGCTGGCAGACGCGCGCGTGGACACGATCTGCTGGAGCGGCACCTCGGCCAGCTGGCTCGGCTTCGAGAAAGACCAGGCGCTGTGCGCGCGCATCACCGAGGCGACCGGTATCCCGGCCACCACCTCGGTGCTGGCGCTCAACGAACTGCTGGCCGCGCAGGGCGCGCGCGCGCTGGGCCTGGTGTCGCCGTATGTCGAGGACGTGCAGCAGCGCATCGTCGCCAACTACGCGGGCATCGGCATCGACTGCGTGGCCGAGCGCCACCTGGACCTGACGGTGAACTTCGCGTTCAGCGAGGTCGAGCCCGACACGCTGCGCCGCATGCTGCGCGAGGTGGCACAACAGCGCCCCGACGCGATCACCATCATGTGCACAAACCTCAGCGGCGCGCAGCTGGTCGAAGAAATGGAGCGCGAGCTAGGCATCCCGATCTACGACTCGGTGGCCACCGTGGTCTGGCGCGCGCTGAAGACGGTCGGCGTCGATCCGAGCGCCGTGAAGGGCTGGGGCCGGCTGTTCGACGCGAAGGCCTGAACGGCCACCACCGACCATCAGACACAGACATAAAAGCAAAGAAAGACCATGACCTTCCGCGACCTCGATCTCGTGGTGCGCAACGCCCGCGTTGCCACCGCCAGCGACACCTTCGATTCGGACATCGGCATCCGCGACGGCCGCATCGTGCAGCTCGGCCTCGGCCTGCCGCCGGGGCGGCAGGAGATCGATGCCGCCGGCCGCTACGTGACGCCGGGCGGCGTCGACGCCCATTGCCACCTCGACCAGCCGATGGAGCCGCCGGTGCGCATGGCCGACGACTTCGACACCGGCACCCGCGCGGCGGCCTGCGGCGGCACGACCACCGTGATCCCGTTCGCGGCGCAGCACAAGGGCCAGTCGTTGCGCGCCGCCGTGCAGGACTACCACCAACGCGCCGAAGGCCGCGCCCACGTGGACCACGCCTTTCACCTGATCGTGAGCGACCCGACCGAGGAAGTACTCAAGCATGAGCTGCCGCAGCTCATCGCCGAGGGCTACACCTCCTTCAAGATCTACATGACCTACGACGATCTGAAGCTGGACGACGGCCAGATCCTCGACGTGCTGGCGGTGGCCAGGGAGCAGGGCGCGATGGCCATGATCCATGCCGAGAATGCCGACTGCATCGAGTGGCTGACCAAGCGGCTCGAAGCCAGCGGACGCACTGCGCCGCGCTTTCATGCGCATGCGCGGCCGATGCTGGTCGAGCGCGAGGCGACGCACCGCGCGATCGCGCTGTCGGAACTGGTCGACGTGCCGATCATGATCGTGCACGTGTCCGGGCGCGAAGCCGTCGAGCAGATCCGCTGGGCGCGCGCACATGGCCTGAGCGTGTTCGCCGAGACCTGCCCGCAGTACCTGTTCCTGACCGCCGAAGACTTGGGGCTAGACGACAGCTATCAGGGCGCGCGCTGCGTCTGCAGTCCGCCGCCGCGCAACCGCGAGAACCAGCAGGTGATCTGGAACGGACTGTCGGACGGGCTGTTCACGATCTTCTCTTCGGACCATGCGCCGTTCCGCTACGACGCACCCGAGGGCAAGAAGCCCGGCGGCGAAGAGGTGGCGTTTCGCCACATTCCGAACGGCATTCCCGGCATCGAGACGCGGCTGCCGCTCTTGTTCTCGCACGGCGTGCTCGATGGGCGCATCACCATCAACAAGTTCGTCGAGCTGACGTCCACCAACCCCGCCAAGGCCTACGGGCTGCACCCGCGCAAGGGCACGATCGCCGTCGGCGCCGATGCCGACCTCGTGGTCTGGGGCACCACGCCGCGCGCCATCCGCAACGCTGATCTGCACCACGACGTCGACTACACGCCCTACGAGGGCATCGAGGTGAAAGCCTGGCCGGCGCTAACGTTGGCGCGCGGCGAGGTCGTGTGGGACGGCGAACGCTTCCATCCGCGTGCCGGACGCGGAGAATTCCTGCGCCGGGGCGAGCCCACCTTGCTGCCGAGCCGCCGACCGGCCTGAGCCAATCGCCTGGAGACATTGCCATGAACCTGCTGCTGATCAACCCCAACACCTCGCAAAGCGTCTCGGACCTGATCGCGGCCGAAGCCCGGCGTGCGGCCGCGCGCGACACGCGCATCGAGGTGCTGACCGCACCCTTCGGTGTCGCCTACATCGAGACCCGCTTTGAATCGCTGATCGGCGCCTATGCCGCCGCTACGCTCGCGGCGGAGCACCACGCGCGGCACGACGCCATCGTGGTCGCGGCCTTCGGTGACCCCGGCATCGACGGCCTGCGCGAGGCGCTCGACATCCCCGTGGTCGGCCTGACCGAGGCCGCGCTGATGAGCGCGTGCCTGCTGGGCAAGCGCTTCTCGATCGTCGCGATCTCGCGGCGCATCACGGCGTGGTACCGCGAGTGCGTGCAGGCCAACGGCCTGATCGACCGGCTGGCGAGCATCCGCAGTCTCGACGGTCCGCTCAAGGACATCGGGCACGTGCAGGACGACCACGGCCAGCGACTGGAGGCGTTGTGCATGTCGGCCATCGAGGACGACGGCGCGGATGTGATCATCATCGCCGGCGCGCCGCTGGCGGGCCTGGCGCGTTCGATCAAGGACCGCATTCCGGTGCCGGTGGTCGATGGTGTGTCGAGCGCCGTGTGCCATGCCCAGACGCTCGTGTCCCTGGCGCCTGCGCCGGCGCGCCGGGGCAGTTTCGCGCCGCCGCCGATCAAGCCGAACCAGGGGCTGCCAGACGCCTTGGCGCGGCTGCTGGCGCGCGATGCCGGACGCAGCACGGGCTGAGGTTGCGGGTCCCGTGGCGCTCTGCAGCGTAGGGGGCCCGCCGATAGAATCGGCGCCGATGTCCACCAAAGCCCCAGCCCGCAAGACCAGCGCGAACGGCGCGGCCAACGCCCGCGAACACAGTGTCGAGGAGATCGCCGAGAAGATCTCGGCAGCCATCCTCGAGCACCGTCTCGCGCCCGGCACGAAGCTGGGGGAAGACCGGCTGGCCACGATCTTCGCGACCAGCCGCGCCAAGGTGCGCGAAGTGCTGGCCCGGCTGGCTCACGAGCAGATCGTCGAGCTGGTGCCGCAACGCGGCGCCTTCGTCGCCAAGCCCACCATCGAGCAGGCGCAGGACGTGTTCGAGGCGCGCCGCCTCATCGAACCCGGCGTGCTGCGCCGCCTCATCCGTACGCTCGACGACACCAAGAAGCAGCGCCTGCAGCGCCACATCGAGCTCGAGGCCGACGCGCGACGCCGCGACGACAAGCGCGCCATCGTCCGCCTGTCGGGTGAGTTCCATGTGCTGCTGGCCGAACTGGCCGGCAACTCGGCTCTGGCGCGATCGATGCGCGAGCTGTCGGTGCTGACCTGCCTGATCATCTCGCTGTACGACGCCCCCACGGCCACCAGTTGCCGCGCCGACGAGCACGAGGAAATCGTCGCTGCCGTGAACCGCGGCGATGCCCAGCGCGCCGAGAAGCTGATGCTGCATCACCTGGACCACATCGAGCAGAGCCTGAAGCTGGACGACAGCGCCGAAGAGGTCGACCTCGAAAGCGTGTTCAGCTGAAGCAGGAACGGTGCAGGCGAGCCGTGCGCCCTGGAATTGGCACGCTCAATGACATCGTTCATGCGCCGCAGGCGCGGCTTCCTACAGTTCGATGAATGCCGACGTGGCCTTGTTGAGCGCCAGCTTGCCCTTGGCGGTGATCGATTCGACCTGGGCCAGCTGGCGTATCGCGCGCGCATCGGGCGCGCGGTCCGAGGGCGGAATGAAGGCCGTCACCAACTCTGCCGCACGCAGCACGCGCAGCCTGTCGATGTCTGCCGGCGTGTGAATGACGTATGGCAATTTCTGCTCGGCGATGACCCGAAGAAATTCCATGGACATGAGCCGTCTCCTTGGGTTGAGGGCGGGAGCGACATTTTGCGCACAAACAATTGGCGTTGTCTAAACCCTGAGCCGCGCATGCCTTTACACGCGTGTACCGAAGTGTTCCTTTCGCCCTGAAAGGGGCGACGAAGGTGCCAGTTTGTTTCTGGTAACCGGGCGACTATTTTTGTTGAGCGTCAGGGCCGGCCAAACTGTCGCCGCTCATCCGTTCGGGGATGCGATGCGCTCGTAGGTCACGAAGCTGAAGCCCAGGCCTTCCTTGGCCGAGACATGCGATTCGCGCTGCGTCTCGCGCCATACGGCTGCGTCGAGATCCGGAGCATAGGCATCGCCTTCGTAGTTGCGCGCAACCTCGGTCACGACCGCGCGCTGCGCGAGCGGCTCGGCTTCGGCGTAGATCTGCGCGCCGCCGATGACCCATACGGCGTCGGCCTTCGATGACGATTCGCAAAGCGACAGTGCCTCCTGCAGGCTGCCCGCGCGCAGCGCGCCGTCGGCCTGCCAGCCGGGCTGCCGTGTCACCACGATGTTCTGCCGGCCCGGCAGTGGCCGGAAGCGTGGCGGCAGCGAGTCCCAGGTCTTGCGGCCCATGATCACCGGCGCGCCCACGGTCTGCTGCTTGAAGTGCGCCATGTCCTCCGGGATGTGCCAGGGGATCGTGTTGTTCGCGCCGATCACGCCGTTGGCGGCGCGCGCGAAGATGAGGTTGACGCGGGGCTTGCTCATTCCGCTCATACCGCCACGGGCGCCTTGATCGGATCGCCGTGCCGGTAGTCCAGCACCTCGAAGTCTTCGTACTGGTATTCGAAGATCGACGCCGGCTTGCGCTTGATGTTCAGCGTGGGGTAGGGGTAGGGCGTGCGGCTGAGCTGCAGCGCGACCTGCTCGGCGTGGTTGCTGTAGATGTGGCAGTCGCCGCCGGTCCAGATGAAGTCGCCCAAGTCGAGGTCGCACTGCTGCGCCACCATGTGCGTGAGCAGCGCGTAGCTCGCGATGTTGAAGGGCACGCCCAGGAAGATGTCGGCGCTGCGCTGGTAGAGCTGGCAGCTGAGCTTGCCCCGTTCGCCTTCGGCCTGCGGCGGCGCCACGTAGAACTGGAAGAAGGCATGGCAGGGCATCAGCGCCATCTTCGACAGCTCGGCCACGTTCCATGCGCTCACGATGATGCGGCGCGAATCGGGGTTGGTCTTCAGCGTCTTGATGACGTCGGCGATCTGGTCGATGTGGCCGCCGTCGGGCGTGGGCCAGCTGCGCCATTGCACGCCGTATACCGGGCCCAGGTCACCGTCCTCGCGCGCCCATTCGTCCCAGATGGTGACGCCGCGTTCCTTGAGCCAGTTGTTGTTGCTCGACCCGGTCAGGAACCACAGCAGCTCCTGGATGATGGACTTCAGGTGCACCTTCTTCGTGGTGACCAGCGGGAAGCCCTCGTTCAGGTCGAAGCGCATCTGGTGGCCGAACACGCTCTTGGTGCCCGTGCCCGTGCGGTCGCTCTTGAAGACGCCATGCGTGTCGACGTGGCGCATGAAGTCTTCGTACTGGGAGCGGACGGGGCGGGCGGGCGTGGAGGTCATGGGCGAAAGGCTTCCGGAGGATCTGGCGGGAGGCTTCGAATTTTAAGTGCCCGGGCTTAGCATCGCCGGAATGAGCGCAGACCACCCCCACGACGACAGCGGCCACGGTCACCACCACGGCCACGATCATGACCACGAACACAGCGAACTCGGCGAGATGGACCTGCGCGTGCGTGCGCTCGAAAGCGTGCTCGCGCAGAAGGGCTACATCGACCCGGGCGCGCTCGACGTGCTGATCGACACCTACCAGACCCGCATCGGCCCGCGCAACGGCGCAAGGGTGGTGGCGCGGGCCTGGGTCGACCCGGCCTTCCGGCAGTGGCTGCTGGCCGACGCCACGGCAGCCATCGCCTCGCTGGGCTACACGGGGCGGCAGGGCGAGCACATGGTGGCAGTGGAGAACACCGGCGATACGCACCACATGGTGGTGTGCACCCTGTGCAGTTGCTATCCGTGGCCGGTGCTGGGCCTGCCGCCCACCTGGTACAAGAGCGCGCCGTACCGCTCGCGCGCGGTGAAGGACCCGCGCGGCGTGCTCGCCGATTTCGGCGTGACCCTGCCCGAGACCACGCGCATCCGCGTGTGGGATTCGACCGCCGAGGTGCGCTACCTCGTCATCCCGCAGCGGCCCACCGGCACCGAAGGCCTGAGCGAAGAAGAGCTCGCCGCATTGGTTTCACGCGATTCGATGATCGGCACGCGGCTGGCCGGTGCACCAGTTGAAGCCGGGAGCGACGCATGAGCTACGCGACGAAGGCCGACCTCGGCGGACAGCCCGGCTTCGGCAAGGTGGTGCCTGAAGCCGAGGGCGAGCTTTTTCATGCCGATTGGGAGCCGCGCGCGCTGGCGCTCGTGCTGGCCATGGGCGCGACGGGCTCGTGGAACATCGACGCGAGCCGCTCCGTGCGCGAGACGCTGCCCGACTATGGCGAGCTGAGCTACTACCAGATCTGGCTTCGCGCGCTGGAGCAGCTGATGCTGCAGCGCGGGCAGCTCTTTCCCGACGAGATCGCCAGCGGCGAGGTGAGCCATGCTGCCGCGCCCGTGGCCCGCGTGCTGCGCGCGGCCGATGTGCAGTCGGTGCTCGCCAAAGGCTCGCCCGCCGAGCGGCCGGCGCCTGCACCGGCCCGCTTTGCCCTGGGGCAGAAGGTGCATATGCACCTCGGCAAGTTCGACCATCACACGCGGCTGCCGGCCTATGTGCAAGGCAAGCGCGGCACCATCGTTCACGTACATGGCACGCATGTGTTCGCAGACACCAACGCGCAGGGGCTCGGCGAGCAGCCGCAGTGGCTCTACACGGTGGAGTTCGACGAAGCCGAACTGTGGGGCGACGATGCGCCGCGCCAGAACCTCTCGGTGTCGGTGGATGCGTGGGAGAGCTATCTGGAGGCCGTGGCATGAGCGCCGCGCCGGGCCGCCCCAAGCAAGCTCGCACCGCAGTGCGAAGCACGAAGGTATTCCAATGAGCGGCGAGCGCATGCCGCTGTCGCCCGGCATGCCGCGCGATGCGGACGGGCCGGTGTTCAGCGCGCCATGGGAGGCCCAGGCCTTCGCGATGACGCTGGCGCTGCACGAGCGCGGCCTCTTCACATGGCCCGAATGGGCCGAGGCGCTGGCGGCGCAGATCTCCGAGGCTCAGGCCGCGGGCGACCCCGACACCGGCCAGACCTACTACCTGCACTGGCTGGCCGCGCTCGAGAAGCTCGTGGCCGCCAAGGGCGCCAGCTCGGGCGACGAACTGGCCCGCTACCGGCATGCCTGGGAGCACGCGGCCGGCCGCACGCCGCATGGGCAGCCGATCGAGCTGCGCGGGGAAGACTTTCCGGGTTGAACTTTTCCGGCTGAAGTGTCTGTAGAGTGCGTGCGGCAGCGCCCGCATCGTGAGCTTGATCCGTTCGCGAGTCGGGTGATAGCCTGCCGCGCTTTCCTCGACATTCCTTCAACAGAACGGACAACATGACGACTCACTCGCGCCATCCCGCTTCGGCTTCTTCGGCCATGAAATCCCGGACTCCCGCTCGCCGCCACATGCTCGCCATCGCCCAGTGCACCGCGCTCGCGTGCGCCCTGCTGACTGGCAACGCCATGGCCCAGAAGCCGCACCAGGGCGTGCTCGACGCCGCCACGCAAAGCAAGGACGAGGCGCTGAAGATGCTGGAGCGCATGGTCAACATCGACTCCGGCTCGGCCGACACGGCGGGCCTGGACAAGGTCCGCGAGATGGCGGTGGAAGAGCTGCGCAAGCTCGGCGCGCGCATCGAGACCTTTCCGGCCGATCCGCATCCCGGCACCAACGTGGTGGCCACGCTGACAGGGCAGGGCAAGAAGAAGATCCTGATCCTCGCGCACATGGACACCGTCTTCAAGGAGGGCACGGCCGCGGCCAAGCCCTTCTACATCAAGGATGGCCGCGCCTACGGCCCCGGCGTGATGGACGACAAGGGCGGCGTGATCGCCGGGCTCTATGCGCTGAAGATCCTCAAGCAGGTCGGCTTCCAGGACTACGGGCAGATCACCTTCCTGCTCGACACCAACGAAGAGGTCGGCTCCGTCGGCACCAGCGCGCTGATCGAGCGCATCGCCAAGCAGCACGACGTGGCGTTGAACCTGGAGCCGGGCCGACCGGCCGATGGCCTCGTGGTCGAGCGCAAGGGCTCGGCCACCGCGCTCGTCGAGGTGAAGGGGCTGGCCGCTCACGCGGGCGTGGCGCCCGAGGCCGGCCGCAATGCGGCGATGGAAGTGGCGCACCAGGTGCTGCAGCTGTCGAAGACGGCCGATGCCGCGAAGAAGACCACGGTCAACTTCACGGTGCTCACGGCCAATGGACCGACCAACGTGATTCCGGCGACCGCGAGCGCCAAGGGCGACGTGCGCGCGGCCACGCCCGAGGAGCTCGACCGCGTCGAGAAAGACCTGGTCCGCATCTCGCAGAACAAGCTGATCCCCGAGACCGAGGTGCGCGTGCGACTGATCCGCGGCCTGCCGCCGATGCCGCGTTCGCCCGCGTCCGACAAGCTGGTGCGCATGGCCGAAGGCATCTACGGCGAGATCGGCAAGAAGCTCACCATCGAGAGCAGCGGCGGCGCGGCCGATGCGAGCCTGGTGGCAGGCGTCGGCGTGCCGGTGCTCGATGGCTTCGGCATCGTGGGTGGCGGCATCCACACGCCGGAGGAATATGCGGAGGTAGAGAGCGTGGTGCCGCGCCTCTACCTGCTGTCGCGCATGCTGATGGACCTGAGCGCCAACTGAGCAGGCGCTCAGCCGCGCTTCGGAATGCCCAGCCCCGCCACCACGGCGGGGCGCGCCACGAAGGCTTCGAGCGCGCGCGCCACGTTCGGAAAATCCTTGAAGCCCACGAGGTCCGCTGCCTCGTAGAAGCCGATCAGGTTGCGCACCCACGGGAAGGTGGCGATGTCGGCGACGGTGTAGCTGTCGCCCACGATCCACGCGCGGTCCGACAGGCGTTTGTCGAGCACGCCGAGCAGGCGCTTCGATTCGGCCACGTAGCGGTCGCGCGGGCGCTTGTCTTCATAGTCCTTGCCGGCGAACTTGTTGAAGAAGCCGAGCTGGCCGAACATCGGGCCGATGCCGCCCATCTGGAACATCACCCACTGCAGGGTTTCGTAGCGGCCGGCGGCGTCCTGCGGAATGAACTTGCCGGTCTTCTCGGCGAGGTACATGAGGATGGCGCCCGATTCGAACAGCGCCAGCGGCTTGCCGCCCGGGCCATTGGGGTCGAGGATGGCCGGGATCTTGTTGTTCGGGTTGAGCGACAGGAATGCCGACGACGTCTGGTCGTGGGTCTCGAAGCTCACGAGGTGCGGCTCGTACGGCAGGCCGGTCTCCTCCAGCATGATCGACACCTTCACGCCGTTGGGCGTGGGCAGCGAGTACAGCTGCAGCCGGTCAGGATGCTGCGCGGGCCATTTTTTCGTGATGGGAAAGCTCGAGAGATCGGTCATGGAGGGAGTCCTTGGGAGGGAGACGGCAAGCGCCGGATTCTGCCCGGGCCGGGCAGGCGGCGTGCGCGTACGGCCTTGCCCCTCAGATCCCCAGCCAGCTCATCAGCGAGGACTCGACGTCGGACGAAGGCGTGACGAAGCCGACATAGGTGGACGCAGCGAGCGCGCGCTTGCCGGCGTCGGTCTGCGCCAGGCTCAGCAGCGCATCGCGCGCCGCGTTCACCGTGGCCGCATCGAGCTTGCGCGACGCGAGCCATTGCTTGATCGGCACTGCGCGCGATTCCGCGCAGACCTTGCCGCCGCCGTCTTTCCAGGTCTTGATCACGCCGGAGGCTGCCGTTGCACCGTAGGCTGCAAAGCCGTTCTGCACGTAGAAGGGCACGGCCTCCTGGAAGCGCGTGTTGGTGACCTTGACCGCGGTGCCCTGCAGTCCCTGCTCGCGCAGCATCGCGCGCGTGATCACCGCGGTGATCGAGTCGGCGTCGGGCATGACCAGCTGCTTGCCGGCCACGCTCTTCCAGTCGGAGATCGGCTGCTGTTCCTTGCACAGGAAGGACACCTTGTAGTCGGTGTAGCCGGTGGTCCAGGCGAATGCGCTGTACTGCCCGCCCTTGATGGCGCCGAGCGCCACGTGCGACGGGTGCACGAAGGCGAAGTCGACCTGCTGCTGCTTCAGCGCGTCGCGCGCACCGTTGTACGAATTGAGGATCTTGATCGTCACCGGCTGCTTGAGCGCCTTCGACAGCACCTCGGCGATGGGCTCGAAGCGGGCGGTGACCTGCGCGTCGGACACGTTGTAGCTCACGCCTTCGCTGACACCGATCACAAAGGCGTGTGACGAAGCGCAGGTTGCGAGAAGCAGCGCGGCCGTACCGCGGGCGATGGTGCCAGGTGAATGGAGGGCGGCGCGGTGTTTCATGGGGACTTTTTCCGGAGGGTGGTGTTGTAACTAAATTATTACATTCATCCACTCGAAGGAACAAGCCCGGACCGCAGGGTTAGCACTGATGAAACAACACTCCGGCGGCCCGCGGGCCGACCGGGCGAGGCGCTATCGCAGGATCAGCCCCGCAGCAGCACTTCCTCGACCTTGATCGACGGCACGTTCTCGCCGCCCGACTTCACCATGTCCTTCGGCCGGTCGAGGAAGACCAGCTGCCCATCGGCGTCGAACTTGCCCAGGTCGCCCGAGTGGTGCCAGCCGAAGCGCTGCGCGTTCGCCGTCGCCTCCGGGTCCTTGTAGTAGTCCAGCATCACGTTGGGTCCGCGAAAGACGATCTCGCCGACCTGCTCCGGCCCGAGCAGGTCGCCCTCATCGCCCATCACGGCGACCTCGTTCACCAGCGTGCCCACGCCCCAATACGAGCCGAAGCGCTTGCGCTGCTCCTGCACCTCGAAGATGGTGGCGCCGGGGTACATCTCGGTCTGGCCCGAGACGAGTGCGAAGTTGGGGCAGAACCCGTCGAGCAGGCGCAGCAACTGCGTGCGCGACATCGGCGCCATCGCGTAGACGCACAGCCGCAGGCTCGACAGGTCGCGCGCGGCGCGCTGCGGCTGCGCGAGGAGCGCACCGTACATCATCGGCAGGCCGACCATCACCGTGATCCGGTGGCGCTCAATGGCGGCGAGCACCGCGCCGGGGTCGAAGCCGCGCAGCACGACGAGCGCGCCGCCCACCGCCAGCGCCGACATCAGCACCGTGTGCTGGCCGCAATGGAACAGCGGCAGCACGCAGCTCCACACGTCGGCGCGCTCGGGGCTGCTGCCTCATTCGATCATGTTGCTCAGCAGCACCGAGTGCACCGACGCATGCGAATGCATCACGCCCTTCTGGCGCCCAGTGGTGCCGCTGATGTACATGATGCGCGCAAGCTGTGTGCTGTCGATGGGCACTTCGGGCAGCGTGTGAGGTCCCTGCGCGAGATGCGCGGATGGAACTGCGGCGGCGCGAGGCCGGTGGGGGCTGCAGGTATGCTCTGTGTCTCCGTTCTTCGGTGATGGGCGCAGCCCCAAGGCTGGCCGCCGCACCGCGCTTGCGAAGACTGGCTACACGCAGAACGCCCCAGGGCCTAGAAGCGTGCCTTGAGGAAAGCCGAAGGCCCCTGCAGGCGGACCTTCAAGCGCGAATCGGCAGAGCCGCTCTCGCGCGTCAGGTCGATGTTCGTCAGGCCATAGGCGAGCACCAGGCCCACGTTCTTCACCGGGAACCACTCGACGCCGGCGGAGGCGTTGTAGATGTTGCCGTGGAAGCGGCCGCTGCTCTTCCACACGCCCGAGGCGTCGGCGAACAGCCGCAGGTCCGGCGTGATGGCGTGGCGCACGCCCACTTCGAGCAGCGGCGCCACGGCGTTGTCGCTGGAGCTTTCGTTCAGCGTTCTGACCTGTCCGTTCACCCCGGCGAGCGCAGTCGCGCCGAGCGTCGCACGGTAGTAGGCGGCACCGGCGCCCAGGCCGAGCACGGTGTTGCCCGAGCCGATCCACCACTTGTACGAGAGCTTGGCAAAGTCGAGCTTGGTGTTGACGGTGGCGTTGCCGAAAGTATTCAGCGAACCGAAGTTGCCCAGGGACGTGGTGTTCGCGACGCCGCCGGAGTAGTCGCGCCGGTACTGGTAGTAGTCGAACGAGATTCCGTGGCTGTCGCCGATCAGCACGTCGGCCGTGATGCGCGGCATGGTCACGCGGCCCGGCTTGATGTCGCCAGATTGCAGCGTGCCATACGGCGTGCTGACCGAGGCGTTGAACTTCGGATCGGCGCTGAAGGCACCGACCGAGAAGCTGAACCGGTCGAGCGCGGGCGAGGGATCGGCCAGAGCCGGCGCGGCGGCAAGCAGGAGGCCGGAGCCGAACAGTGCGCCGAAAGCGGGGCGAGGGCGGAGCAGCAGCATGGATGAAATCCTTGGTGACCCGGATGGGAAATGGATGCCGCGGGCACGCGATGAAATGGCGCAGGCCTGAGGCCTTGCGCTGTGCTTCCGGGCGAAGCTCCCTTGAACAGCGAGAACCCTAGTGGCGCGCGTGAGCTTTCCCGATGCGCGGAATGCCGCTGTACTTGTAGGACTCCTTCTACGCTACGGCGCTACAGTGCTCGCCCATGCGCCGACATCTTTCCACCACCACCGGTCCCCAGCGTCTTCTCTACGGCGCGGCCACCGGCTGCGCCGTTGCGGCCGCGCTGATGCCGCTGCCCATGAGCGGCATGGCGCGCGGGCTGGCCGGATGGTGCGTGGGCGTGGGGGTCTTCCAGCTGCTGTCGTGGTGGTTGGCCGACACCTTCGATGCGAAGCGCACGCGCGAGCGCGCCCAGTCGCTGGACCAGCCCAATGTGGTGATCCTGGTCTCGATGCTGATGGTGGTGGGCATGAGCGTGGTGGCCATCGCGATGCTGCTGCAGCAGGTGAAGGGGCTGAGCGGCTGGGAGCGCGCGGCGCATGTCGCGCTGGGCCTGGTGGCGCTGGCAGGGTCGTGGCTGACGATGCACACCATCTATGCCTTTCACTATGCGCACCGCTACTACATCGACCAGCGGGACGGTACTCCTGACGGCGGGCTCGATTTTCCGGGCGGGCACGACGCCCCCGACTACTTCGACTTTCTCTACTACTCGTACGTGATCGGCATGACCTCGCAGGTGTCCGACGTGCAGGCGACGTCGAAGGAGATGCGGCGCATCACGCTGCTGCACAGCGTGCTGGCCTTCGCGTTCAACATGATGGTGCTGGCGCTCTCGGTGAACGTCGTCGCGGGTGCCGTGTAGGCGCCCCGCAAGAAAACACGCTCAGGCCGAGGCCCTGCGCGGCAGGCCCAGCTTGACGATGCCGCTCGACAGCGCCACGCCGCAGACGATGACGCCCGCGCAGATCAGCATCCACTGCGTGATGTTTTCCCCGAGGAACACCGCGCCGTAGAACAGCGCGAACACCGGCACCAGGAAGGTCACGGTCAGCGCGCGGGCCGGCCCGGCGCGTTCGATCAGACGGAAGAACAGGATGTAGGCGACGCCCGTGCAGGCGATGCCCAGCGCCAGCAGCGCCAGCCACGCGCGCAGGCTGGGCATCTGCGCGGGCCAGAGCCAGAAGGCGGGAATGGCGAGGAACAGCGTGGCACCGATCTGGCTGCCGGTGGCGGTGGTCAGCGCGGGCACGCCGCCCAGGTGAGCGCGCGTGGCGCTGGCCGAGATGCCGTAGCACAGGCATGCGCCTAGGCAGGCCAGTACCGCGAGGAGCGCGGCATGCCCGCTGGCGCCCGCATGCAGGCCGGCGCTGCGGCTCGCGAGCATGGCGACGCCGGCAAAGCCGATCGCGAGACCGATGAGGCGCGATCCGTTCGGGCGCTCGCGGAACCAGGCCCACGCCACGAGCGCGCCGAACATCGGCGTGGTGGCGTTGAGCACGGCGGCCAGGCCGGTGTTGATGGTCAGCAGCGCGAAGCAGAACAGCGCGAACGGCATGCCCGAATTGAAGACGCCGACCGTGAAGCTGGCCTTCCAGTGCTTCGCCAGGGATGGCCCCTGGCCGCGCAGCAGTGCGATGGGCAGCAGGAACAGCGCGGCGATCGCCACCCGCACCGCCGCCGTCGGCAGCGCACCGAACTCCGCCGCGCCGATGCGCATGAAGAGGAAAGACGCGCCCCAGAGCGCGCCCAGCAGCACGAGGTCGATGAGCCAGGCGCTGGGTGCAAGGGGCTTGGTGGCGGCGATGTTGTTGTTCGTAGGGGTCATGCGTCTTTCGCTCTGCTTCTTGTGGATGCTCAGAGCGCTCCCTCGAGTTCGAGCAGGGCGGTCTTGCGTTCGAGCCCGCCAGCGTAACCGGTCAGCGAACCGTCGGCACCGAGCACGCGGTGGCAAGGCACGATCACGCTGATCGGGTTGCGCCCCACGGCTGCGCCCACCGCGCGCACCGCGGCCGGATTGCCCACGTTCATGCTCAGCTTGCCGTAGCTCGTGGTGGCGCCGGCCGGAATGGCCAGCAGCTCCTGCCACACGCTCTGCTGGAAGGCGGTGCCGTGCGACAGGTCGAGCTTCATGTCGAAGCGCTCGCGCTTGCCGGCGAAGTAGTCGCGCAGCTGGGCGGCCGCCTCGGCGAGCGCGGGATGGTCGTCCTTCGTGATCCAGCCCGCGGTGTCGGGCCAGTGGCGCTGCTGGTCGAACCAGACGCCGGCCAGGCCCCGGTCGGTGGCCGCCATCGTGATGCCGCCGAGCGGCGTGTCGATGTGCGAGGTGTAGATGACTTTGCTCTTGAACTTCATGACATTTCAGGCGGTGAGGCCTGCCGTAGTGATGAGAGGGGATTCCGTGATCGCCACGTCGGTGGCGGCCACGGCAGGAGAAGGAGAAGAGGGCGCGTGCCACGCCCGCAGCACCGCATAGCTGCGCCACGGCCGCCAGGCTTGCGAGGCCTCGCTGGCCGCGCGCGCGGTGGTCACGCCCAGCGCCTTCTGCAGCGCAACGTCGCCGGCCGGGAAGGCGTCGGGCCAGCGCAGCGCGCGCATGGCGATGTACTGCGCGGTCCACGCGCCGATGCCGGGCAGCTCCTGCAGCGCGGCGATGGTCGAGGGCACATCCGCGCCCGCATGCAGCGCCAGCTTGCCGGCCGCGACCTCGCGCGCGATGGCGTGCAGCGCCGTCTGCCGCTGGCGCACGATGCCGAGCTGGCCCAGTGCGTCGCCGCTCGCGTCGGCAATGGCCACGGGCGTGGGAAACAGGCGATCCAGTCCTTCGACGGGCGTCGCAAGCGGCTCGCCGAAGGCCTCGACCAGCCGCGAGCCCAGCGTGCGCGCTGCGGCCACCGTGATCTGCTGGCCCAGCACCGCACGCACCGCCAGCTCGAAGCCGTCGACCGCGCCGGGCACGCGCAGTCCGTCGCCATGCGGAAAGGCCGCATGCAGCGCCGCATTGATGGCCATCGGCTCGGCGTCGAGGTCGAACAGCGCGCGGGCGCGGCTGATGACGATCGGCAGTACCGCGGCCAGCGAATCGCTGATCGACAGCAGCACCTGTTCGCGCTCGAGGTCGAAGCGCAGCTGCAGCCAGCCTGCGTGCGCCTGTCCGCCCTGCTGGATGCGCAGCGTGCGGGTGAGCTTCACGTAAGTGGGCGTGCTGCCCTTGGCGGGCTCCTTGCCGTCCGATGTCGAGACGACTTCGACGCCGCGCAGCGCACGGCGCGCGAAGAAGCCGAGCATGGCGTTGGCGTCATAAGGCGGACGAAAGCCCAGCCGTACCTCGATGGCCCTGCCTTCGCCGCCCTCGGCCGTGGCGCCGCCGGCGCGCCGCAGGGCGCTCGGGTTCAGGCCGTAGTGTTCGAGGAAGGCCGCATTGAAGCGCCGCACGCTCGCGAAGCCGCTGGCCAGCGCCACCTGCGTCATCGGCAGGCGGGTGTCGGCAATGAGCTGCTTGGCGGCCAGCAGCCGGCGCGTCTGCAGGTACTGCAGCGGGGACACGCCGAACTGCACCTCGAAGATGCGCCGCAGGTGGCGGTCGCTCACGCCGAGCCGCGCCGCGATCTGCGCCGCGCCCGGGCCGTCCTCCGACCACGCGTCGGGCTCGTCGATCAGTCGTGCCGCCTGCAGCGCGAGGATGCGAGAGGCGTCCTCGGTCGACCAGGTGGCCGCGCGCGGCGCGAGTTCGGGCCGGCAGCGCAGGCAGGGGCGAAAGCCCGCGGCCTCGGCCTGCGCCGCGTGGCGGAAGAACCGGCAGTTCTCGCGCCGCGGCAGCTTGACGCGGCAGACCGGGCGGCAATAGATGCCGGTGGAGGTCACGGCGGTGAAGAACGACCCGTCGAAGCGCGCATCGTGCGTCTTCATCGCCAGGTAGCAGGCGTCGCTCTCGAGCGCTTCGGTGGAGGTGTGGCTGGTGGGCATGGGGAAATGATACGGTTTCGACTCGTTTCAACTGGCCGTTTTCGGACATGTGGGCGCCCGGAGCCTTGCCTACAATGCCTCGTTCCAAAAACCAACAGGGAAACGCCTTTCATGCAGCTCAGCGCGTCCATCTTCAAGGCCTATGACATTCGCGGCGTCGTGCCCGTCACTCTCGATGCGGAGGTGGCCGAAGCGCTCGGCCGGGCCTTCGGCAGCGCCGCCCGCGCCGCCGGCGAGAAGTCCGTGGCCGTGGGACGCGATGGCCGCCTGTCGGGCCCCGTGCTGGCCGAGGCGCTGATCAAGGGCCTCGTCGCCACCGGCGTCGAGGTGATCGACGTGGGCGCCGTCACCACCCCGATGCTGTACTTCGCGGCCCACACGCTGTGCACGAGCGGCATCCAGGTCACCGGCAGCCACAACCCCAAGGACTACAACGGCTTCAAGATGGTGCTGGCTGGGCGCGCGATCTACGGCGACGAGATCCAGGGCCTGCGCAAGACCATGGAAGCCGGCACCGCGCAACTCGCCCCCGGCGGCAGCGTGCGCAAGGTCGACGTGACCGAGGCCTACGTGAAGCGCATTGCCGGCGACATCAAGCTGGCACGCCCGATGAAGATCGTGGTCGATTCGGGCAACGGCATCGCGGGTGCATCGGCCCCGGCCATCTTCCGCGCCATCGGCTGCGAGGTGACCGAACTGTTCAGCGAAGTCGACGGCGACTTCCCCAACCACCATCCCGATCCGAGCAAGCCCGAGAACCTCAAGGACCTGATGGCCGCGCTGGCCGCGGGCGATGCCGAACTGGGCCTGGCCTTCGACGGCGACGGCGACCGCCTGGGCATCGTCACCAAGGACGGCCAGAACATCTTCCCCGACCGCCAGATGCAACTCTTTGCGCAGGACGTGCTGTCGCGCGTGCCGGGCGGCACCATCGTCTACGACGTGAAGTGCTCGCAGCGCCTGGCGCCGGCCATCGAGGCCGCGGGCGGCGTGCCGATGATCTTCAAGACCGGCCATTCGCTCATCAAGGCGAAGATGAAGGAAATCGATTCGCCGCTGGGCGGCGAGATGAGCGGCCACATCTTCTTCAAGGAGCGCTGGTTCGGCTTCGACGACGGCACCTATGCGGGCTGCCGGCTGCTCGAAATCCTGAGCAAGAGCCCGAACGCGAGCGAGGTGCTCAACGCGCTGCCCACCAGCTTCTCGACGCCCGAACTGAACGTGCCCTGCGCCGAAGGCGAGCCGCACACCGTGGTCGACAAGCTCGTGAAGGGCGCGAGCTTCGCGGCCCCGGCCAAGGTCTCGACCATCGACGGCCTGCGCGTCGACTGGCCAGATGGCTTCGGCCTGATCCGCGCATCGAACACCACCCCCGTGCTCGTGCTTCGCTTCGAAGGCCAGACCGATGCCGCGTTGAAGCGCATCGAAACCGAGATGCTCGCGCTGCTGCGTACGGCCAAGCCCGACGCCAAGCTCGCCGAAGCGTCCCACTGAGCCTGTGCGTTCCCTGCTGCTGCGCCTCTACGGCGTCTTCACCACCGTTGTGCAACCGCTTGTGCGCCGCAAGCTGCGGCGCCGCGCGGAGGCCGAGCCGGGCTATGGCGTGGCCGTGGAAGAGCGCTTCGGCCATTACGACGAAGCCACCACCGGCAAGGCCCAATGCTGGGTGCATGCGGTTTCCCTCGGGGAGACGCGCGCGGCCGCCATCCTGATCGCCGAGCTGCGCAGGCAGTACCCGGGCATCCCGATCCTGCTCACGCACGGCACCGCCACCGGCCGTGAAGAAGGCGCCAAGCTGCTCGAACCGGGCGACACGCAGGTCTGGCAGCCGTGGGACACACCGGGCGCGGTGGCGCGTTTCCTGGATCGCTTCGAGCCGCGCATCGGCGTGCTGATGGAGACCGAGGTCTGGCCCGAAATGGCCGCCGCCTGCGCCGAGCGCCGCATTCCGCTGGTGCTGGCCAATGCGCGGCTCAACGAGAAATCGCTGGCCGCGGCCGAACGGCTCGCATGGCTCGCGCGGCCCGCCTACTCGGCCCTCGCGGCCGTGTGGGCGCAGACCGAGGCCGATGCGCACCGGCTGGTGTCGCTCGGCGCCAAGGTGGCCGGCATCTACGGCAACCTCAAGTTCGACGCCACGCCCGACGTGCGCCAGCTGAACGCGGCCGTTTCGCTGCGCGAGCACCTGCCGCGGCCGATGGTCGTGCTCGCGAGTTCGCGCGACGGCGAGGAGCGGATGCTGCTCGAAGTGCTCAAGCGCTTCGGCGCGACCTCGCCCGTGCCGCCGGAGCAGGGCGCGATCCGCTCGATCGCCAAGCGCGTGCACGACGTGCAATGGATGATCGTGCCGCGCCATCCGCAGCGCTTCGACGAAGTGGCGGCGCTGATCGAGGCCGAAGGCTTCGCCGTGGCGCGCCGCAGCGCGGCGGGCCAGCCGGCCGAGGCAGAGATCTGGCTCGGCGATTCGCTGGGCGAGATGGCGCTGTACTACGGCCTGGCCGACGTGGCGCTGCTGGGCGGCAGCTTCGAGCCGCTGGGCGGGCAGAACCTGATCGAGCCGGCCGCCTGCGGCTGCCCGGTGGTCATGGGACCGTCGACCTTCAACTTTGCCGAGGCGGCGCAGCTGTCGCTGGCGGCCGGTGCATCGCTGCGCGTCGAGAACATGGAGCAGGCTGTGACGGCCGCGCTGAAGCTGGTCGAGAACCCCGAGCGCCGCGCCACGATGGCGCAGGCCGCGCTGGCGTTCTCTTCGTCGAATCGCGGGGCGGCCGAGCGCACGGCCGCCGCGGTGCTCGCGATCGCGCAGGCGGCGGAGCCTGTGGCGTCGGGACTCGCGCCGCTCGAAAGCGAGCCGCCGCGCGCCGAACCCACACTCGACTGAGTTTGCATGGCTCCTTCCCCCTCTGGGGGAAGGCTGGGATGGGGGCAAGCGCCCAATGAGCGCCATGATTGGCCCAAGGCCGTCGTGCCCCCACCCCAACCCTCCCCCGGAAGGGGAGGGAGAAAGAATTTCAGCGCACCGGCGGATTGAGGATCACCGGCGGCACCGGTGCCGTCGGCATCGTCGGCGCCGGCGGATTGAACGGCGGTACCGGCACCGGCGGAATCACCGGGATGCTCGGCGGCGTCACGGCAGGCGTCGTTATGTTGCGATCCGGCCCCGTGGCCGGAGGCACCGCCGGCACGCTGCCGCTGCTCGCCAGCGTCGCGTTGATCGCGTTCATGTCGTCGATCGTCAGCGTGCCGTTGGCCTGGCGCAGCTTCAGGTTGCCCAGCAGCACGTTGTAGCGCGCCTGCGCGAGGTCGCGCTTGGTCTGGAACAGCTGGCTTTGCGAATTCAGCACGTCGATGTTGATGCGCACGCCCACCTGGTAGCCCAGCCGGTTGGCATCGAGCGCGCTCTGGCTCGAGGCCTCGGCCGCTTCCAGCGCCTTCACCTGCCCCGCACCCGAGACGAGCCCGAGGTACGCCGCGCGCGTGGCCTGCGCCACGCTGCGCTTGGTGCCGTCGAGCACGCTGCGCGACTGGTCCTCGAGCGCCAGCGTTTCCTTGATGCGGTTCTCGGTGGCGAAGCCGGCGAACAGCGGCAGGTTGAACGTGACGCCGACCGTGGCCGCGTTGATGCGCGTGCCCACGGTGCTCGTGCTGGTGCCCGTCGGGTTGCGCGTGACGTTGTAGCCCAGGTTGGCGTCGAGCGTGGGCTTGTGGCCGGCCTTGGCCTTCTCCACTTCGAGCCCGGCCACGTCGAGCCCCAGGCGGGCCTGCTGGATGGCGGGGTGCACCTCGTCGGCCTGCGTGACCCAGGCGTTGATGTCCGCGGGCATGGCGGTGGGCAGCACCACCGGCACCCGCAGCGGCACCGGCACGCTGCCGGGACGGCCGACCAGCTGGTCGAGCACCACCTTCTTCACCTGCAGGTCGTTCTCGGCCGCGATTTCCTGGGCGATCACCAAGTCGTAGCGCGCCTGCGCTTCGCGCGAGTCGGTGATGGTGGAGGTGCCGACCTCGAAGTTGCGCTTGGCCGATGCCAGCTGCTCGGCCACGGCGACCTTCTGCGCGCGCACGAGCGCCAGGCTGTCCTGGCTCGCGAGCACGTCGAAGTACGCCTGGCTCACACGCACGATCAGGTCCTGCTCGGCAATGGTGAGCACCGCCTGTGCGATGTCGGCCTGGCGCTTGCCCTGCTCGTAGGTGGCCCAGTTGGCCGGCCGGTACAGCGGCTGCGTGGCGTTGATGCCGACGTTCTGCGTGTTGAAGTCGCGCGGCGTGGTGGTGCCGCGGCCGGCGCCGGTGAGGGTTTCGATGTCGAGATCGCTGCGCGTCACGCCGGCCGTGAGTCCCACGGCGGGCAGGATGCCGGCCTTGGCTTGCGCGGCGCGCGCGATGCTGGCGTCGTACTGGGCCCGTGCGCCCTGGTAGGTGGCGTCGAAGCCGCGGGCGGATTCATAAAGTTCGTTCAGTGTCTGGCTCTGGGCCGGCGATGCGAGCAAGGCTGCGAAGATGCTTGCGAGCGCTGCGGAAAGAGGCGAAAGCCGGGGCCTGGAAGGCATTGAACGTCCTTGGAGAAAGAATCAGTAGCGCGGCACGGAAGGGTCGTGCTGCGAAGACCAGGCGTCGATGCCGCCCGCCACGTTGGCGAGCTGGTCAAAGCCGTTCTGGTTCAGGAAAGCGGCCACGCGCTGGCTGCGTGCGCCGTGATGGCACAGGCAGGCAATTCGAAGTCCGGGCTGGCCGTCGTTCAGCTCGGCCAGCCGCCCGGGAATCTCGTTCATCGGAATCGCGACCAGGGTGAAGCCCTGGGGCACGACGCTCGCCGTCTGCAGTTCCCAGGGTTCGCGCACGTCGAGCAGCACGGGGGTGGCGTCGGCGTCCTGGGCGAACCAGGCGGCAAGGTCGGTGGGGCGGACTTGGTCGATCATTCGGTGGACCGCCCGTTCAGAACGAGAAGCGCGAGGGCTCGGGGAAGTTCAGCAGCCGTGGGGCCACGGTGTCCCAGGGCTGGACCGTGTCCCACTTGCTTTCGCTCGTGCGGGTGACGAAGTGGGCGCGCATCATCGGCTCTTCGCCCACGATGGCCGAGAGGCGGCCGCCGACCTTGAGCGAACCCAGCAGGTTCTGCGGAATGCGAGCGACCGAGCCGCTGAGCACGATCACGTCGAAGCTCGGGCCGCTGGGCAGCGGTACGGCGCCGTCGGCATGGCGCACTTCGACGTTGGTCACGCCGTTCTGGCGCAGCGTCTCGGCGGCGCGGGCGGCCAGCACGGGGTTGATTTCGAGCGTCAGCACCTGGGCGGCGCGGGCGCCCAGCAGGGCGGCCATGAAGCCGGAGCCGGTGCCGATCTCGAGCACCGATTCATGCTTCTGGATGTGCAGGTCCTGCAGCGTGCGGGCCTCGACCTTGGGCGACAGCATGATCTCGCCGGGCACGGAGCCGTCGAGCAGCGGCAGTTCCATGTCGAAGAACGACAGCGTGCGGTGCGCGTCGGGCACGTAGTCTTCGCGGTGGATTTCGGCCAGCAGTTCGAGGATGTCGGTATCCAGCACATCCCAGGGGCGGATCTGCTGTTCGATCATGTTGAAGCGCAGGCGCTCGAGGGTGGGGGTGGGGTTCATGGCGTGGCTTTCCTTGTGGGCTCAGGACAAACCTTCAATTTTAGGCGTCGCCGATGACGCCTCCGCCGCGGTCGGCCTTCCGGGGCGCACGCAGAGTCCGTTGATCACCACCTCGGCCTGGGTGGCGAGGTATTTTTCGGGGTCGAGGGCCGATTCGCCGTCGACGCAGACCATGGCTGAATGCTTCCAGAGCATGAGGAAGACCATGGGTGCCACCACCGAGTAGATCGCGTGGTCGACGTCCATCGGAGCGAACTCGCCGCTGTCGATGCCGCGCTGGAAAATGCGCCGCAGCAGCTCGTGGCCGGGGCGGACCACTTCGCGACGGTAGAACTCCGCCAGATCGGGAAAGTTGGCGCCCTCGCTCATCATGAGCTTGGTCAGGCCCGAGGCCTGGGTCATGCCGACGCGTTCCCACCACACTCTCATGCAGTAGCGCAGCATGTCGGCCGTGGTGCCCTCGAAAGCCGCGAATTCGGCGTTCCACTCGGTGAAACGGCCGCCGAGGCTTTCCATGACGACGGCCTTGAACAGCTCTTCCTTGCTCGGGAAATAGAGAAAGAGGGTGCCCTTGGAGACGCCGGCGCGCACCGCTACTTCCTCTGAGCGGGTGGCGGCAAAGCCTTTTTCGACGAACAGGTCGAGTGCGGCGGCCAGCAGTTCGCCGGGGCGCGCCTCTTTGCGGCGCTCGCGCTTGGCGCGCACCGGGCAGATGATCTTGTCGACGAAGGAACGGGGCGGGGACATGGGATGTTAATGACTCGCGGGTTAGTAATGTAGTGACCGATATCCGTCACGTCAAGCCGCCACAATACCGGGCTCATCCTTTTCCAACCTCCCGGAGCCGCACCATGTCCACTTCATCGCCGCCCACCGAAACCATCGTGCTCGGCGGTGGCTGTTTCTGGTGCACCGAGGCGGTGTTCGACCGGGTGCAGGGCGTGCTGGACGTGGAGTCGGGCTATTGCAACGGCCAGGCCGTCAATCCGACCTACGAGCAGGTCTGCACCGGCCGCACCGGCCACGCCGAGGTGGTGAAGCTCGAATTCGACCCCGCGCAGATCAGCCTGCGTGAAATCCTCGAGATCTTCTTCGTCGTGCACGACCCGACCACGCTCAACCGCCAGGGCAATGACGCCGGCACCCAGTACCGCAGCGGCATCTACTACACGAGCGACGCGCAGAAGCAGGTGGCCCAGGAGGTCATCCGCGAGATCGGGGCCAGCAAGACCTACAGCTCGCCTGTCGTGACCGAGGTGGCGCAGCTCGCCAACTACTCGGCGGCCGAGGCCTACCACCAGGACTACTTCCTGAACAACCCGAACCAGGGCTACTGCGCGTTCGTCGTGGGACCGAAGGTCGAGAAGTTCCAGAAGACCTTCGCGTCGCGCGTCAAGGCCTGAGCGCCGATCGGTACCTCGCCCCGTGCATCTCTCCATCCGCCAGCCTCGGACCCGTTCGACCCGCGCGCTCGTCATCGCGCTGATGGTCGCGGTGTGGTTCGCGGGCACGCTCGGGTTGATGCACCGCTCGCTGCACGTGCCGGGCCTGCCGGCCGCCGCGGCGCAGGCTGGCCACAAGCATGCCGTCCCCCAGCTGGCCAGCCTGTTCGGCGAACACAACGACGCCGAGTGCCGGCTGTACGACCAGCTCTCGCACGGATCCGGCGTGCCCGGCGTGCCGCTGGTGGTGCTGCCGATGCTGCTGCCGTCGGCCGTCTTTGCTTTCCTGCAGGGCGAAGCCGTCGCCCGCTGGGTCGCGCTGTTCGACGCGCGCGGCCCGCCTTCCACTCGCTGAATCCCCTGTGTTCCGGCTGCTGCACCCGCTTCCCGCGCGGGCGGCGGCCGGTCGTTTCCCGATTCAACGAGTGTTCCTTCATGACTCCCAAATTCCGTCGCAACGCCATCGGCGTTGCCGTTCTTTCGCTCGCCTCCTTCGCAAGCATGGCCCAGGACCAGGCGCAGGTTCAGGCCCAACCCGCCGACGCCGCCAGCCTGCGCGAGGTCACCGTCACCGGCAATCCGCTCGGCGCCTCCGAACTGATCGCGCCCACCACCACGCTGTCGGGTGACAAGCTGCTGCTGCGCTCCCAGTCGACGCTCGGCGAAACGCTGGACAACGTGCCCGGCGTGAGCAGCAGCTACTTCGGCCCCAACGCCAGCCGCCCGATCATCCGCGGCCAGGACGGCGACCGAATCCGCATCCTGCAGAACGGCGGCGGCGCACCCGATGCCTCCGCGCTGAGCTACGACCACGCGGTGCCTGTCGATGCGCTGGTCACCGACCGCATCGAAGTGCTGCGCGGCCCGTCGGCGCTGCAGTACGGCGGCAGCGCTGTCGGCGGCGTGGTCAACGTGATCGACAACCGCATTCCTTCGGAGCCGATCAACGGCTTCGGCGGCCGCGCCGACCTGGGCTATTCCACCGGCAACAAGGAGAAGAATGGCGGCGTGGTGCTCGAAGGCGGCAACGACCGCTTCGCACTGCACGTCGACGCCTTCAACCGCGACTCGAAGGACGTCTCGGTGCCGATCACCCTCGAATGCAGCAAGCCCGGCTCGCCGTGGACGGCGCGCAAGATCTGCAACTCGGCCAACGAGGCGCACGGCGGCGCGCTCGGCGGCACGATGTTCTTCGACCAGGGCTACATCGGCGCCTCGGTCGGCACTTACCGCAGCACCTACGGCACCGTGGCCGAGGACGACGTCACCATCGGCATGAAGTCCGACCGCTATGCGCTCGAAGGCGAGTGGCGCCCGGGCGGCTTCATCAGCAGCATCCACGCCAAGCTGAGCCACACCGATTACCGCCACACCGAGTTCGAGGGCGGCACGCCCGGCACCACGTTCTCGAACATGAGCAACGACCTGCGCATCGAGGCGCGCCACCAGAAGATCGGCAACTTCGAGGGCCTCGTCGGCTTCAGCAGCGAAACCAACCGCTTCGCCGCCGATGGCGAAGAGGCCTTCGCGCCGCACAGCCGCACGCGCTCCAATGCGCTGTTCATGTACGAGGAGTACGGCACTTCGTGGGGCCGGCTGAGCTTCGGCGCGCGCACCGAGCAGGTCCGCATCCGATCGCTGGGCTATCCGGACGATCCGACGGTCACGCGCTTTGCGGTCGGCGAGCGCACCTTCAACCCGCACAGTGCGGCCTTCGGTGCTCTGGTCAACCTCGCGCCTCAGTGGCAGCTGACTTCGAACCTCGCCTACACCGAGCGCGCGCCGAAGGACTACGAACTGCTGGCCAACGGCCCCCACGTGGCGACCGCCGCGTGGGAGGTGGGCGACCCGAACCTGAAGAAGGAAAAATCGACGGGGCTGGACCTGGGCGCGCAATGGAAGTCGGGGCCCAACACGGCGCGCGTCAACGCCTACGTCACGCGCTTTCGCAACTACATCGGCCTGACGGCATCGGGGCGCAGCCTCGATGAAGAGGGCAACGTGGCCGAGCCCGGCGCCACCGATACGCTGGCCGAGTACGTCTACAGCGGCGTGCGTGCACGCTTCACCGGCATCGAGGCCAACGGCAACCTGCGCCTGCTGGGCAGCGAAGGCTTCGCGCGCATGGACGACGCCGGCACGCTGGACCTCGAATGGCGCGGCGACATCGTGCGCGCGAAGAACCTCGACACCGGCGAGCCGCTGCCGCGCATCGCGCCGCTGCGCCTTGGGGCGACGCTGGCCTATGCCAACGGCCCGTGGGGCGCGCGCTTCGGCTTCGACTACAACGCGGCGCAGCACCGCATTCCGTCGGTGGGTGCGCGCGAGACCGATGCCTACACGCTGTGGAACGCCGCCATCACCTACCGCATGAAGGTGCAGCGCGCCAACCTCACCTGGTACGCGCGCATGGACAACATCACGAACAAGCTGGCCTACAGCGCGACGTCGATCCTGACGACCACGGTGTATCCGAACGCGCCGTTGCCCGGGCGCACGCTGAAGGTCGGTTTGCGCGTGACGTTCTGATCTTGTCTTGCTCCCTCCCCCGTTGGGGGAGGGCAGGGGTGGGGGGCAAGCGGCCTTTGACAGGGCCATGGCTCCTGCGAGTGCCGCCTGCCCCCATCCCGACCTTCCCCCAGAGGAGGAAGGAGCAAGGCACTCACTGGGCTATCCTCGCCGAGTGAATTCCTTCGTCATCTCCTCCCTGCTCCCCGTCGTCCTGCTCATCGCCGCGGGCTACCTCGCCGGCAAGCGCCGATGGATCGGCGGCAATGCGGTGAAGGACCTGTCGCATCTCATCTTCCTGCTGCTCGCGCCCGCGCTGCTGTTCCGCGCCATGAGCACGGTGCACGTCGAGCAGCTGAGCCTGAAGCCGGTGGCGGCGTATTTCGTTGCTTCGGGCCTGCTGTTCGCGGCCACGCTGGCGCTGCGCGGATTCAATCGCACCGCGGCGGTGATCGCGCTGGCCAACACGTACAGCAACACGGTGATGATCGGCATCGCGTTGATCGGCCTGGCGTATGGCGAGGCGGGCATGGTGGTGCTGCTCACGCTGATCTCGCTGCATTCGCTGGTGCTCCTGACCAGCGCCACGGTGGTGCTGGAGCTGGCCGTCGCGCGCGAGCACGTGGGTGTCGGTGGCGAAGACAAGCGCCCCTCGATGGCACGCACCGTGATGCGTGCGCTGCGCAACGCCATCATCCACCCCGTGCCGCTGCCGATCATCGCGGGCCTGTTGTTCGCGCAGACCGGGCTGGTCATGCCCGAGTTCATCGACAAGCCGATCCAGTTGCTCGGCCAGGCCTTCGGCCCCATCGCGCTGGTGATGGTGGGCATCACGCTCGCGCTCACACCCATCGGCCGGCATTGGCGCGGCGCGCTGATGCAGGCGCTGGTGAAGAACCTGCTGCATCCGCTGCTGGTGGCCGTCATCGGTTGGCTGCTGGGCGTGCGAGGCATTCCGCTCACGGTGATGGTGGTGGCGGCGGCGCTGCCGATCGGCGCCAACGTGTTCCTCTTTTCGCAGCGCTACCGCACGGCCGAAGACCTGGTGACGGCCAGCGTCGCGATGTCGACGGTGCTGGGGCTCGCCACGCTACCGCTCGTGATGGTCTGGGTGCAGTGGTTGCCCTGAGCCCTTCGGTTGTCTCTTCGTAGAGCCTCGCAGACTTTCGCCTTAGCGCGGTTCGCCGCACGCCTATGCCGTTCGGCAGGGTGGCCGTTTGGAGAGATGGCGCGCGGCCTCTGCCGCCCTACATTTGCCGGCTGATGATTCACCCGGCGCGCTCTTCGCCCCTTCTTGCTATGGCGGTGGTCGCGACGACGATCGCCGCGCTGCAAGTTCGCCCCGCGCAGGCCACAGGCGAGGCCAGGCCGTGCCGCACGCCGTGCCTGTCGGCGAACGTGCCGCGCGAGCCCGCCGAGCCGCCGCCCGCCGAGAAGGCTGAAAGGGCCGACGAGGGGCCGTCGAAGCCGAGGCCGGTGATCAGGACGCGCACACAGCCAGCCGCGTCGGCACCGCCGCCGGTGCAACGGGAAGCGGCGGTATCAAAGCCTGCGCCGTCGAAGCGCTGCAGCGAGATCAACATGCGCGCCGCCGTGGGCGAGCCGCTGTCGGACCAGGACATGAAGACATTGAGGAGCCAATGCTGATGACGACCATCGCCACCCAACGAGTCCGCCTGGCGCTGCGCGCGCTCGCGCTGTGCGCCGCCGTGCTTGCCGCCGCCTGCGCGCACCGCCCCGCGCCGGGCAACGCCATGCCCTTCGACCAGGCCGTGAACCAGGCGGTGGACGACCTGATGGTGCAGACGCAGAAACTGCCGGCCTTCCTGGCCAAGGTGGAGTCGACGCTCACGCAGCGCCGCATCGTGATCGACCCGCTGCTCGAAGGCGCGAGCGGCCAGCAGACCGAGGTGACGCGCGTGGCCGAGCAGCGCATCGTGCAGCGCATGCAGGCGCAGTTCAGGCAGTTCACCGTCACGCCCTTCAACGCGAGCGAGATCGGCAGCGCGCAGTACGTGCTCAATGGCACGCTGGTGCGCGACAGGGACGCTTCGGGCGCACCGTACCGACTGAACCTTGCGCTGACCGAGATCCGCAGCGGCATGGTGATCGCGCAGTCGGTCACGCGCATCAGCGATGCCACGCTCGACACACGGCCCACCGCCTTCTTCCGTGACAGCCCGGTGAATGGCAAGGACCGCGGCGTCGAGGGCTACATCCGCACCGCCGAGACCCAGCCCGGCCAGGCCGCGGACGCGCTGTACCTGGAGCGCCTGCCGACCTCGACCGTGCTGCAGGAGGCCACCGCCGCCTACGAGGCCGGCCGCATGAGCGAGGCGCTCGGCCGCTACGAGGCTGCATCGAAGCGGCCCGACGGCCAGCAGCTGCGCATCTACAGCGGGCTGTACCTCACGCAGTCGCAACTCGGCCGCACGGCCGATGCCGAGAAGACCTTCGGCACCATCGCGCGGCTGGGCCTCGAAACCAACAACCTGAGCGTGAAGTTCCTGTTCAAGCCGGGCTCGACCGACTTCCTCGCCGATCCGAAGATCAGCGCTGCCTATCCGATGTGGCTGCGCCAGATTGCGCGGCAGGCGGCGCAGATCGATTCGTGCGTGGTGGTCACGGGCCACACGAGCCGCACGGGCTCGGAGGCGGTGAACGAGCGGCTGTCGCTGCAGCGCGCAGTGAGCGTGAAGACCCGGCTGGTGGGCGAGGCGGCGCCCCTGTCGAAGAAGCTGCGGGAATCGGGCATGGGCTTCCGCGAGAACATCGTCGGTACGGGGGCGGACGATGCGAGCGACGCGCTGGACCGGCGCGTCGAGTTCAAAGTCGTGAGTTGTGAGGCCTGACGACGATCCGCCTCACGGAGCCAGGCGCTCGCGCACCCAGTCGCTACCGTCGAGCCGGTAGCGCAGCCGGTCATGCAGCCGGCTCTTGCGGCCCTGCCAGAACTCCCAGCGGTCGGGCACCAGCCGGTAGCCGCCCCAGTGCGGAGGGCGCGGCGGCGAGAGCATGTGCTTGGCCGCAGCAACGGCGGCGTTCTTCACCAGCACGTCGCGTCCGCTGATCACCTCGCTCTGCGGACTGGCCCAGGCGCCGATGCGCGAGTCGAGCGGGCGGCTCGCGAAGTAGGCGTCGCTCTCTTCGGCGCCTGCCTTCTCGACGCGGCCCTCGATGCGCACCACGCGCTCGAGTTCGACCCAGTGGAACTGCAGCGACGCATACGGATTGCCCGACAGCTCGCGGCCCTTGCGGCTCTCGTAGTTGGTGTACCAGACGATGCCGCGCGCGTCGTAGCCCTTGATGAGCACGATGCGGCTGGACGGCCGCAGGTCGCTGCCCACGGTGCACAGCGTCATCGCATTGGGCTCGGGCACCTGCGCGTCGATGGCTTCGGTGAGCCAGCGCTCGAACTGCTTCAGCGGATCGCCGGCGCTGTGGGCTTCGCCGAGTTCGGCGCGCTCGTAGCTCTTGCGCAGCGCCGCCAGTGCGTCATTGGAGAGGGGGGAGGTCATGCCGGGATTGTTGCGCACATACTCGGCCCATGACGACCATGAAGGTGAATTCCCCGGTGGTGATCGTGCTGGCCTCGGGCCGCGGCGAACGCTTCATCGCGGCCGGTGGCACGGGCTCGAAGCTGAAGGCGTTGCTCGCCGGCAGGCCGGTGCTGGAGCGCACGCTCGACGCGGTGCGCGCCAGCGGCCTGCCATGGCACGTGGAAGATGCGGGGCACCCCGGCATGGGCGATTCGATCGCGGCCGCAGTGCGCGCAACGCCCGATGCGGCGGGTTGGCTGATCCTGCCGGGCGACCTGCCGCTGGTGCAGCCCGCGACGCTGCAGGCTGTTGCAGCAGCCCTGGGCGGCCGGGTGAATGCCGTGCAGCCGCAGTACCAGGGCGAGCGCGGCCATCCGGTGGGCTTTGCCGCCGGGTGCGGTGCGCAACTCGCCATGCTGGAGGGAAGTCTGGGCGCATCGTCCATCCTGCGGTCGATGCGTGCCATCGATTCGGTGGCCGACCTGGTGGTGGACGACGTCGGCGTGATCACCGACATCGACACACCCGAGGCGCTGGCGCAGGCCGAGACGCTGTGGCTGGCGCGCGAGGGCGCCTAGCTTTTGCCGCCCGTTTCGATCAGGGCTTGGTGATCACCGCACAGGCGATGCGCGGGCCCGAGTTGCCTGACGGCTGCGTCGTGAAATCGTCGCGGTCGCGATGCACCACCAGGGCGCGGCCCACCACGTTGTTGGCGGCGCCGTCCGTCAGCGAGATCGAGTGGTCTTCCACGCTGAAGCGGGCCACGCCGCTGGCATCGGCCACCAGGCTCGGCAGTTCGCCGGCATGGCTGCCCGCGGCGGCGAACTTGCCGTGCGTGCCGCCGGTCGGATTGAAGTGGCCGCCCGAGGCGTCGCCGTTGTTGCCGCAGTCGCCCTTCTCGTGGATGTGGAAGCCGTGCTCGCTGCCCGGTGCCAGCCCGCGCACTTCGCCCGACACGCGCACGCCGTGGTCGAGCGCGGCGAAGGTCACCGTGCCGCGCGTCGGGTTGGGCGTGATGGCGCCGGTCGGCACCAGCTCGACGGCGGTGCTCGGCTTGCCGCCCATGCTGCCGCAGGCGGCGAGAAGGGCGCAGGCGAGGAGGGCGGCGCCGGCGGCGGCGAGACGACGTTGGGTCATGTGTTTTCCTTGGATGATTCGGAAGGTTGGGAAGAAGAGTTCGAAGACCCCGGAACATATACCGGAGGCTGCGGCGCCCCGCAATCGGCGGCGGCCTCGGTTTGCTGCTGGCGCTGCTGTTCCTGAACGGCGGCCAGCGCCACCAGGCGGGCCAGCGCCGCGTCGTGGATCGAGTGGCGCTGCAGTTCGAGCAGCGTCTGGCGCGCGTAGTCGAGCGAAGTTCCGTAGCGGCCGACGGCGTTGGCGAAGATGTGGCGGTAGCGCTCGTCGCTGAGCTCGCCCGTGAAGTTGGGGCTGCGCCGCGACAGCGTGAACGCCAGCGCGCGCACAGGCCCTTCGGCCGTGCCGCAGCGCAGCCATTTCGGGTCGTACACGCCAGTCGGCATCTCGCGCAGCCAGAGCCGGCGCAGCGTTTCCAGACCCTCGGCCCTGGGCACGCGGAACACCATGCCACGGCAGCTGCCGCCCGAGAGCAGTCCGAACACGAGGCCGGGCACCTGGACGCTGCCGCGGTTCACGCGGCTCCACATCTTCAGCGCGCGATGCCAGCCGCGCACCCAGGCCTGGCGCCGCTCGACGAAGTCGAACTCGGGCCGCCAGATCAGCGAGCCATAGCCGAAGAGCCAGAGATCCTCATGCCCGCCCCAGTCGGCGATGGCGCGCTCGAGCATCGGCTGCGGATCGCGCAGGGGTTTGGGCATGGGGTCGAGTCCCGGCGGACCGGGGTTCGGCGCAGGGTCCGACATGGGGATGCCGGGACCGCCGCCTACAATTTCCTGATCATGGTTCACCGCACCATTATTTACCTACCCCTTCCCTATGGAGCAAGATCCCCGATGAGCGATGACGACAGCCAGCAGAATTTCATCCTCGGATTCGTCATGGCGCTGATCGCCCTGGTGATCTTCTTCGTGGTCGGCATCGTGCTCTGGCACAGGGGCCACAACCCGGCGGTCGCGCAGGCCGCCGCCGCTCCCGCGGCGGTGGTGGTCTCGGCGCCGGCCCCCGGCGCCGCGCCCAAGGTGGCCGAGGTCACCGAGACCGTGACAGTCACGATCCCCGACGGCGCAAGCATCCGCGTGGTCGACGGCGTGGTGAACTTCTACTTCGCGACCGGCAGCGCCGACCTCGCACCCGGCGCCGCCGAGGCCCTGGCCGCGGTCATCAAAGGCGTCGAGAGCGGCCGCAAGGCGGTGGTCTCGGGCTTCCACGACACCACCGGCGACGCCGCCATCAACGAACAGCTCGCGAAGAAGCGCGCCGAGATGGTGCGCGACGTGCTCGTGGGCCTGGGCGTGCCCGCGGCCAAGGTCGACCTGCAAAGGCCCGCCGTGACAGCCGGCTCGGGCAACGATGCCGAGGCGCGCCGCGTCGAGGTGAAGCTGGTGGACTGAGCGTCGCGCGCATCGGCTGCAAGAGCAGAAGAAGCCCGGTGACGCCGGGCTTTTTCATGGGTGCTGCAGGGGCGCGGATGAGTGGATTCGTATTGGCGGGCACCCGGATTTCATCGGGCTTTCGTGCCCGGCTTGTTACCATGGGTCTCCAGGCCCACAGCCGCCCTGGCGGCACGCAGCAAGAGCCACCGACCCCATGAGCAGCAGCACACACCCCATCGTCCGCGACGTCACCGATCGCATCCGCGAGCGCAGCAAGGGGCTGCGCAGCGCGTACCTCTCCCGCCTCGCCGAAATCCGCGACCGCGACCGCGGCTCAGACCGCATGGGCTGCGCCAACGTGGCGCACGCCGTGGCCGGCATCCCGGCGAACGACAAGTTCCGCGTGGTGGCCGAGCGCGCGCCCAACATCGGCATCGTCACCGCCTACAACGACATGCTCTCGGCCCACGCGCCGTACCAGGGCTACCCCGACATCATCAAGCACGAGGCCCGCCGACTCGGCGCCACCGCGCAGGTGGCCGGCGGTGTGCCCGCCATGTGCGACGGCGTCACGCAGGGCACGCCCGGCATGGAACTGAGCCTGTTCAGCCGCGACCTGATCGCCATGAGCACGGCCGTCGCGCTCACGCACGACATGTTCGACAGCGCGCTGCTGCTCGGCGTGTGCGACAAGATCGTGCCGGGCCTGCTGATCGGCGCGCTGCACTTCGGCCACCTGCCGACCGTGTTCGTGCCCGCCGGCCCGATGCCCTCGGGCCTGTCGAACAATGCCAAATCGAAGGTGCGCGAGCAGGCGGCGCAAGGCCTCGTGGGCCGCCAGGGCCTGCTCGACGCCGAGATGGCGGCCTATCACACGATGGGCACCTGCACCTTCTACGGCACCGCCAACAGCAACCAGATGCTGCTCGAGGCCATGGGTCTGCACGTGCCCGGCACTGCCTTCATCCAGCCCGGCGACGCGATGCGCGAAACGCTCACGCGCGAAGCGGTGCGCACCGTGCTGGGCAAGGCGAGCGACATTTCCTTCCAGTGCCCGCCCATCGGCGAGATGGTGGACGAGCGCTGCATCGTCAACGCCATGGTCGCGCTGCTGGCCACGGGCGGCTCCACCAACCACCTGATCCACTGGGTGGCCGTGGCGCGCGCCGCCGGCATCGTGATCGACTGGGACGACTTCTCGAAGCTCTCCGATGTGGTGCCGCTGCTGAGCCGCGTGTATCCCAACGGCAGCGCCGACGTGAACGAGTTCCAGGCCGCGGGCGGTCCCGGCCTCGTGATCGGCGAACTGGTCGACGCCGGCCTCATGCATGCCGACGTGCTGACGGTGCGCGCGGGCGGCATCCGCGAATACGCGAACATCCCGGCGCTGGCGGGTGATGGCGCCGAACAGCGCCTGCAATGGAGTCCCGCGGCGCCGCTGAAGAACGAAGCCATCACACGCACGGTCGCGAATCCGTTCAGTGCCACTGGCGGCCTCAAGCTGCTGGGCGGCAACCTCGGGCGCAGCGTCATCAAGGTGTCCTCGGTGCCCGACGATCGCCATGTCATCGAAGCGCCCGCGCGCGTGTTCGACTCGCAGGCCGCGCTGCACAAGGCCTTCACCGCCGGCGAACTCGAGCGCGACGTGGTCTGCGTGGTGCGCTGGCAGGGCCCGCAGGCCAACGGCATGCCCGAGCTGCACAAGCTCACGCCGCCGCTGTCGGTGCTGCAGGGCAAGGGATTCCGCGTGGCGCTGGTCACCGACGGCCGCATGAGCGGCGCGTCGGGCAAGATACCGGCCGCCATCCACGTCTCGCCCGAAGCGGCTGCGGGCGGCCCGCTCGCCAAGGTGCGCGACGGCGACCTGATCCGCCTCGATGCGGTAGCGGGTACGCTGGCCGTGCTGCTGCCCGAAGACGAATGGGCCGCGCGCGAAACCGCGACGCTGCCCGAAGCGCAGCGCATCGCCGATGGACACGGCCTCGGCCGCGAACTGTTCGCCGGCATGCGCCGCAATGCACTCACTGCCGAAGAAGGAGCCTGCTCATGGCTGTAATCGGGCTCGCCCCCAGGCTGCGCGTGCTTCGTGCCGCTTCGCCTTCCCCCTTCCGGGGACAACACCGGTGGCCCGGCAAAAGCCCGTTCCGCGGTGTTTCTGGAATTGAGCACCGCGATTTTCAGGATCGCGGATGTGCTTGAAGTAATGGAGCTATGAAATGACAAAGAAACTCACCGCCCTCGAAGTCATGCGCGATGCGCCGGTCATTCCGGTCATCGTGCTGAACGACGTGAAAGACGCCGTCCCTCTCGCTCGCGCACTGGTGGCTGGCGGCATCCGCATGCTCGAAGTCACGCTGCGCACGCCGCAGGCGCTGCAGTGCATCGAAGCCATCGCCAGGGACGTTCCCGAGGCCGTGGCCGGCGCCGGCACCATCCGCAGCGCGGCCGATGCCCAGGCCTCGGCGCTGGCCGGCGCGAAGTTCGGCGTGAGCCCGGGCTACACGCGTGCGGTCGGCAAGGCCTGCCACGACCTCGGCCTGCCGCTGCTGCCCGGCGTGGCCACCGGCAGCGAGATCATGATGGCGCAGGAAGACGGCTACACCCAACTCAAGTTCTTCCCCGCGCTGCAGGCCGGCGGGCTGCCGATGCTCAAGGCCTGGCAGGGTCCGTTCGGCGACGTCACCTTCTGCCCGACGGGCGGCATCCAGGCGGGCAACGCGGCCGAGTTCCTCGCGCTGTCGAACGTGGCCTGCGTGGGCGGTTCGTGGATCGTGCCGACCGACGCGATCCGCGAAGGCGACTGGGCCCGCATCGAGCAACTGGCACGCGCCGCGAGCCAGCTGCCGCGCTGATCATGCGCGCCGATTTCGACGCGAGCGACCTGAAGGTCATCGCGTTCGACGTCTTCGGCACGGTGGTCGACTGGCACAGCGGCATTGCCGCCGAGGTCGAGCGCGCATTGCCGGGCGTGGACGGCGCGGCCTTCGCGCTGGCGTGGCGCGCGGGCTACCAGCCCGCGATGAAGGCCGTGATGGAGCGCATTGCCGCGGGCGAGGGCGGCTTCACGCTGCTCGACGAGCTGCACCTGAGCATGCTCGAACAGGTGCTGCGCGATTTCGGCCTGTCCGAGCGCCTCGACACGGCCGCCAGGCGCGACCTGAGCCGCGCCTGGCACCGCCTGCCGGCCTGGCCCGATTCGGTGCCGGGTCTCACGCGGCTCAAGAAGAAGTTCACCATCTGCACGCTGTCGAACGGGAACATTGGCCTGCTCACCGAGATGGCGAAGCGTGCGGGCCTGCCCTGGGACTGCGTGCTGTCGGCCGAGGTGTTCAAGGCCTACAAGCCCGACCCGCGCACCTACCTCGGCGTGGCGGGTGTGTTCGATGCAACGCCGGGTCAGGTGATGCTGGCCGCCGCGCACCACGACGACCTGGCCGCCGCGCGCGTGTGCGGCCTGAAGACGGCCTACATCGAGCGCCCGCATGAATTCGGCCGCGCCAAGCCGAAGGACGTGTCGCCGCAGCCGGACAACAACCTGCATGCGCGCGACATCGAGGCGCTGGCCGACCTGCTGGGCTGCTGATCAGCCGGTGAGCAGCTTCTCCACCGTACGCAGGTTGCGCGTGGTGGTGCTCGACTTGTAGCGCGTCTTGGCCAGCAGCTTGGCCACCGGCGTATCGAGGCTCTCGCCGCGCGGGCATTGCCAGTACAGCACGCCCTTGCCGGGCTCCAGCTGTTCGACGTCGGCATCGACGGTGCCGGCCTTCTCCACGATCTCGTCGAGCATCGCGGTGTCCGAGCCGAACACGATGTAGGGATGCCGCTCGTCGTCGATGCGCTCGAAGGGATAGGCCTTGGCCACGTCGGCCACCTGCTTCTGTGTGAGCAGCACGATCCACGCCTCGTAGCCGAATCGCTTGCGCAGCGCCTGCTCGATGCGCTTGCGCAATGCGGTGGCATCGCGCTCGTCGGTGTCGAACAGCACGTTGCCGCTGGCGAGCACGGTGCGCACCGCGCCGAAGCCGAGTTCTTCCGCGAACAGCGCCTTCAGGTCGGCGCTCTTGATCGCGATGCCGTTGACGTTCACGCCACGCAGCAGGGCAACGCGGCGAGTCATCAGCGCAGGCCGCCGCCGGCGGCGCCTTCGTCACGCTGGATCAGCTCGATCTTGTAGCCGTCGGGGTCCGTCACGAACGCGATCACGGTGGTGCCGCCCTTGACCGGCCCGGCCTCGCGCGTCACGTTGCCGCCCGCGGCCTTGATCTTCTCGCAGGCCGCGTACGCGTCGGGCACGCCCAGCGCGATGTGGCCGTAGGCGGTGCCCAGTTCGTAGCTCTCGGTGCCCCAGTTGTAGGTGAGCTCGATCTCGGCCTGCTCGGGGTTGCCCTTGCCGTAGCCGATGAAAGCGAGGCTGTACTTGTACTCGGGGTTCTCCGAGGTGCGCAGCAGGTTCATGCCGAGCACCTTGGTGTAGAAGTCGATGGAGCGCTGGAGGTTGCCGACGCGCAGCATGGTGTGGAGGAGTCGCATCTCGTGGGGGCCGTTGGGCGTGAAGAAAGGGAGGCCGCTATTGTCTGCCTCCCGCCGCGACGATCAAGCCGCCAGTGTCAGCAGGTGGGCCTGGTGGCGCTTCAGGAATTCCATCAGGTGCCGGGGATATTCAGGCACCACCGCATCGCGCACGCTGGGGCGGGCCGCCAGCGCCTTGCGCCAGGCCTTGACCCTGGGCAGTGCGTCGAAGACATGCGAGTCGCTGATCGCGTCGAACACCTCGAAGTAGCGGAACATCGGTGCGAAGACCGCGTCGACGAGGCTGAAGTTCTGGCCGGCGAAGTAGGGACCTTCTCCCGAGGCTGCCAGCGCAGCTTCCACGCGCTCGAACCTGGCGACGAGCGCCAGCCGCTTCTGCTCGAACACGGCCGCGTCCTGCGTGGTCTCGTAACCCCAGAGGTCGCCGAGGATGGCCGAGCCGAACTCCATCCACGCGCGATGTTCGGCGCGCTGGAGCGGGTCTTCGGGGTGCAGGCGGGCGCCGGGCTGTGTCTCCTCGAGGTACTCGCAGATCACGTTGCTCTCGAACAGCACGGCCTCGCTGCCGTCGGGCCGGCGCACCTTCAGCAGCGGTACCTTGCCGAGCGGCGAGATGTCGAGAAACCACTGGGGCTTGTTCGCGAGGTCGATGACGACGCGCTCGAAGGGCACGCCCTTTTCATGCAGTGCGATCGCGGCGCGCTGGACGTACGGGCACAGCAGGTGGCTGACGAGGGTGAGAGCTTGCGTCATGGGGCTTTCCGTTCCTGGGTGATGGATGTGTCTGGAAGGCCGCGATTCTTGCGGTCCGGAACAACCTTTTCCCGGAAAGCCCATTCGGAAAATGGGCCTCGTGTGCTATGCCGCTGCGTCGAGCCAGTGCGTGATGCGCCCGCCGTGCATCACGCCGATGCGGTCGGCCATGGCGTGCGCCTCGGCCTCGTTGTGCGTGACGAGGATGGCGGTCTGGCCGGCCTGCTTGAGGATGCCGCGCACCTCCGCAGCCAGCCGCTCGCGCGTGCCGCCGTCGAGGTTGGAGAACGGCTCGTCGAGCAGCAGCAGGGCGGGCGAGGGCGCGAGCGCGCGGGCCAGTGCGACGCGTTGCTGCTGGCCGCCGGAGAGTTGGTGCGGATAGCGTTCGCCCGCGTCGGCGAGGCCGACCAGCGCCAGCATTTCCGCCACGCGCGATTGCTGCGCCGTGCGGCCGAGCCGGCGCAGGCCGAAGGCCACGTTCTTCGCCGCCGACAGGTGCGGGAACAGCGCGTACTCCTGGAACATCATGCCCACGTGCCGCTGCTCGGGCGGCAGGTGCTTCTGCGCGGACGAGAGCAGCACGTCGCCGAGCCGGACCGTGCCGGCGCGCACGGGCTCGAAGCCTGCGATGGCACGCAGCACCGTCGTCTTGCCGCAGCCCGAAGGGCCGAACAGGCAGCCGATTTCGCCGGCGTCCAATGCCAGCGAGAAGCCGTCGACGACCGTGTGTGGGCCGCGCGGTGTGTCGTATGCGAGCTGGATCGCATCGAGGTGCAGGGGGGAACTCATGGTGTCTGGTCGGGGCCGGGTGCGGCCGAAGGCGCGCCCAGCTGGTTGCGCGCGAGCAGCAGGACGGGCAGCAGGCCGGCCAGCACGATGGCGAGCGCGGCAATCGCGCCTTCTTCATACGTGCCGCGCGCGGCCTCGGCATACAGCCAGGTGGCGAGGGTGTCGAAATTGGCGGGCCGCAGCAGCAGCGTGGCCGGCAGTTCCTTCATCGCATCGACGAACACCAGCAGCGCGCCCGTGGCGATGGCGGGGCGCAGCAGCGGCAGGTGCACGCGGCGCAGCGTCCCGCCGGTGGTTTCGCCGAGCAGGCGCGAAGCCTGTTCGATGGCAGGCGGAATGCGCGCGAGGCCGGCCTCGATGCCGCCGACCGGCATCGCGAGAAAGCGGATCGCGCAGGCCACGACCAGCACGATGCCCGCGCCCATGAGCGGCAGGCCCTGCCATCCGAATGCCGTGGCGAGCGCGCTGTCGAAGGCCAGCGCCGGCGTGAGCAGGCCGATGGCCAGCACTGTGCCCGGCACCGCGTAGCCCAGCGTCGCCGCACGCGCCTGCCATCGCGCGCGGTTGGCGAGGCCCGCGCCCTGGCTGCGCGAGGCCCAGGCGACGACCAGCCCCGCCGCGACTGCGGCCGCGGTGACACCCGAAGCCAGCGCCAGCGTGTTGCCGAGGCTCGCGACCAGGCCTTGGGACATGCCGCCGCCCTGATGCAGCCGCTTGAAGCTTTCCCGCACGAGGTAGAACGCAGGGGCCACGAAGCCGATCAGCACCGGCAGCGCCGCCGCCGCGCTGGCGGCCCACGCCGCACCACCGTGCAGCCGCCGCGGCTGCACCGCGCGCATGCGCTGCGCCGAGCCGAAGCGCTGGTGCTGCCGGCCATTGCGTTCGAGCCAGACCAGCGCCACCACCACGAACAGCATCGCGCACGCGATCTGCGCGGCCCCTGCGAGGTCGGAGCGCGTGATCCACGTCGTGTAGACCGCCACCGTCAACGTGTTCACGCCGAGGAACTCCGAGGCGCCGATGTCGTTGAGCGTTTCGAGCAGCGCGAGGCTCAGCCCCACGGCCAGCGCCGGCCGCGCCAGCGGCAGCGCCACGCGGAAGAACGCGCCGCGCCGGCTCTCGCCGAGCGTGCGCGCCGCTTCCATCAGGTGCGCCGGCTGCGTCATGAACATCGCGCGCGCCGTCATGTAGACGTACGGATAGAGCACGAAGCCCAGCACGAAGATTGCACCGGGCATCGAGCGCAGGTCGGGCAGGCGGAACTGGCGCGGGCTGTCGAAGCCCAGCATCCAGCGGATCGCGCCCTGCATGGGGCCGATGGGGTGCAGCAGGTCGAGGTACGCGAAGGCGACGATGTAGGTTGGCATCGCCAGCGGCAGCAGCAGCGCCCAGTGCAGCACGCCGCGCCCCGGGAAGTCATGCGCCGTCACCAGCCACGCGCAGCCGGTGCCGATCACCAGCACCAGCACGCCCACGCCCGTGAGCAGCATGGCCGTGTTGAGCGCCGCCTGCGGCAGCACGTTCGCAAACAGCGGCCCCCAGTGCCCGAGGCCCGAGCCGAAGGCGAGCCACGCCAGCGTGAGCACCGGCGCGAGCACGCCGACGGCGATGGCGAACGAGGCAAGACGCCAGACCGGACCTGCGGCGTGCAGGCCCGGGAGCTGGCGTCGTGTCATTCGCATGCTTCCTCAGGCACCGGGAAGGCGTGCCCGGCCGCTTGCGTCACTGGTCGAAGCCGACCTTGTCGACCAGCGCGCTGGCCTGCTTGCGGTACTTGGCGATCTCGGCCACGGGCAGCGGGTCGGCCTTCAGCTCGCCGATGCTCGACGCGATGATCGGGTCGAGCGCGACGCCCTTGCGCACCGGGTACTCGTAGTTGGTCTGCGCATACAGCGCCTGCGCCGGCTCCGACACCAGGAACTCGAGCAGCTTGACCGCGTTGGCGCGCTGCGGCGCGTTCTTCGCCACAGCCGCGCCGCTGATGTTGACGTGCGTGCCGCCGCTCTTGGCGAAGGTCGGGCGCACCACCTTGATGGCGTCGCCCCACTTGCGCGCGTCGGTGCCTTCCTTGGAACTCTTCATCTGGCCAACGTAGTACGAGTTGGCCAGGCCCACGTCGCAGATGCCGCCGAGGATGTCGCGCGCCACGTCGCGGTCGCCGCCCGTGGCCTTGCGCGCCAGGTTGGCCTTGACGCCGCGCAGCCACTGCTCGGCCTTGGCTTCGCCGTCGTGCGCGATCAGCGCGGCGACCAGCGCGGTGTTGTAGGGGTGCTGGCCGGCGCGGATGCAGACCTTGCCCTTGTATTTCGGGCTGGCGAGGTCTTCGTAGCGGAAGCTCGTGAGCGGCAGGGCCTTGTCGGCATAGAGCACGCGCGCGCGCAGCGAGAGCGAGAACCACTGGCCGTCGGCGCCGCGCAGGTTGGCCGGAATGGCCGATTCGAGCGCGGGCGATTTCACGGGCTGCGTCACGCCGCCGTCGACGAGGTCCATCAGCGCGCCGATGTCCACGGTCATCAGCACGTCGGCCGGCGAGCGGGCGCCTTCGGCCTTGACGCGCTCCAGCAGGCCGTCCTTCACGAACACGGTGTTGACCTTGACGTTGCTCTGCGCGCTGAAGGCAGAAATCAGCGGCTGGATCAGTGCGGGCTCGCGCGTCGTGTAGAGCGTGAGTTCGTCGTTCGCAGCGTGGGCGGGCAGGGCGGTGAGGGCGAGCCAGGCGGTAGTGGCGCCGATCAATGCGCGCGCGGCGCGGACTTGAGCGCCAGAGCGTTCGGTCATGAAAAATCCTCCAGGACGGTGAAGTGTTCTTGTGAAAGCATCGGCGGCACGGCGTGCGGCACCAATGCGAACAATTATCACTGACGAAGAGGGGATGAGCCGTTTGGACTTACGAGCTGAAGGCCTACTGCAGGCGAATCGACGTTCAGCGTCAACGCGGTGAGCGCCGGGTTGTCGATGTCGGTGGCCAGGGTTCGTGCGGCCACCGCCCCATCCGGATCGCCGAGGGCGGCGCGAAGGAGGTGGGCCCGCACCACGAGTTCCCGCATGCCGGTTCGTGCGGCGATGTCCATCAACTCGTCCACCTGCCGGCGGATCGGCGACGTGCGCCGCGACACGCCAAGGCGGCAAAGCGCCTCCAGCACATAGGCCTCGCCCCACAGGTAGGCGTCCGGCGGGCGGGTGCAGCGGATCAGTGTGTCCAGCAGGATTTCCTCGGCGCGCGCAGCGTCGCCGCGAGCCATCGCGACCAGTCCGAGGCCGCGGCCGGCAATGCCTTCCCAGCATGGATCGCCCAGCTGGCATCCCAGCGCGAAGGCGTGCTCGAAGCGCTCAGCGGCCGGCTCCAGTTGGCCGTCGCTCAGATCTATTTCGGCGCGAAAGGACAAGGGCCAGGGAAGGAAGGCGGCCCACAGCCGGCCAGCCTGGTCGACGGCACGGTCGACGATCGGCCTCGCTGCTTCCCATTCGCCGCGCAGGATCATGGCCCGACCCAGCATGGACTCGGCGTAGATCACCTGTTTGGGCTCGCCCGCCTCCGACGCCCAGGCTGCGGCGTCGCGCAGCGTTTCCATGGCGGCCGGGTAATAGGCCGAGTCGCTCAGGATGGAGCCCTTCACCGTGGCGATCCGGGCCCGCTCGGCAAGGGAGTCGCCTGCCAATGGCTCTGCCCGTGCCATCCAGGCCAGCGCGCGCTCATAGCGACCTCGCAGGAACTCGACGTAGCCCAGTTCGCGGCATGCGGCGGCGGCCAGTGCGGGCGCGGCTTCACGGCCGATGGCCAAGGCCTCGTGCAGGGCCGCGGCGCCCTCTTCGTCGCGGCCGCGCGCCGCGTGCACCAGCGCGCCGCCCAGCGCGACCCGCGCGCGCGTGCGCAGGGCGGGATCGCCGGTGCCGTCGGCGTCGACCATGGCTCGGCGCAGGCATTGCAGGCCGGCCTCGAGCACGCCCGCGCCGATGGCGGCCTCGCCAGCCTCGAGCTGCGCCAGGGCACCCGCGCGGCCAATGGCCGGCCGGGCTGTCGGCGTGGCCGTCACGGTGTGCAGTGCATCGGCCAGCGCGGGCCCGGGTGCGACGCCGAGCTGGCGCCTGAACAGTTCCCGGCAGGCGGCCGCCTGCCGCGCCGCGCCCATCCCGTCGCCCGCCGCCGCAAGGCAGCGCACCAGCAGGACATGCGCGTTTTCGTCCAACGGGTCCAGGCTGACGAGCCGGTAGGCCAGGTCGGCGGCCGCGCCCGGCGCCCCGTCCGCCACGCGGGACAAGGCGGCTTCGCGCAGCACGGCTTCCGCCGTGGCCTGCATCCTTCGTCGCTCGGACTGCAGCCACGCTGCGAACGACGGGCTCGATGAAAAGCCCAGGCCCTCCAGCAGCTCGCATCCGAGCCCATGGAGCGACAACGCGTCCGACCAGTCTCCCCGCGTCAGCACGGCAACGTCCACGCCGGCGACGTGCTCGTGCGGAAAGGCGATCGCATCTCCGCGCAGCGTGCAGTCGCCCAGGGCCCGACGCAGTTCGCGAAGGTTCCAGCGCAGCGCAGCCAGCGGGTCTTCGGCGTCCTCGAACAGCAATCCGGCCAGGCGCTGCCGCGCAACAGCGCCCGGTTGGAGCGCGAGATAGGCAAGCAGTCCCCAGGCCTTGTGGCCCCGGATGGGCGCGACCGGGCCGTCTGCGCTCACCACACACGGCACGCCAAGAAGCTGGACGAAGGGCCTCATGCCCGCAGTGTGGCAGAGCGAGGCACGGGGCGCGGCAGGATCGTGGGGTCAGGCCTCCGCAGTCGTCGGATCGATCGTCGTCACCACGCGGGCCACGCTGTCGGCGGGGAATCCGCCCTTGCGCGCGTGCTCGCGCACCAGCTCTTCGCTGGCCGCGTTGTAGACGCAGTAGATCTTGTCGCCCGTGACGTAGCTGTGGACCCATTGCACGTCGGGGCCGAGTTCGCGCAGCACGCCGCACGACTTCTGGGACACGGCCTGCAGTTCGGCGGCGCTGGCGGCGCCGATGTTGGGAATGGCGCGTTCGATGACGAATTTGGGCATGAGGCTCACCTTGAAGAGAGAGTCGAAGGGAGCGCGACCGTAGGCGCGGCGCGTTTGAGCTTGCGTTTGACGGCGGGTTACCCCGCCGCGGCCCCCTTGGCGACTACCGCCGCCTGGTGCCAGCCGCCGATGAGTCCGCCGGCTGGTCCGCCGAAGCCTGCCGTGCGAGCGACAGTGCCAGGTAGTCGACGAAGGCGCGCACGCGCGCCGCGAGTCGGTGGCGCTGCGGGTAGACCGCGTAGATGTCCGCGTCCGGCGTGTGGTGCTGCGGCAGGACCTGCACGAGGCGGCCGCTGCGCAGGTGGCGGGCAATGTCCCACTCCGCGCGCATCAGGATGCCGTGCCCGTCGAGCGCCCAGTTGACGGCGATCTCTCCGTCGTTCGTCGTCAGCGTGCCGCGTGTCTTGACGGCCTGCGTGGTGGCGCTCTTGCCCCGGCCGCTCGACAGCCGCCAGAGGCCGTAGGCCTCCTCGCCCTGCCGGATGCCGATGCAGTTGTGCCTGGCCAGGTCGCCGGGCACCTTGGGCATGCCGCGCCTGGCGATGTAGGCCGGCGCGGCGCACAGCAGGCGGCGGTTGGCAGCGATCCGCCTTGCGATCACGCGCGAATCCGGCGGCGCGCCGAAGCGCACGCAGACGTCGAAGGAATCGTCCGTCAGCGGCGGCGGATTGACCGACAGCTGCAGCTGCACTTCCACCTCCGGATATTCGCGCACGAACTTGGATATCAACGGCGCGATGTGGCTGCGGCCGAAGCCGAGCGTGGCGTTGACGCGCAGCAGACCCCGTGGCGTCGCCTTCGACGCGCCCAGCATTTCGCCCATGCTGTCGATGTCGTTCAGGATCCGGCGCGCGTGCTCGAGATAGAGCTCGCCTTCGGGCGTCAGGCTCATGCGCCGCGTGGTGCGGTTGAGCAGGCTGACACTCAGGCGCGCTTCCATCTGCGCGAGATGCTTGCTCACGGCCGCCGTCGAGACACCCAGCTCGCGTGCCGCGGCACTGAGGCTGCCGGCGCTCGCCAGCGCGCAGAAGAAGCCCAGGTCGGCCGGCTGGATCTCGTTTCCCACGGCTCAGCCCGCCGGCCGCGTCTCGAACACCAGGCAGGTCGTGGTGGCATGCGCGTACAGCGTGCCATCGGGCCCGAAGAGGCGGGCCTCGGCGGTGGCCAGCTGGCGGCCGCAGTGGATCACCTTGCCTTCGGCGCGCACGCGCTGCACCTTGGGCGTCAGGCCTTTCACGTAGTTCACGTTCAGCTCGGCGGTGGTGTAGGCCCGCCCGGGCGGCATCATCGTGTGGACGGAGCAGCCCAGGGCGGAGTCGAGCATCGTGGCGACCCAGCCGCCATGGATGGTGCCCAGCGGGTTCAGGTGCTGCGGCAGCGGCGTGCCCTGGAAGATGGCCACGCCCGGGCGCACTTCGAGGATCGTAAAGTCCAGCGTCCTGGCGATGGCTGCAAAGGGAATCTCGCCGTTCAGCATCGCCTGCATCATCTCGAGGCCGGTCTTGCCCGCGATCTGGTCGGGGCGGGCGAGGCCAGGGCCTGGGCCGGCTTCGAGGCGTTCGGTGATCTTTCGCTCTTCGGCGATCCATGCGTCGAGCTGGCTGGGGTTCTGCGTCATGCCGGGTGTTCTCCTGTCCGGGTTGTCTGGAGGGTTAAGTTGCATATGCAATAGTTGTAGCTACAATAATACCCCATGGACACCCTCGCCAAGCCACGCGGCTGCACCAGCTTAAAGGTGCGCCAGCTCTCGCGCCGCCTCTCGCAGCACTACGACGCCGAGGTGTCGAAGAGCGGCCTGAAGACCACACAGTACTCGCTGCTGTCGAATCTGGCGCGGCTCGGGCCCTCGCGCCCGGTCGACCTGGCAAGCGAACTCAAGATGACCGCCTCGACCCTGAGCCGCAACCTGCAGCCGCTGATCGCCGCGGGCTGGATCTCGCTGGGCGCCGGCGCAGATGCGCGCAGCCGGCTGGTGCAGATCACCGAAGAGGGCGATGCCAAGCGCCGCGAGGCGCAGCTGCACTGGAAGGCAGCGCAGCAAAAACTCAATGCGCTGCTGGGCGTCGAGCGTGTGCTCGCGCTGCACCGGCTGATCGACGAGTCGATGGAACTGCTGGGCGCGGAGGACGAGCCCGACGCCGAAGACTGAACCTTTTCTTTCCAACCGCACGCCTTCACCCATCGCGTCCGAGGCCGCGCGCGGATTCCGTTTTCGTTTCTTGCTTCTCCTCACATTCAATTCCAACAGCAGAGGTCCCATGTTCGCCACTCCCGTCTCCGCATGGCTGCAGCGCCGCGGCATTCACTACGGATGGATCGTCGCCGCCATCACCTTCCTCACCATGCTGACCATGTCGGCCGCGCTGGGCTTGCCGGGCGCCATGCTGCAGCCGCTGGGCAAGGAGTTCGGCTGGAGCACCGGGCAGATCTCGTCGGCGCTGGCGCTTCGCTTCGCGCTGTTCGGCCTGATGGGGCCGTTCGCCGCGGTGCTGATGGAGCGCTACGGATTGCGCGCCGTGGTCTGCACCGGCCTCGCGCTGGTCGGCCTGGGCATGGCACTGGTCACCATGGCTTCGCAGCTGTGGCACCTGTTCGTGCTGTGGAGCCTGATGCTGGGCCTGGGTACCGGCATGACGGCGCTGGTGCTCGGCGCAGTGGTGGCCAACCGCTGGTTCGTCGCGCGGCGCGGCCTCGTGGTCGGCATGCTCACGGCCAGTTCGGCCACCGGTCAGCTGGCCTTCCTGCCGCTCGCGGCCTGGATGATCGAGCACTGGGGCTGGCGCTCGGCCATCGTGCCGATCGTGGCCGGCAGCATACTGATCGGCGTGCTGGCGCTGTGCCTCATGCGCAACCGGCCTTCGGACCTGGGCCTGCTGCCCTACGGCGAGTTGCCCGGCACCCAGCCGGCCGCGCCTGCCGCCGCCGCGCCGGCGATGAACTTCGCCACGCCGTTTCGCGTGTTGAAGGAAGTTTCGACCAACCGCACCTTCCTCATCCTCGCCGCCACTTTCTTCATCTGCGGCCTGAGCACCAACGGGCTCGTGCAGACGCACTTCATCTCGCTGTGCGGCGACTACGGCATGAGCGCAGTGCCCGCAGCCTCGGTGCTCGCGATGATGGGGGCCTTCGACTTCGTCGGCACCATCCTCTCGGGCTGGCTCTCGGACCGCTACGACAACCGCAAGCTGCTCTTCTGGTACTACGGCCTGCGCGGCCTGTCGCTGTTCTGGCTGCCGCATTCGGAGTTCACTATCTACGGCCTGGGCATCTTCGCGATGTTCTACGGCCTCGACTGGATCGCCACCGTGCCGCCGACCGTCAAGCTCGCGGGCGCCGCCTTCGGTCCCGCCAAGGTGGGCCTGGTGTTCGGCTGGGTCTTTGCCGCGCACCAGCTGGGCGCCGCCACGGCCGCCTACGGCGCCGGCTTCGCGCGCACGCTGCTGCTGACCTACACACCGGCGCTCTACGCGGCCGGCGCAGCCTGCCTGGTGGCGGCGGTGGTCGTGATGATGATCCGCCGTCCGGCGGCGAAGGCCGGCGCGCAGGTCGCGCCTGCCGCGGCACGGGCCTGAGCGCGCGGAGCCCCCGACATGACGACAGCCCACACCGAGCTCGACCCGCGCACGCGCCGCCTGCTCGAGGCGCCCATCGTGCCCACCCTGCTGCGCCTGGCTGCGCCCAACGTGCTGGTGATGCTGGCACAGGCCTCCGTCGGCCTTATCGAGACCTACTTCGTCGGCAGGCTCGGCACCGATGCGCTCGCCGGCATGGCGCTGGTGTTTCCCATCGTGATGCTGATGCAGATGACCTCCAGTGGCGCGATGGGCGGCGGCATCGCCTCGTCGATCGCGCGCGCACTTGGCGCACGCCGCAAAGACGATGCGGATGCGCTGGTGTGGCATGCCATCGTCATCGCGCTGGGCTTCGGCCTGTGCTTCACGCTGGCCCTGCTGCTGGGCGGGCAATGGCTCTACGGGACCATGGGCGGCACGGGGCCGGCGCTCGAGGCTGCGCTCACGTACTCGAATTGGGTGTTCGCGGGCGCGACGCTGGTGTGGCTCTTCAACTCGCTCTCGGCCATCATCCGCGGCACCGGCAACATGTCGGTGCCGGCCAACGTGACGGTGGTGGGCGTGGTGTTCCTCGTTCCCGCGTCGCCGCTGCTGATCTTCGGCATCGGACCGCTGCCGGGCATGGGCATCGCGGGCGGTGCGATGGCGCTGCTGCTGTACTACCTGCTGGGCTCCGTCGCGCTGATCGTCTACCTGCGCTCGCCGCGCAGCCTGCTGCGGCCCACGCTGGCCGCGCTGAAGCTGCGCTGGCCACTGTTCCGCGACATCCTGCGCATCGGGCTGGTGGGGGCGGTGTCGACGGTGGCGACCAACCTGTCGATCGGCATCGCCACTGCGCTGACAGGTCATTTCGGCTCGGGCGCGCTGGCCGGCTACGGCACGGCCTCGCGGCTCGAATACCTGCTGGTGCCGCTGGTGTTCGGCCTCGGCGCACCGCTGGTGGCCATGGTCGGCACCTGCATGGGGGCAGGGCAGCGCGAACGCGCGCTGCGCGCCACCTGGACCGGTGCGGCGCTGGCCTTTGCGCTCACAGAAACCATCGGACTCGCGGCCGCGCTGTTCCCGCGCCCGTGGCTGCTGCTGTTCGGCAGCGACCCGGCGATGCTCGAGACCGGCGCGCACTACCTGCGCGTGGTCGGGCCGCTGTATGGCTTCTTCGGCGTCGGGCTGGTGTTGTATTTCGCGTCGCAGGGCGCGGGCCGCCTGCTGTGGCCGGTGCTGGGCAACATCGCGCGCCTGGCGGTGGCGGGCACGGGAGGCTGGCTCGCGCTGCGCTGGGGAGGCGGGCTCACCGGCGTGTTCGGGGCGCAGGGCGTGGCGCTGGCGGTGTACGGCATCGTGATCGCATCGGCCATCGCGGGCGGGGCCTGGTTCGGCCGCGTCGGCTGGCCGCGTACCACCGGCGGGCTGCTGCGGCGCATGGCGCAGGCCTGATGAAGCTAGCTTGCCCCAGGCTTCGCGCTTCATGCATCCCGGCTCACGCGAACTTCGAATGCAGGCATCCAACGACTTCCATCAACGAAAGGCTCACATGCAAATCAAGGATTCCGTGGTCTTCATCACCGGCGCCAACCGCGGCCTCGGGCTCGCCTTTGCGAAGGCGGCATTGGCGGCGGGCGCGCGCAAGGTCTATGGCGCGGCGCGCGACCCGAAGAGCATCACGCTGCCCGGCGTGACGCCGGTGGCGCTCGACGTGACGCAGCCCGCGCAGGCCGAAGCGGCCGCGCGCGCCTGCGGCGACGTCACGCTGCTGATCAACAACGCAGGCATCTCGCGCGGCTCCAGCTTCCTCGGTTCGCCCGATGCGGTGGCAGCCGCGCGCGCCGAGTTCGAAACCAACTTCTTCGGCCCCTGGACGCTGGCGCAGGCTTTCGCGCCCGTGCTCGCGGCCAACGGCGGTGGCGGCGTGATCAACGTGCTGTCGGCGCTGAGCTGGACCACCTTCCCCAGTGTGGCGACTTACAGCGCGACGAAATCGGCGGCATGGTCGCTGAGCAACGGCCTGCGCAACGAACTGGCCGCACAGGGCACGCAGGTCACGAGCCTGCATGTGGGCTACATGGACACCGACATGGCCGCGCACGCGGAAGGCGACAAGGCCTCACCGGATGATGTGGCGCGCCAGGCGCTGGCGGGCGTGGAGGCGGGGCAGCCCGAGGTGCTGGCCGACGAGGTCTCGCGGCAGCTCAAGCAGGGCCTGTCGAGTCCGACGCCGCCCTATGCCGGCTCGCCGCGGGCAGCCTGAACCGATGCCCGAATGGAGCACCCGGGCGCGCGGCCCGGGCCTTCGTCAATAGCGGTAGGGGTTGTTGGGCCGGCGGTCGTAGCGGTTGGGTACGCCGTCGCCGTCGTTGTCCCTGCGGCCATAGCGCGGGCGGTCGTCCCAGCGGCGGCCGTAGTGGCGATCCGGACCGCGGTAGTAGCCGGGGCCGTAATAGTGGCGCGGCGGGGGCGGCGGCGCGTAATAGTGGCGGGGCGGTGGTGGCGGTGCGGGCACGACATACACCTGCGCCTGGATGAAGCGCCCGCCCGTCTGGGCCTGGGCCGGAATGCTGAGTGTGGCCAGCGACAACAAGGCCGCGGCGCCGATTGCGAAACTAAGCTTTTTCACTTGATCCCCCGGTTGTGGTTGGAAGCCTCATCCTCGCGCCTGCGTGTGAAGTTGTTGTAAGGCTGAAGCGAAATCGGATGAAGAGCTGTAAGCCCGTGCGCGCCGGACGCGGCATGGTCAAGACACAATTGTGAATGGCTTTGCACCGCGGAACATGTCCCGCGGACAGGCCATTGGCCGTATCGGCCGGATGCTCAGTCGCGCGGGGCGGGCAGCATGCGCCGCAGGGCTTCGAAGAACAGGTCCGACTGTTCGCGCTCGCCCTGGATCTGCGCCGCCACATGCGCGGCCAGCTTCGCGTCGACCGGCACGAGCGGACGGCCGGTCGATTGCGCGATCACCTGGTGCAGGCAGGCGCGCTCCAGGTAGTAGAGGTCGTCGTAGGCATGGGCGATGGTGCCGCCTGCCACGATCACACCGTGGTTCGCGAGAAAGGCCACGTCCTTGCCGGCCATCGCGCGGGCGATGCGTTCGCCCTCGGCGTCGTCGAGCGCGAGGCCGTTGTATTCGGCGTCGATGGCGATGCGGTTCATGTAGCGCATCGCGTTCTGGCTGGCGGTCGGGTCGAGCGCGCGGTCGGCCGTGATCGTGAGCGCGGTGGCGTACGGCATGTGGCAGTGCATCACGACCGCATGGCCCGTGAGCCGGTGCACCGCGCCATGGATGAAGAGGGCGGTGGGCTCCACGCCGTGGCGGCCCGCGAGCACCTCGCCGTGCACGTCGATCAGCACGATGTCGTCGGGGCCGATCTCGCTCCAGTGCAGCCCGCGGGGGTTGATGAGGTAGCGGTCCTGCGCGCCCGGCAGCATCACGCTGAAGTGGTTGCAGACGCCTTCGGACAACCCGTGGTGGGCGGCGGCGCGCAAGGCCAGGGCGAGGTCTTCGCGCAGCTTGCTGACGGCGGGGCTGGCGTAGGCGGCATCGGCGGACATCGAGGGGGCTCCTTGTTCTTGGGTTGCGTCCTGGATCAGGCCTGGATCAATCCCGTCCAGGCCGCGATGAATTTCTTCGCATCGTCGCACACCGCCGCGGCCTGCTTGCCGGGCTTGTAGAGCGCGGAGCCGATACCGAACCCTGCAGCCCCGCCCGCACGCCATTCGGCCATGTTCGCGGGCGTGATGCCGCCCACGGGCATCACGGGCGTGCCGGCCGGCAGCACGGCCAGCAGCGCTTTCACCACGGCGGGCGAGGCCAGTTCGGCCGGGAACAGCTTGAGCCCCGTGGCGCCGGCCGCGAGCGCGCCGAAGGCCTCGGTTGGCGTCATGACGCCCGGCAGGCACACCATGCCGAGCCGTGCGGCCTCGGCGATGACCTCGGCGTTGAAGTTGGGCGAGACGATCAGCTCGCCGCCGGCCGCGTGCACCTCGCGCACCTGCTGCGCGCCGAGCACCGTGCCGGCGCCGACCAGCGCGTGCGGAAAGCGCTTGCGCATCAGCGCAATGCTTTCCAGAGGATGCGGCGAATTGAGCGGCACCTCGAGCAGCCGGAAGCCGGGTCCGGCGATGGCGTCGCCGATGTCGGCGGCCTCGGCGGGCGTGAGACCGCGCAGGATCGCCACCAGGGGCAGCTCGCGCATCGCGGCATGGAATTTTTCGAGGGGCGTGGTCATGTGGGGGTTCTGTCGGTGTCGAGAAAACCGGACAGCGCGTGCAGTCCGGCCCAGGTGGCTTCGGCGCCCAGCGTGCGTGTGGCGACGCCGGTGGCGCGCAGGGCCAGTGCATAGCGCTGGGTGAGGGCGGACGAGCCGATGAGGATCACCTCGCCGGCGGCCTGCAGCGACTGCGTGCGCAGTTCCTCACCGATCAGCAGGCCCGAGAGATAGCTCGACAATTCCTGCTTCGGCATGCGCTCGAACAGCGCCAGCGTGCGCGTGCCGAAGGCGTTGTGCAGCAGGCCGTGGCCGTTTTCCGAGCAGGTCACGCCTTCGAGGAAAGAGGCCTCGTCGAGCGGTGCCGACGCGTCGAGCATGCGCGCCAGGATCGAATGCTGGCTCAGCAGCGCGTAGAACTCGCCCGTCATGTAGGTGCGGAAGCCCGCGACGCGGCCCTTCTTGACCGTGACCCATTTGTTGTGCGTACCGGGCAGCACGAAGACGCCGTCGTCCAGGCCGGTGATCGACATCGCACCGAAGATCTGCACCTCTTCGCCGCGCATCACGTCGGGCACGCCGTCGTGCTCGTCGTTCAGGCCCGGCACGATCGCGATGCTGGCACCGGGGATGGCGTCGACGTCGATGATCCTGCGGCCCACCTCGACGCGGCCGGCGGGGCAGGCACAGTACGGTGCTTCCACCCAGCCCTGCTTGCTGCCGGCCATGCCGGAGATCAGGCAGCGCGCGCCCTCGAGGCGCATCCAGTCGCCGAACAGTGACTCGAAGACGGCGGGAAAGCCACCTTCGGGCACCGCGAGGATGCCTCGCGCATCGCTGCGTTCTTCCTGTACCTTGCCTTGGGCGTCCAGCAAGGCACCGCGCAGCGAGCTTGTGCCCCAGTCGATGGCTATCAGTCGTGTCATGTCTGTCGCCTGCGTTTTGAGGATTTGTGTCGGGGTGCGTGCACAAGCCACCGGGTGCTCCCCTCCGCGAATGTCCCCCGTCGGCGTGATCGCGCCGCGAACCCTCAGCCCTCGGTCCTAGTGATTGTCGCGCGGCACGAAAGCCCCACGGCGACCACGCAGAAAGCCCAGGTCGGCCCCCTGGTCAGCCTGCAGCACCGTGTCGACGTAGAGCTTCCAGTACCCCGAGTCCAGCGGCGCCTTGGGAGCGACCCATTTCTCGCGGCGCTTCGCCAGCTCTTCGTCGCTCACATGCAGATGCAATTTGCGGTTCGGCACGTCGAGCTCGACGATGTCGCCGTCCTGCACCAGCGCCAGCGGGCCGCCGGCTGCGGCTTCGGGTGCGGTGTGCAGCACCACGGTGCCGTAGGCCGTGCCGCTCATGCGCGCATCGCTGATGCGGACCATGTCGGTGATGCCCTTGCGCAGCACCTTCGGCGGCAGCGGCATGTTGCCGGCCTCGGCCATGCCGGGGTAGCCCTTGGGGCCGCAGTTCTTCAGCACCATGATGCAGTGCTCGTCGATGTCGAGGTTCTCGTCGTCGATGCGCTTGTGCAGGTCTTCTGCGCTTTCGAACACCACCGCGCGGCCCTTGTGCACCAGCAGTTCGGGCGTGGCCGCGCTGGGCTTGATGATGGCGCCGTTGGGCGCGAGGTTGCCGCGCAGCACGCAGATGCCGGCCTTCTCCTTGAAGGGCTCGGCCAGCGTGCGAATGACCTGCGGGCCATAGTTCTCGGCGTCCTTCACGTTCTCCCACACGCTCTGGCCGGTGACGGTGAGGATGTCCTTGTGCAGGTGGTCGGCGATCTCCTTGATGACCACCGGCAGGCCGCCCGCGTAGCAGAAGTCTTCCATCAGGAACTGGCCCGAAGGCTGCAGGTTCACGAGGCAGGGCAGCTCGGAGGCGAGGCGGTCGAAGTCGTCGAGCGTGAGGTCCACGCCGATGCGCCCCGCGATGGCCAGCAGGTGGATCACGAGGTTGGTCGATCCGCCGATGGCCGCGTTCACCTTGATGGCGTTCTCGATCGCCTGGCGCGTGAGGATCTTCGACATGTTCATGTCCTCGTGCACCATGTCGACGATGCGCCGGCCCGCCTGGCGCGCGAGCACGTTGCGGCGGCCGTCCACGGCGGGGTAGGCCGCGTTGCCCGGCAGCCCGATGCCCAGCGACTCGACCATGCTCGCCATGGTGCTGGCGGTACCCATCGTCATGCAGTGGCCGTGGCTGCGGTGCATGCAGCTCTCGGCCTCGAAGAATTCCTGCAGCTTGAGCGTGCCGGCGCGCACCTGCTCGCTCATCTGCCATACGCCGGTGCCCGAGCCCAGCTCCTGGCCGCGCCACTTGCCCGAGAGCATCGGGCCGCCGGAGACGCCGATGGTCGGCAGGTCGACGCTGGCCGCGCCCATCATCAGTGCGGGCGTGGTCTTGTCGCAGCCCATGAGCAGCACCACGCCGTCGAGCGGATTGCCACGGATGCTTTCTTCGACGTCCATGCTCGCGAGGTTGCGGTACAGCATGGCGGTCGGGCGCAGCAGCGTCTCGCCGAGCGACATCACGGGGAACTCGAGTGGAAAGCCGCCCGCTTCGTACACACCGATCTTCACTTGCTCGGCCAGCGTGCGGAAATGCGAGTTGCAGGGCGTGAGTTCGCTGAAGGTGTTGCAGATGCCGATGACCGGGCGGCCGTCGAACTGGTCGTGCGGCAGGCCCTTGCCCTTCATCCAGCTGCGGTAGATGAAGCCGTCGCGGTCGTTGCGGCCGAACCATTGCTGGCTGCGAAGTTCACCGGGTTTTTTCTTGGGAGCGGTGCTCATGGAGTGTCTCTCTTTGTTGTCGAAATAAGAGGCAGAACTCTCAGGGTTTGTCCTGCCGATCCGGGCTTTCAATCATCATATGATAAGCGCGACCAGCACGCCGGACCCTTGGTGTTTTCGAGCGTCGAGATACCGAATTTCGCATCACACATGATCAAGAACATCCACGGTCGCACGCTCGAGCTGCTCGGTGAAGCCGTGGTGTCGGGACGCTATGCGATCGGTGCGTCGATCCCCTCCGAGCCGGTGCTCGGCGAGGAACTCGGCGTGAGCCGGACCGTGGTGCGCGAGGCCATCAAGTCGCTGGCGGCCAAGGGCCTGATCGTCACGGGGCCGAAGGTCGGCACGCGCGTGCTGCCCCAGGACAAGTGGAACTGGTTCGACCCCGATGTCATCACCTGGCAGGCGCGCGCGGGGCTCACGCCCGAGTTCCTGCGCGACCTGCAGGACCTGCGTCGCGTCGTGGAGCCGGCGGCCGTCAGGCTCGCGGCCGAGCGGGCCACGGCCAAGGACATCGCGGAAATAGAAACGGCCTTCGCCGGCATGAAGGAGGCGGTGGAAAACGGCGGCGACTACGTCACCTTCGACCTGCGCTTCCATAACGGCCTGCTGAGTGCCGCCGGCAACCGCATGCTGGCGCAGATGAGCAAGGTGCTCAGCGCACTGCTGCGCACCAGTTTCGAGATATCGACCGCCAAGCCCGACGGGCCCGCGCTTTCGCTGCCGCTGCATCGCGCGGTGATCGACGCGGTGATCGCGCACGACCCGAGCGGGGCCGAGCGCGCGATCATCCGCCTCATCGACGGCGCGCGCCAGGACATCGAGGACGTGCTGGGCTCTCGCCGGCGATTGCCGCGCCTGAGCAGGCCGCCGCCCAGGCTCAAGGCCAGCTAGCAGCATCTGCGCCGTCTACGCGTTTGTCCGCAGTTCGCATCCGGTTCTTTCACCCTACGCTCGCGCCCCGAGCAAATTCCACCCAAGAAGAGAAGGAGACATCAACCATGAAACTCGTCAAGTCGCTCATCGCGCCGACGCTGGTCGCGCTGGGCCTGCTGTCGGCAGGCCACGCTGCCGCGCAGGAAAAACTCACCGTCTGGTGGGTCAAGGGCTTCTACAAGGCGGAGGACGATGCGCTGTTCGCCGCCATCAAGAAGTTCGAGGAGAAGAACAAGAACGTCAAGATCGAACTGTCGCAGTACCCGATCCAGGACATGATCCCCAAGACCGTGTCCGCGCTCGACTCGGGCAGCCCGCCCGACGTGGCCTACGCCGACGTGTACGACTTCCAGGTCACGGGCAAGTGGGCCTTCGACGGCAAGCTCGAGGACATCAGCAGCGTGCTCACGCCCATGAAGGACCGCTTCGCGCCCAACACGATCGAGACCACCTACCTCTACAACGACCAGACCAAGAGCAAGGCCTACTACGCCTTCCCGATCAAGCAGCAGACGATGCACATCGAGTACTGGCGCGACATGCTGGCGGAGGCGGGCTTCAAGGAGTCGGACATCCCGACGACCTGGAAGGAGTACTGGACGTTCTGGTGCGAGAAGGCGCAGACCGCCAGCCGCCAGAAGAGCGGCAAGCGCACCTTCGGCATCGGCATGCCAATGGGCGTGGATTCGAGCGACTCGTTCTATTCGTTCCTGACCTTCATGGACGCCTACAACGTCAAGCTGGTGGACGACAACGGCAAGCTGCTGGTCGACGACCCGAAGGTGCGCACCGGCCTGATCGGCGCGCTGACCGACTACACCACGCCCTACACCAAGGGCTGCACGCCGCCGTCGTCGACAAGCTGGAAGGACCCGGACAACAACGTCGCGTTCCACAACAAGACGACGCTGATGACGCACAACGCGACCATCTCCATCGCCGCCAAGTGGCTCGACGATTCGGACAACGCCTCGCTCACGCCCGAGCAGCGCGAGGAAGCGCGCAAGAACTACACCGAGCGCATCCGCACGGCAGGTTTCCCGAGCAAGCCTGACGGCAGCAAGATGGTGTACCGCACCGCCGTGAAGACCGGCGTGGTGTTCAAGGACGCGAAGAACAAGGCGCGCGCCAAGGAGTTCGTCGCCTTCCTGATGCAGGAAGAGAACCTGACGCCGTACGTCGAAGGCTCGCTGGGCCGCTGGTTCCCGGTCACCAAGGCCGCGCAGCAGCGCGACTTCTGGAAGGCCGACCCGCACCGCCTCTCGGTCTACAACCAGTACGCCGCCGGCACCGTGACCTTCGAGTTCACCAAGAACTACAAGTTCACCGTGCTGAACAACGAGAACGTCTGGGCCAAGGCCATGAGCCGTGTCGTCACCGACAAGGTGCCGGTGGACAAGGCCGTGGACGAGATGATCGCGCGCATCAAGACGGTGGCGGCGCAGTAAGCGGCGCACACGCGACACCCGCAACCACCAGCAGCTGCATGCCATGAGCGCCACAGCCACCGCCGCCGCGTCGACCCCGACGCCTGTCGTCAATCCCGGAGCGCGGCATGCGCGCTGGCAGTTCTGGGGCGCGGTCATGGTCGTGCCCTACCTGCTGGTGTTCGTGGTGTTCGTGCTGTACCCGGTGGGCTATGGCCTCTGGCTCGCCCGCCATCCGCAAAGCTACGTGAAGCTGGTCGAAGACCCGATCTTCTTCCGCTCGGTGATCAACACGGCCATCTTCCTGATCGTGGCGATCAACCTCAAGATGCTCGTGGCACTGGTGCTCTCGGGCTTCTTCGTGACATCGCGCTGGTGGATCAAGATCGTCTCGGCGATCTTTATCCTGCCCTGGGCGATGCCTTCGATCCCGACCATCCTGTCGATCCGCTTCATGCTGAACCCCGAGTGGGGCGTGATCAACAGCACCATCTTCCGCCTGACCGGCGCCGATGGGCCCAACTGGCTCAACGACCCCGCGCTGGCATTGGCCTTCGCGATGGTGGTGCACGTGTGGAAGTCGCTGCCGTTCTGGACACTGATCCTGGTGGCGGGGCGGCTGGCCATTCCATCCGAACAATACGAGGCGGCCTCCGTCGACGGCGCCTCGTCGTGGCAGAAGTTCCGCTTCGTGAGCTGGCCGGCACTGAAGACGCTCTACATCACCTCGACCATCCTCTCGATGATCTGGACGCTGGGCGACTTCAACAGCGTCTACCTGCTGACCGGCGGCGGCCCCGCCGACCTGACGCATGTGCTCGCCACGCTGGGCATCCGCTACCTGCGCCTCGACCAGGTCGACCTGTCGATGGCTTCCATCGTGGTGGCCTTGCCGCTCGTGCTGCCCCTCGTGTACTTCATGATGAAGAGGCTCTCGAAATGAAGCGCTGGACTCCGAAAGCCGTGCTCACCGAAGCCCGGCTCCTGCTCATCGGCATACCTGTGCTACTGTGGACGCTGATCCCGGTCTACCACATGGTGCTGTTCGCGATCTCGTCGAAGGACTCAGCGACCTCGGGCCACCTGTGGCCCAAGAACCCGACGCTGGACAACTTCCGCATCGTGTTCCAGCAGAAGCATTTCTACCTCGACCACTTCTGGCTGCAGCTGTGGAACTCGCTGCTGATCGCGCTGTCGGTGGGCGTGCTCACGCTGTTCGTGGCGACCACAGCCGCATTCGCCATCAGCCGGCTGCGTGTGCGCGGCGGGCGCACGGTGATGAACCTGGCGCTGTTCACGTACTTCATCCCGGCGGCGTTCCTGGCCGTGCCGATGTACAAGACCATGGGCAACTACGGGCTGCTCAACAGCCAGTGGGCGTTGATCCTGGCGATGGTGACCATCGCTTCGCCGTACTGCATCTGGGTACTGAAGCAGGCGTCGGACAAACTGCCCTACGAACTCGACGAGGCCGCGCGCATGGACGGCGCCTCGCCGCTGCAGTTGTTCCGCCTGGTGTACTTGCCGCTGATGGTGCCGTCGCTGGTGGCGGTGGGCACCTATTCGCTGCTGCTGGCATGGAACGAATACCTCTACGCCTTCCTGCTGCTGTCGAACGACAGGAGCGTGACCCTTGCCGTCGCGCTCGGCAACTTCCTCTCGGCGGACGATTCGCCATGGGAGCTGCTGATGGCCACCGGCCTCATCTATGCGTTGCCGCCCGCGGCGATCTACTACGCATTCAAACGCTACATGGTCGGTGGTCTTACTGCCGGCGCCGTCAAGAGCTGAGCGAATCCAGGAATCACAAATGGCATCCGTAACCTTTCGCAATATCCAGAAATCCTTCGGCAAGGTCCAGATCATCAAGGGCCTGGGCTTCGACATCAGCGACGGCGAATTCGTCGTGCTGGTCGGCCCTTCGGGCTGCGGCAAGTCGACGCTGCTGCGCATGCTCGCGGGCCTGGAAGACATCAGCGGCGGCGAGATCGTCATCGACGGCCGCGTGGTCAACGACCTCGAGTCGAAGGACCGCGACATCGCCATGGTGTTCCAGAGCTACGCGCTCTATCCGCACATGACGGTGGGCGAGAACATGGGCTTCAGCCTGCGGCTGCGCAACGCCGAGAAATCGGTGACCGACGAGCGCGTGGCGCGGGCCGCGAAGATACTCAACCTCGACGCATTGCTGGGCCGCTATCCGCGCGAGCTCTCGGGCGGCCAGCGCCAGCGCGTGGCCATGGGCCGCGCCATCGTGCGCGACCCGAAGGTGTTCCTGTTCGACGAGCCGCTGTCCAACCTCGACGCCAAGCTGCGCGTGGCGATGCGCGCCGAGATCAAGGCGCTGCACCAGCGCCTGAAGACCACCACCGTCTACGTGACGCACGACCAGATCGAGGCCATGACCATGGCCGACCGCATCGTGGTGATGCACGACGGCATCATCGAGCAGATCGGCACGCCGCTGGAGCTGTACGACCGGCCCGACAACCTGTTCGTCGCGCAGTTCATCGGCTCGCCGTCGATGAACGTCATCGAAGGCACGGTGCGGCGCGCGGGCGGCGACTGCTGGGTCGAATCGCAAGGCGCGCGCTGGCCGGTGCCGGCCGGCACCTCGGCCCCCGACGGCCAGCCGGTGCACTACGGCATCCGGCCCGGCGACATGACGCTCGGCGGCGGCCCGCACAGCGTCGAAGCCAAGGTGATCGTGGTCGAACCCACCGGTGCGGAGACCGAACTGCTGGTGCAGGTCGGCGAAGAAAAGCTGGTGCTGGCGGTGCATGGCCGCGTCGATGCCGGACCTGACGAAACGGTGCGGCTGGCCATCGAGGCCGAGAACGTGCACCTGTTCGACCGGCAGACCGGCCGGCGCATGGGCTGATCCTCAGGCCGTGCGCAGCCGCAGCAAGGCGCGCACGAAGCCGTGGTCGGAGCGCGAGCGGTCGCGCCCTTCGTGCAGGTGGTCGTTGAAATAGTCGACCCGCCGCACGTCGCCCAGGCTGTGCCGGCTGGTGGCGACGAACTCCTCGCTCACGAAGATCTGGTCGAGCACGTCCGGAAAGCCCTGGTGGATGTGCGAATACGCCACGTCCTTCTTGAGTGCTGATTCACCCTGCATCTCGTAGGCGTTGAACAGGGCCACGTCGCGCGCGGCCTTGTCGTAGGCCACTTCGGAGGTGGCAGCCACGAGCTGCGTCGTCACGCTGTGCGGGTTGTCGTTGAAGTCGCCCATCACCACGAGCGGCACGTTCGTGTCCTGCAGCAGGTCGATGACGATGCAGCGCAGGGCCGCGGCTTCCGCGCCGCGCATCAGCAGCGAGCGCAGCGACCCCATCACGCCCACCTTGCGGTCGTCCCGGTCTTCGAGCGGGTTGCCTTGGGCGTCCTGCAGGAACTTCGGGCGCTTGGACTTCAGGTGCACCGTGAGCACATGCACCTGCTGGCCGTGCTTCATGCGCACCGTGGCGAGCAGGGGGGGCCGCTCGAAGCGCGTGTGGGGGCCCAGGCCCGGCACCTCAACGCCGAAGCCCGGAGGGAAGTCGACGAAGGAGCGAAGCTCGTCCACCTTCAGCCGCGTCGCGATGCCCACGCGCGGCGTGCCCTGCGCGCCGGTGTGTGGTGGCGTGTTCTCGGCACCCGGCACCGAGACGAAGTCGTAGCGCAGGCCGCTGCGCGCGATGCAGGCCTTGAGCGCCGACTCGTCCCACACCTCCTGCACCGCCAGCACGTCGGCGTTGAGTGCATGGAAGCGCTCGCCGGTCCAGTCGATCTTTCGTTCGTACTCGCGCTCGGTGTAGGCGTCCTGGTTCTCGTAATACACGCGGTTCGGTGCCGCGAGATTGAGGAGGTTGCAGGTGGCTACGAAGAGGGTGGCGTAGTTGGGTGGGATGTATTGCATGGCGGCGATGATTGTGGCTCGGGTCACCGTTGCCTATCGAAACCTTGCCTGCCACACGCGCTGACGACCTCAAAAGAAAAAGGGCACCGAGTGCCCTTTCTTCATCTTTCGGGTAGGTGTTCTACCCGCGGCGAGTCTCAGCGACCGAACGAACGGCCACCACCGCCGCCGCCCGAGCGGCCACCGCCACCATAGCCGCCGCCACCCGAACGGCCACCGCCGCCCGAACGGTTGCCGCCGTAGCCGCCACCACCACCGCCGCCACCCGGGCGACCGCGACCGCGTCCGCCACCCATGTGGTCGACGCTCGTGCGCAACGGATCCGGCTGGCCGGCGCCGCCTGCGACCGCTTCGGCGCGCAGGTGTGCGACCTGGTTGGCCTGGGTCGGGCTATGGCTGTTGCCGTGATGGCGTGGCTGGCGCTCGTCATGCGGCTGATGGGCCTGTTGCTGATGCGGCGCATGGTGCGGCGCGCGTGCCGGACCCTGCGGGCCACGGCCCTGCGGTGCGCGAGCTCCCTGGCCGCGCGGGCCTTGCCCCTGGCCTTGGCCGCCACCGTTGGCGTTGCGGCCCTGGCCGCCACCACCGCGGCGTTGACCGCCGCCATTGCCGCCGCCACCACCGCCAGCGCGCTCGCCGCCGCCCTGGCCGGCCTTGTTCTCGCGGATGCGCTGCAGCATCTCGGTGCGGGCAGCCTTGGCGGCCGCCTGCATCACGTCGCGGCTCGGCGGACGGCCGGCGCCGCCCCAGATCGTCTGGCGGCCCATGGCGATCGGCTCGGCGCGTTCACCTTCTTCGGGGCCGAAGCCCTCGACGATCTGCACGGGAATCGTCTGCTTGGTGAAGCGTTCGATTTCCTGCATGAAGCCTTCTTCGTCCAGGCACACGAAGCTCACGGCCTCGCCGCTCGAACCGGCGCGGCCGGTGCGGCCGATGCGGTGCACGTAGTCTTCGCTGACGTTCGGAATCTCGTAGTTCACGACGTGCGGCAGTTCATCGATGTCGATGCCGCGCGCCGCGATGTCGGTGGCCACCAGCGCACGGATGTCGCCGGTCTTGAAGCCGGCCAGCGCCTGCGTGCGGGCGCTCTGGCTCTTGTTGCCGTGCAGCGCCATCGCCTCGATGCCGTTCTTGGTGAGGAATTCGGCCACGCTGTTGGCGCCGAACTTGGTGCGCGTGAACACGAGCACCTGGCTCCACTTGTTCTCGTTGATGATGTGCGCGAGCAGCGCCTTCTTCTTGCCGCGGCCCACGGGGTGGATCACCTGGGTGATGCGCTGCACGGTGGTATTGCGCGGCGTGACCTGGATGCTTTGCGGGTTCTTCAGCAGCGTGGCCGCGAGGTCGCGGATCTCGTCGCTGAAGGTGGCCGAGAACAGCAGGCTCTGCTTTTCCTTGGGCACCAGGGCCAGGATCTTCTTCACGTCGTGGATGAAGCCCATGTCGAGCATGCGGTCGGCTTCGTCCAGGATCAGCATCTGGACCTGGCTCAGGTCGAGCATGCCTTGCTGCTGCAGGTCGAGCAGGCGGCCAGGGGTGGCCACGAGGATGTCGACACCCTTCTTGAGCTTGCTGATCTGCGGGTTCATGCCGACGCCGCCGAAGATCACGGTCGAGTCGAGCTGCAGGTACTTGCCGTAGGTGCGCACCGACTCTTCGACCTGGGCCGCGAGTTCGCGCGTGGGGGTCAGCACGAGGGCGCGGATGCCGGTACCGCCGAACTTGTTGGTGGCGCTGCGGCTCATGCTGAGCTTGTGCAGCATCGGCAGCGTGAAGGCGGCCGTCTTGCCGGTGCCGGTCTGGGCGCCGCCCAGCAAGTCGTGGCCTTCGAGAACCGCGGGAATGGCTTGCGCCTGGATGGGGGTGGGGGTGTCGTAGCCGTGCTCGTGCACAGCCTTCAAGATGGCGGGGGCCAGCTTCAGTTCGTCAAAATTCATTGGAAACAATAAGCGCCATACACGGCGCAGTGGCATCGGCCCGCCAGGCGTCTTGTTGACGCCGAGCCAGTCAAGGCAGATGAAGGTCAGGGGTGGGAGCCGGAAAGTCCGCCCTCGCAAAAGGGTTGAAATGGAGCTTTCTTCGTCCCCGGCAGAGAGCCGGTGTTGCGGGCAACTGGACCCGGCAACGGTGGCTATTGTCGCATGAGTCGATAATCGGTGGTTTGCCGCGCCTGAATGCTTCCCAAGGGCTTCTTTCTGGCGACCGCGCTTTCCCCCCGAATCTTTGTACCCAAGGTAACTATTCCCAGATGGCTCAATACGTCTATTCGATGAACCGCGTCAGCAAGACCGTGCCGCCCAAGCGGCAGCTCTTGAAAGACATTTCGCTCTCTTTCTTCCCCGGCGCCAAGATCGGCGTGCTCGGCCTGAACGGCTCGGGCAAGTCCACGCTGCTCAAGATCATGGCGGGTGTGGACAAGGAGTTCGAGGGCGAGGCGCTGCCCATGCCGGGGATGACGATCGGCTATCTGGAGCAGGAACCCAAGCTCAACACCGAGCACACGGTGCGCGAATCGGTCGAAGAGTCCATGGGCGCGGTGTTTGCGGCCAAGGCGCGCCTCGAAGAGGTGTACATCGCCTACGGTGCCGAAGACGCCGACTTCGACGCGCTGGCGGCCGAACAGGCCCAGCTCGAAGCCATCATCGCCACCGCCGGCACCGATTCCGAGCATCAGCTGGAAATCGCCGCCGATGCCCTGCGCCTTCCGCCGTGGGACGCGAAGATCGGCCTGCTGTCAGGCGGTGAAAAGCGCCGCGTGGCGCTGTGCCGCCTCCTGCTGTCCAAGCCGGACATGCTGCTGCTCGATGAACCGACCAACCACCTGGATGCCGAATCGGTGGAGTGGCTCGAAGTGTTCCTGCAGCGCTTCACGGGCACCGTGGTGGCCATCACCCACGATCGCTACTTCCTGGACAACGCGGCCGAGTGGATCCTGGAAATGGACCGCGGTCGCGGCATCCCCTGGAAGGGCAACTACAGCACCTGGCTCGAGCAGAAGGGCGAGCGGCTCGCGCAGGAGCAGAAGAGCGAGGAAGCCCATGCCAAGGCGCTGAAGAAGGAACTGGAGTGGTCGCGCCAGAACCCGAAGGCACGCCAGGCCAAGAGCAAATCCCGCCTGGCCCGCTTCGAAGAGCTGAGCGACATGGAATACCAGAAGCGCAACGAGACCCAGGAAATCTTCATTCCGGTGGCGGAGCGGCTGGGTCAGCAGGTGTTCGAGTTCCACGGCGTCAGCAAGTCCTTCGGCGACCGCATGCTGATCGACAACCTGAGCTTCACCGTGCCGCCGGGCGCGATCGTCGGCATCATCGGCCCGAACGGCGCCGGCAAGTCGACGCTCTTCAAGCTGCTCGCGGGCAAGGAAAAGCCCGATTCGGGCGAGGTCGTCATCGGCCAGACCGTGAAGATGGCCTTCGTCGACCAGCACCGCGACGAGCTGGCCAACCAGAAGACCGTGTGGGAAGACATCTCGAACGGCCTGGACATCATCAACGTCGGCAAGTTCCAGATGGCGAGCCGCGCGTATGCGGGCCGCTTCAACTTCAACGGGGCCGATCAGCAGAAGAAGGTCGGTACGCTGTCGGGCGGTGAACGCGGCCGCCTGCACCTGGCCAAGACGCTGATCGCCGGCGGCAACGTGCTGCTGCTGGACGAACCGTCGAACGACCTCGACGTGGAAACGCTGCGCGCGCTCGAAGACGCGCTGCTCGAGTTCGCCGGCACCGTCATGGTGATCAGCCACGACCGCTGGTTCCTCGACCGCATCGCCACGCACATCCTCGCGGCCGAAGGCGACAGCCAGTGGACTTTCTTCGACGGCAACTACCAGGAGTACGAAGCCGACAAGAAGAAGCGCCTGGGCGAAGAAGGCGCAAAGCCCAAGCGCATGCGCTACAAGGCCTTGAAATAGGGCTCGCCCCCAGGCTGCGCGCACTTCGTGTCGCTTCGCCTACCCCCTGCCGGGGGCAACACCTGAGGCCCGGCGGAGCCGGTTCCTCGGTGTTCCTGGATTTGCTCCCTCCCCCGCTGGGGGAGGGTTGGGGCGGGGGCACGACGGCCTGCGAGAAACCCCTCAGTTCGTTTCGGCAAGAGCGCGCGGTTCCGCAAGGGACTGCGCGCTTTTTTCATCGTCGGCCGCGAACACCTCGCGCGCCGCAAACAGGCCGTTGAGCGCCGCCGGGAAGCCCGCGTACACCGCCATCTGCATGATGACCTCGACAACCTCGGTGCGCGTCGCGCCGACGTTCAGCGCACCCTGGATGTGCACCTTCAGCTGCGGCGTCGCATTGCCCATGGCTGTGAGCGCGGCCACGGTCGCGATCTCGCGGGAGCGCAGGTCGAGGCCGGGGCGCGAGTAGATGTCGCCGAACGGAAACTCGATCACCAGACGGCCAAAGTCGGGCGCGATGTCGGCCAGGCTCTCGACCACCTTGACGCCGCCTTCACCGTCGATCTCGTGGAGCTTGGCGAGGCCGCGCGTGTAGCGCAGGTTGTCGTTGTGGCCCTGGTTCTGTGTATTCGTCATTGCTCGTCTTTCCTTCCGGGGCGGTGCCCGATGAAGGAGGACGCTTCTTCGTCTTCTCGACCGCGCGGTAGTGGTCGATCTTGAGCGACAGCGCCTGCATGGATTGCTGCAGCGCCGCCACCCGGGCCTGAACTTCGGCAAGGTGCTGTTCGAGCATCTCGCGCCGTTCGCCGACGCTGGCGTCCCCCTGGTTTCGAAGCCTGACGAAGGCCTGCATGCCCTGGATGGACATGCCGGTCTCGCGCAGGCGCAACAGGAAATCCAGCAAGTCCATGTCGGCGCTCGCATAGCGCCGCTGACCGCCCGGTGCACGCGGCACCGCGGCAATCAGCCCGATGCGTTCGTAGTAGCGCAGCGTGTAGGCCGTGAGGCCGGTTCGCTGCGCGACTTCCGCGATGGTCAGACTGGTTTCCATGGCGTTGATTCTCGAAGTTAGAGCGCGCTCCAAGTCAAGCGCTTTGACGAACTATTTTTGCGCAGTGTGCAGGTCGGCATCGAGCCAGCCGCGCAGGCTGTTCACGAAGGCAAGGGCCTGCACGCGTGGCAGATCGTTCACCCGCACGACGGCTTCGGCAAGCTGGCCGCTGCGCAGCCGGTTGGCGCGGCCGACGCCGTTCAGCAGGCCGCAGTGCAAGGGCGGCGTGACCCAGCGGCCGTCGAGCAGCAGGGCGATGTTGCCGCGCGTGCATTCGGTGATCTCGCCATCGCGGTTCCACAGGAGCGTGTCGAACACGCCCGCGGCGGTGGGCGCGAAGGCCTCGTAGTGGGCGCGGCGGGTGGTCTTGAAGCGGGTGAAGTCGCTGTCGGCCTCGTCGAACGCGCGCGTGGCCAGTTGCAGTTGCACGCGCGCGGGTGGCGCCTCCATCGCAAAGGCTTCGGCGCGCGGCGCGCCTTGCGCGTCGAGCAGCAGGCGCACGCGCCATGTGCCGGTGGCATGCCGTGCCTTGAGTCGATCGAGGCATGCAGTGACGGGCGCTTCGCTCCACGCGCGGCCGAAATGCGCTGCCGCGGCCGCCATGCGCGCAAGGTGTGCGGGCGCATCGCGCAGCTCGCCGCCAACCAGCGCAAGGGTTTCGAGCAGCTCGAACGGCGGGTTCGCCGCCTGGCCCAGGAAGGCCCGCTTGTGGCGCCATTCCTCCCATTCGGCGTCCGCCCGCGCATCGGCCGTGATGCCGCTGCCGATGCCGCAGCGCGCCTCGGTGCCGCGCAGCGCCACGGTGCGGATCGGTACATTGAAGGTCGCATGGCCGCCGGGCTGCACCACGCCGACCGCGCCGCAGTACACGCCGCGCGCCTCGGGCTCCAGCTCGCGGATCAGCCGCATCGCGCTGACCTTGGGCGCGCCGGTGATCGAGCCGCACGGGAACAGCGCCCCGAACACGTCGGCCAGCGTGATGCCCTCGCGCAGGAGCGCCTCGACATCCGACGTCATCTGCCACACCGTCGGCAGAGCCTCGGTATGGAAGAGCCGCGGCACGCGCACCGAGAAGGGCTGCGCCACGCGCGACAGGTCGTTGCGGATCAGGTCCACGATCATCACGTTCTCGGCCCGCTCCTTCGGCACGGTGCGCAGCCGCCGTGCCAGCGCTGCGTCCTCGGCCGGTGTCGTGCCGCGCGGGGCCGTGCCCTTCATGGGGCGCGCCAGGATGCGGTCGCCGTGCCAGTCGAAGAAGAGTTCGGGTGACACCGACAGCACCTGTTCTTCGCCGGTGTCGATGAAGGCGCTGTAGCCGCCGGGCTGCGCCTGCCGCAGCGCGAGGAACCAGTCGAGCGCATCGCCGTGGAATTCGGCATTCAACGCGGCGGTGTAGTTGAGCTGGTAGAGCTCGCCGTCCGCAATTGCGCGGTGGATGGCCTGCATGCGCTGGTCGAAGGACTCGCGCGAGAGGCTGCCTTGCCATTCGACCGGCGGCATTGCGGGCGAATCTTCCGGCCAGGGCAGCACTTCGTCATGCACGCCGAACCATGCCAGCGGGCCGTCGGCTTCGTGTCCGGCCAACGCAGGATCGAACGCCACAGCCGCCTCGTAGCGCAGGTACCCCACGCACCAGTGCCCCTCGCGCGCCAGCGCCTCGACAGCCTCCAGCACCGGCCGCACCTCGCTGGCAGTCCGCGCCACCAGCACGCGCGACGGCGCGCCGAAGGCCAGGCGCAGCCGGCTCGCACCGTCGCCGTGCGGCTGCGCAAAATCGATCAGCGTGCGCAAGGCCGGAAGCAGGGCTCCATCAGCCGGCATCGTTCGCCGCGGCCGTCGGTGCGGCAGCGCCTTGCGACGTCCTGGCCAGCACCCGCTTGCGCACCGCATAGATGTTGTTGCGCAGTGCGTAGAGCTCGTCGGCATAAGACAGAGGCACCGCCACCTTGTTGACCGTGCGGTCGAGCTGGTCGAGGTCGTCCAGCAGCGTTTTCTGCTCGCCCTGTTTCGCATCGACCTTGGCCTCGATGTCGCGCAGCCGTGCATACCAGCGGAACACGCGCCGCCGCACGCGGAACTGGTACAGCGGCGGCACCACGCGGCTCAGCGGCAGCATCAGCACCAGCAGGCCGCCCAGCACCAGCCACATGCGCTCGACCAGGTTGCTGGCCCAGAACGGCAGGTAGCGCTGCCAGGCCGGCGGCGTGCCGTTGATGGCGCGGTCGCCCTCGGGGCTCACCGGCAGTTCGCTGGTGCGGGTGTTGGGAAAGTCGCGCGCCCGGTTGAACCAGCCGGCGCCGCCGTGGATCGACTGCGCCGCCTGCGCGAACAGCTGGCGCAGGGCGGGGTGCGTTTCCTCGCGCGACAGCAGCGAGGTGGTGGCCGCGAGCAGCGACACGTCGTGCGGCGGCAGGTCTTTCGACAGGTCGACCACGCCGCGCGGCAGCGTCACTGCCGAGAGGAACGGAAAGCGCCGCGAGTAGGCATCGGCCTGGCCGAAGTCCATGAGCTTGATGTCGTCCGAGCGCAGCAGCCGCTGCACCTGCGGCGACTGCGGCGCCGAAGACAGCACGATGGCATCGAGCAGCCCGGCCTGCAGCGCTTCGGCCGCCGCCGCCTGCTCGAGGTTCGACAGCAGCAGGTCGTCGGGGCCCAGATGGTTGGCCTTGAGCATCCGCTCCATGATGTCGGGCAGGCCGCTGCCCGGCAGGTCGACGTTCACGCGCAGGCCGCGCAGTTGCGTGAGCGATGTCAGCGTGCCGGTCTTGCGGTCGATCTTCTGCGCCGAGTCGGCGCGGTAGAACAGCCAGATCGGCTCGTAGAACAGGCTGCCGAGCGAGGTCAGGCCGGCTTCTTCGTCGGCCACCGGGTCGGCGCTGCCGCCGCGCACGAAGCCTACGTCGGCGCCGCCGGTGCGCAGCAGCTGCAGGTTCTCGGTGGAGCCCGACGTGGGCTTGAGCTCCACCTCGATGCCGGCGCGCTTGAGCGCTTCCGCGTAGTGCTTGCCGAACTGTGCATAGGCGCTGCCCGTGGGGCCGGTGGCGAGCGTGACGTGCTTGGGCGGCTGTGGCTGCAGCCACCAGTAGGCGGCGATCAGCAGGCCGATCACGATGAACACGATCGGCCCGGCCGAGGCGATCAGGTCGCGGATCGACAGCAGGATCAGTTTCAAGGTTCTGGGAAACGCCATGGTGTCTCTTCCGTGTTCAGCCGCGCGGCGTGGCGAGATCGGCCGCGCAGGGAATGTGCAACTCGCCCACGGTCACGGACCGCGCTGCGTGCACCGCGCGCAGCGTGGCGATCGCGACGGCCTCGGCCGCCATGGTGCTGAGCACCGTCATGCCCGGCGCGCTGCCTTCCAGCGGCACGCGGCCGGTAGCCAGCGCGAACAGCGTGTCGCCGTCGCTCATGGTGTGCACCGGGTTGATGGCGCGCGCCAGACCGTCGTGGGCGACCATGGCGAGCCGGTTGGCCTGCACCTTGGTCAGCACCGCATCGGTGGCGATCACGCCGATGGTGGTGTTGGTGCCCGCCAGCAGCGGCTTGGGGCTGTCGCCGCGCAGCAGCGCGCGGCGCGTGTCGAGCAGCGCCTTGCCGTCTTCGGTGCGCGCGCCGGCCACGGGCTGGCCGGTGTTGTGGTCGATCACGTCGCCCAGCGAGTTGACCGCGATCAGCGCGCCGACCGTGACGCCGCCGACCGTGACAGACGCGGTGCCGACACCTCCCTTCATCGCTCGGTCCACACCGAAGAGCTTGCCCACCAGCGCGCCGGTGCCCGCGCCCACGTTGCCTTCGGCGGGCGCCGCGGTGCTCGCGGCCTCGCAGGCGGCGTAGCCGGCGGCGGCATCGGGGCGGATGCGCGCATCGCCCATGGGCAGGTCGAACAGCACGGCGGCCGGCACGATGGGCAGGATGCCGAAGCGCACGTCCATGCCGATGTTGCGTTCTTCCATCCATCGCATGGCACCGTCGGCGGCCGCGAGGCCCCAGGCGCTGCCGCCCGCGAGCATCACGGCGTGCACCTGCTGCACGAGGTTGCCGGGCGCGAGCAGGTCGGTCTCGCGCGTGCCGGGGGCGGCGCCGCGCACGTCCACGCCGGCCACCGCGCCGTCGCGCGCCATGACCACGGTGCAGCCGGTGGGGCGGCGGGTGTCGGAGAAATGGCCGACCTCGATGCCGGCGACGTCGGTGATGGAACCGGCGGATTGGGAGGGAGCAGAAACTGAGGCTGGCATGGCGGCCGATTATGGGACCGCACCCTCTACGATCCTCGTCATGACAGTTGCAAGAAGTTTCTCTCCCGGTGGCGGACGCCGCCATGTGGTGGTGATCGGCGCGGGCGCGGTGGGCAGCGCCACCGCCATCGAGGCGCTGCGCGCGGGCCTGCGCGTGACGGTGCTGGAGCCCGGCGAACCGGGCGGCCCGCAGGCCACGAGCTACGGCAATGCCGGCTGGCTGTCGTCGCACTCCGTGGTGCCGCCTGCGTTGCCGGGCGCCTGGCGCAAGGTGCCGGGCTGGCTGGCCGACCCGCTCGGTCCGCTCGCCCTGCGCTGGCGCTATCTGCCGCGCGCCTTGCCGTGGTTGCTGCGCTACCTGGCTTCGGGCTGGACCGAGGCGCGCGTGCAGCGCACGGCCGACGCGCTGCGCACGCTGCTGGTCGATGCGCCCGCGCTGCACGCGCAACTTGCGGCCGAGGCTGGCGTGCCGCAGCTCATCGAGCGGCGCGGGCTGTTGCATGCCTATCGCTCGCGCGCGGAATTCGATGGCGACGCGCTGGGCTGGCGCGTGCGCCGGCATGTGGGCATCCAATGGAACGAGTGGAGCGAAGACGAGCTGCGCCGCCGCGAGCCCGATCTGGATGCGCGCTACACGCTCGGCATCTTCGTGCCCGAAGCCGGCCATTGCCGCAATCCGGGCGCCTACGTGGCCGCATTGGCGCGGCATGCGCTCGATGCGGGCGCCGAACGCATCACCGCCCGCGCGACGGGCTTTCTCGTCGATGGCGGGCGGCTGCGCGCAGTGCGCACCGAGGCCGGCGACATCGCCTGCGACGGCGCCGCCATCTGCGCCGGTGCGCGCTCGGGCCCGCTCGCGGCGGCGGCCGGCTCCGCGGTGCCGTTGGAGTCCGAGCGCGGCTACCACGTGGTCATCGAAGACGCCGCGGCCGGCCCGCGCACCCCGACGATGGTGGCCGACGGCAAGCTCATCGCCCACTGGATGGACGGCGGCCTGCGCGCGGCGGGGCAGGTCGAGATTGCCGGCCTCGAAGCGGCGCCCGACTGGCGCCGCGCCGGGATCCTGCACCGGCATCTGCAATCGATGTTTCCCGCGCTCGCTGCAGGTGCATCGCCGGCGAAGCACTGGCTCGGCCATCGCCCGAGCCTGCCCGACGGACTGCCCTGCATCGGCCCGGCCGCCGCCAGCGCCGACATCGTCCTGGCCTTCGGGCATGGTCACGTGGGCCTGTGCGGCTCGGCGCGCACGGGGCGTCTGGCGGCGCAACTGCTCGCGGGCGTTGCGGCGGAGATACCGTTGGCCCCGTTCGATCCGGGCCGCTTCAAGCCATAGGGCCAGCCGACATGCCGAGCGCGTCAGTTCGCCGGTGCGATCGACAGCACCGTGAGCGCGCCATCGACCTTGTCGGCCGTGAACTGCACCTTGTCGCCCGGCTTCACCTTCGCGAGCAACGCAGGGTCGCTCACGCGGAAGACCATCGTCATGCCCGTCATCTCGAGGTTGGGAATGTCGCCGTGCTTCAGCGTGATCTTCTTCGCGTCGGTGTCGATCTTGCGGACCTCGCCTTCGACGGACGGCAATGCAGCTTGCGCGAAGGCGGTTGCAGCGAGCAGGGCGGCACAGAGTGCGGTGAACAGTTTCTTCATGATGAGTTTGCTTTCCTCGGTTGTCGGTTGATTCAGCGATAGCTTTGATAGATGCGCGTGCTGCCATCGGCCAGCACCAGCAGCACGTCGTAGGGATCGCGCTGGTCGCCGTAGGCGGGGCCATCCATGCCCGGCGAGCCGACCGGCATGCCGGGCACGGCGAGGCCGACGGCCTTGGGCTTTTCTTTGAGCAGCCGCTGTACTTCGCGTGCGGGCACGTGGCCTTCGATGGCGTAGCCGCCGACGAGGCCCGTGTGGCACGAGCCCAGCTTGGCAGGCACGCCCAGGCGGGTGCGCGCGGCTGCGTTGCCTTCGTCGTGCACGCGCGTGGCGAAGCCGCTCTTGTTGAGGTGCTTGACCCAGTCCTGGCAGCAGCCGCAGTTCGGGTCTTTCCAGATCTCGACCATCGGTGCCGCGGCCATCGCTGTGAAAGGCACGGCAGTGGAAGCCAGTGCCAGCAGCAGGTTTCTTCGTTGCATGGTTTCTCCTTCAGGATTTGCCAGCGGCAGCCAGCACGCGGATGCGGCCGGCCATGCCGAGTTCGTAGTGGTCCTTCACGAGGCAGGCGAAGTCGAAGTCGCCGGCGCGGTTGAAGGTCCAGACCATGTCGCCGGTCTTGCCGGCGGGCACGTGCACCATCCACGGGTCGTCGTGTTCCATGTCCGGGAACTTCTTCATCATGGCCGCGTGAGCCTCGATCTCGGCGGTGGTGCCGAGCACGAGTTCGTGCAGTTCCTTGCCGCGGTTCTTCAGGCGCAGGCGGATGGTGTCGCCTTCGCGCACTTCGATGACCGAGGGCGTGAAAGTCATGTCGTCGGCCATCGCGATGTCGATGGTTCGCTTCACTGCATTGGCCTTGCCTGCGATGCCCCAGGCCTTCTGCTCGGGCGCGAGCGTGGCAGCGCCTTTGGGCTTGGGGCCGTTGTGGGCCTCGTGGGCCAACGAAGCAGTAGTGGCAGCCGCGAGCACGAGGCCCGCGGCGATGGACTTGATGAGTGTCTTGTTCATGAGTTGAGCTCCAGAGAGGAAGGGGTAAAGGAATCAGTGGTTGTGTGCGCCATGCCCGGAGGGCTTGCGCACGGTTGCGTCGGGGCTACTGTTCTTCATCGACGGTGCGGGCGTTTCCTTGCGCGTGGCCGGCGGCACGTTCGCGTTCGGCACTTCGCGTGCGACCGTGCCGGCCGGGTGCTTGAACCAACCCGGATCGCGGTAGTCGCCGGGCTTCTGGTCGCGCCGCACCTTCAGCAGCGTAAACATGCCGCCCATCTCGGCCGATCCGAAGGGGCCGGTGCCGGTCATCATCGGCACGGTGTTGTCGGGGATGGGCATTTCCATTTCGCCCATGTCCGCCATGCCCTTGTCTCCCATCACCATGTAGTCGGGCACGAGCTTGCGGATCTTCTCGGCCACGCCCTTGTGGTCCACGCCGATCATGGTCGGCACGTCGTGGCCCATCGGCCCCATGGTGTGGTGCGCCTTGTGGCAGTGCAGCGACCAGTCGCCTTCCTCGTCGGCTATGAATTCCATCTGCCGCATCTGGCCCACCGCGATGTCAACCGACACCTCGGGCCAGCGCGCGGTGCGCGGCACGGGGCCGCCGTCGGTGCCGGTCACCTCGAACTCGTGGCCGTGGATGTGAATGGGGTGGTTGGTCATCGTGAGGTTGCCCACGCGGATGCGCACGCGGTCGCCCTTGCGCACGTTCAGCGTGTCGATGGCCGGGAACACGCGGCTGTTGAAGCTCCAGATGTTGAAGTCGGTCATGGTGTTGACCTTGGGCGTGGCGCTGCCGGGCTCCACGTCGAAGCTGCCGAGCAGGAAGCAGAAGTCGCGCTGCACGGGCTCGATCAGCGGATGACTCTCCTTCGGGTGCGTGACCCAGAAGCCCATCATCCCCATCGCCATCTGCACCATCTCGTCGGCGTGCGGGTGGTACATGAAGGTGCCGGGCCGGCGCGCGGTGAACTCGTAGACGAAGGTCTTGCCCGGCGGAATGTGCGGCTGAGTGATGCCGCCCACGCCGTCCATGCCGTTGGGCAGGCGCTGGCCGTGCCAGTGCACGGTGGTGTGCTCGGGCAGCCGGTTGGTCACGAAGATGCGCACGCGGTCGCCCTCGACCACCTCGATGGTCGGGCCGGGCGACTGGCCGTTGTAGCCCCACATGTTGACCTTGAAGCCAGGCGCCATCTCGCGCACCACGGGTTCGGCGACGAGGTGGAATTCCTTGACGCCGGCGTTCATGCGCCAGGGCAGCGTCCAGCCGTTGAGCGTGACGACGGGGTTGTAGGAGCGGCCGTTCGGCGGCACGAGTGGCGGCGCGGTGGCGGTGGAGCCCCGCGACACCGGTTCGGGCAGCGCGGCCATGGCCACACGGCTTACGGTGGTTGCGGCGACGGCTGTGGCCGCGCCTGCGAAGAAGTTGCGGCGGTTCATGTCAGTGGCCTCCCTTGGCGGGGGCGTCACCGGCCGCAGCGGTCTGCAGCGCCGTCATGCCACCGGGCGAACTCCCCGTGAGCACCAGCTGCAGATCGGTGTCCGCCAGCCAGAAATCGCGCTGCGCCTCGATGCCCGCGTTCACCGCGAGCATGCTGGCGCGCGTCTCGCCGAGCAGTTCCCACACGCTCGCGAGCATGCCGTTGTAGCGCAGCACCATCTCTTCGTTGACCTTCTTGCGCAGCGGCAGCACCTCGTCGCGGTAGCGGCGGGCGAGGGTGTAGGCGGTGTTCCAGCCCTGCCATGCCTCGCGCGCCTCGCTCGCGGCCAGCACGCCCACGTCGCGCACGCGGGCGGCCGACTGCAGGTATTGCGCCTCGGCGCGGCCATTGCGGGCCTGTCCCCAGTCGAAGATCGGAATGGGCAGGTCGAGTTCGAAGCCGCGCTTGGTCTTTTTCGTGCGATCGGCGTCGTTGTCGAAGGTGGTGTTGCGCACCACGCCGAGCTCCATCGCGTTGATCACGCTGGTGGCATGCGTCAGGCCCAGCGAGCCGGCCACGGCGGTGTTCTGTGCTTGCGCCGAACGCACGTCGAGGCGGTCGCGCAGCGCCAGCGCCTGCACGTCGCCCAGTTCGGGCGCGGCTTGCGGCAGCGGTGGCAGGCGGTCGGGCAGGGTGTAGCCGGCGCGAGCGCCGCCCAGGCCCATCAGGCGCGTGAGCTGCTCGCGGCTAGCGACAGCCGCCTGCTCGGCACGCGCGAGCTGCGCGGCCGCGTCGGCCAGCAGCAGTTGTTCGCGGGTGCGCTGCAACGCGCTCCAGTTGCCGACCTGGGCCATGCGATGCGCGAGTTCGGCGCCGGCTTCCGCGGCCTCCTTCGCGTCGCGCAGGTAGACCACGCTCTGCTGCGCCGCCACCGCGCGCACCCAGGCGCGGCGAGTGTCAGCGGCGAGCGTCAGCACGCTCTGCGCAGCCTGCAGCTTGGCCGCCTCGTGCCGCTGGCCGGCCCATCGGGCCTGCCATGGCAGCGTGACCAGGCCCACCACGTTGAAGCTGAGCATCCGCTCGAACTCGCGCTCGCTGCCCTGCGCCAGCCGGCTGAAGGAAAGCACCGGATTCGGCAGGCTCGCGGCCTGCACACGGTCGGCATCGCTCAGTTGCAGGGTGGCGAAGGCGTCTTGCACGCGCGGGCCGTTGATGAGTGCGATGCGTACCGCGGCTTCGACGTCCAGCGGCTTGGCAAGCAGGGCATCGACGCTCTTTTGCGAGGCTTCGTCGGGCGTGCGCTGGGCTGCGGTGCCCGCCATCAGCGGGTTGCCGTTGACCAGCGCCTGCACGTCGGCGGTGCCGCCGTCGGGCGAGAGGCTGGCGCAGCCGGCCAGTATCAGGACGCTCGCGAGTGCAGTGGCGCGTTTGAGCAGCGCGCTACTTCTTCGATAGCAAGGGGGGCCGGCAGGCTGCCGGCGAACAATGGGGTTCACGCTCGATCTCCATGAGCAATACGACGGACGCCGCGAGCCGGAAAGGGCTCACCGCGGACGGACTACGGGCAGGGAGATCAGGAAATGGGCGGCTTCAGGCCCGCAACGGGCTCTGCACTGGCGAAGCGGGCCGCGTGTGCCGCAGGCGGCGCCTGGGGCGCGCTGTGCACGATGTCGACGAGGGGCATGCCGCCAAGGGCCACCGTGTGGCAGACCTGGCAGGCGGTGCAGGTGCCGCAGCCTTGATGGCCGGCGCCGTCGTTGCTGCTGTGGTTGTCATGTGAACCGGCGTGGTCCGCCATGTCCATCTGCATGTCCATGCTGTTGCCGGCCTCCATCGCCTCGTGGCAGTGGGCTTCGGTGGCCGCAGTCGCCATGGACACGGCTGCCTCAGCCGCCGGCAGCGAATGCCGCACCATCTCGATCGCCATGGCATCGCCGAGCCAGCCGCGGATGGGCAGCAGGGCGATCATGAGGGCGAGCAGCAGGGTGCGCATGGGCGGGATGATAAACCTGCGCTCTTAAGACACCAGCTGGCCTCGGGCCTTGTCCACCCATACCTGCAGGTTGTCGAGCAGGTCCTTCTGGCTGAAGGAGCAGCTTTCCTCGCTGAAGAGCGCGCTCGACTCCAGCCGGTCGAGCAGGCTCAGCAGCACCTCGCCGTAGCGCGGTGGCAGGGCACCGAGCAACTCGGTGCTGGCGCGGGCTTCGTTCGACAGCGTGGTGACGGATCCGCCGCCATCGGTGCGCAGGGCCGCGATGCGCGCGGCGATGGCGTCGAGTTGCTGGGCGGCGCTCATTGCTTGTTCTTTCCGGGCGGCGGCAGCGACAACCCGCGCTCGCGCATCAGGTCGYGCAGGATGTCCGGGTAGTCCGTGATGATCCCGTCCGAGCCCCAGTCCATCAGCCGCTGCATGTCGGCGCGCTGGTTCACGGTCCAGGGCAGCACCTTCAGGCCGAGCTTCTGCGCTTCCTTGATGACGGTGGGCGTCAGGTCGGCGAAGGCCGGCGACCAGATCACCGGGCCCGGTGCGTTGGCCGATGCGGCCCTGACCATCTGCGGCACCGAGACGAAGCCCGCCGCGTCGATCCCGGCCGTCCAGCGGTTGTCCTTCAGCGTGCGGGGCGTCGTCAGGTAGGCGCGGGGCAATTGCGGCGCGAGCTTGCCGACCAGCGCCAGCGTGCGCCAGTCGAAGCTCTGGATCGTCACGCGGCCTGCCATCTTCGCCTTGTCGATCTCGGCGAGCAGCGCGCGCACCATCGGCTCGGGCGCGGCGGTTTCCTCCGGCCTGGTCGGATCGATCTTGGTCTCGATGTTGAAGCGCACCGTTGCCGCGTCGGCGCCGCGCGCCTGCACCTGCGCGAACAGCGCGGCCAGCGTCGGGATGCGCTCGCCGTCGCGCGGCTGCTGCAGCGCGAACTGCTTGCCGTAGTTGCTCGCCGGATTGAGGCGGCCCACGTCGTAAGTCTGCAGCTGCGCCAGCGTGAGCGAGCGGATCGACGCGCCGCTGTTCGGTGCCAGCCAGGCGCCGCTGGCGTCGCGCGTGTGGTCGGGGTTGAGCGAGGTGTCGTGCGAGATCACGACCACGCCATCGACCGTGAGCCCGATGTCGAGTTCGAGCGTGGTCACGCCCAGGTCGATGGCGTTGGAGAACGCGGCCAGCGTGTTCTCGGGTGCCAGCCCGCGTCCGCCGCGGTGGGCTTCGAGGTCGAAGTGCTGCTTGGCCGTGGGTGCGATGGCGGCGCAGCCGGCGACGAGCAGGGCAGAGGCGAGGAGGACGTATTTCATTTGAGCTGCACTTTGATGCCGTCGTCTTGCACAGTGATGTCGCCGATCTCGTAGGTCTTGCGCCCGACCGTCAGTTCGTTGGCCGTGAAGCTGCGCAGCACCTGGCCCTGCAGCAGCTCCTGCGCGACCAGGGCGCCGATTTTTTGCAGCCGCTCGGCATCGCGGCCTTCGATACCCTGCAGTTCGATGCGCTCGGCCTTGGGCTGGTCGAGCCGCAGCGCGCGCGCGGCTGCGTCGTACTTCAGTGCGCTGCTGACCGACACCACGCCCTGCACCGGCGACGCCGCCAGCAGGGGGCTCGCGATGGTCAGCGTGGCCGTGATGGCTGCGCGGTTGGCCTGCGCGTCGAGGCCCAGCTGAGGATCGCGCAGCCCGACCATGAAGATCTCGGCGTAGCGCTCGGCCACCGGAAAACGCTTGGCGATCTGCATCTGCAGCTCGTCGCGGGTGGCGGTGTATTCGCTCGTGAAAAAATTGAAGCCGGCCAGCGCCGCGAAGGGCGCATGCAGGGCCGCGGCGCCCAGCAGCGCGCGCAGCACCCGGCGGCGGGAGGTGGGAAACGGGGTGCGGAGGTTCATGGGGGCTCCGAGCTTGCCACAGGCGGGAACGTTCCCGCCAGTGCGATGGATCAGCGCACCCAGGCCAGAATCAATCGTGCAGCGAAGAAAGAAACTGCTTCAGCTCCGCCGTCTGCGGATTCCCGAACAGCTCCGCCGGCGGCCCCATCTCGTGCACACGTCCCTGGTGCATGAAGATCACGCGGTCGCTGACCTTGCGCGCGAAGCTCATTTCGTGCGTCACCATCAGCAGCGTCATTCCCTCGTCGGCCAGCGACTCCACCACGCGCAGCACCTCGCCCACCAGTTCGGGGTCGAGCGCCGAGGTGATCTCGTCGCACAGCAGCACGGCCGGTTCCATTGCCAGTGCGCGCGCGATGGCCACGCGCTGCTGCTGGCCGCCCGAAAGCTGGTCGGGCATGGCGTCGAACTTCTCGGCCAGCCCCACGCGGTCGAGCAGCTTGCGCGCCTGCGAGGCCGCCTCCATGCTGCTACGCTTCTTCACCAGCGTGGGCGCGAGCATCACGTTCTTGCCGACCGTGAGGTGCGGAAACAGGTTGAAGCTCTGGAAGATCATGCCCACGCGCTGGCGCAGCTCGCGCATGGCCATGGTGCTTTCGTGCAGCAGCGGCTTGCCGTCGACGGTGAGCGAACCTTCCTGGAACACCTCGAGCCCGTTGATGCAGCGCAGCAGCGTGCTCTTGCCCGAGCCGCTCTTGCCGATGATGGCGATCACCTCGCCGCGTTTCACGTCGAGATCGATGCCCTTCAGCACTTCGTTGGTGCCGTAGGACTTGCGCAGCGCGGTGATGCGCACGATGGGGGCGCCCACCGAGGTGGCGGGTTGCTGTTGTTGCGGTTCAAGCACGGCGGCCATGGGTCTTCCTCTCGAGGTTCTTGGCGTACAGGCTCACGGGGAAGCACAGCACGAAATAAAGCAGGGCCACGCAGCTGAACACCACGAAGGGCTTGAAGGTGGCGTTCGAAATCATGCTGCCGGCCTTGGTGAGCTCGACGAAGCCGATCACCGAGGCGAGCGCCGTGCCCTTGATCACCTGCACCAGGAAGCCCACCGTCGGCGCGACCGCGATCTTCACGGCCTGCGGCAGGATCACATGGCGCATCTGCTCGGCGAAGCTCAGGGCCAGGCTGCCCGAGGCCTCCCACTGGCCCTTCGGGATCGAGGCCACGCAGCCGCGCCAGATCTCGGTGAGAAAGGCGCTGGTGTACAGCGTGAGCGCCACGCTGGCCGCGGTCCACGCCGACACGTCGACGCCGAACAGCGCGATGCCGAAGTAGGCGAGGAACAGCTGCATCAGCAGCGGCGTGCCCTGGAACAGCTGCACATAGAGGCCGACGGCGCGGTTCATGGCGCTGCCGCCGCGCAGGCGCAGGAACAGCAGCAAGGCGCCGACCAGTCCGCCGCCGATGAAGGCGATGAGCGACAGCACGACAGTCCAGCGCAGCGCCATCAGCAGGTTGCGCAGGATGTCCCAGAGGGAAAAATCGACCATGGTGTGTGTGGCTTTCCCGCGTTCAGCGGCCGAAGAAGAATTTCGGCCCGGCCCAGTTGAGCAGCCGCCGCAGCGCGACCGCCAGGGCCAGGTAGATCAGCGTGGCAACGATGAAGGCCTCGAAGGCGCGGAAGTTGCGGCTCTGGATGAGGTTGGCCGCATAGCTCAGCTCCTCGGTGGAGATCTGCCCGCATACGGCCGAGCCCAGCATCACGATGATGATCTGGCTCACCATGGCGGGCCACACCTTCTTGAGTGCCGGCGGCAGCACCACGCGGGTGAACACCTGCGCCTTGCTGAGTGCCAGGCTCACGGCCGCTTCGATCTGCCCCTTGGGCGTGGCCTCGATGCCGGCGCGGATGATCTCGGTGGAGTAGGCCCCGAGGTTCATCACCATCGCGATGATCGATGCCGTCTCCGGCGTGAGCTTGACGCCCGCCGCGGGCAGCCCGAAGAAGATGAAGAACAGCTGCACGATGAAGGGCGTGTTGCGGATCAGCTCCACGTAGGTGCCCACGATGGCGCGCAGCCATGCAGGGCCATTGGCACGCGCCCACGCGCAGAAGGTGCCCACGATCATGCCCAGCACGGTGCCCACGGCGGTGAGGCCGATGGTCCACGCCACCCCGCGAAGCAGCAGCGGCCACTCGGAGAGCACCGCGCCGAAATCAAACTCGATGTTCATAAGTCAGTCTTCTCTTCGTGGAACGCCGCGGAACCGGCTTTGCCGGGCCGCAGGCGTTGCCCCCGGCGAGGGGGTGTGCGCAGCGACACGAAGTGCGCGAAGCATGGGGGAGCGCTTGTTCAGACCGGCAGCTCGCCGGCGGCCTTGCCGAGCCACTTCTTCGACATGGCGTCCAGCGTGCCGTCCTTCTTGGCGGCGGCAATGATCTCGTTGACCTTGGTCTTCAATGCGGTTTCGCCCTTGGCGACGCCGACGAAGCAGGGGCTGTCTTTCAGCAGCAGCTTGAACTCGGCGCTCACCTTCGGATTCTTGGCGAGCATGTCGCCGGCGACCGCCGCGCTGGTCGCGATGGTTTGCGTCTGGCCGGCCACGAAGGCCGCGATCGTCGCGTTGTTGTCCTCGAAGCGGCGGTAGTCGACGTTCGGTGGGGCCACCTTGTTCAGTTCCTGGTCTTCCATTGCGCCGCGCGTCACGGCGACGGTCTTGCCGGCCATGTCGGCGAAGCTCGTGAGCTTCATGCTCTTGGCCGCATACACGGCCTGGAAGAAGGGCGCGTAGGCCGAGGTGAAGTCGATCACCTTCTCGCGCTCGGCGTTCTTGCCGAGCGTGGAGATCACGAGGTCGGCCTTGCGGGTCTGCAGGTACGGAATGCGGTTGGCGCTGGTCACGGGCACCAGCTCGACCTTGACGCCCAGCTTGGCGGCGATCAGCTCGGCCATCTCGATGTCCAGGCCTTGGGGCTTCATGTTCCTGTCGACCGAGCCGTAGGGGGGGTAGTCGGTCGGCACGGCGATCTTGATGGTCTTGGCCTTGAGCACGTTGTCGAGTGCGTTCTGGGCCTGGGCGGCGCCCGTGGCGGCCATCATGGCGAGCGAAGCCAGTGCGAGCGCGAAGCGGCGTTTGGACGGAGAAGAGAAGGTCATAGCAAGGCTCCTAGGTAAGTCGAAGAATCGGAAGCAGGGGATGCGGCCGCCTTGCGGCGCTTGCCCTTGGGCGCCGCTGCGGCGGCGGTGTTCGTGTTCTGCAGCGGCGCCAGCGCATCGCGCAGCTGCGCGAGCGGATCGGCGGGCGCCTGCACGCGCAACGCCGACTGCACCGTGCCGATGTGCGCGGCCATCAGCGCCTCGGCGGCGGCGTGGTCGCCGCGCTCCAGCGCCGCGACGATCTGCACGTGGTCTTCGCACGACTGCACCGCGTCGTGCGTGGACTGGTAGAGCATGGCGATCAGCGTGGTGCGCGCGGTGTAGTCGCGCAGCGTATCGGCCAGCAGCGTGTTGCCCAGGCATTCGGCCAGGCATACATGGAAGTCGCCCAGCAGAAAGCTGCGGTTGCCGACGTCGCTCTCTTTCAGTGCGGCTTTTTCACGCTGAAGGTGCGCTTTCAGCTCGCGCAGGGCGGCCTTGTCGATCTTGCCGGCGCTGCCCGCGCTGCGGATCAGCCCCAGTTCGATGACGCGCCGGGCCTCGAAGGCCTCGCGCGCCTCGTCCTGCGAGGGCTCGATGACGAACCAGCCGCGCCGTGCGCTCACCGTGACGATGCCGCGCGCCGCCAGCCGCGTGAGCGCCTCTCGCACGATGGTGCGGCTGCAGTCGAACAGCATCGCCAACTGCTGCTCGCCCAGGCGCGAACCCGGCGCGAGCTTCTGCGCCATCACCGCTTCGATGATGCGTGCACTGATTTGGGATGCGGAAGTGGCCATGGCCTGCATACCAGCAGCTTCTGTGCCAACTGGTATGCAAGATCTGTGCACCGAAATGGGACATGGCCCTGCCCCGGGGCCCCGGCGGGCGCGTGCTCAGTGCCTGGTGCGGCCCAGTGCGCTGGCCGGAAGTGCCACAAGCATGAGCAATGCCGACAGCACCAGCGCCCCGCTCAGCACATACAGGCTGGCGGCGAACCCGCCCGTCAGCGTCTTGAGCGCGCCGACCATCATCGGCGCCACCAGCCCCGCGCTGCCGCCGATGGTGCTGATGAGCGCGATGCCCGCGGCCGCGGCGCTCTTCGACATGAAATTGCCGGGCACCGACCAGAGCACGGTGAACGCGGCGGAAATGCCCATGGCCGCCAGTGCCAGGCACAGCACGGCGGCGAAGGCGTTGTGCATGAACAGCGTGGTCAGCGCCAGCCCGGCCGCGCCCACCACCGCGCTCAGTGCGAAATGCCAGCGGCGCTCCTTGTGCCGGTCCGAATGCCGCCCGACGACGATGTTGGCCGCGATGCCCGCCACCGCCGGAACGACCGAATAGAAGCCGATCTGCAGCACGCTGAGCCCCATCGACTTCAGGATCGTGGGCTGCCAGAACGACAGCGCATAGATGCCGAGGATGATCAGGAACGACATGAAGCCGATCAGCCACACCCGGGCGTCGAGCATCGCCGCGCCGAAGGTGTGGCGCCCGGTGGCACCGTTGGCGGCCTGGTCTTCGGCCAGCAGGCGCGCCACGCGCTGCTTCTGCGCCGGCGACAGCCAGGCCGCCTGCGACGGGCTGTTCGACAGCCAGCGGAAAGCCGCCACGCCGAGCAGCACGCTCGGAATCCCTTCGAGCAGGAACAGCCACTGCCAGCCGCGCAGCGACAGCACGCCGTCGAGATACGTCATCGTGAGCCCTGCGATGGGCCCCGCCACGATGGGCGCGGCGCCGAAGGCCATGAAGAACAGCGCGGTGGCCTGCGCGCGGCGGTGTGAGGGGAACCACAGCGTCAGGTAGAACAGCACCCCCGGCGCGAAGCCGGCCTCGAACACGCCGATGAGAAAGCGCAGCACATAGAAGTGCGTGGGCGTGGTCGCGAACATCATCGCCGCCGACGCCAGCCCCCACAGGCCCATGATGCGCAGCAGGGTCGCGCGCGCACCGATCTTCGCGAGCATCAGGTTGCTCGGAATCTCGAACACCGCATAGCCGATGAAGAAGATGCCCGCGCCCAGGCCGAACACCGCGTCGCTGAAGCCGAGCTGGTCCTTCATCTGCAGCTGCGCGTAGCCCACGTTGGTGCGGTCGAGGTAGTTCAGCACGTAGCAGGCGCACAGCAGCGGCATCAGGCGCCAGGTGATCCTGCGGAAGAGCGCGGCGTCGTCGCGCGCGGCGGTATCTGCTGCCGGGGTGCGCGCATCCGCTGCGTCGAGGGTGGCGGTGTTCATCGTGTGTCTCCTTCTGTTGTTCCTGCCCGAGATGCTTCAGGCGACCGTGGGCGTGCCGAAGCTCGTCTCGCCCCACAGGTGGCTGGCCGGCGCACCCGGAAACAGCCAGTGCGGCGAGCATTCGGCCGACGGCACCACGTTGCTGAACCCGTGCGAGGACGAGGTGCCGGCGAGGGTCTTCTCCAGCACCATCGACAGGTACTGGTCGTTGCTGCCCTCCTGCGTGTTGCCGTTGAGGATCACCTCCGCGCCAGTGGCCTGCGCGTAGCGGCGGATGCCGTTGTGCCGCGACTGCAAAGGCGCCCAGCTGTCGGCTGCCACGCCGTTCTCGCTGCTCACACGCAGGCCGTCGCCGGTGCGGTAGACCAGCGAATGGTTGCCCTCGGTGTGGCCCGGCGTGTGCACCAGAGCGAGCCCGCGGCCCAGCTGGATGCTGCCGTCGAAGGCGACGATGCGTTCGGCCGGCACGCCGTCGAGGCCGCGCGGGCAGTACCACTCGGCCTGTATCGGCAGCAGGCCCTGCACGTTCGCGAGCTCCTGGCGGTGCACCAGCAGCCTTGCGTTCGGCAGCAGGCCCGGCGCGCCGGCGTTGCCGAGCCAGCGGCGCACGTCCTGCGTGTGCAGGTGGTCGTAGGTGATGTAGTCGACTTGCTCCGGCGCGATGCCGCAGCTCGCCAGCGCCTGCGGCACGGTCTGGTAGACCGGCGCGATCGCCTTGTGCAGGAACTTCGGCGTCTGCTCGCTCAGGCGCTTGAAGTAGGGCGTTTCGTTGCCGGCCTCGAAGTCGGCCGGCGTGAACAGCAGCGTGCGCAGGCGGCCCTCGAAGTCGTCGTACTGGATCAGCACGGTGCGCGCCAGCAGGTGGACCATGTGCGGCTTGAGCAGTTGCTGCGAGTACACGCCGGTAAAGGCGAACCACGCGGGGTACGGAATGCGCAGCAGGTTGAAGCTGCGCGCAAAGCGCACCGGCGGCGCGTCGAGCAGCCGCTCGCGCAGGCCTTCGGCCTCATGGCGGATGGCGCGCAGGCGATCCTGCGGCATGGCGGCGTTGCGTGTGCCGTCGAATTCCGGCAGCTGTGCGAAGCCGGTGGGCTCGGGGTCTCGGATCATGGTCGTCTCCTGGAAATGAATGCTTGCTTTTCGATTCGTCGTGCGTTGTTCGGGGGAGCGGTTGAACTGCCGGCATGAGCAGAGCGCTCATCGTGCGCAGGGCACCGGGTGCTCCCCGCAGCGAAATAAAGGAGGAGGCCGCAGGCCGGGGGACATTCGCGCAGGGGAGTACCCGGTGGCCTGTGCTCACGCCCCGAATGCCCCTTCAGTACATCGACCGCCCGCCCGAGATGTCGAACACCGCGCCAGTGCTGAACGAACATTCATCCGATGCAAGCCACGCAGCCATCGCAGCCACTTCATCGACCTCGACAAAGCGCCCCATCGGCACGCGCGACAGCAGCGCAGTCCGCAGCTGTTCGCGGTGCTCCACAGGCACGGCCGCGAACACCTCGGTGTCGGCCGCAGACGGCGTGATGCAGTTCACCAGCACGCCCGAAGAAGCCAGCTCCTTGCCCAGCGACTTGGTCAGCGCGATGAGCCCCGCCTTCGACGCCGAGTACGCGGCATTGAATCCGTTGCCCTCCTTGCCGGCGACCGAGGCGATGTTGACGATGCGCCCGCGCCGCTGCGCGAGCATCACCGGCGCCACCGCGCGGCAGCACAGCCACGCGCCCGTCAGATTGATGTCGAGCACGTTGCGCCACTGTGCGGGCGTGTGCTCCCAGGCCGGCACGGTCGGGCCGAGCACGCCCGCGTTGTTGACGAGGATGTCGATGCCGCCGAAGCGCTCCTGCGACTGCGAGGCCGCGCGAGCAATCTGGTCTTCGTCGCGCACATCGACGACCGCCGAGGTCGCGGTGCCGAGCGGTGCGAGCGTTTGCAGCGCATTCGCCAGCACGGCCGCATCGAGGTCCCACAGCGCGACGCTGGCGCCGGCCGCGAGGTAGCGCTGCGCAATCGCCCGGCCGATGCCGCGCGCGCCACCCGTCACGACGGCGTGGCGGCCCGCGAGCGCATCGTTGCGCGGCGCAGTCATGCGGCTGCCGCTTCTTGCGGGCGTGCGGCTGCGGGCTGGCCCAACAGTGCGCCCATCAGCGCGGCCACGTGCTCCGCGGGCACGCCCGCCAGCAGTTGCCGCAGCATCGTCAGCGTGTCGAAGTACACGCGCTCGCACACCAGCCGGTCGCCTTCGAAGATGAAGAAGGCATTCATGCGGCAGCGAAAGCTGTTGCCCGTCGGGGGCAGGCCCTTGAGCGGACCGCGATGCGTGCCCAGCAGCCAGAACTCGACGACCACCGAATCGTCGGCGTGCCGCAGCTGGATGATCTCGTGGCGCTGGTCGGGAAAGGCACGGCGCGTGTCGGTGTAGTACTGGCGCACGTCGGCAATGCCGTCGTGCACCTCGCCGCTCGGGATCAGCTCGTAGTGCGGGTGCGGGAAGGTGCCGAGCACGGCGTCGAAGTCCTGCCGGGTTTCGTCGGCGAAGTGATCGAGCACGAGGCGCTCGCGGCGGGCTTGAAGTTCGGTGCGTTGTGTGTTCATCGGGGGTGTGCTCCATGTGACAGGGACGACAGGTGACATCGGGTTGCTGCGAATGCGCCGGCCCGGGCTCGCTGCGTACTATCGGCACGCCCTTGAAACAAGACTGTCCGGTGTTGGCAATCGCCGCTCCGGACAAACCCGCGATGCCACGCACGCCCCTCTCTTCCAGCAGCCAGCCGCATGCGCCGTCGACACCGGCGCACAACTGCGACATGCGTCTGGCCGACGACGTGCAGCAGCGGCTGCTCGCGGTGGCGCACCGGCGCACGCTGGCGCGCGGCGAGTCGCTGTTCCACAAGGGTTCGCGGCCCGATGCGCTGTTCGGCGTGGTCAGCGGTTCACTGCGCGTGAGCGTGGTCGCAACGGGCGGGCGCGAGGCGGTGATCGCCATGCTCGAACCTGGGCACTGGTTCGGCGAGGTGTCGCTGCTGGTCGGGCGAGAGCGCGTCTACGACACCTGCGCGGTCGACACGACCGAGATGGCGGTGGTCGCGGCGGCCGACTTCCACCGGCTGGTGGCCGCGCATCCCGACGTGCACATGGCCTTCACCCGGCTGGTGTGCCTGCGGCTGCGCCAGGCGCTGGCGTGGATCGACGACGTGATCCTGATGCCGCTGCCGGTGAGGCTCGCGCACCGGCTGCTGACGCTGGACGCGCGCGCATCGAGCCCGGGCGAGGGCGGCGGCACGCTGCTCGGCGTGTCGCAGGAAGACCTGTCGTTCATGCTCGGCGTGTCGCGCCAGAGCGTGAACCGGCAGCTGAAGCTGTGGGAGGAAGATGGCACGCTGCGCGTGCGCTACCGCGGCATCGAGCTGCTCAGCCGCGCGCAGCTGGAGCGGCACGCGGCCACGCCGAGCTGAACGCGCCGGCGGGCTCCGGTTCAATCCATCCGCGCGCCGGAGGCCTTCACTGCTTTCTCCCAGCGCGGCGTTTCGGCGGCCAGGAAGCGCGCGAACTCCTCGCTGCCCAGGAAGGCCGGGTCGGCGCCCTGGCTCACCATGCGTTCGCGCACCTCGGGGCTGGTCAGCACGTGTTTGAACGCTTCGCCGAGCTTGGCGACCACGTCTTTCGGCGTGTCCTTCGGCGCGAAGAAGCCATAGAAGCCCACCACCTCGAAGCCCTTGAAGCCCGACTCGATCACGGTCGGCACGTCGGGCAGGGCGGGGTTGCGCTCGCGGCTGGTCACGGCCAGCGCGCGCACCTTGCCCTGCTTGTGGTAGTTGGCTGCCTGCGGGATCGACTCGGCCATGAACTGCACCTGTCCGCCCATCAGGTCGGTAAAGGCGGGCGCGCTGCCGCGGTACGGGATGTGCACCATGAAGATGCCCGTGGCGGTCTTGAACATCTCGGGCACGAGGTGGCTGATGCCGCCGTTGCCGGCCGAACCGTAGTTGACCTGGCCGGGCCGCGCCCTGGCGTAGTCGACGAACTGCCTGAGGTTCTGCACCGGCAGCTTCGGCGTGACCAGCAGCGCCAGCGGCTGCATGGCGGTGCGCGCGATGGGCACGAAGTCGCGCTGCGTGTTGTAGGGCAGCTTGCTGTAGAGCGCGCCGTTGATCACGGCCACGCCGGTGTTGGCCAGCATGAGCGTGTAGCCGTCGGCCGGGCTCTTGGCGACCGCGTCGGCGCCCACCGAGCCGCCCGCGCCGGGCTTGTAGTCGACGATCAGCGGCTGGCCGAGCACGGCCTGCAGCCTGTCGGTGAGCAGGCGCGCATGTTGGTCGAGCGGGCCGCCGGCCGGGAAGCCGATCACGACCTTGATCGGCTTGTCGGGGTAGGCGGCCATCGCCGTGGTGCCGATGGCAAGGGAAAGGACCGCGATCGCGATCCGGGCAGTCTTGTTGTTCATGATCCGTCTCCTTTTTGTGAGGAGACGATCATAGGCAGCGCGCTCAGCCGGCCAGCGTGGCTTTCAGCGTGATCTCGGGCACGCTCGCCAGCGCCTTCGACAGCGGGCAGCCGGCCTTGGCGGCGGCCGCGATCTGCTGGAACCTGGCTTCCTCGAGGTTCGGCACGGCCGCGTCGAGCTCGAGCTGGATGCGGTCGATCTTGAAGCCGTCGCCGTCCTTGGCCAGCCGCACGGCGGCCTTGGTGTCGATGCGTGTGGCGGTCAGGCCTTCCCGTTCGAGCGCGAAGGCGAAGGCCATCGTGAGGCAGGCGGCATGCGCCGCGCCGACGATCTCCTCGGGGTTGGTGCCGCGCTTGTCGTCCTCGAAGCGGCTCGCGAAGCCGTAGGGGTAGTCTTTCAGGGCGCCGGTCTCGGTGCTGACCTGGCCCTTGCCGGTCTTGCCGGCGCCTTCCCAGTGGACGCTTGCGTGCTTGTCTGCTGGCATGTCGGTTCCTTCGCTTGGGTGGTGTGTGGAGGGAACGGCAGGTTCGCCCAGAAACCGGCGGCTGTCTGTAGTCGTACGGCGCGTGCGCAGGTTCGAAAGGGGGAGGGGCGTCAGAAGAATGGGCGTCGCCTAGGCGACGCTCCGGGGGGCTTCCCCCATGGGAGCGGCGGCCGTGGCGGCTTAGTCTGGCGGGCTGTCGCTTTTTCTTTTCCCCGCCTGTACCCACCATGCAACAACGCCCGCATTACAAGTTCTGGCCCAAACGCCTCCCTCACTCGATCACCGTCCCCGCCACCTCGCTCTGGCACAACCTGGCCACCTCGGCCGCACGCTATCCCGACAAGCCCGCGCTCGTGTTCTTCGGCCGCGTGACCACCTACCGCGACTTCGCCGCCCAGGCCGAGCGCCTGGCAGGCGCGCTGCATGCGCTGGGCGTGAAGCGCGGCGACCGTGTGATCCTCGACATGCAGAACTGCCCGCAACTGGTGATCGCGCATTTCGCGATACTGCGCGCCAATGCCGTCGTGGTGCCGGTCAACCCGATGAACCGGGCCGAGGAGCTCAAGCACTACATCACCGACTCCGACGCCAAGGTGGCCATCATCACCGGCGACCTGGCGGGCGAGCTGGCCAAGGCCAGCAATGCGCTGCCCGTGGAGCAGCGGCTCGACCACATGGTCGTGACCCAGTTCACCGATGCCTTCGACGCCGACGCATCGGGCGACGACGCTCCGGCACCCGCCTGGAAAGACTGGCTCACCACCCGCCACCCGCTGCCCGCGCTGGACGGCGGCAAGACCATCGCGTGGACCGACACGCTCGAAGCCAACCACCCGCCGCCCGAGCACGTGGTGGGCGCCAACGACATGGCGCTGCTGCCCTACACCAGCGGCACCACCGGCCTGCCCAAGGGCTGCGTGCACCACCATTCGAGCCTGATGCACAACGCGGTGGCCGGGCAGCTGTGGGGCGGGTCGACTTCCGAGACGGTGGTGCTGGCCGTGGTGCCCATGTTCCACATCACGGGCGTGGTGAGCATGATGCACACGGCGATCCTGGCGGCGGCCACGCTGATCATCATGCCGCGCTGGGACCGCGACGTGGCCGGTCGGCTCATCTCGCGCTGGAAGGTCACGGCCTGGACCAACATCCCGACCATGGTCATCGACCTCATGGCCAGCCCCAACTTCGCGAGCTACGACCTGTCGAGCATGACCTACATCGGCGGCGGCGGCGCGGCCATGCCGCAGGCCGTGGCGCAGCGCCTGCTCGAGCAGTACGGCCTGAAGTACCAGGAGGGCTACGGCCTCACCGAGACCGCCGCGCCGTCGCACACCAACCCGTCGGACCATCCCAAGCAGCAGTGCCTGGGCATCCCGTTCATGAGTACCGACGCGCGCGTGGTCGACCCTGACACGCTGGCCGAAATGCCGATCGGCGAATCGGGCGAGATCATCATCCATGGCCCCGAGGTGTTCCAGGGCTACTGGAAGCGCCCCGACGCCACGGCCGCCGCCTTCGTCGAGTTCGAGGGCAAGCGCTTCTTCCGCTCGGGCGACATGGGCCGCATGGACGAGGACGGCTACTTCTTCATCACCGACCGCTTGAAGCGCATGATCAACGCGAGTGGCTTCAAGGTGTGGCCGGCCGAGGTCGAGCTGCTGATGTTCCGCCACCCGGCGATCCAGGAGGCCTGCGTCATCTCGACCAAGGACGCCTACCGCGGCGAGTCGGTCAAGGCCGTGGTGGTGCTGCGCGCCACGCACAAGGACACCACCGAGCAGGAGATCATCGACTGGTGCCGCGAGAACATGGCGGTCTACAAGATCCCGCGCAAGGTGCAGTTCGTCGATGCGCTGCCCAAGAGCGGCAGCGGCAAGGTGATGTGGCGGCTGCTGCAGGAGGTGGAGAGCAAGTAGATACGTGTATTTAATGCTATTAAATAGATAGCAATAGCCAGGTGCACGGGTTGAGTACGAAAAATGTACGGAAAACGACAGTTTTCGTGCGGGGCGCTAAGGACACGCCGAGCCTAAGCTGGCCCCCACGAGATTTGCTGGGGCTGCTGGAACCGCGCAATGTGCCCTTTCTCGCCTTCAGGGGCCAGGGCCTTACAGCGCGATTTCGCTCTGGGATGGGGCCTCGCGCCCGCCTAGGTGGAAAAACCTGCCAGCGGGCCTCCTGGAGGCGGGCCGAGCCATTTGCTGGGCAGCGTGAGCGCACAACTCAACATGGCGATGCACGTGAGGACCGCCTCCCTCTTGACGGACCTTGACGGTGGCCGAAGCGCGCCGCCGCCAGCTTGACCAGACGCAGGAGCGGGTCGTCGAGGAGGCGCTGCGCCGCCTGCAGGGGGCTGGTGGCTTCCATGGCCAAGAGCACCAGCAGGATGGAGCCGGCGGCGGCATTGCCATACCAGTCAGGCAGGGTCTTCCAGTACGCCGGCGGCTTCCCAGCGCAACCCGAAGGCGGCATAGTTAGCAGGGAAGCTCAAAAGGACACGAACAAAAGGAAGCAGGGAGGCTGTTTTGATTGAATCGCTGATCAAGAACCTGAACCAGGATATTGCGCTCCTTCAACTTCGTATTGAGAGGGACAAGGATGCCGGCTTTAACGACATGGCGCGGCTGCTGGAGTCGATGTCGATCCAGTTCTTCAAAGCCGTGGGCATTGCGAACCTCAAAAGCAAGAATCAGATTCGAGTGAACTTCCCGGCTATTGATGCCGCGGACGACGACAAGGATGGTGGGATTGCCGTGCAGGTCACCTCGGTCGCGGACGCCAAGAAGATCAGTAAAACGATCACAACCTTCGAGAAGAAGGACGCTGCAGGGAAGTGCTTGAAGGACGGCTACGCGGCGCTCTACATCTTCGGCTTCTGCAAAGCGTCAAGAACTGCGACCGTTCCCAACTACTGCCGGGTGGTCGATCCCGCCTTCTTCGTTGGCAAGCTCGTCGACCTCGGTGATGAAGAAAAGCTGCAGACGATCATCGACTCGGTCCGTCGTCTCGGGGACTATTCTTCGATCCACCCTTATGGCGATATTGAGTGTCTCAAGATCGTGTTGGGCTATGTGGGGCGCAATGCCGTCAGGCACTACATGTCCTGCGAGGGTAACCTCGACGACATGACGAGGGGCCTTAAAGAAATCTCGGAGCTCATCGGAAAGGGCACCGTCGACGGCAAGCAGAAATCAAAGGCCCACCATGAATTCGAAGATCAAGAGATCGGCGAATTTCTGCGGCACGTGCTGAGCCAAATTGGCGGTATCGCAGCGATCATGAACCGTGCGAACCGCAACGGTTTCGTCTACTTGAACCAGCAGGACATGAGAGCCATCGATGAGCAGAAGCGGTCGATCGCCACATCGGCGCAGCGCATTGCCGCAAGGCACGGTATCGCCACGCCGTTAGACATGCACGGGGTCGACTAGCATCCGGCAGTAGCGCACCACGGCGATCGGGCAAAGCAGCTGCGCGATCAACTCTGCCTCCGCTTCAATCGACTGGTGATCGCTTGCTGCTGAACCTTGGTGGCGGCGGCCGGTGAGGTCAGTGCAGTTCTCGATCCGGGCCAATGCGTCCAAGCCAATCATCCGGATGCGCCGCGTCCTTATGTTCAGCGCAGAGTGAGCACGGCAAGAGGTGCGGCGAGTCAGTACGCAGACGAGCGATGGCGGCCGCCTCAAGCATCAGGCGTCGTCCCCAGTTGGAGAAGTGCAGGTGCTGGTAGATCGTCGTCTCTTTAATCTTGTGCAGCGTAGGGAGCACGTGGTTCGCAATAGGTTCGGGCAGATCGAAGAAGAGCCTGCTGTCGAGCAAGCGCCTGCTGTCGAGCATGAGCCTGATCACCTTATCCGACAGAAAGACGTTCCGCTTGGCACCACGCCAGATGATCCCATCCAGCCATTTCAAGTGCGCGAGGTCCAGGTCCTTCGCCACTAACTTACTGCGACCGACAGTCGGGATGTGCAGTAGTTCGACAAACGACACGCGGCACGCGTCCTCCGGCTCGAAACCCGTCCGTGCGAAGTTGCGGTGATAGTGTTGGCCGTCACCCCTGTAATCGGTCAGAAGAAACGGGTGGTGCACCTTCTGGCGCCACCAGAAGGCAACGCCATCGTCGTGATACTCCCACACACGGGGGTAGGCAGGACTGCTTTCGATCTGAGCGTCGTAGTTCGCATCTAGCCCCACGAAGACGAACTCCGCACTTTCCGGCCGGGCACCTTGGTAGGGCTTGTCGCGGAACATCGCGGTGAGACTCTGGCTGGGGTGTGGCTGGTACACGTCGGCAGCATATGAGAGATCGCCATGGCGCGCCAGTGGGGCAATCGGGCGATTTCCGCAGTGACAAGACTCCAACAACGCGCACCGCAGTCGCTCAATGTTCAGACCGTTGTCCAACAGCTTGCGCGACGAAACCGGCGTGAGCAGCCAAACCTCGATCGAGGTGATCCGCAGCGCCTCGAAACAACGGGCGCGCTGAAGGTTGCTGCGCCGCACGCAGTACAGCCCAATATCTACTCGCTCGACTTTGCCTGGACGGGTAGGCAAACTATCTTCTCGAGATCGAGCCCGCGGCCGTGCTTGCGCTTCATCGCATGATCGGCCGGGGAAATTACTGGCTTCACAGGCGCTACCCTATTTGAAGCTGCACTGCAATGAGTACAAACATATTCAAAAGCAGGGCGCAAGCTGACTTCGATGGTCAGGATTCAGAAGATCCTCTCCGTTATTCTTTGCAACACATTCGTTGTAAAAAAGTTATCTATGCGCTCCTCTCGGCTTTGCAGTCTTGTCCTCTCGGCCCTCTGTTTGGGGGGCGTTGCCGCCAACGCTCAAACATCGTTGCGAGCCTGGAACACCCACCCCGATGGCTACCCGGTGACGGAGGCGATGAAAAGCTTCATTCAGGAAGTGGATGCGGCAACCAAGGGGAAATACAAGATCGAGCTGTTTTCCAACGCTGTTCTGGGAGACCAGGGCAAGGCTGTAGCGATGCTCAAGGCCGGCGAGATCGATGTCGCCGAGTTCAATTCGGCGCCACTGTCCGAAGCGGCGCCGGAACTCAAGGCATTCAATCTCCCGTTCCTGTTCACGGACTCGGCCCACATGTTTCGCTACCTGGATGGCGAAATAGGGGCGCGACTGGCGCAGACACTGCAGGCTTCGGGTTACGTGGTGCTCGGCTGGTATGACGGGGGCGCTCGGTCGTTCTATTGCGCCAACAAACCATTGACCACGCGAGAAGATCTTGTTGGCCAGAAAGTTCGGGTGCAACAGTCCGAGGTCTACATCGAGATGGTCAAGCTGCTGGGCGCCATTCCGGTGGTGGTGCCCTACAAGGACGTGCTCGATGGGTTCCAGAAGGGAACGATCGATTGCGCCGAAGGCAACATGGTCTCCTACGAAGCCACCGGACACTACAAGGCGGCCAAATACACATTGCTGGACAGCCACATGATTTCTCCCGAAGCATTGGTCGTCTCCACCAAACTGTGGAACCGGCTCAGTGCGGACGAAAAAGCGGTGTTCCAGAAGGCCGGGAAAAAATCGGCGAACCTGATGCGGGAGCTCTGGGAGAAACGAGTCGTCTCCGCACGTGCTGCCGTGACGAAAGAAGGCGCCCAGTTTTCCAACGTGCAGGACTTTTCTTCATACATCCGGAGAATGTCGCCGCTCTACGCCAAGTACATGGCTGATCCCACAACCCGGGCCGCGCTATTTGCCATCGTCGGCAAGCAGTGAGGAAAGCAGCAGGGCGGCGATAGATCCCGCGTCGGTCTTATCGATCTCCCCCGCACCCGTTGCGCTGGAGCACTGGCAGTAGCTGCGGACCCAGCGACTTCAGCAACTGGGTCGGCAGCGCGCTCGTGAACCGATAGCGAGCGGCATAGGGCTCGTGCACATAAGCCATGATGGTGCCGAAGTAGCGGTCTCCGATCATGAACACGAAGGTGGCCGATCGATCGATCTTGCGCTCCGAGATCACCCGTCCGTTCCGGTCGGTCTTCTCGTAGCGATGGTCTCCGGTGCCGGTCTTGCCACCGATCTCGATCGCGCGGCCATGCGTGTCCACGAGCGAGCCCTTCAGGCGCCGTGCCGTGCCGTCGTTCACCACCTCGACCAGCGCGCGCCGTACCGTCGCGACCACCTCCGCGGGCAGCAGCCGTTCGGCGCTCGCGTTGCGCGGTTCCAGCCGTGTCTCGTAGGGCGTGTCGCGCCCGAAGTGCAGTGCACCGATTCGTTGCGTGGGCAGCCGTACACCGTCGTTGACGAGGATGCCCATCAGTTCCGCCAGGGCAGCCGGCCGGTCGCCCGACGCGCCGATCGCGCTCGCGTAGGACGGCGTCAGCGATGCGAAGGGGTAGCCCAGGCGCTGCCACGAGCGATGAACCTGCGCGAAGGCGTCGAGCTCGATCAGCTCGCGCAGGCGCTTGTCCTGCGCGCTCTTGTGGCGCGTCTTGAAGAGCCAGGCGTAGGTTTCCTGGCGTTCACGCGCGCTCGCCTCCAGCACCTGGGTCAGCGAGGCGCCGGGTTGGCGCTGCAGGAAACCGACAAGCCAGAGCTCCAGCGGATGCACGCGCGCGACGTAGCCGCGATCGGCGAGCGACAAGCCGGCGTAGGTACTGCGCAGCGCCCGCAATGCGCGCGGCGAGCCGGCGCCGCGGCCCAGCCGCTGCACGAGAAGCTCGTCGAGCCGCGCGTCGCTGGCCTCGGGCTCGATCGTGAACAGCACGCTCGCCAGGCGCGGCGCCGATGGCCTCAGGCCCTGCAGCAGCAGGGCTTCGGCCTCCGCAGCCGACCGGTGCTGGTACTTGCGATAGAAGCGGACGAGGAAGGCCGAGCCTTCGCGATCGGCAAAGCGCGCGAGCAACTCGCGCCGGCGCGGGTCGGCAGGGTCGTTCAGCAGGCGCTCGGCGTCCGACGCGCCGCCGAACATGTGGTGGCGCACTAGGTCGCGCATCAGGCGGATGAACACCAGGTTGACCGAATGCTTGAAGCCCTCGCGCACCGTCATCGTTTCGCTGTCGCTCGAGCGCTCGAAGTTCGCGAACTGATGCAGGCCGCCGCCGGTGAAGAAGGCCTCGCCGGGGTTGGCCGAGTACTTCCGCTCCATGGCCGCCTCGAGCATCGGCGCGAGGCGGCGATCCTTGGCGCGCAGGAGGTACTGCCGCGCCCACGCGCCCAGCGGGTCGCGCGGATTGTTCTCCAGCGCCGAGAGCTGGGCGGGGGAGAGGTCGGCCCAGCGGGCGTGCAACTCGGCCACGAGCTCCAGGTAGCTCACCAGGGTGCGCAGCTTGGCGGTCGAGCCGAGGTCCAGCCGCGCGCCCTGGTTCACGTCAAAGGGCTGGTCGATGTTGTCGGCCTGAACGCGCAGCAGGTTCTCCTGCGCGCCCCGCTCGAACAGCGTGAAGCTGTAGACCAGCGGGCCCGGGTCCGCACCCGGATCGAGCAGGTGGAAGCCGAACAATCCCGCAGCCTTGGCCGCGGCGGGCGTCCGCAGGCCGGCCAGCACCCGCGCCACCATCGCCTGCGCCTCGCCGTCCAGGCTGGTCTCGGCCTCGAGGTCCAGCCGCTCCAGGTCGTAGGCGCGCGGCACGCCGAGCAGCGTGGAGATGTGGGTGCGCAGTGCAGTCGCGGCTTTGCGCTGCACGAAGTCCGGCCGGGGCGTTGGCGGCAGTTCGGGCCGCAGCCGCAGGGGCAGTGGCAGGGCCGCATCGCGCAGCTCGGGCGAAATCAGGCCTGCCTCGGCCATCAGCCGCAGGTAGCTGTCGGTCAGCCGGCCAAGGCCTGTGCCGTCGCCGAGCAGGTGCTGCGACGGTCGGCGCTGCGCGATCATCAGCGACAGTGCCTGCTTGAAGGCCTCGGCCTGCTGCCGCAGCGCTTCGTCGGTGAGCGCCGTCCCCTCGGCGTTGTCGGCGAGCAGGCGGTTCACTTCGCCGAAGTCGCGTCCATACCAGGCCCACAGGCCGTCGCCCAGGCCGTGCACCTCGCCCATGCCCGGGCGTGCGGCCAGCGGCACCGTGTCGAGGTAGTCGACGACGATCTGGCGGCGCCGCGCCTGCGTGTCCTCACCGTCCTGGTAGGCACGCAGCGAGGCCGATGCCATCTGGCGCAGCTTGTCGCGGACCGACCCGGTGCGGCCTTGCGGCGAGTGGCGGTACTTCTCGATCTGGGTCGCCAGCGTGCTGCCGCCCGTCGCCGTAGGGCTCAGGCTGACCGCCCGCAGCGCCTGCTCGAGCGCGGCCTTCGCGAAGCGTTCCGGATCGATCGCGGGGTTGCGCTGCGCCGGCTCCGCGTCCAGCAGGTGGCGGTCTTCGACGAACAGCAGGGCGCTCACCAGCAGCGGCGGCACGTCCTCGAAGCGCTCGTATGCGCGCTGAGGCACACGCGTGTGCAGCAGTGCCGCATTGCGGCAGTCGCGCACGGCCAGGCCGGCCTGGTTCTTCTCTCGGTACGGGATGAAGAGCCCGCGCTCCTGCAGTTCGATCAGCCGAGGCGACAGGCGGGCCTGGCGGGTGATGGCGTAGCCCTGGGAGTCCAGGCGCTGGATGAAGTCGGGAAGATCGTGATAGCCCAGCCGCTCGTCGTAAGGTCCGGTGTGGGGAAAGCGGATGGCATCGCTGGCACCGTTGCCGACGCTGAAGCTGGCACCGTTGCCGAGGTCGCGCCACAGGGCCGATTGCAGCCGGGAAGTCTTCAGTTCGTCTACCGCGAATACGGCAAGCGTGCCCCCCACGGCGACCCCGGCGCCGACCCAGAAAAGCTTCTTGAACCATGTCATGCTCTGCCTCGCGAACAGTCTGCACCGTGGGTTCGTCAGTGACGATGATGCTCTTTTTCGCGTCGATTTGGCATGGGTAAGATCGCGCCAGCCAACTGGCCCGGGCGTCCTTGCCTTTCCTACTTCCGGCCCAGCGACTTCAGCAGCCTGCCGGCTTCCTTCTTCCCGTCCACGCTGACATACGAGGAGGCCATCGCCTTCGTCAGGTAGTCGACCACCTTGCGGTGATTCTGGTTCGGTCCTTCCCAGAGAAAGAGCCGTCCCAGTTCCAGCGCCGCGTCGCCGTCGCCTTGCGCATAGGCGCGCTCGAACCAGAAGCGGGCCCAGCGGAAGTTGCCTTCGTCGCGATAGCAGATGGCGAGATTGGCGCAGCCCGCGATATCGCCGGCCCTGGCGGCCTTGCGGTACCAGTCGCGCGCAGCGGCGCTGTCCTGCTTCACGCCGATGCCGTGGTCGAGGAAGTAGCCGACGCTGTTGAGCGCGTGGGCCTCGCCCGCGGCCGCCGCCTTGAGAAACAGCGACAGCGCCTTCTTGTGCGCGCCGGCGTCCCACGCGTCGTTCGCCGCGAAAAACCAGTCGTCCCGGGTGGGTTCCTGCATGTGAGGGGTCTCCTTCGAAGCGCGGTTCAGAAGAAAGAAAAAATCTGTGTCCCGACCCCTCCCTGCGCACGGATCACTTAGCCTCGATCGGTCCGGCCATTCTGCCCACATCCGGCTCTTCCATGCACTTTCGCGCGCTGCCCATCGTTCTTCTTGCCTTTCCTCTTCTCACCCAGGCCGCTCCGCGCACCTGCCTCGTCGTCGGCATCAGCGACGGCGACACGCTCACGGCCCGCTGCGGCCGAATCGGCGCCTACGAGCGCGTGAAGGTGCGCATCGCCGCCATCGACGCGCCCGAGAAAGCCCAGCCCTACGGCCAGCGCAGCAGGCAGGCGCTGAGCAACATCTGCTTTCGGGAGCAGGCGCTCATCACCGAGATCGACACCGACCGCTACGGCCGCACGGTGGCCGACGTGAGCTGCAACGGCGAGGACGCCGGCAGCCGCATGGTGGCCGAAGGCTGGGCCTGGGTGTACGACTACAACCACCTGGCCACCCGGCGCGGCGGCGGGCTGTTCAGGCTGCAGGACAGCGCGCGCGCCCGGCGCCTGGGCCTGTGGGCCGACTCGAAGCCCACCCCGCCCTGGGAATGGCGCAGGCAGCAGCGCGACGAGCAGCCGCACTGGGGCAGCTTCTTCTGACGGCGGTGTGATCGGAGCCTGAGGCCGCTGGCGAGGAGGGCATCGCTCAGGATTCGCTCTTGCCTTGCACTTCCGCCACCACGCGCGCGTTGCGCTGGAAACTCCAGTAGGCGCCGGCCCAATCCATCATCACGACGATGCGATTGCGAAAGCCGATCAGGAAGTACGCGTGCGCGAACAGCCAGAACAGCCACGCGAGCCGGCCGCTGAAGCGCAGCGGGCCGAAGGGCGTGCCCAGGTCGACCACGGCCGAGTTGCGGCCGATGGTGGCGAGGTTGCCGTAGTCGGCATAGCGGAACGGCACCGTCGGCTGGCCCGCGATGCGGCGCAGGATGTTGGCGGCGGCTGCACGGCCCATCTGCTTGGCGCCGGGCGACACCCCGGGCACCGGCTTGGGCGGCTTGCCGGGCGCGTGGCTCATGGCGGCCGCGAGGTCGCCGACCACGCTGATCTCGGGACGGCCCGCCAGGCTCAGGTCGGGCTCGACCTTGATGCGGCCCGCGCGGTCGCACTCGACGCCGGTGGCCGTGCCCAGCATGCGGCCCAGCGGCGATGCTGCCACGCCGGCCGCCCACACCACGCAGCTGCTATCGATCCGGTAGCTCTCGACGGGTGCACCGTCCGCGCCGCCGCCGGTCTGCACTTCAAGCCCGGTGGCGTCGATGGAGGTCACGCGCGCATTGAGCCGCACTTCGACACCCAGCTTCTCCAGCTGTTCGAGCGCCTTCCGGCTCAGCGATTCGGGCATGGCCTGCAGCACGCGCGGACCGCCTTCGACCAGCAGCACCTGGGCACTGCCAGGGTCGATGTGGCGGAACTCGCCCGACAGCGTGTGCTTGGCGATCTCGGCCAGCGTGCCGGCCATCTCGACGCCCGTGGGGCCCGCGCCGATCACCACGAAGGTGAGCAGGGCTCGGCGGTGTTCCAGGTCGGCCGTGATTTCGGCGCTTTCGAACGACAGCAGAACGCGGCGGCGGATCTCGAAGGCATCGGCCAGCGTCTTCAGTCCCGGCGCCACGGGCGCCCATTCGTCGTGCCCGAAGTAGCTGTGCGTGGCGCCCGCCGCGACGATCAGGTGGTCGTACGGCACCCGGTCGCCGTTGGCCAGGTGCACGGACCGCGTCGCCGGGTCGATGCCGGCCACTTCGCCGAGCAGCGTCGTGATGTTCGGCTGCTTGCGGAACAGCGCGCGCACCGGCGCCGCGATCGACGGCGCCGCCAGCCCCGCGGTCGCCACCTGGTACAGCAGCGGCTGGAACAGGTGGTGGTTGGTCTTGTCGATCACCGTCACGTCCACGTCGGCGTTCTGCAGCTTGCGCGCGGCTTCGAGCCCGCCGAAGCCGCAGCCGACGATGACGACTTGGGGCCTGCCCGAGGGGTTGGTCGTTTGCATGCGGCGAATGATACGCAGCCGCCCTGCACGTGCTTCCATCTTGTGCCACAGTGGCTGCCCTTTTTGCCGATGTGCTCGCGGCGGGCCGGCGGCGTTTTGTCCTACGCGCCGCCGCGGCCCGGATGGGCTACAACTTGCGGCTGACCCGACTGGAGATTCCATGACGCTTTCCCGGCCGATCACACAGGCGGCGAGCGCACTGCGCGACAGGTTTCGCGAGGTGCGTGCAGCGAGCCTGGCGCTTGCCGCCCCGCTTTCCGCCGAAGACCAGTGCATCCAGTCCATGCCCGACGCGAGTCCGACCAAGTGGCACCTCGCGCACACCACGTGGTTCTTCGAGACCGTGCTGCTGCAGCCGCATGCGGCGGGCTACCAGCCTTTCGATGTGCGCTTTCACTATCTCTTCAACTCGTACTACGAGGCGCTGGGGCCGCGCCACCCGCGCCCGCAGCGGGGCCTGCTGACGCGGCCGTCGGTGGACGAGGTGCATGCCTATCGCCGGCACGTGGACGAGGCGGTGGTCGCGCTGCTGGAAGAGGGCGGGCTCGACTGGGCCACCGTCGAGCCCATCGTCACGCTCGGGCTGAACCACGAGCAGCAGCACCAGGAACTGCTGCTCACCGATATCCTGCACGCGCTGTCATGCAATCCGCTGCTGCCGGCCTACAAGCCGGCCGGCGGGCCTGCGCTGCGGCTGGCCGCGGTACCGCCGGCTGCGCGCTGGCTCGCGCAGCCCGGTGGCGTGGCCGAGGTGGGGCATGCGGGGCAGGGCTTCTCATTCGACAACGAGACGCCGCGCCACAAGGCCCTGCTGCAGCCCCATGCGATTGCCGACCGGCTGGTGAACTGCGGCGACTACGCGCAGTTCATCGCGGATGGCGGCTACCAGCGGCCCGAGCTCTGGCTGTCCGACGGCTGGGCCGCCGTGCAGGCGAACGGGTGGCGGCATCCGGCGTACTGGCTCGCGTCCGACGATCCGCGGCTGGGCTTCGGTTCGCAGCCGCAGGGTGCTGCGGGCTGGCATGTGTTCGGCCTGCATGGTGTGCGGCCGATGGAGGCCGATGCACCCGTCTCGCAGCTCAGTTTCTATGAAGCCGCCGCGTATGCCGAATGGGCCGGCGCGCGGCTGCCGACCGAATTCGAATGGGAGGCCGCGTTCGATGCGCCCGGCATCGCGCAGATGGCCGGCCATGTCTGGCAGTGGACGCGTTCCTCATACGACCCGTACCCCGGCTTCCGGCCGATGCCCGGCATCGCTGCCGAATACAACGGCAAGTTCATGGTGGGGCAACTGGTGTTGCGCGGTGGCAGCGTGGCCACGCCGGCGGGGCACACGCGGCCCAGCTACCGCAACTTCTTTCCGCCGGCGGCGCGCTGGCAGTTCTCGGGGCTGCGGCTCGCGAAAGACCTTTGATCATGCGCAATCCAACTTCCTCGTCCTCATCGCTGTCGTTCGTGCCTGCCGCGAAGCCGCGCGCTTCGTCTGCGCCCGCAGCCGCCGCGCCGTTGTCCGAGTTCGGACGCGAGATGCAGGCCGGGCTCGCGCGGTCGCCACGCCGCATTTCGCCGAAGTTTTTTTACGACGCGGCGGGTTCGCGGCTGTTCGACCGGATCTGCGAACTGCCCGAGTACTACCCGACGCGCACCGAGCTGCGCATTCTTGGCGAGTGCGCAGGGGAGATCGCCGGGCAGATCGGGCCGAATGCGGAGATCGTGGAGTTCGGTGCGGGGTCGTTGACGAAGGTGCGGCTGCTGCTCGATGCGCTCGACTCGCCCAAGCGCTATCTGCCCATCGATATTTCCGGCGAGCATCTGGAGGCTGCTGCGCAGCGGCTGAAGGCCGACTATCCGGAGCTGGTGGTGCAGCCCATTGCCGCTGACTACACGATGCCCTTGGTGCTGCCCGCGCCCGTGGCGGGTGCCGGGCGGCGCGTCGGTTTTTTCCCGGGGTCGACGATCGGGAATTTCGAGCCTGAAGAGGCACTGGCCTTCCTGCAACTGGCTGCCCGGATGTTGCGTGGCGGAGGGCTCTTGATTGGCGTGGACCTGGTCAAGGATCCGGGGCGGCTGCATGCGGCTTACAACGATGCGCAAGGGGTGACTGCGGACTTCAATCTGAATCTCCTGCGGCGCGCCAATGCCGAGCTCGATGCGGACTTCGATCTTGACGGGTTTGCGCATGCGGCGTTCTATAACGCGCCTCGGCAGAGGATCGAGATGCATCTTGTGAGCCGGGTGGCTCAGAGCGTTTCGCTGAATGGGGAGACGTTCGGGTTCGAGGAGGGCGAGACCATTCATACGGAGTACTCGCACAAGTTCACTGTTGAAGGGCTTCGTGCCTTGGCTGTTCGGGCCGGGTTTCGACCTGGGGCTGTCTGGACGGATCCGGAGAAGCTTTTTAGTGTTCACTGGCTGGTTGCCTAGGTTTGCTTCCGGGGCCGAGACCCGGCCCCGAAAAACAAACACCCCAACAGGGCACATACAGCAACGAAGAAAGCGACTGTGCCAAGCAAACGGCACAATACCCCGGCCCCGTGCGGCAGCGCAACGGCCAGCGCCCCGCAACCCTCCCCCTGGAGCCAAGACCATGAAAGCAACCTGGAACGGCGTCACCATCGCCGAAAGCGACGACACCGTGATCGTCGAAGGCAATCACTATTTCCCGATGAGCGCACTCAACCGCGACTACGTCACCTTCAGCAACCACAAGACCACCTGCGCCTGGAAGGGCTCGGCCAGCTACTACTCGCTGCTGGTCAACGGCGAGCTCCACACCGACGCCGCCTGGTACTACGCCGACCCCAAGCCCGAAGCCGAAGAGATCCGCGACCGCGTCGCGTTCTGGAAGGACGTGAAGGTCAGCGCGCAGTGACCACGGCCGCCTTCACTCCGCCGTTCATCGCCCCGGCCGAGCTGCCCGCCGCACTGCGCGAGCAAGGCTATGCGGTACTCAGCCCGCAGGGTGTGGGCGAATGGCTTGGCGCACCGATCGCGCAGCTCGATGCACTGCACGCCGACTGGAACGGCCTCCCGCCCGACGACTACCTGAAGGACGGTGGCCGCTACCGCACTCGGCGCCACGCCTGTTTCACCATCGAAGCCGACGACCACGCCACGCTCACGCAGGTGCCGCACCGCGCGCACTGGCAGCCGGTCGAATACAACGCGCTGCACGGCGGCATGCAGCGCTGGTTTGCGCCGATGCTCGATGCCACCGTGGCACAACCCGTGTGGCAGCGGCTGCTGCGGCAGCTCGGCAAGGCCTGCAGCGACATGCGTGGCACGACACGGCAGCGCTGGTACGTGGAAGCGCACCAGTTCCGCATCGACACCGCCGGCGGCATCGGCCGGCCGACGCCCGAAGGTGCGCACCGCGATGGGGTCGATCTCGTGGCCGTGGCACTCGTCGGCAGGCACGGCATCAAGGGCGGCGAGACGCGCGTGTTCGAGGCCAATGGCCGCCGCGGCGAGCGCTTCACCATGACCGAACCGTGGACCCTGCTGCTGCTCGACGACGCGCGTGTGATCCATGAATCGACGCCGATCCAGCCGCTCGAGGAGGGCGGCGAAGGCTGGCGCGACACGCTCGTGATCACTTGCCGGGCCAAGGGTTTCCAGGGGGATTGACGCCCCGTTTCCCGTCGCTGCCTTGAGTCCTACAGGTTCCCTCCGGCATCGGGGTTAAATTCGGGGTCCGGCTCGACGGTGAGTCGTGTCTGTCTGCGACGAAAGCGAGGTCCCGCCATGTTCAATCACATCCTGGTTCCGATCGACGGCTCCGAAACTTCCATGCTCGCCGTCAGCAAGGCCAGCGGCCTCGCGCTGGCTTTCGGTAGCCGCATCACGTTGATTCACGTGATCGACAACTATCCCTTCATCGGTGTGGGCGCGGACTACGCGCTCGGCCAGAACGAATACCTCGCCGCAGCCACGGCCAGTGCCAATGCGGCGCTCGCGCGCGGCGTGGCGGCGCTCGCGGCCGAAGGCCTTCACAGCGACCAGCGCGTGATCGACGGCCACGTGGTGCACGAAGGCATCGTCGATACGGCCATCGCCATCGCGGCCGACCTGATCGTGATGGGCTCGCACGGCCGCAGCGGCATCGAGAAACTGCTGCTGGGCAGCGTGACGCAGCGCGTGCTGCAGGACGCCAACATGCCCGTGCTGGTCGTCAAGGGCGGCTGATCGCTCAGGAGACGATGAAATCGGGCGGCCGATTGAAGCAAAGGTCTTGCTGCGTCACCGGGTGCACGAATCCCAACTCGCTCGCGTGCAGCAACAGGCGCGGCGCACGCGCTTGCAGGGCTGCATCGCCGTACAGCGCATCACCGAGGATCGGATGGCCGATCGAGAGCAGGTGCACGCGCAGCTGATGCGAGCGGCCCGTCAGCGGCTCCAGCAGCACGTGGGTCGCGGCGGGCGCGCCGGGTAGCAGCGACACCGCCTTCCACCGCGTGACGCTGGGCTTGCCCGCAGGATCGATCTTCTGCAGTGGCCGGCGCGGCCAGTCGGCCATCAGCGGCGCGTCGATCAGCGACCAGTCTGCCCGCACCGGCATCGCGCCGTCGACGACGGCTTCATAGCGCTTGTGCACCCGCCGCTTGGCAAAGGCCGCGCTCAGCGCGCGCTGCATGGGGATGCCGCGTGCCATCACCACCAGCCCGCTCGTGCCCATGTCGAGGCGATGCACGATCAGCGCGTCGGGCCACTGCCGCATTGCGCGCGCGCTCAGGCAATCCTGCTTGTCCTCGCCGCGGCCGGGCACGCAGAGCAGGCCGGCGGGCTTGTCGAACACCAGCAGGTAGGGGTCTTCGTGGAGGGGGTGCAGGAGCGGCGGCGCGGTCATGGATGCCGCCGAGTGTAGAGAGCCCGTTGCAGGCCCGTTTTGGCCCTCTCATGCCGCGCTCATGAAGCCTCGGCTATCCTCGAACGAATGTCCGGCCCCGCCCCTGTTTCCGCTTCTTCCACCGACGCCGCAGCCATTCCCTTGGGCGCCGCGGTCTCTTCCCCCGGCTTTTCCGACCTGACGCGCGAGCGTCCGTTCATGCAGATGTGGACGGCGCGGCTGTTCGGCACCGCCGCCTCGCAGATGCTGCTGGTGGCCATCGGCTGGCACATGTACGAGCTCACCGGCAGCGCCTGGGACCTGGGCCTCGTGGGCCTCTACCAGTTCGTACCCGCACTGCTGCTGGCGCTGCTGGCCGGCCATGTCGTCGACCGCCACCATCGCGGGCGCATCGTGGCGGCCTGCTTCGCGGTGCAGGGACTGGTGGCACTGGCGCTGCTGCTGGCGGTGCTCGAGAAGCACGACACGCGCGGCCTGCTGCTGGGGCTGTCGCTGGTGCTGGGCGCGGTGCGCGCCTTCCAGATGCCGGCACAGCAGGCGCTGACGCCGCTGCTGGTGCCGCCCGCCATGCTGTCGCGCGCGATGGCCTTCAGCTCGGCCGGCATGCAGGGCGCGATCATCGGCGGGCCGGCCCTCGGCGGCCTGCTGTTCGTGGCGGGCATGGCGGTGGTCTACGGCGCCAGCGTGGCGTTCTTTGCGGTCGCCTGCGCGCTGGTTCTGCGGCTGCGCTATGCCTACACGCCGGCCGCGCGCGAACCGGTCACGCTGGCCACCGTGTTCGCGGGCGTCGATTTCATCTGGAAGCGCAAGCCCGTGCTCGGCGCAGTCTCGCTCGACCTGTTCGCGGTGCTGCTGGGCGGTGCGGTGGCGCTGCTGCCGATCTACGCCAAGGACATCCTGCACACGGGGCCCTGGGGGCTCGGCCTGCTGCGCAGCGCGCCGGCGGTGGGCGCGCTGGTGATGTCCATCGCGCTCACGCGCCGGCCGGTCGAGCGCAACGTGGGGCGCACGCTGCTGCTGGCCGTGGGGCTCTTCGGGGTGTGCATGGTGGTGTTCGGCATTTCGAAGAGCTTCGTCGTCTCGCTGATCGCGCTGGCGGTCTCGGGCGGCGCCGACATGGTCAACGTGGTGATCCGCCAGACGCTGGTGCAGCTCGAGACGCCCGATGCGATGCGCGGGCGGGTGAGCGCGGTCAACTCGATCTTCATCGGCGCGAGCAACCAGCTCGGCGAGTTCGAATCGGGCGCCACGGCGGCGCTGCTCGGACCGGTCGGCTCGGTGGTGGCGGGCGGCGTGGGGACGATGCTGGTCGCGCTGACGTGGTTCAAGCTGTTCCCGTCGCTGGCGCAGCGGGACCGGCTGGTGGTGGCGGCGCCTTCCGCCAGGCCTCCCCCGGCCTAATCCGCGAACAGGGCGCGAGCGCCGGGCACGTCGAGCGTCAGGTCGCCCAGCGCCTGTGCCACGCAAGGCAGGATCCAGCCCTCGGCCTTTTCCTCGGCGCTCAGGCCGGGCCATTCGATGGTGTGGCGGGTTTCGCCGGACAGCCGCCGGCAGATGCAGGTGCGGCAGGTGCCGTTGCGGCACGAGCTCGGCAGTTCGATGCCGGCTTCTTCGGCGGCCTTCAGGAGCGTGGTGGCGGCGTCGGTCTCGAAGTCGAGGCCCGAGGGCTCGAGTCGGACCTTCATGGTTGCGGCGGCGGTTCCTGTTGCTGCTGTTCGCGGCGTTGCTCGCGCAGCATGAAGAGGTACAGGCTCTCGACCTTCTCGCGCGCCCACGGCGTCTTGCGCAGGAACTTGAGGCTGGAACTCACGCTCGGGTCGAGCGTGAAGCAACGGACGGGCACGAGTTCGCTCAGGTGCTCCCATCCGTAGTAGTCGACCAGCGCCGTGACGATGGCTTCCAGCGTCAGCCCGTGCAACGGGTTGCGTGGCTGGGCCTTTTTGGCCGCGGGGGCTGGCGCTTGACCGGTCACTTGTTCTTGAGCTTGCCGCGGGGGATCACGGCGGTGGTGATCGTGCGCACGGGCTCGATGCCGCCGGTGCCCACAGGCTTGGGTGGCGAAGTGTCCTTCTTCGGTTTCTTCGCTTCCTTGGTGCTGCGTTGCTGACCCTTGGCCATGTCGAATTCTCCTGTTGTTGCGACGGATACAGCAGGCAGTTTAGCGGTGCGGCGACAATACGCGGTTCCATCCGATTTCCCGCATTCATGTCAGATTACGAAGTTCGCCCCGCCACCATGCGCGACGCCAAGGCCGTTGCCGAGGTCCACGCCCTGTCCGCCAAGGCCGCCTACGAAGGCATCCTCCCCGAAGAAGAGCTGCGCATGCTGGCCCCGGCCTCGCGCGAAGCCAAGTGGCGCGAAGCCATCGAATTCAGCGAACCCCAGGTGCACGTGGCCACGCTCGACGGCCAGATCGTCGGCTTCGTCGGCTTCGACCGCTCGCGTGACCCCAAGACGCCGCCCACCACCGGCGAGATCTGGGCGATCTACGTCAAGCCCGAGCATTGGGGCAAGGGCGTGGGCGTGGCCCTCTGGGACGCCGCGCGCGAAGGCCTGGAAGAAGAGGGCTGCACGACGGTCACCATCTGGGTGCCGATCCGCAACGATCGCGCCATGCGCTTCCACGAACTCGCCGGCTTCAAGCGCGAGATGAAGACCGCCAAGACCACCGCCCTGGGCACGGTGCGCGTCGAGGAAATCCGCCTCAAGCGCGACGTTTCCTGACATGGACGCCGGCGGCAGCACCCTCGGCCACGCCGCGCGCGTGCGATCGCACCAGCGCCGCACCGCCGCCGTGCAATGGATTCGCCGCACCCATGGCTGGTTCGGCCTGTGGGGCGCGGTGCTGGGACTGCTGTTCGGTTTCAGCGGCATCTGGCTCAACCACCGCAACGTGCTGAAGCTGCCGCAGGCCCAGGAGCGCACGCGCGCCCAGCTGGCGCTGCCCGATCCGGTGCCGGCAACGCCCGAGGCGATGAGCCTGTGGTTGCAGGGGGCGCTGCGCATGAGCGGCCCGCCCAGCGCCTCGCGCATCGAACCGGCCAAGCCCGTCGCCTGGGCCGACAAGAGTGACACGGGCGACAAGAGCGCCCCGGCGCTCATGCAGCCGGCGCACTGGGTGTTCAACTTCGGCGGCCCCAACGAGATCGTGCAGGCCGAGTACTGGCAGGGCAACCGCTCGGTCGGCGTCGCCACTACGCACAATGGCTTCGTTGCCACGCTCACCAACATGCACAAGGGCGGCAGCATGCCGCTGCCGTGGATCCTGCTGGTCGACACGCTGGCCGGCAGCCTGATCTTCCTGTCGATCTCGGGCGTGGCGCTGTGGATGCTTACGCACCGCCGCCGCCGCGTGGGCCTGGCGCTGTTCGGCGTGTCGCTGGCCGCGATGCTGGCCATTGCGCTCGGCGCTCTCTGATTCGCCGGCAAGCTCGCATGCCGGCTCCCGTTCAGGGCGCCCGCGTACGGTTATTGCAGGGGGCGGGTGGCGGCTGCGGATAAGCTCGCCGCTTCTTTTTCAGCCCTGATCTTGCCCCATGGCCACCAGCCTGCTCCTGCTTCTCGACGACATCGCGACCGTTCTCGATGACGTGTCGATCCTCACCAAGGTCGCCGCCAAGAAAACGGCCGGCGTGCTGGGCGACGACCTTGCGCTCAATGCGCAGCAGGTGTCCGGCGTCAAGGCCGAGCGCGAGATTCCGGTGGTCTGGGCCGTGTGCAAGGGCTCGTTCGTCAACAAGGCCATCCTCGTGCCCGCGGCGCTCGCCATCGGCACCTGGCTGCCGTGGCTGGTAACGCCGCTGCTGATGGTGGGCGGTGCGTTCCTGTGCTTCGAAGGTACCGAGAAGCTCGCGCACAAGTTCCTGCACAAGAAGGAGCACGAAGCCGACACCCAGCGCCACGAGAAGGCCGTGGCCGACGCCTCGGTCGACGTGGTCGCGATGGAGAAGGACAAGATCAAGGGCGCGGTACGCACCGACTTCATCCTCTCGGCCGAGATCATCGCCATCACGCTGGGCACCGTGCAGGGCCAGCCTTTCACGACGCAGTTGACCGTGCTGGTCGGCATCGCGCTGATCATGACCATCGGCGTCTATGGCCTCGTGGCCGGCATCGTGAAGCTCGACGACGCGGGCCTCTACCTGAGCCAGCGCGCCAGCGCCGCATCGCGCGCCCTGGGCCGCGGCATCCTGGCTGCGGCACCCTGGCTCATGAAGGCGCTGTCGGTGGCCGGCACGGCCGCGATGTTCCTCGTGGGCGGCGGCATCCTGGTGCATGGCTTGCCGGCGCTGGGCCATGCGGTCGAGGGCTGGGCCACGGCCACGGGCGGCGTGTTCGGCACGCTGGGCTCGATGGGCGTGAACGCCGGCGTGGGCCTCGTGGCCGGCGCCATCGTGCTGGCCGTGGTGGAACTGGTCGGCAAGCTGCGCGGCAAGAAGGCCTGAGAGGCCAGGTTGTTGGCTACTGGCGCGGCTTGCCGCGCTTCACCAGCTCGACCGCGATCAACGCCACGCCCAGCACCACCGCGAACCAGCCGACCAGATAGGCCCCTGCCACCATCTCGAACCAGCGCGTGCCCTGCAGGAAGCGCGGCCCCAGCAGAACGGCGACGCCGATCACGAGGCAGAGGATGCCGCGCTCGAGCGTGCGGAGTTGTCGTTTGGGTTGCGCCATGGCTTTTTCGTGCGGGGGTGTGTGGATCGATCAGTGCGTCATTGTCCCGCGCATCGCGGCCGGATGGCCCTGCAGCGGAAACGACTTGCCCGTCGGCACCAGCGTGTCGCCATCGAGCCGCAGGATCGTGATGTCCTGGTCGATGAAGTTGCCCACGTAGAGGTACTTGCCGTCGGCGCTCCACACCGCGCCCTCGGGCAGGCCGCGCACCTCCACCTCATTGGCGCGCGTGACCTTCTTGCCGTCGATCTTCAGCAGGACCACCGAGCCGTTGCGGTTGTAGAAGTAAGCGCTCTTCGACGCGTTGCTGCCGCGCAGGATCACCGCCACCGCATGCCTGCCGGTCGGGCTCACGGCGAGGCCTTCGGGGCCGTCGCCCACCACCACCTTGTCGACCACGCGTGGCGGTGCGGCTTCGAGGTCGATCACGCTCACCGTGTCGACCTGGCCGTCGGAGGCGCCCGAGTTGCCGTTGTCGGCCGTGAGCGCGAGCTTGCCGTCGGGCGTCACGTCGACGTTGTAGGGCCACAGGCCGGCGGCGAGGTCGACCTTGTTGTAGCTGACCTTCTCGCCGTTCACGTCGAGCAGCGCGATCTTGTGGCTCGGAAACTTGGCAGCCAGCGCGCGCTTGCCATCGGGCGTGAAGCGCACGTGCGCCACCGAATCGCCCATGGCCACGGTGTCGATCAGCGTCACCTTCTTGCCCGCGATGCGCAGCACGCTCACCGAGTTGTCGGCGCGGTTGGCCACCAGCGCGAGGTTGCCCGCGCGGTTGATCGACAGGCCCGAGGGCTGCTTGCCGACCTGCAGCGTGTCGAGCAGCCTGGGCGGCGTGGTGGTCAGGTCGATCACGAAGAGGCGGTTGTCGGGTACCTGCTTGCGCGCGCCGTTCTCCTCGATCACGTTGAGCGAGTTGGCGACCAGCGCCAGCGTTTCGCCGGGCGTGATCGCGAGGTTGGTCGGCGGCCCGGCGATGGTGTTGTCCAGCTGCAGCGTGCCGAGCACCTTGGGCGCCAGCGGGTCGGTGCCGATGTCGAGCACCTGCACCGTGTCGCGCCCCATCGGGCCGAGGGCCACGACACCGGCGTCGTTCCACGACTGCTTCTCGTCGTTGGCGACCAGCATCAGCTGGCGCTGCGGCACGGTGGGCGTCATGTTCGCGCAGCCGGCAAGCACTGCAAGGGCGGCGGCCAGGGCGGGGGCCGCGAGTGCGGCGGGGCGGAACTTCATGCTGTCTGTCTCCGGTGTTGTTGTGCGCGCATGGTAGCGAACGGCGCGGCTTCGCCGCCGGCCCGCGCCCGGCACAATCGATCGATTCACTCCCTGGGGCCCACATGACCATCGAGATACCGAAGGAAGCGCGCCAGCAGGCCATCACCTCCATCGAGCGCTACTTCCGCGAAAACATGGAGGAGCCGATCGGCAACATCGCGGCCGGCGCGCTGCTCGGCTTCTTCCTCGAAGAGGTCGGCCCGCTCGTCTACAACAAGGCCGTGGCGGATGTGCAGGAGCGCCTGCAATCGCGCATCTCGGAGGTCGACCTCGAAGTGCACGAGGACGAATTCCAGTATTGGCGCAAGTACGACAAGCAGAAGAAGGGAAGGTAGGGCGTCGCGCCCGCGCATCGCCGTGCATTCAGAAGTGCTTCAAAACGTTGCAGAATTCGAAGCCATGCATCTCCACCGCACTTCCCCACGTTCCGCGCTCACCTCCGCTCTGCGCGCCCTTGCCGCCTTGCCCCTCGTGCTGGCTGCGTCCCTTGCCACCGCGCAGCAGGAGCCGTCCGGCTTTCCGATGGATTCGGTCGGGTACTTGAACGAGGAACTGCCTCGCATGGAAGCCGCCATCGCCGCGAGGGACCGCAGCTTCTTCCATGGCGCGATGATCCGCACGGTGCAGTTTTCGGAACGCTGGGGCTTCAAGGTCAAGGCCAATCCCGATCTCGCGGCCTACCCGATGTGCACGTCGGCGGTGATGGACTACGTGGTCGTCGGCATGTGCAGGCTCACGCCTTCCGACGAGTGCGAACCGGGGCTGGCCTCGCGCTTCGATGCCAATGTGCAGCGCTGCCGCGAAGCGGCCGCGAAAAAGTAGACGAAAGAGGCACCCGCCATGGACTACGCCCGCTACCAGACCCTCGCCATCACGCGCCGAGGTGCGAATGGCGCGGTGCTCGACATCCAGATGCGGGCCGCCAACGGCAAGCTGCCCACGGCGGGCCATGACGGCCACCGCGAGCTGGCCGAAATCTGGCGCGACGCATCGGCCGACGACAGCGTGCGCTGCGCGGTGCTGCGGGGCGAAGGCCAGGGCTTCTCGGGCGGCGGCGACCTCGCGATGGTGCAGGACATGACCACCGACGATGCAGTGCGCCAGCGCGTGTGGCGCGAGGCGCGCGACCTCGTCTACAACATCATCAATTGCGACAAGCCCATCGTCAGCGCCATGCACGGCCCGGCCGTGGGCGCGGGGCTGGTGGCGGGGCTGCTGGCCGACATTTCCATCGCCGCGAAGAACGCGAAGATCGTCGACGGCCACACGCGCCTGGGCGTGGCGGCGGGTGACCATGCGGCCATCGTCTGGCCGCTGCTGTGCGGCATGGCCAAGGCCAAGTACCACCTGCTGCTGTGCGAGCCGGTGAGCGGCGAGGAGGCCGAGCGCATCGGCCTCGTGTCGCTCGCGGTGGAGGAGTCCGACCTGCTGCCGCGCGCCTACGAGGTGGCCGACCGGCTCGCGGCCGGCAGCCAGAGCGCGATCCGCCTGACCAAGTACGCGCTGAACAACTGGCTGCGCCAGGCCGGGCCGACCTTCGATGCCTCGCTGGCGCTCGAATTCATGGGCTTCGCGGGCGCCGACGTGCGCGAGGGCGTGGCCTCACTGCGCGAACGGCGCGCGCCGGACTTCGGCTGACTGCTTCCATCAGGCAGCGTGCCGAACTCCAGGCACGGTGCGCGGTCCTCAGCCTGGAGGAAAGTCGACACCCGCCTCGCCCGCCTTCCAGGGCGCGTACTTGTGCATGGCGCGCTCGAACAGGTCCGAGACGGTCCAGTCCGACAGCCATGCCTGCAGGCGGGGCCAGGGCTGGGCATCGAACCATGCGGCGTCGACCATCGCGAACTGGCGCACGAAGGGCATGACGGCGGCGTCGGCCAGCGTGGCGTGGGCGCCGGCCAGATGCGGCGTGGCCGACAGCCTGGCTTCGAGGCCGCGCAGGAACTGGGCGCCGCGCTCGCGGGCGGGCTTCCCACCATCCGCATGCCGGTTGGGATATTTGTAGCGGTCGAGCTGGGGCTTGAAGTCGTCGTCGCAGGCGCCGACCAGCGCGAGCATGTCCTGCAGCGTGCCGGTGCCGGGCTGCAACCAGCGCCGCGGATCATTGCGGCGCAGGGCCCACAGCATCACATCGAGGCTTTGTTCCAGCACCGTACCGTCTTCGGTGAGCAGTACGGGCACCGTGCCCTTGGGCGAGGCCTGCAGCATCTCGGCGGGCTTGTTCTTCAGCACCACTTCGCGCAGCTCGCAAGGCTGGCCGCTCGCGACCAGCGCCAGGCGGGCGCGCATCGCGTAGGGGCAGCGGCGGAACGAATAGAGGACGGGGAGAGCGTTGGGCATGCGCGGCGTACAGGCGAAGCGGCCGATTTTCGGTGACCGTGCCCGGTCGCGTGCGGGCAGGTTTTTCTACACAATCGCCGCATGCCCGAACACCTTTTCCTCCGGCTCGACGACGACCCCTTGCACGGGCCTGAATCGAACCTGCCCGCCGGCACGCTACGCCCGCTGAAGGATTGCGTGGCGGTGGTCACCGGCGCGAGCCGCGGCGCGGGGCGCGGCATCGCGGTCGAATTGGGTGCGGCCGGCGCCACCGTGTACGTCACCGGGCGCAGCACGCGCGAAAGGCCCGCCGATACCTACGGCCAGTTGCTCGCCTTGTCGGACATGGCCGTGGCGCCCGGCAGCATTGACGACACCGCCGACGAGGTCACGCGCCAGGGCGGGCGCGGCATCGCGGTGCAATGCGACCACACGAACGAACAGGAAGTGGCTGCGCTCTTCGCCCGCGTGGAGCGCGAGGCAGGCCGCCTCGACCTGCTCGTGAACAACGCCTGGGGCGGCCACGAGACATTCACGGGCGTGTTCGACGCGCCGTTCTGGGAGCATCCCCTTGCCAACTGGGACGCGATGTTCGACCGCGGCGTGCGCAACCACCTCGTGGCGAGCCGCTGCGCCGCGCCGCTGATGGTGCGGCGCAAGAGGGGGCTGATCGTCACCACCACCTTCTGGGACCGCGGCCACTACCTGCGCGGCAATCTCTTCTACGACCTGGCCAAGGCGTCGATGACGCGGCTGGCCTTCGGCATCGCGCAGGAGCTGAAGCCGCACGGCGTGGCCTCGGTTGCCGTGTCCCCAGGCTGGATGCGCACCGAGTTCGTGCTCGCGGGCCACAAGACCGACGAGGCGGACTGGCAACAGCGGCCCGAGCTGGCGCGCACCGAATCGCCGCGCTACCTGGGGCGGGCGGTCGCGGCGCTGGCGGGCGATGCGAGGGTGCTGGAGAAAAGCGGCGAGGTGTTGCGCGTTGCCGACCTGGCGCGCGAGTACGGCTTCACCGACATCGATGGAAGGCAGGTCGCGGCTTTCGAGATGCAGGTAGGGCCGTAGGACAAGTTCGCGCCCGACCGGGGAAAAGCGCGTACCGGCAACGGCCTGCGCGCGGGTGCACCATGCACGTCAATCCCTTCAATCACCCCAGGAGGTGACCTGCCATGTCCGCCCCAGCCGAAGCCACCGAACTGGTATCCGCCAGCCGGCTTGCCCGTTCCAATTCCGTCCGGTTCCCGGGCGAAAGCGTCGCCTACCGGCGGGCTCGCACGGAACTCCTTGCCGAGGAGATCGATTTGCGCCGACGCATCGAACGCGTCGCGGAAATGCGCCGCGCACTGCCCCCGGGTGGCGAGGTGCCGCAAGACTACGAGTTTCAGGGAGCCGGTGGGCCGGTCAGGCTCTCCGAACTTTTCGGCGAGCACGGCACGCTCATCACCTACAACTGGATGTATGGCCCGAAACGTGAGCGTCCGTGCCCCATGTGCACCTCGCTGCTGAGCGCCTACGACGGCGAGATGCCCGACATCCTGCAGCGCGTGGCGTTCGCGGTCGTCGCGAGCTCGCCGATCGAGCGGATGACGGCTTTCGCCAGGGAGCGCGGCTGGCGGCACCTGCCGCTGTATTCATCGGCCGGCAACACCTTCAACCGCGATTACGCCGGCGAGACGCCCGAAAGCGGCGACAACCCGGCATTCAACGTGTTCTGGCGCGACGGCGGGACGATCCGCCACTTCTGGGGCGGCGAGATGGGCGCTGGAACCTCCGACCCCGGGCAGGACCCGCGCGGAGCGCCCGATGCGATGCCGATATGGAACCTGCTCGACATGACGCCCGAAGGGCGGGGGACCGACTGGTATCCCAAGCTGTCCTACTGAGCGATTGGGCCTCTCGGGGGGGGGTATAAACGCAACATGGTTGCGTTGCTTCATATAATGCAATTCTGTTGCATATATGGAGACCGCCCCGATGGCCGACCGCCTTCCTGTCACCGTGCTCTCCGGCTTTCTCGGCGCCGGCAAGACGACGCTGCTCAACCACATCCTCCACAACCGCGAGGGCCGGCGCGTGGCGGTCATCGTCAACGACATGAGCGAGGTCAACATCGACGCTGCGCTCGTGCGCGACGGCGGCGCCCAGCTCTCGCGCACCGACGAGAAGCTGGTCGAGATGAGCAACGGATGCATCTGCTGCACCCTGCGCGAAGACCTGCTGCTCGAGGTCCATCGCCTGGCGAAGGAGGGCCGCTTCGACCAGCTCGTGATCGAGTCCACCGGCATCTCCGAGCCCCTGCCCGTGGCCGAGACCTTCACCTTCGCGGGCGAGGACGGCAAGAGCCTGGCCGACGTGGCGCGGCTCGACACCATGGTGACCGTGGTCGACGCCTTCAACTTCCTGCGCGACTACGGCTCGCCCGACAGCCTCGGCCAGCGGGGGCAGTCCCTCGGCGATGAAGACACGCGCACGGTGGTCGACTTGCTGATCGAGCAGATCGAGTTCTGCGACGTGCTGGTGGTCAACAAGACCGACCTCGTCACGCGCGAGGAGCGCGAGCGGCTGATGGCGATATTGCACAGGCTGAATCCGCGCGCGCGCATCGAGGTGTCGGAGTTCGGCCGCGTGGCGCTCGACCGCGTGCTCGACACTGGCCTGTTCGACTTCGGGCAGGCCGAGCAGGCGCCGGGCTGGCTGGCCGAGCTGCGCGGCGAGCACCTGCCGGAAACCGAGGAATACGGCATCCGCAGCTTCGTGTACCGCTCGCGCATTCCGTTCCATCCCAAGCGGTTCTGGGAGCTGGTGCACAGCGAATGGGAAGGCGTGGTGCGCTCCAAGGGCTTCTTCTGGCTCGCGAGCCGCGCCACGCGCGCCGGCTCGTGGTCGCAGGCCGGCGGCGCCTGCCGCCATGGCGCGGCGGGTTTCTGGTGGGCGGCGGTGCCGCGCGAGCACTGGCCGACCGACCCTGACGCGCTGGAGCTGATCCGCAAGAACTGGGACTCGGCCACGGGCGACGCCCGGCAGGAGCTGGTGCTGATCGGCATCGGCATGGATGAGGAAGCGCTGCGCACCCGGCTCGATGCCTGCCTGCTCACGGAAGACGAAATGCGCTTCGGCGCCTCGTGGTGGCGGAACTTCCCGGACCCGTTCCCTTCGTGGAACGCGTGAAAAGAGCTATCGGGCGCAGTCGCCGCAGGTGCCGTGCAGCGTCAGCGCGGTGTGCCGCGTATCGATGCCCTGCTTGCGCAAGGCCCGGCCCAGCCGGCCCATCACCTTCGGAAGCTCGGGGTCGGACGGCAGCGCCAGCACCTTGTGGCACTGGTCGCATTCGAAGGTGTTGCCCGACTCGGCCTCCACGTGGCGCGAAAAGCGATTGACTCGGTCGGTGCCCACGCGGCGGTCGCACAGGCCCGCCTCGACCAGTCGGTCGAGCACACGGTAGACGGTGACGCGGTCGGGTGCTTCGCCTGTGGCCGCCGTATAGGCAGCGGCCACTTCCTCGTGCGTGAGCGGCTGCGAATTGTGTTCGAGCAGTTCGAGCACGGTCTGCGCAGCGCGGGTCACGCGCAGGCCGCTGCCGCGCAGCAGCATTTCGCTGTCGAACGGGGCGGCGGGACAGGGCTTCGGATGCGAGGTGGTGGTCTTCATATGCGAAACGCCATTGTGTTGCATTCCGCGGCGCCGCGGGCGGCGAAACGATGTGCAAGTCAGCCAACCGGCCGTATCGGCGCCTTCGGCCGGGCCCGAATGCGCTAAGGTCTGGCCATCCGCATTCCTGAATACCTTTGTCCGACCATGTCCCGTCCTCCCATCGAGATCGAAACCGCCCCCAATCCCACCGCCACGGTGATCGTGATGCACGGCCTCGGCGCCGACGGCAACGATTTCGTGCCCATCGCCAACGAACTCGACCTCTCGCCCGTGGGCCCGGTGCGCTTCGTGTTCCCCAATGCGCCGGTCATGCCCGTGACCATCAACGGCGGCTACCGGATGCCGGCCTGGTACGACATCGCCTTGCCCGACCTGGCGGCGCAGGAGGACGAGGCCGGCCTGCGCCGCTCGCAGGCGACCATCGAAGCGATCATCTCGAATGAAAAGGCCCGCGGCATCGCCGCCAGCCGCATCGTGGTGGCCGGCTTCTCGCAAGGCTGCGCGATGGCGCTCATGACGGGCCTGCGCCACACCGAGCGCCTGGCCGGCATCGTCGGCCTCTCCGGCTACCTGCCGATCGCGGCCACCACGGCGGCCGAACGGCACGCAGCCAACCACGAAACGCCCGTGTTCCTTGCCCATGGCCGGCAGGACCCCGTGGTGCCCCTGGCCGCCGCGATGCGCTCGCGCGACGCGCTGGCCGCTCTGGGCCATGCTGTCGAGTGGCACGAATACACGATGGCGCACTCGGTGTGCATGGAAGAAATCGCCGACCTCAACAGCTTCCTGCTGCGGGTGCTCGGCCGAACCTTGTCGAAGGAGGCAACAAAATGATTCTGGTCATCGGACACGCCCTGGCAAAGCCCGACACCCTGCAGGCGATGCTCGCCATCAGCACCGAGCACGTGCTGCGCTCGCGTGCCGAGCCCGGCTGCATCTCGCACGAGGTCTCGACCGACGTGCAGGAGCCGCTGCGCCTGACTTTCGTGGAGCGGTGGAGCGACATGGCCGCGCTGCAGGCGCACTTCCGCGTGGATGCCTCGCGGGCTTTCGGCAAGGCGCTCGCGGCCATGGCCGACGGCACGCCGGAGATGCACGTCTACGAGTCGAGCGAGATCGACCTGTCGGCAGGCCGCGCCGGGGCCTGAGCTTCGTGCGCCATCCGAAGCGCGGCCTATGCAGAAAGCTATCAAAAACATAGCGAGCGACAGGGTAGCGGGGCGAGGGATTCCCTGCACGAGCAATGCCCGCGCGCCCGTGCTACCTTCCAGCCCCTCAGAAGATTGATGGGTATAACAATATGAGCAACAGATTGCAGGAGAGGCTGGTTGCACTTTCAGCCGCACGACTGAAGGGCATGCGGCGTGGCATCGAGAAGGAAAGCCTGCGCGCGCTGCCCGACGGCAAGCTCGCGCTGACGCCGCATCCGATCGCCCTGGGCTCGGCGCTCACGCATCCGCACATCACCACCGACTTCAGCGAATCGCAGCTCGAACTCATCACGGGCGTGCATGCGGGCGTCGAATCGGCGCTCGAGGAACTGACGCGGGTTCACCAGTTCACCTACCGCGTGCTCGACCAGCTCGGCGACGAGCGTCTCTGGGTGTCGAGCATGCCTTGCGGCCTGCCGACCGACGAGACGATTCCGATCGGCCGCTACGGCTCCTCGAACGTGGGCCGCGCCAAGAGCGTCTACCGCATGGGCCTGAGCCACCGTTACGGCCGGCGCATGCAGACCATCTCGGGCATCCACTACAACTGGTCGCTGCCCGACGTGTCGAGCGAACAGTACTTCGCGCTGATCCGCAATTTCCGTCGCCAGGCCTTTTTGCTGCTGTACCTGTTCGGCGCTTCGCCGGCCCTGTGTTCGAGCTTCGTGGCGGGCCGTCCGCACGAGCTGCAGCCGCTGGGTGACGGCAGCATGTTCATGCCGCACGGCACCTCGCTGCGCATGGGCCGCCTGGGCTACCAGAGCGATGCGCAGGCCTCGCTGGCCGTGAGCTACAACAGCCTCGAGGGCTACGCCGCCTCGCTACAGGACGCGCTCACGCGCCCGTGGCCGGCGTACGAAGCCATCGGCATCCGCAACCTCGGCGGCGACTACAACCAGCTCGGCACCAGCCTGTTGCAGATCGAGAACGAGTTCTACGGCACCATCCGCCCCAAGCGCGTGATCAACCCCGGCGAGCGCCCGCTGCATGCGCTGCGCGAGCGTGGTGTGGAGTACGTCGAAGTGCGCCTGATGGACCTCGACCCCTTCGAGACCGTCGGCATCAACGCGCAGACCATGCGCTTCATCGACGTGTTCCTGCTGCACTGCCTGTTGAGCGACAGCCCCAACGACACGCCGCAGGAAATCGCCGAGCTCGCGCAGAACCAGCACCTCACGGCCGCGCGCGGCCGCGAGCCGGGCCTGAAGCTGCTGCGCGGCGGGCGCGAGGTGGCGCTGGCCGACTGGGGCCTGGAGCTGGTCGAGCAGTGCCAGCCCATCGCCGCCGCGCTCGACGCGGCGCAGGGCGGCACGGCGCATGCCGACGCGGTGCGCGCCGCCAGGGCCGCGCTGCACAACCCCGACAGCCTGCCCTCGGCCCGCGTGCTCGCAGCCGTCGAGAAAGACCATGGCAACTCCTTCATCGGCTTCGTGCGCGCCCAGTCCGAGCAGACCCGCGCCACGCTGCTGGGGCTGCCGTTCCCGGCCGCGCAGCAGGCCGAATTCGAGCAGATGACGGCCGAGTCGCTGCAGGAGCAGAAGCGCATCGAGGCGGCCGACACCATGCCCTTCGAAATTTATCGCGAGCAGTACGTCTCGCCCGCGCGCCTGGGCGTGTCACGCGGCCGCATGGCCGTCGCCGCTTAGGACTTTGGTTCAGTCTCGTTTCGAGCCCCTTCGCTTGACGACAGGGGGGGTGGCGGATGACCTACAGGCATTGACCCGCATTGCCCACCGCGTGCAAACGGGCCGGGGCGAAGATGGCCGCCATGCGGTTCAAGGCATATCTCGTCGAAGACAGCCCGGTGATCCGGGAGAACCTGGCCGGTTTTCTGGAAGACCTGGCCGAGGCACAAGTCGTGGCTTCCGCGAGCACCGAGCAGGAGGCCATCGACTGGCTGCGCCTGCACGGCTCCAAGGATGACTGGGACCTGACCATCATCGACCTGTTCCTCCAGCGCGGCAACGGGTTCGGCGTGATTCGCGCCTGCCGTCACCGGGCGCCGCACCAGAAGGTGGTCGTGCTCAGTAACTACGCCACCGCCGACATGCGCGAGCGTTCGCGCGCGCTGGGCGCCGATGCCTTCTTCGACAAATCGGCCGAACTCGACCAGCTGGTGGCCTTCTGCGAGAAGGTGCGCTCTCCCGGGTGACGCGCGCACGACTGGGGTCGTACGCCTTCTGGGGTAAAACGCCACGCTGCCGCCCGAGGCGGCGCCGAGCAACTCCCAGGAAAGCGACAGAGAGAAATGAGCAACAACAGCAGCATCGACTTCAAGGGCCGCGTGGCCATCGTGACCGGCGCGGGCGGCGGCCTCGGCCGCCAGCATGCGCTGGCGCTGGCCGCGCGCGGCGCGAGGGTAGTGGTCAACGACCTGGGCGGCGCGCGCGATGGCTCCGGCGGTTCGGTGAGTGCCGCGCAGGCGGTGGTCGACGAGATCAAGGCCGCGGGCGGCGAAGCTATTGCCAATGGCGCGTCCGTCACGGACTTCGAGGCGGTGCAGGCCATGGTCCAGCAGGCGGTCGATGCCTGGGGCCGCGTCGACATCCTGGTCAACAACGCCGGTATCCTGCGCGACAAGAGCTTCGCCAAGATGGAGCTGGCCGATTTCAAGCTGGTGGTCGACGTGCACCTGATGGGCGCGGTGAACTGCACCAAGGCCGTCTGGGCGCTCATGAACGAGCAGAAGTACGGCCGCATCGTGATGACCACCTCGTCGTCGGGCCTGTACGGCAACTTCGGCCAGAGCAACTACGGCGCGGCCAAGCTCGCGCTGGTGGGCCTGATGCAGACCTTGAGCATCGAAGGCGCGAAGAACGACATCCGCGTGAACTGCCTGGCGCCCACCGCCGCCACGCGCATGACCGAGGACCTGTTCCCCAAGGAAATGCTCGAGGCCTTCCGCCCCGAGGCCGTGGTGCCCGCGATGCTGGTGCTGGCCGCGCAGGATGCGCCCAACCGCACCATCCTGTGCGCGGGCGCCGGCACCTTCGAGGCCGCGCACATCACGCTGACGCAGGGCGTCTGGCTGGGCATTGACGCCGACACGCCGGAGCAACTGGCGGCGCGCCTGTCGGAGGTCACGCAGCGCGAAGGCGAGGCCGTGCCACAGAGCGGTACCGCGCAGGGCGCGAACGAAGTCGCCAAGGGCATGGCGAACGCGAAGAGGGGCTGATCGACGCCCATGGTGTCCATGGCGCTTGACCTCGAGTGCACTCGAGCATTTCCAATGGATTTTCCGGAATCGCCGGTTCATTCAATCCAAGGAAATCAAGCCATGAACACGATCGACAACAAGGCCCTGGTCCAGCGCATCCATGACGAGCTGGACAAGGGCAACGGCCAGGCCTTCGTCGACAGCCTGGCGGACGACGCCAGCTGGAAGCTCGAAGGCACCACCCCGTGGTCGCGCACCTACCGGGGCAAGAAGGCGATCCGGGAGGAGCTGCTGAACCCGCTCTTCGCGCAATTCGCGGCGCCCTACGTGAGCAGGACCGAGTGCCTCATCGCCGAGGGGGACCGCGTGGTGGTGCTGTTCAGCGGCGACGTGCCCACCAAGGCCGGCAAGCGCTACAACAACCACTATTGCTACGTCTACCGACTCGAAGGAGGCAAGGTGAAAGAGCTGACCGAGTACTTCGACACCGCACTGGTCCAGGAAGCGCTGCAGGCGCCCCCGGCCGCCGTTGCCGCCCATGCCGGCTGACGGCGGCACGCCTTTCCACATCGGCGAGCTGGCCACGCGCACCGGCCGCACGGTGCACGCCATCCGCTGGTACGAGACGCAGGGACTGGTGCCCGGCGTGGCGCGCGACGAGGGCGGCCGGCGCCTCTACGTCGAGCTGCACGTCGGATGGCTCGACCTGATGGAGCGCCTGCGCCGCACCGGCATGTCGATTGCCGAGATGCGCGAATACACCGCGCTGGCAGTGCAGGGCAAGGTCACGCTGCGCCAGCGGCGCGACATGCTCGCCGCGCACCGGGAGCGCGTGACGCAGACCATTGCCGAGTGGAAGCGGGCGCTGTCGCTGGTCGACCGCAAGATCGGCTTCTACGACGAATGGATGGCCAGCGGCCGCCGCCCGCCGCTCGTTCCCGCCGAAACGCCCGGCCTGAAGCCGCCGAAGCGCAAGGGCAGGTGAGCGGACCTACTCGGCGATGAAGCCCGGGTCCGTGCGGATCGAGCCGCGGTCGCGGTGGTTGTGCAGGCGCCCCAGCGTGTTGTCCAGCAAGCGCTTGAGCTTGTCGGCCGCGCCGCGGAAGGCCTCGTCGAGGCTGGTAGCGTGCTGCGTCACCGCCAGCGGCTGGTGGTGCGCCAGGCGTGCCTCCATCACGCAGCACTTGTCGCCGCCGCCGGTCTTGTCGTGGTTCTCGTCGCTCAAGTGCACTTCGACGCGCGTCACGTCGTCGACGAAACGGCTCAGGTGCTGCTTGATCTCGGTGTCGGCCCAACGCTCCAGCGCGTCCTTGTTCGTGATGCCGTTGCTCGTGTTGACCTGGATCTGCATGCAATATTCCTGCTGGATAGATGGATGAACGAAGGCCCACTGTGCGCCCCCCTGTGCCCCGGCGTGCGTAGGCCTGTTCCCTACCCATGCGCCGGGCAGGGTCCGCAAAGCGGGCAACAGGGGTTCAGCTCTGGATGTACGTGGTCAGCTGCTCGATGGTGGCCTCGTGGTCCGAGATGATGTCGTCCATCAGGTCCTGGATGGAGATCATGCCGATCACCTTGTCGCCGTCGACCACCGGCAGGTGGCGGAACTTGCGCTGGCTCATCAGCGTCATGCAGGCGCGCGTGCGGGTCTGCGGGGTGACGGTCATCACGTCGGGCGTCATGATGTCGCGTACCTTCACTTCCTTCGAGTTCTTGCCCTGCAAGGCGACCTTGCGGGTGTAGTCGCGTTCGGACAGGAAGCCCACCAGCTTCTCGCCGTCCATCACCATCAGCGCGCCCACCTCGAAGCGCGCCAGGGTGGACAGCGCATCGAACACGCTGGTGTCGGGGGAGGTGCGCCATGCTGCGGAATCATGGCGCTTGAGCAGTTCGGAGACGGGTTTCATCGCAGGTAACTCCATCAAAGGGTTTCGATTCGACCGACGCTCGGGCGCCGCACTCGGTCAAATCATAGGGGCGATGACTGCCCCCGCGATGCAAACCCACTAGGGGATTGCGCGTGTTTGCAACGCACGCGCAATGCGAGAGGACTTAAGGCTGGGCGGGTGCAGCGGCCAGCACGCGGCTCAACGCCACGGGATCGCCCACCACCGTCTTCACGAGGCCCTTCTCGTCGAACTGCACCTGGAACTCCGACCAGCTGTCGCGCCAGTAGCGCCACACCGGTGCGTCGAGGCTGGGGTTCTCGCTGGCAACCGGATAGCCGATGGCCATCAGCACCTGCTCGCGCGTCATGCCGGGCATCACCTTCACGGCGAGGATGGCGTTGCGCACGGCGGGCGGGAAGGCCGCCATCTTCTGCTTCGGGTCTTCGGTCACCACATAGCGCTGCGCGAACGCAGGCAACGGGATGTTGCGGCTGTAGTCGTTCTTGATGCGCTGCGGCTTGCCGGCCAGATCCAGGTTGAACCAGCGGAAGTCGTACGCGGTGATGCGCGCCGGCGTGCCCACCGCGACGATGCTCGTGCCCTGCTCGTCGTAGTTGATGTCGCTGATCGAGTCGCCGTAGGTGCGCATGTTGCAGCACAGGTAGCCGTTGATCATGGGGCCGGGGGGAGGAGAAGGCCGCTGGGCATGGGCGACGGTGACGGTCGCGGGCACGACGATGGCTGCCAGCAAGGCGGCAGCGGCAAGGCGCTTGAACATGGATTTCCCTCGAAGTTGTTGGAGTGGCTGCGCGGGGCAGCGCGCGGATTCTAGGATCGAACAGGCCCGAAGCGAAGGCAGAATGCCCGCATCCAGCTATCGAAAGCGTAGCAACAAGGTCCCGTTCAGGTTCCCGGTTCACAATGCGCACCCGGCCCCCTTTCGGTGGCCACCCATTCCCAGACAGCGCGAAAGAAAGAGCCAACCGATGGCGATCCAGTGGTTCCCCGGTCACATGTATGCGACCCAGAAGGCCATCACCGAGCGGGTGAAGGACATCGACGTGGTCATCGAACTGCTCGATGCGCGCCTGCCCGGTTCCAGCGCCAACCCGATGCTGGCCGAGCTCACGGCCGGGCGGCCCACGCTGAAGGTGCTCAACAAGCAGGACCTGGCCGACCCCGTGCGCACCGCACTCTGGCTGGCGCACTACAACGCGCTGCCTGCCACGCGCGCCATCGGGCTCGATGCGAGCCAGACCACGCCCGCGCAACAACTGGTGAAGGCCTGCCATGAGCTTTCACCGAACCGCGGCGGCATGGCCAAGCCGATGCGCGTGCTGATCTGCGGCATTCCCAACGTGGGCAAGTCCACCCTCATCAACACGCTCACCGGCGGACGCAAGGCCAAGACCGGCGACGAGGCCGGCATCACCAAGCTCGAACAGCGCATCACGCTGGCCGACGACTTCTATCTGTGGGACACGCCCGGCATGCTGTGGCCGCGCATCATCGTGCCCAAGAGCGGCTACAACCTAGCGGCCAGCGGCGCGGTGGGGCGCAACGCCTTCGACGAGGAAGAGGTGGCGCTGGAGCTGCTCAACTACCTCAAGACGCACTACGCCGCGGGCGTGGCCGCGCGCTTCAAGCTCGTGGAGCTCGACACCGAGACCATGGCCGGCATGAAGGACGAGGCGCTGCTCGACACCATCGGCCGCAAGCGCGGCGCGCTGCTGGGCAAGGGCCGCGTCAACCTTCAGAAGGCAGCGGAGATCGTGATGCACGAGTTTCGCGCGGGCAACCTGGGGCGCATCACGCTCGAAACGCCGGAAGAGTTCACGCTGTGGCTGGCCGATGGCCAGCGTGCCGATGCCGAGCGCGCGGCGAAGAAGGCCGCGCGCAAGCACAAGGGCAAGCCGAAGCCCGAGATCGCGCCCGAACAGGACGCCTGAGAGGCGCCCGACGCCCCGAGACTCGCCACTCCGGCGCGAAGAGCGCCGCTGTCGCCAATGCAATTGTTCACTGCCCCGCCCGTCACGCGCGTGACGGCGCCTGTCCTGCGTGGTTCGTAGAGTGGCCTGAACCGCTTCTCACACCCGCCCCCGCAAAGGACACGCCATGCTCGAAACCTTCAAGGCTCTCAACGAAACCGCATCCTTCAATCGCTGGGCCGGCATTGAGGCCACCCAGGCCGGCAACGGCGAGGCCGAGCTGCGCATGAAATGGCGCAAGGAAGACATGGGGCAGTACGCCGGCTTCCTCCACGCGGGGATGATCTCCGCACTGCTCGATACCGTGAGCGGCTACGCAGCCGCCTCGCTGGCCGGCCGCGTGATGACGTCGCACTTCTCGGTGAACTTCATGTCACCGGCCGTGGGTCAAGCCTTCGTGGCACGCGCGCGTGTGGCGAAGGCCGGGCGCAAGCAGGTGTTCGTTGCGTCCGAGCTTTATGCGCAACCCGAAGGCGGAGGCGACGATGCGCTCAAGCTCGTGGCGACGGGGAACGCCATCCTGGTTCCGGTGGAAGAGGCTGCGGCGAAGCCGGCTGCCTGAGCTTCAGCCCGAACAGCGGCCGAAGCCAGTTCACGCGGCGGATCAGACCGTCGGTCAGCGCCCAGCAGCCGAGCACCGTGAGCGCCACCAGCAGCGCGGGCTCCAGCACCGGGCCGAGCGCAAGCGGTGCCAGCGCGCTCGCGGCAGCGATGATCAGCGTCTGGTGCAGCACGTACCACGGGTACACCGACTCGTTGGCCCAGCGAAGCCAGGGCCATGGGCGGTTCAGGTGGCGGTGGGCATGGCCGAGGATGGCCGCGACGGCCAGCCACAGGTAGAGCATGCGCAGCGTGTCCATCGGCAGGCCGGACGCCGGGCCCTTCGCGCCGGCCCGCAGCGCGATGAAGGCGGCGATCACCGCGACCGCAAGCGTGAGCGACACCCGGCGCAGCCGCTCCAGTTCCCTCCACACGCCGGTGTCCACGCCCATCCAGTAGCCGTAGAGGAACATCGTGAAGTACAGGCTGTGCAGGTGAAAGTCGCGCACAAGGTTGTGCGTGGGGGGAAAGCGCGAGGCCAGCAGCGTGGTGAAGACGAGCAGCGGCACGGCAGGCAGCAACAGCAGTTTCCAGCCGCGCAGGCCGTTGAAGCCGCGTCGCAGCCACTGGCCGGCGGCGGAATTCCACAGCGGCAGTGTCAGCGCGACCAGCGCCGTGTAGGTGAACAGATAGGGCAGGTACCAGAGGTGGTTCCAGGTGATGCCGAACTCCGCGCCGTCGAAGGCCCGCTTCGGCCACGGTTCGGCCATCGACAGGTAGCGCAGCACGAAGGCACCGAAGCCCGGCGCGACCAGCCCGTTGGCCACCCCCTGCGCATAGGCCTGGTACGGCACGATCACCGCCATGCCGAAGGCCAGTGGCAGCATCAGCCGCAGCCCCCGGCTGCGCAGCAGGCCCCAGGTGCCCTGGCCCCGGCTCAGGAAGCCGAGCGACACGCCCGAGACCAGGAAGACGAGGTCCATGCGCCAGAGGTTCAGGACGCGCATCGGCCACTGCAGCCATTCGGCCGCGTGCGGGCTCTTCAGGTGCCAGGGCCAGTCGGCCACGTAGTACATGCCCACGTGATAGAGGATGACGAACAGGAAGGCCAGCGCGCGCAGGGCGTCGATGTCGTGGCGGCGATGGGCGGACGGGTCGGCGGCGGTGTTCATCGCAAGCTCCTCGATGCAAAGAAGCCGCGATGCTCGGGCCCGTGTTCCCCGCGCGGCGCATCCGGGGGACGGATGCCCCCCGCTTTGTGACGAGCGGTGGTCTCGAGGGACGAAATTCACCGCCCCCAAAGGCCCGTTTTCGGGAGAATCCCGCCCCATGGGAGACCCACGCAGGAACCTCTACGAGCGCTACGAGCCGATCCGCCGTCCCGTGGAGGTGGCCTTCTGGATCGTGTTGATGACGCTGCAGGCCGTGTTCAGCACGATGGTCGCGATCGTCGACATGCGCGCGCGCGCTGTGCCGCGCGCCAACTGGGAGGTCGCGACCTGGGAAGGATCGAGCCACCTGGTGCTGTTGCTGCTGATCCCGGCGCTGGTTGCCGTCGAGCGCCGGCTGTCGCCGCTGGTGCGCGGGCACTGGGTGCGCTTCCTGGCCTGGCATGCGGTGGCGAGCGTGGCGTTCAGCGTGGTCCACGTGGTGGGCATGTTCGGGTTGCGCGCAGTCGTCTACGCGTTGGCCGGCGAACGCTACGAATTCGGCGGCTGGATCGACCAATGGGGCTACGAGTACCTGAAGGACGTGCGTGTGTACGCAAGCATCGTCTTCGGCATCTGGGCTTACCGGCTGTTCATGCTGCGGCTGCAGGGCGAGGCGCGGGTGCTCGATGCGCCGGAGGCTCCGGCGGAACAGGAGGGCGCCGCACCCGCCGAGCCCGAAGCCTTGTCGCCGCCCGTGCGCCCCGAGCGTTTCCTGGTGCGCAAGCTGCGCCGCGAATTCCTCATCGCCGCCACCGACATCGACTGGCTCCAGGCCGAGGGCAACTACGTCGGCCTGCACGTCAACGGCCATGACTACCTGCTGCGCGCCACGCTGACCGACTTCCTGGCGCAGCTCGACCCCGTCCGCTTCGTTCGGGTGCACCGAAGCCATGCGGTGAACCTGGGCCGCATCAAGGAAATCGAGCCGCTGGACGGCGGCGATGCCCGGCTGCACATGCACGACGGCACCACCGTGCCCTGCAGCCGCCGCCACCGGGACGCGTTGCGCGCCGGCGCGGGCTGATCCGGTGCGTGGCGGGCTCGCGGAAGTCCGTTTTGGTTCATTGCGCACCATCGAAGAGCCTTCGGGCACCATTTTTGCTTCATCGATCGACCGCTCCAGGTCATTCAGGTGCGACGCACCAATTCGAATCAAAAATCAGCAAGAAGCTTCAATGGACGCACTCAAACAGGGCGCAGATGCGCTGTTCATCCTTCTCGGCGCCATCATGGTCCTGGCCATGCACGCCGGTTTTGCCTTTCTCGAACTGGGCACCGTACGCAAGAAGAACCAGGTCAATGCGCTGGTGAAGATCCTGGTCGACTTCTCGGTGTCGACCATCGTGTATTTCCTCGTGGGTTACGGCGTGGCCTACGGCACGCACTTCTTCGTCGGTGCCACCGAGCTGGCGGAAAAGAGCGGCTACGAGCTGGTGAAGTTCTTCTTCCTGCTCACCTTCGCGGCAGCCATCCCGGCCATCATCTCGGGCGGCATTGCCGAGCGCGCCAAGTTCTGGCCGCAGCTGATCGCGACTGCGGTGATCGTCGGCTTCGTCTACCCGCTGTACGAGGGCATCGCGTGGAACAAGCACTTCGGCATCCAGGGCTGGATCGCCTCGCTCACGGGCCACGAGTTCCATGACTTCGCGGGCTCGGTGGTGGTGCACGCGGTGGGCGGCTGGCTCGCGCTGCCGGCGGTGCTGCTGCTGGGCGCGCGGCGCAACCGCTACAGGGGCGACGGCTCGCTGAGCGCGCATCCGCCATCGAACATCCCGTTCCTCGCGCTCGGTGCGTGGGTGCTGTGCGTGGGCTGGTTCGGCTTCAACGTGATGAGCGCGCAGAGCATCGACAAGATCTCGGGCCTTGTGGCCGTCAACTCGCTGATGGCGATGGTCGGCGGCACGCTGGTCGCACTGGCCATGGGCAAAAACGACCCCGGCTTCGTCTACAACGGCCCGCTCGCCGGCCTGGTGGCCGTGTGCGCCGGCTCCGACCTGATGCATCCGCTGGGCGCGCTGGTGGTGGGCGGCGTGGCGGGCGCGATCTTCGTCTACATGTTCACGCTGGTGCAGAACAAATGGAAGATCGACGACGTGCTCGGCGTGTGGCCGCTGCACGGCCTGTGCGGCACCTGGGGCGGCATCGCGGCGGGCATCTTCGGCACGCAGGCGCTGGGAGGCATCGGCGGGGTGAACGTGTGGGCGCAGCTCATCGGCACCGTCATCGGCGTGGCCTGGGCCGCGCTGGCGGGTGCGGCGGTGTATGGCGCGCTCAAGGCTTCGGTGGGGCTGCGGCTGTCGCAGGAGGAGGAGTACGACGGCGCCGACCTGTCGATCCATCACATCTCGGCCACGCCGGAGCGCGAGGTCAACTGGTAATCGCCAGCCATCGCAGCAGGATGGGCCTGCTTGGGCTATTCTCGGCGCCCCTTACAACCGCCGAGGAGTAGAACCCATGACAAGAACACCCGCCCGCTGGCTGCGCCGCGGCATCGCCGCACTGGCCGGCAGCCTGTTGATGCTTTCGTTCGCGGCGCAGGCCGGCGCCCCGCAGGTCAAGACCCAGGCGCCCGGCTTCTACCGGATGATGCTCGGCGACTTCGAGGTGACTGCGCTGTTCGACGGCACTCTCGACCTCGAACCCAAGAAGCTGCTCACCAACACCACGCAGGCGCAGGTCGGCAAGCTGCTCGATCGCGGTTTCGAGAAGGATGCCGTGCCCACCTCGGTGAACGGCTACCTCATCAACACCGGCAGCAAGCTGGTGCTGGTCGACACCGGCGCCGGCGGCCTGTTCGGCCCTACCCTCGGCAGCCTGCAGGCCAACCTCAAGGCCGCGGGCTACCAGCCCGACCAGGTCGACGACGTGCTCATCACCCACATGCACGGCGACCACGTCGGCGGCCTCGTGCAGGACGGCAAGCTGGTGTTTCCCAACGCCACCATCCACGCCGGGCAGGAAGACGCCGACTTCTGGCTGAGCAAGGCCAACCTGGAGAAGGCCCCTGCCGAGATGAAGGACTTCTTCCGGAGCGCGATGGCGTCGCTGAACCCGTACGTGGAAGCCGGCAAGTTCAAGGGCATGAAGGGCGGCACCGACCTGCTGCCCGGCATCAGGGCCGTGCCCGCCCATGGCCACACGCCGGGCCACAACATCTACGTCGTCGAGTCCAAGGGCCAGAAGCTGGTGCTGTGGGGCGACCTGATGCACGTTGCCGCCGTGCAGTTCGCGCAGCCGCAGGTCACGATCTCGTTCGACGTCGACTCGAAGCCTGCCGCCGTGGAGCGCAAGAAGGCGTACGCCGACGCGGCCAAGGGGCGCTACCTCGTGGGCAGTGCCCACCTGCCGTTCCCGGGGCTGGGGCACCTGCGGGCCGAGGGCAAGGGCTACGTGTGGGTGCCGGTGGACTACCAGCAGGTGCGATAGCCGGCTGAATGGATGAAGCCCGAGCGGCGCGGGCCGGTGTTGCTGCGCCCTCGGCGCGAATGCGCGTCCTGTAGCAAACTGGCCGACCGCTTCGCCTTAACCATTCGCCCCATGACCCAATCTCCCCCCGCCCTCGAAGTCCTCCCCCGCGACCTTTCTGCGTACCGCAAGGGCAACGTCGGCATCGACTACGTGCACCGCTTCGAGTCCGGCAAGCCCGGCCCGCACGTGCTGATCAACGCGCTGACGCATGGCAACGAGATCTGCGGCATGACGGCGGCCACGCACCTGCTCGACAACAACGTGCGCCCGAAGATCGGCACGCTTACCGTGAGTTTTGCCAACGTGGCCGCGTACGAGTCCTTCAACGAGGCGCTCCCCTTCGACAGCCGCCAGCTCGTGCACAACCTCAACCGCATCTGGTCGCCCGAGTGGCTGGACGGCAGCGAAGACAGCCCCGAGCTGAGCCGTGCGCGCATCCTTCGCCCGGTGGTCGATGCGGCCGACCACATCCTCGACATCCACTCGACCAGCCAGCCCGTCGTGCCGTTCTGGGTCTACCCGGCGTTCGAGCGCAACGCCAAGGTCGCGCTGGCCATCGGCCGTCCCTCGGTGCACCTCGTGATGCCCGACGGCCTGGGCTCGGGCACCCCGCTGATCCAGTACGGCAGCCACGGCGGGCCGGACGGCAAGGGCGTGGCGATGGTGGTCGAGTGCGGCCAGCACTTTCTGCGTTCGGCATCGGAACTGGCGACGGCCGTCACGTACGACTTCCTCGCGTACTTCGGCCTCGTCGACAAGGACCTGGCCGCGCCTGCGCCCGAGCCGCAACGGCGCTTCCAGCTGCTGCAGACGCACGTCATCAGGTCGCCGGACTTCGCCTTCGTGCGGCCGTTGATCGGCTTCGAGACCTTCGCCAAGGGCGAACTGATCGCGACCAACGGCGACGAGGAAATTCGCGCGCTGTGCGACGACTGCACGATCTTCATGCCGGCGCAGCGCGTGATCGTCGGGCGCGAGGCGGTTTATCTGACCAAGCCGATCTGAGGCACTGAGGTTCAGGTCTCCAATAGCTTCGCGGCTTCACCGATCACTTCGAGGTTGCGCACCACGGCATCTTGCGTTTTCCGGTCATACCGGCACATCCTCGCGTAGTACTTGATCGCGAAACTTCGGAGGCAAACCGTTGGGCGTCAGCACGTCAACCTCCAAGCCAAGCAGGCTCTTCAGTTCGAACCTGATCGCTCCAACGTTCATGAGGGTGGTTTGCGCGGTGGGTTCGACCAGCAGATCGAGGTCGCTGTCAGGCCCGTCCTCGCCGCGCGATGCAGAGCCGAACACCCACACGCCATTGACGTGGTGACTCAGTGCAATCTCGCGAATGCCGGCGCGATGTTGGAGTGTGGTGCGGCTGCTCGCTCGATCTCAAACCGCAATGAACAACGCCGGGTCCACCATCGCCCGGTTCAGCATCACCGACCAGTGCAGATGCGGCCCCGTCACGCGACCAGTCGCTCCGACGGCGGCCAATGGTTCGCCGGTCTTCATCACGTCGCCGACCTTCACGTCGACGCGGCTCAGGTGGCAGTACATGGTCAGCAGGCCGCCGCCGTGGTCGAGCCAGACGGTGCCGCCGTTGAAGAAATAGTCTCCCGTGTCGATCACCTTGCCGGGCAGGGGCGCGAGCACCGGCGTGCCGGTGCCGGCCGCGATGTCCATGCCGCTGTGCGGATTGCGCGACTGGCCGTTGAACACGCGGCGCAGGCCGAAGGAACTGGAGCGGCGGCCGGGGACGGGCACGCGCATCTGCAGAACGGTGTCGGGGCGCATGTCGGTGAGGGTGGCCATCACGCCGGTGAGGTGGTCGCGTTCCTTGACGTAGCGCGCCTCGTCCTCGGGCGACAGGTCGACGGTGCGCGGGGCCACGGTGAGGCGCTGTTCGCGGTATTGCTTCGGGGCCACGGTGTAGGCGATCTGGCGCTCGGGCTTGCCTTCGGCGCGCACGGTGATGCTCGCCTCGCCGGGTTCGGTCGCGAGGGGGATGCCGACGATCGCAGTCCATTCGATGGTGTCGCCCACCACGAGCAGGGGGATGTCGCCCGCGAAGGCCTGCGGCCGCTTGGCCGACGGGCCCAGCGACAGGCGGCCGATGCCACCGGGCACCTGCGAGGCGCGCGGCCATACGCCGGGTGCTGCGGCTGGCTGCTTCTTTGCCGCCGACTTGGTCGCGGCGTCGGCGTGCATCGTGGCGATGAGGCCGATGGTGCCGAGCACGGCGCTGCGGCGGTTGAGGGCGGTAGGGGCGGGGAAGGAAGAGGGCGTTTGCTTCATGTGAAGAGAAGGTGGGGAATGCGTTGGATGGAGGGCGCTATCCGCTCCAGGTTCCGGGCGCGAGGCCTTCGAGCGTGTGGGGCCCGATGGCAGCGCGGATCAGCCGCAGCGTCGGCAGCCCCACGGCCGCCGTCATGCGCCGCACCTGGCGGTTGCGGCCCTCGCGGATCGCCAGTTCGATCCACGCGGTGGGAATGCTCTTGCGCTCGCGGATGGGCGGTTGCCGCTCCCACACCTCGGGCGGCGGATCGAGCAGCCGGGCACGCGCGGGGCGCGTGGGGCCGTCGTTGAGCTGCACGCCCGAGCGCAGGGCGGTGAGCGCCGCTTCGGTCGGCTCGCCTTCCACCTGCACCCAGTAGATCTTCTCCATCTTGAAGCGCGGATCGGCGATGTGTGCCTGGAGCTTGCCGTCGTCGGTGAGCAGCAGCAGGCCCTCGCTGTCGGCATCGAGCCGGCCGGCGACGTAGACGCCGGGGATGTCGATGAAGTCTTTCAGGCCGCGCCAGCGGCCCTCGGGCGTGAACTGGCTGAGGACGCCGTAAGGTTTGTTGAAGCGGATCAGGCGGGAAGAGCTCGGAAAAGTCATGAGCGCACAGGATAGCCCGGGTCTGTCCTGCAGCATTCGGGCCGCCTTGGAGATTCCAATCGGCTTATCACACAGGAGAACCCGGCATGACGATGCGAAGCCACATCCATCTCGCGTGCGTGGCGGCGGCAGGCCTTTCGATGGCCACCTGCAGCAGCTCATCCTTGCGCGTCGGCGGCGCGCCCGAGGCGAGCGTCAAGAACTGCGTCGCTGCGGCCGCGCGCGAACTGCGTGTGCCCCCGGGCAGCATCGTGGTGGACAGCGGCACGACGCCGCGCGACGGCGTCTACACGATCAACCTGAAGGTCGGGCCGCAGGGACGGTCCGCCGTTTGCACCACCGACGAGAACAGTGCGGTGCTGGGCGTGGTCTACAAGCGGCCCGAATAGCGGCGCAGGGCTTACTTGCCCCAGCTGTCCCGCATCCCCGCCGCGCGGTTGAACACGGGCTTGCCGTCCGCGCTGGCCTTCGCGTCGAGCACGAAGTACCCATGCCGCTCGAACTGAATGCCGACACCCGCTTCGGCCTTGGCCAGCGAAGGCTCGACGAACGCCGAGCACACCTCCAGGCTCGCCTTGTTCAGTTCCTCCAGCAGTTCGCCGCTGCCCGGATGGGCCGCGGCAAACAGCCGCTCGTACAGCCGCACCTCGGCCTGCACCGCATCCGCGGCCGCCACCCAGGTGATGTTGCCCTTTACCTTGATCGCATCCGCGCCGGGCGTACCGCTCTTGGTGTCCGGAACCAGCGTGGCCTGCACTTCGACGAGCTTGCCGCTCGCATCCTTGGTGCCGCCGGTGCATTCGATGACGTGGCCGTACTTGAGCCGCACCTTGTTGCCCGGGAACAGGCGGAAGAAGCCCTTGGGTTGCACTTCTTCGTAGTCGGTGCGTTCGATCCATACCTCGCGGCCGAGCTTGAACTCGCGATGGCCCATTTCCGGGTGATGGGGGTGAACCGGCGCCGAGCAGTCGTCGAGCGTGCCGTCGCCGCCCATCAGTTCGCCCCAGTTGGTGATGACGAGCTTGACCGGGTCGAGCACGGCCATCGCGCGCGGGGCGATCGGGTCCAAGGTGTCGCGCAGCGCGGCCTCGAGGCTGGCGTAATCGATCCAGCCGCCCGACTTGGTCGTGCCGCTGCGTTCGCAGAACAGCCGCAGCGCCTCGGGCGTGTAGCCGCGGCGGCGCAGGCCGGCGATGGTGGGCATGCGCGGATCGTCCCAGCCGTCGACGTATTTCTCTTCGACCAGCTGGCGCAGCTTGCGCTTGCTGGTGAGCACGTGGGTCACGTTGAGGCGGGCGAATTCATACTGGCGCGGGTGCGGGCTGGCGACGAGGCCGCCTTCGGCGAGGCGATCGAGCAGCCAGTCGTAGAAGGGACGCTGGTCTTCGAACTCCAGCGTGCAGATGCTGTGGGTGATCTGTTCCAGCGCGTCCTCGATGGGGTGCGCGTAGGTGTACATCGGATAGATGCACCACTTGTCGCCGGTGTTGTGGTGGGTGGCCCGGCGCACGCGGTACAGCGCGGGGTCGCGCATGTTGATGTTGGTGCTGGCCATGTCGATCTTCGCGCGCAGGATGGCGGCGCCATCGGCGACCTGGCCGTCGCGCATGGCGCGAAAGCGCGCGAGGTTTTCCTCGGGCGTGCGGGTGCGGAAGGGGCTGTCGGTGCCGGGCGTGTTGAAGTCGCCGCGGTTCGCGCGCACCTCTTCGGCGGTCTGTTCGTCGACGTAGGCGAGGCCGGCGCCGATCAGGTATTCGGCCGCCTCGTACATGAAGTCGAAGTAGTTGCTCGCGAAGTACTCGTGCGGCTGCAGCGTGCCGGGGGCGCTGGGGCGGTCGGCCAGGTAGGTTTCGTAGCCGAGCCAGTTCACCGCGTCGCGGATCGAGTCGACGTATTCCTGGTCTTCTTTCTCGGGGTTGGTGTCGTCGAAGCGCAGGTGGCTCACGCCGCCGTATTCCTTGGCCAGCTCGAAGTTGAGCCAGATGCTCTTGGCATGGCCGATGTGCAGGTAGCCGTTGGGCTCGGGCGGAAAGCGCATGCGCACCCTGGCCGGGTCGGCCATGCCCTGGGCGTGGTGGGTGGCGTTGCCGGGCGATCCGCCCCATTTGCGGCCAGAATAAGCACCCTGTGCGAGATCGTTCTCGATCACGTGGCGCAGGAAATTGCTTGGTGCAGCGGTCGTTTTGGCGCCGTTTTTGTCGGTCGGGGAGGTCATTGCCTCATTCTAGAGGGCACCCCTTATAGGTTACCTTTGGCAACGTTCTTCACAATGCCCGGTGCACCCCCTTTGCATTTGCCGCGTTCAATACATCCATGGGCGGTTCAGATCCGAACGCAGCCCACCGAAACAAGGAGTCCAGGATCATGAGCCTCACACGTTCAACTTTCTTCAAATGGGCCACCGCAGGCGTGGTGGCAGCCGGTGCATTGTTTGCAGCCACTTCAGCCAGTGCCCGTAGCGACGTGAGCTGGTCGGTCGGTGTCGGCCTTCCCGGCGTGGCAGTGGGCGTGGGCGCTCCGGCCTACTACCCGGCGCCGGTCTATGCGCCGCCGGCACCCGTGTACTACGCACCCCCGGCCCCGGTCTACTACAACCCGCCGCCCGTGTACTACCGTCCGGCCCCTGTCTACTACGGCCCGCCGGCCTACTACGGCCCGCGCTACTACGGTCGAGGCTACTACCGCGGCCATGGCCACTGGCGCTAAATTGCAACGCCATTCGTGACTGAATGAAAAAGCCGGCCCCCGAAGGGCCGGCTTTTTCTTTGGGCGCGCCAGCCGATTTCACATGGCGCGAAAAAGATGGGCGTACAGGCGGCTGACCGGGATCTTCTCGGCCCTGCCGCGCAGCATCAGGTGCAGCTTGCCGGCCTCGTCGCGGTGCACCGATTCGATGGCCGAACTGCGCACCACCACCGCCCTATGCACCTGCCAGAAAGTGTCGGCGTCGAGCTGGGTCAGCAATTGCTTGAGCGGCGTGCGGATCAGATATTCGTGCGAGGCGGTCAGCACGCGCAGGTATTTGTCGGCGGCTTCGAAGTACAGCACTTCGTCGATGGGCACCATGCGCACGGTGCTGCCACCGGCGTCGCTGGCGGCGATCATGCGCAGCGGGGCGGTGGCTGCTGCTGCCGCGCCGGCTCCAGCGGCCGTCAGCACCTGGCGCCACTGGGCGAGCGTTCGTTCGAGCGCTTCGTCGGCCACGGCGGATGTGGGCGCAGGTTGCCGTGCGGACAGTGCCTGCTGCAGCCGGCCCACGGTCTTGCGCAGGCGCCCGGGCTGCACGGGCTTGAGCACGTAGTCGAGGGCCTGGGCCTCGAAGGCGCGGGTGGCGTATTCGTCGTAGGCCGTCACGAACACCAGCTGGGGCATCGGCGCCTCGTCGATGGGCCAGCTGTCGGCCAGTTCGGCGGCGGCGCCCAGGCCGTCGAGGCCGGGCATGCGGATGTCGAAGAACAGCACCTGCGGCAGCAGGCGCAGCGCCTCGCGCACGGCGCTGCGGCCGTCGCCTGCCGTGGCGACGATCTGCAGTTCGGGCCATGCGGCGGCCAGCTCGGCCTTGAGGGCCTGAGCGAGCAGGGGTTCGTCTTCGGCAATGAGGGCGGTCGGGGTCATCTGGTTGTTGTTGTGGGGTGAGGTTGTTCAGACGGGCGTGGGGAAGCTCAGCGTGGCGCAGGTGCCGCCGGCGGGCGAGGGCGAGAGGCTCATGCGGCCCTGGGCGCCGTATACCGTGGCCAGCCGCTCGCGCACCTGCTCGAGCCCGAAGCCGCTGCCTTCAGAAGGCGGTGCGGCATCGAGGCCCACGCCGGTGTCGCTCACCTCGACCACCAGCAGGCCGGCCTGCCTGCGGGCGCGCACGACGATCTCGCCGCCTTCCACCTTCGGCTCCAGTCCGTGGCGGATGCTGTTTTCCACCAGCGGCTGCAGCAGCAGCGGCGGCACCGGCGCATCGCGCAGATCCTGCGGCAGGTCGAGCCTGTAGTGCAGCCGGTCGCCCATGCGGACCGACATCAGTTCCAGGTAGTCGCCCAGCCGCTCGAACTCGGCCGACAACGGATGCGACAGCGCGCGCGAGCCGCTCAAGGTCATGCGCAGGTAGCTGTTGAGCCGGTCGAGCATGGCCACGGCGCGCGGCGGGTCGACGGTGATCAGCACGCGCAGATTGGCCAGCGTGTTGAACAGCATGTGCGGCTCGAGCTGCGTCTCGAGCAGCTTGAGCCGTGCCTCCGTGGCATTGCGCTGTGCCAGCTCGATCTGGCCTTGCATGTGCTTGCTTCTGCCGAGGCTGTAGAAGAAGAAGCACATGCCGACCGTCGCGATGATGGTGATCGTGGCGGCAGTGGCCAGCTTGTGGCCCTTGAGTTCGAGGAAGTCGAATCGGGGTGCGCCGAACCAGGCGTCACCGATGAGGTTGCCGACGAAGAAGCCGACGACCATGCCCATCGCGATCAGGAGAAAACCCGCCGGCCATCCTGGCCAGAGGGTTTCGCGGTGTCCGCTGATCAGCAGCCGGCCGAAGTCGATGAACAGCCAGCTCACGGTGCCGATCGCCAGCGAATAGACCAGGTGGCCGGCCCAGTTGCCACCGCCGGTGAGGGTCATCGCGGTGGCGATGAGGCAGCAGAAGACGGCGGTGATCAGGCCATGCCGCAGCATGCTCCTCAGGTTCTCGGGCGTGAACCTGTTGTTTGCAGCAGGCAGGCCTGGATTCACCCGCGGTCCCCGGCACCCAGTGCGCGGCGTTCGCGCTCCACGAGCCTGTCGTAGAAGCCGCCGCCGGCCACGAACCAGACCACGGCGCCATGGATCAGCAGGCCCAGGCCCCAGCCCATGAGCGGGTACATCGCCCAGTTGCGGCCATGGGCAGCCGAGAGCGCGACGAGGCCGAGGTTGACCAGCACGTAGACAAAAGCGTGGATGTACCAGCCCATCTTGGCGCCGGCGCGGCGGCGGGCGAGGCGCTCGACGTCGGAGCGGGTGGGATTCGATGCAATGTGGTTCATGACAACTCCTTGTATTGGACAGGAATGAAATCTGAGGCGGCCAGCGATGGCGGCGATGTCGCCTGCAAGGCCGCGCGCTCCCGCAGCTCCTCGGTCGTCTCGCCCGGCCCGTCGGGCTTCCAGCCCGGCGGCTTCACGAGGTAGCCGACGAAGGCGCGCACCGAGCGGGCCGAGGCCAGGTCGCGGAACAGCGCGCGCCAGTGCATGAACTCGATCTCGAAAAGGTTGTACGAGGTGACCGGGTTCACCAGCCCGTAGCGGCAGGGGATGTCGGCGCGCTCGGGAATGTAGGTGCCGAACAGGCGGTCGAACACGATCAGCACGCCGCCGTAGTTGCCGTCCAGGTATTCCAGGTTGGAGGCGTGGTGCACGCGGTGGGCCGAGGGGGTGTTCAGCACCCATTCGAGCGGCCCGAGGCGCGGGATCCAGGTCGCGTGGATCCAGAACTGGTACAGCAGGTTCAGCGTGAGCATCAGCAGGATCACCCGCGGCGGCATGCCCAGCAGCGGCGCCAGCATGAAGAACGCCAGTGTGCCGGTGAGGCGGCCGGTCCAGCCGAAGCGGTAGGCGGCCGACAGGTTCAGCTGGTTCGGCGAATGGTGGATGGCGTGGGTGCACCAGAACCAGCGCACCCGGTGCGCCGCGCGGTGGTACCAGTAGTAGCAGAACTCCTGGCCGATGAAGCAGGCGGCCCAGCCGGTCCAGTGGTCCATCGGCAGGGTGAAGAGGCGGTGGGCGTAGAACCAGTCCATCGCGCCGCTCCAGAAGGCCAGCGGCAGCAGCCAGCGCATTGGGTATTCGCGCACCAGGAAGTCGACCACCGAGATGCCGGACGCCTTCCAGTCGTAGCTGCGCCAGCCGTTGCGCCAGGACAGCACGAGCGCCTCGGCGATGGAGGCGGCGAGCACCACCGTGACGGAGATCTTGAGGATCAGCAGGAGTACGTTCATGGCGGTGCTTTCCTGGGGGGCTGCGGCTCGGGATCTTAGGCGGCGCCGACCGTGGCTGTCATGGCGTCAGTACGGATGGCCAGCTTCCACAGGCGCACCGCACGGGCCGCGAAGACACCGCTGAAGGCACCGTACAGCACCGGGATTACGAGGCCGAAGGCTGCCTGCTGGCGCAGTTCGGGGTGCATGGCCAGCGCTGCGCCCACCAGGTACTTGGTCAGGAAGATGCCCATCATGAGCATCAGCGGCACCGGGCTGCCGGCCACGTGGAAGCGGCGCGCTGCCGCGTCGTAGCGGGTGGTGGCGGGCAGCTGGCGCTGCAGCACCAGCGCCATCATCGCCACCGCCGCGGCGGCCCAGCCGAGCAGGGCGCCGAAGGAATCGCCGAAGACGGAAACCACGCCATAGACCGACAGCGCGCCCATCGCCACGGGCATCAGCGTGACGCGCGTCAGGCTCACGTTGTTGGCGAGCAGCTGCCTGGCGCCGAGCCACAGCAGCAGGAAGAACACGGCGAAGACCCACTTGGGCGTGTGAAGGATGATTTGCATCAGCATGGTTGCGCTCCGTTGAAAGTGGAAGGTCGAATCGATGCAGCGGACTGTGCCGACGCTCGCCCATTCCTGCCACGGGCGTGCGACGAAATGCATGCGGGCGGCGCGAACTGCGGCCCGAAGGCGTGAATTGCGCTTGATCGCGGATGTCGGCGGGCAGCTTTACCGTCGCTTTACGGCATAGCAAACAGCCGGACTACCATTCCGCGCTGTACTACGCTGGTCCGCACTCCTGCCCTGCATTTCCTGCACGCACCGTCCATGGAACAAGAAAAACCACCCGAGCCCCTGCCTCCCACCGTCTCGCCCACACATCCGACGGTGCGCAGGCGCCGCTGGGTCGGCGGGCTGCTGACGTTGCTGCTGCTCGTGGCACTGGGCGGGGGCGCCTGGTATCTGATCCAGCGGTCGAAGACGCCCGTTCCCGGTCCCGGTGGCGGCCCCGGTGCCGGCCGGCAGGGCGGGCCCGGTGGTCCGGGCGGCCCGGGTGGCCCGGGTGGGCGCGGCGGCGGTGGCGGGGCCTCCAGCACGGTGGGCGTCGCCACGGCCAGGCAGGCCGACATCCCCGTGCAACTCGAAGCGCTGGGCACCGTCACGCCGCTGGCCAACGTGATCGTCCAGCCGCAGGTGTCGGGCGTGCTCACGGCCGTGCTCTTCCAGGAAGGGCAGATGGTCAAGAAGGGCGACGTGCTCGCCACCATCGATCCGCAGCCGTTCCAGAACGCGCTGGCGCAGGCCTCCGGGGCGCGCCAGCGCGACGAGGCGCAGCTGGCGGCGGCGCGCGTCACGCTGCAGCGCTACCAGACTCTGCTGGGGCAGGACTCCATCGCCCGGCAGGACGTGGACACGCAGGCCGCGCTGGTCAAGCAGCTCGAAGGCACTGTGGCCATCGACCGCGCCAACGAGAACACGGCCAAGCTCAACCTTGCCTGGAGCCGCATCACCGCGCCGGCGAGCGGGCGCATCGGCCTGCGGCCGGTGGACGCGGGCAACTACATCTCGACCGGCAGTACCAACGGCGTGGCGACCATCACGCAGATCGCACCCATCGACGTCGAGTTCGCCATTCCGCAAGACCGCGTGCCCGAAGTGCAGGAGCGCCTCGCGCAGGGCGCCAAGCTCGACGCCACCGCCTTCGACCGCACGCGCACGCGCCGGCTCGCGAACGGTACCTTCGCCACCCTCGACAACCTGGTCGACACCGCGACCGGCACCGTCAAGGCCAAGGCCCGTTTCTCCAATGCCGACGATGCGCTGTTCCCGAACCAGTTCGTCAACCTGCGGCTGCTGCTGCGCACCGTGAGCAGCGCGGTGGTGGTGCCGGTCACGGCGCTGCGCCACGGCCCCAACGGCGACTATGTGTATGTGCTGAACGACGACAGCACGGTGTCGCAGCGGCCGGTGACGCGCGGTGAATCGAGCGTGGACAACGTGGCGGTCATGTCGGGCCTGAAGGCCGGCGAACAGGTCGTGACCGAAGGCGGCGACCGGCTGAAGGATGGCGCGCGGGTGCAGACCCAGGCCGAGCGCCCGGCCGGCGCGGCATCGGCGCCCGCGGGCGGCACGGCTCGTGGCGGGCGCCGCCAGGGTGGTGCCGGCGGCGGCGGCGCGGCGATGCCGAAGGGTGCCGCATCGGGCCCGGCCGCAGCGGTTCCTGCTACCCCTGCGGCCCCCGCCGCCCCCGCGGCGGAATCCGCGCCTCCCGCCAAGCTCCCGACCGCCGAGCAGCGCCAGCGCATGCTCGATTCGGTCAAGGACAACCCGGAACAGTTGGAGCGCCGCAAGCGCTTCCTCGAGGCGCTGGACCGCGGCGACCCGGCGGCGCTGGAGCGCTGGCAGCGCATGTCCGAAGGCCGCGGCGAGGGCGGACAGGGCAGGCGCGGCCCATGACAGGCAATAGCCGCTGCAGCGCGGAGACCTCCCGGTGAGCCCCTCACGCCCGTTCATTCTCCGGCCGGTGGCGACCTCGCTGCTGATGGTCGCCATCGTGCTGGCCGGACTGGTGGCGTTCCGCTTCCTGCCGCTGTCGGCCTTGCCGCAGGTTGACTACCCGACCATCCAGGTGCAGACGCTTTACCCCGGGGGCAGCCCCGAGGTGATGAGCAACACCGTCACTGCGCCGCTGGAGCGCCAGTTCGGCCAGATGTCGGGGCTCGACCGCATGAGCTCGACCAGCGCCGCGGGTGTGTCGATCATCACGCTGCAGTTCTCGCTCGGCCAGACGCTCGACGTCGCCGAGCAGGAAGTGCAGGCCGCCATCAATGCCGGCGGCTCGCTGCTGCCGGCCGACCTGCCCGCGCCGCCGGTGTATGCCAAGGTCAATCCGGCCGATGCACCGGTGCTCACGCTGGCCGTCACGTCCGACACGCTGCCGCTCACCGAGGTGCAGAACCTCGTCAACACGCGGCTCGCACAGAAGATCAGCCAGGTCTCGGGCGTCGGGCTGGTGTCGCTCAGCGGGGGGCAGCGCCCGGCCGTGCGCATCCAGGCCAACACGCAGGCCCTCGCCGCCAACGGCATCGGGCTGGACACGCTGCGTACCGCCATCAGCGCGGCCAACTCGAACGGCGCCAAGGGCAGCTTCGACGGCCCCAAGCGCGCCTACACCATCAACTCGAACGACCAGCTGCTCACGGTCGAGGACTACAAGAACCTCATCGTCAGCTACAAGAAGGGCGCGCCGATCCGCATGGTCGACGTGGCGCAGGTGGTCAACAGCGCGGAGAACACGCAGCTCGGCGCATGGGCCGGGACAAAGTGCCCCCCCGAAGTTGCTTCGCAACCTCCCCCCCAGGGGGGCGACTGCCTTGGGACGGCCCGGCGCCAGCCCGGGACCGCCGAGGCCGGCGAGGGCAAGCTCACGCCGGCCATCATCCTGAACGTGCAGCGCCAGCCGGGCGCGAACGTGATCGCCACCGTCAACGCCATCAAGAAGCTGCTGCCCGAGCTCCAGGCCGGCTTTCCCGCGGGCCTGAAGATCGAAGTGCTCAGCGACCGCACCGCGGGCATCCGCGCTTCGGTGCGGCACGTGGAGATGGAACTGGTGCTGGCCGTGGTGCTGGTGGTGCTGGTGATCTTCGCCTTTCTCGGCAGCCTGCGCGCCACCGTCATTGCCAGTGTCGCGGTGCCCATCTCGCTCATCGGCACCTTCGGCCTGATGTACATGCTGGGCTACAGCCTGAACAACCTGAGCCTGATGGCGCTGACCATCGCCACCGGCTTCGTGGTGGACGACGCGATCGTGATGATCGAGAACATCGCGCGCTACATCGAGGAGGGCGAGAAGCCCCTGCAGGCGGCCTTCAAGGGCGCGACGCAGATCGGCTTCACCATCATCTCGCTGACGGTGTCGCTTATTGCCGTGCTGATCCCGCTGCTCTTCATGGGCGACGTGGTGGGGCGGCTGTTTCGCGAGTTCGCGGTAACGCTGGCCATCACCATCCTGATCTCGGCCGTGGTCTCGCTCACGCTCGTGCCGATGATGTCGGCGCGCTGGCTCAAGCACCAGCCGAAGAAAGAAGGCGGCACGGGCTTCGGCGCGCGTGCCCAGCGTTTCTTCGAAGGCGTGATGCTGCGCTACGACCGCTCGCTGCATTGGGTGATCGATCACCAGCCGCTCACGCTGCTGGTCGCCTTGCTCACCATGGTGCTGACCGTGGTGCTGTACCTCACGATCCCGAAGGGCCTGTTCCCCACGCAGGACACCGGCCAGCTGCAGGGCCGCATCCAGGCGGCGCAGGACGTGTCGTTCGACCGCATGTCGCAGCTGCAGCAGCAGGCGGCCCGCGCGATTCTGGACGACCCCGACGTGGAGAACCTCAGCTCCTTTGTCGGCGTGGACGCCGCCAACAACACCATGCTGCATACGGGCAGCATGCTCATCAACCTGAAGTCCGGCCACGACAGCCAGCAGAAGGTGATGGACCGGCTGCGCGAACGCGCGCGGCAGGTGGCCGGCGTCACGCTGTACCTGCAGCCCACGCAAGACCTGACCATCGACGCCGAGACCGGGCCGACCGAATACCGCGTGTCGCTCGAAGGCGTGGACAGCGCGACGATCACCGGGTGGATGAAGAAGCTCGTGGCGAAGCTGCAGGACTCCGACAAGGTGCGCAACGTGAGCAGCGATGCCGGGGCGCAAGGGCTGGCCGCCTTCGTGAACGTGAACCGCGATACGGCGGCCCGGCTGTCGATCACCGCGAGCACGGTGGACGATGCGCTCTACAGCGCCTTCGGCCAGCGCATCGTGTCGACGATCTTCACCGAGACGAACCAGTACCGCGTGATCCTCGAGGCGCAGCCCGGGATGGTGAACACGCCGCAGACGCTCGGGCAGCTGAGCCTGATCGCGGGCTCCGGCACCGCGACGCCGCTGTCCGCCATCGCCGACATCACCGAGCAGCAGGCACCGCTGCAGATCACGCACGTGGCGCAGTACCCGGCGAGCACGCTGAACTTCGATACCGCACCTGGGGTTTCGCTTGGCGCCTCGGTCGATGCGATTCGCGCGGCGGCCAAGGAGATCGGGCTGCCGGGCAGCGTGACGATGACTTTCCTGGGCGCTTCAGGGGCCTACGAGAGGTCGCTGTCGAACCAGCTGTGGCTGATTCTTGCCGCCGTGGTCTGCGTGTACATCGTGCTGGGGGTGCTGTACGAGAGCTACGTGCATCCGCTGACGATCCTGTCCACGCTGCCTTCTGCCGGGGTCGGTGCGTTGCTCGCGTTGATGATCACGGGCAACGACCTGGGGGTGATCGGGATCATCGGGATCATCCTGCTGATCGGCATCGTGAAGAAGAACGCGATCATGATGATCGACTTCGCTATCGATGCGGAGCGTACCCAGGGCAAGTCTGCGCGCGAAGCCATTCATCAGGCTGCCTTGCTGCGCTTCCGGCCCATCTTGATGACGACGCTGGCCGCCTTGTTTGCTGCCATTCCTTTGATGTTGAGTTTTGGGGAAGGCGCCGAGTTGCGCAGGCCTCTTGGCTTGGCGATCTTCGGCGGGCTGATCGTCAGCCAGTTGCTGACGCTGTTCACTACGCCTGTGATCTACCTGGCGTTTGACCGGCTGGGTGGGGGGAGCTCTCGACGGGTCGTGATCGAGGAGGAGGCGGTTTGATGCTGTCTGACTCCTGGTGCTTGGTTTGCTTTCCGGGGCCGAGACCCGGCCGGCGCCCCGAGCAGGGGGCACAGCGATGAATCTCTCGCTGCCTTTCGTCCGCCGCCCCATAGGCACAGTCCTGCTGACCATCGGCGTCGCCCTCGCAGGCATCGCCGCGTTCTTCGTCCTCCCCGTTTCCCCGCTCCCCCAGGTCGACTACCCAGTCATCTCGGTAAGAGCATCCATCCCGGGAGCAAGCCCCGAGACGATGGCAACCAGCGTGGCAACCCCGCTGGAGCGCCACCTGGGCACCATCGCAGGCGTCAACGAAATGACGTCCACCAGCTCGGTAGGCTCCTCAAGAGTCACCCTGCAGTTCGACCTGAGCCGCAACATCGACGGCGCGGCCCGCGAAGTGCAGGCCGCCATCAACGCCAGCCGCGTGGACCTTCCCGCCACGCTGCGCAGCAACCCGACCTACCGCAAGGCCAACCCGGCGGCCTCGCCGGTCATCATCCTGGCCCTCACGTCCAAGACCAAGACTCCGGGCCAGATCTACGACGCCGTCTCGAACATCGTGAGCCAGCGACTGTCGCAGGTGGATGGGGTGGGCGACGTGGAGATCGGCGGCGGCTCGCTTCCCGCGGTGCGCGTGGAACTGCTGCCTTTCGCGCTCAACCGCTACGGCATCAGCACCGAGGACGTGCGTGCCGCCATCCAGGCCTCCAACGCCAACCGCCCCAAGGGCATTGTGCAGGGCGAAGGCCGCAAGCTCCAGATCTACACGCAGACGCCGGCCCTGCGCGCCAGCGACTACGCCTCGATGGTGGTGGCCTGGCGAAACGGCGCGGCGGTGCGGCTGCAGGACGTGGCGGAGGTGCTCGACGGCGTGGAAGACACGCGCACGCTGGGCCTCTTCAATGGCCAGCCGGCGATCGTCATCCTCATCACGCGGCAGCCCTCGGCCAACATCATCGAAACCGTCGACAGCGTGCGCGCGCTGCTGCCCGAACTGCAGGCGCAACTGCCGCCCGACGTCACGCTGCAGGTCGCGTCGGACAGCACCAACTCCATCCGCGCCTCGTTGCGCGAGGTCGAGTTCACGCTGATCGCCGCGGTGCTGCTCGTGGTGCTGGTGGTCAGCCTGTTCCTGCGCAGCGTTCGCGCCACCATCGTGCCGGCGGTGGCCACGGTGGCGGCCCTGCTCGGCACCTTCGGGGTGATGTACCTGCTGGGCTTCAGCCTCAACAACCTGAGCCTGATGGCGCTCACGGTGGCGACGGGCTTCGTGGTGGACGACGCCATCGTCGTGCTCGAGAACACCAGCCGGCACATCGAGTCGGGCATGACGCGCATGAAGGCGGCGCTGCTGGGCGCGAAGGAAGTGGGCTTCACCGTGCTGTCGATCAGCGTGTCGCTGGTGGCGGTGTTCATTCCGCTGCTGTTCATGGGCGGGCAGGTGGGGCGGCTGTTCCGCGAGTTCGCGATCACGCTGTCGGCGGCGGTGATGATCTCGCTGGTCATCTCGCTCACCACCACGCCGATGATGTGCGCATGGCTCCTGAAGCCCGGCGGCGAGCACGACAAGAACAAGCCGCAGGGACGCCTCGGCCGCATGGCGGCGCGCAGCTACGACTGGGTGCTCAAGCGCTACGAGAACAGCCTCGACTGGGCGCTCGACAGCAAGGCGCTCGTCATGCTCATTCTGGTGGCAGTAGTCGGGCTCAACGTCTACCTGTTCAGCGCCGCGCCCAAGGGTTTCTTTCCGCAGCAGGACAGCGGCCAGCTCAATGGCGGGCTGCGCGCCGACCAGAGCATTTCGTCGCAGGCGCTGGCCGACAAGCTGCGGCAAGTGATCGATATCGTCCGCAAGGACCCCGCGGTTGACACGGTGATCGGCTTCACCGGCGGATCGCGTGCGGGTGGCGGCTTCATGTTCGTCAACCTGAAGCCGGCCAACCAGCGCACGGAAAGCGGCCTGGCCGTGATCGCGCGGCTGCGGCCGCAGCTCAACGAGGTGACCGGCCTGCGCGTTTTCCTCGGCCCCGTGCAGGACGTGCGCTCGGGCGGCCGCGCCAGCAATTCCACCTACCAGTACTCGCTCAAGAGCGACAGCCTGGCCGACCTGCGCACCTGGGCCGTCAAGCTGTCCGACGAACTGAAGCTGCAGCCGGTGCTGACCGACATCGACACCGACCAGGACCAGAACGGCGTGGAGACGGTGGCCAAGGTCGACCCGGACAGCGCGCGCCGGCTCGGCCTGACTTCCACCGCCATCGACAACGCGCTCTACAACGCCTTCGGCCAGCGGCAGGTGGCAACCATCTACACCGAGCTCAACCAGTACCACGTGGTGATGGAGTGGGCGCCGCGCTACACGCGCAGCCCCAATTCGCTGAGCGATGTGTACGTGCCGGCGACCAAGACCTCGGTGATCGGCGGGCAGACGGTGACCACGCAGGTGGCGGCGGCGACGGGTACCACGTCGTCCTCCGGCAGTTCGGCGGCATCGGCCACGGCCGCGAGCGCGACGGTGCCGGTCTCGGCCAACGCGGGCCTGCGCGGCGCGTCGACCGGCAACGTGCTCAGCAACACGCCCACCGCCCTGGTGCCGCTGTCGGCGGTGGCGAAGTTCGAGGAGCAATCCGTCGCAACCTCGGTAAGCCATGAAGACGGCGAGTTGGCGACCACGATCTCGTTCAACCTTGCCGAGGGCGCGAACCTCGGCGACGCGCGCGAGGCCATCGCCAAGGCCGAGGCCAACATCGCCATGCCCACCAACGTGCGCGGCGCGTTCGCCGGCACGGCAGCCAGTGCGCAGCAGTCGCAGGGGCAGCAGTTGATGCTGATCCTGGCGGCGCTGGTCGTGATCTACATCGTGCTGGGCATCCTCTATGAAAGCCTGGTGCATCCGATCACCGTGCTGTCGACGCTGCCGTCGGCCGGCGTGGGCGCGGTGCTGGCGCTGCTGATGTTCCGCATGGAGTTCTCGATCATTGCGCTGATCGGCGTGTTCCTGCTGATCGGCATCGTGAAGAAGAACGCCATCCTGATCATCGACTTTGCGCTGGAGGCGGAGCGCTCGCGCGGGCTCACGCCGCTCGAGGCGGTCCGCGAGGCCTGCCTGCTGCGCTTCCGACCGATCCTGATGACCACGCTGGCCGCCGCGTTGGGCGCGCTGCCGCTGGCCATCGGCTTCGGGGAGGGCGCCGAGCTGCGCCGGCCGCTGGGCGTGGCCATCATCGGCGGGCTGATCGCGAGCCAGCTGTTGACCCTGTTGACGACGCCAGTGGTCTACCTGTTGCTGGACAAGCTGCGCCGCCGAAGCAAACATGAACACGAATTGAGCCGTGCCACGCCCGTCTGAGAACAACACCGCCATGAACGCACTGCTTTCCACTTCGCGCTTTTCGCTCTCGGCGCTCGCGCTCGCCGCGGCCCTCGCCGGCTGCGCCGTCGGCCCGCGCTACGTGCAGCCCACCACCGCCGCGTCCATCGACTGGAAAGAGCAGAAAACCGCCGAAGGCTGGCTGCCCGCCGCGCCGGCCGATGCGCTCGACCGCGGCGAGTGGTGGAAGCTGTTCGCTGACCCCGCGCTCGACGAACTGGCTGGCCGCGTGCAGGTGTCGAACCAGAACATCGCCGCGGCGGTGGCCAACTACACGCAGGCCCAGGCGCTGGTGCGCGGCGAGCGGGCGGCACTGTTCCCGTCGGTGTCGCTCGACGGTTCGGGCAAGCGCTCCGGCACGGTGGGTGGCAGCAGCACGTCGAGCCCGGCGAACACTTTCTCGGTCACGCTCGGCGCGAGCTGGACGCCCGATGTGTGGGGCCGCCTGCGCGAAGCCGTGAGCAGCGCGCAGGCCAACGCGCAGGCGAGCGAGGCCGATCTTGCGGCCGCGCGGCTCTCGGCCATTGGCAGCCTCGCGACCAACTATTTTTCCCTGCGCGAGGCCGATGCCGAGATCGTGCTGCTCGACGAGACCATCCAGGGCTATCAGCGCGCCTTCGAGATCACGAGCAACCGCTATGCGGCCGGCATCGCCGCGCAGACCGATGTGCTGCAGGCGCAGACGCAGCTCGTCAATGCCAAGGCCGAGCGCGTGGGCCTGCAGCGCACGCGCTCCACCTACGAGCACGCCATTGCGATGCTGCTGGGCGTGGCGCCCGCCGACTTCAGCCTGCCGGCCGCGCAATGGACGCCCATGGTGCCCGGCGTGCCGCTCGGCGTGCCTTCCACGCTGCTGCAGCGCCGGCCCGACATCGCGGCGGCCGAGCGCTCGGTGGCGGCGGCCAATGCGCAGATCGGCATTGCGCGCGCGGCGTACTTCCCGAACATCGGCCTCACGGCCTCGGTGGGCAGCAACGCAAGCCGCGTGAAGGATCTGTTCGGTTCGGCCAACACACTGTGGGGGCTCGGGCTGTCGGTGGCACAGGTGATATTCGACGCGGGCGCGATTGCGGCCAATGTCGATTCCGCCAAGGCCGGCTACGAGTCCAGCGTGGCGCGCTACCGCCAGACAGTGCTCACCGCCTTCCAGGCCGTGGAAGACCAGCTCACCGCCAGCGCAACGCTCGCGCAGCAAGAGGGCCTGCGCCGCGAGGCATCCGCGGCGGCCGACAAGACCGAGCAGCAGCTGCTCAACCGCTACCGCGCCGCACAGGTGAGCTACACCGACGTGGTCACGGCACAGGCTGCCGCGCTCAGCGCGCGGCGCACGCTGGTGCAACTGCAGGTCAATCGCCAGAACACTGCCGTCGCGCTGATCCAGGCGATGGGTGGCGGATGGCAGGCCGGGTGGATGGAGGGCAACGCCAAGGCGGATGCGGCAGCACCGCACCCCGCCGCTTCCCGCACACAGTAGGGCGGCGATGCCGGGGATGGGCGCGAGGCCCATCCGCAAGCCCGAAGGTCAGCGCAGGCGCTTCGCCGGGCCTGATTGCAATGTCACGACGTCCGGGCGGTCAATGCGCCGTACGGTCGATGGTGTGGCCCAGATAGTCCTTGTCGGTCACCAGCACCCACAGCGCCAGCACCAGGATCACCGCGGCCACGAGCACCGCGTTGACCATGGCCATCTCGATGCCGCGGAAACCGAGCACCCAGGGCGAAACCGCGAGCCAGGCTGCCAGGCCCACCTCGGTCCATTCTTCCCACTGCCGGGGCACGAAGGTCGCACCGAGCGCCACCGCGCCGAGCAGGATGCCGGTCGCAACCATCGTCCACATGGCGGCCGTCGTGCCCGAAAAGCCCAGAACCCAGGGCGAGACGATCAGCCAGGCGCCGGCGGCGGCGTTGACAGGGTCTTGCCAATGCTTCACTTGCTTCATGGTCATTACCTCCTGTCGCGACAAGGCGCCGCGACAGCGGTTGGATACACCGTTGCGGGCAGGGTTCCGCTGGAGGAAGCTAGCTGCCCCGCGCCGCCGGGGCCGTGAGGTAGGCCCCCGATTCGAACAGTTGCGCCTCCGCCTGGTCGATGCGCCGGATCACGGGCTTGCCGGCGCGGCTGGCCAGCAGCTCGACCAGCGCTTCCGTTACCGCCACCCCGGCCGCGACCGAGGGGAAGAACGAGGGGCTGTTGATCGTGAAGAGCAGGGTTTCGTCCGCCAGCAGCGACAGCGGCGAGGCCGCGCTGTCGGTGATGGCAACGATGCGGCAGCCCGCCGCCCGGGCCGCCTGCGCCACCTGCAGCGCCTCGCGCGAGTAGGGCGCAAAGCTCGCCACCACCAGCGCGTCGCCCTTGGCGAAAGCGCGCTGCTGCATCTCCAGCGAGCCGCCCTGGCCGTCGACCAGGTGCACGCTGGCGCGGAAGAGCCGGTACACGTAGACGAATGAAAAGGCGATCGGAAAGCACGCCCTGAAACCCGCGGCGTGCACGGCCGGCGCCTTCTCGATCAGCACGCAGGCCTTCTGCAGCGCCTGCTCGCTTTGCTGGTGGGTGGCCTCGAGGTTGCGGCGCTGCACCTCGAACATTTCGCCCGTCAGCGTCTGGTCTTTCGCGCGGCCGACGAGCTGCTTGGCGCGCCCGCCGTAGGTTTCGGAGCCCAGGCCCATGTCGGCGGCAAATGCTTCCTTGAGCTGCGGCCAGCCTCCGAAACCCAGATGCTGGGCGAACCGCACGAGCGTGGCAGGCGTGCTCTGCGAACGCGTGCCGACGTTGCGCATCGAGCCCGTGACCACCTCGTTCGGATGGTCGAGCACGTAGCGCGCCACCTGCTGCAGTGCGGGGCTCAGTTCGTTGAAACGCTGGCGGATCTGCTCTCTGGTGTTCATTGGATGGCCTCCGTGCTGCGCACTGCGGTGCGCGCTTGCTTGGGGCGGGCCGGCGGCGGCGCTCATGGCTCCGTCTCTCTTCGGCTGCGGTTGGAACAAATGTACCGGAGGTGGAAGACGGGAACAGTTGACGGAACAAATGTTCCAAACAATAATCCGGGCGAAACGTTGGTTCCAAGCATCCGAAACACCATGACGCACGTCTTCCACCGCCACCTTCGCCAGACCCCGCCCGTAGCCGCCGGCTCCCACGGCATGTTCATCCGTGACGCCGAAGGCCGCGAATACCTCGACGCTTCGGGCGGCGCTGCGGTGTCGTCGCTGGGCCATGCGCACCCCGAGGTGCTGGCCGCCATGCACGCCCAGCTCGACAAGCTGGCCTATGCGCACACCAGCTTCTTCACGAGCGAGGTGGCCGAACAGCTGGCCGACGAGATGATCGGCTCCGCTCCCGAAGGCATGAGCCACGTCTACCTGGTGAGCGGCGGTTCGGAGGCGGTGGAGTCGGCGCTGAAGATGGCGCGGCAATACTTCGTCGAAATTGGCCAGCCGCAGCGCACGCACTTCATCGCGCGCCGCCAGAGCTATCACGGCAATACGCTCGGCGCGCTGGCGGTGGGCGGCAACGCGTGGCGGCGCGAGCCCTTCGCGCCGATTCTCGTGCCGGCCACGCATGTGGCGCCGTGCTATCCGTACCGCGAGCAGCGCGCCGACGAAAGCGCCGAACAGTACGGCCTGCGCCTCGCGGCCGAACTCGAGGCGGCCATCCTCGCGCAGGGTGCCGACCGGGTGATCGCCTTCGTGGCCGAGACCGTCGGCGGTGCCACGGCCGGCGTGCTCACGCCCGTGCCGGGCTACTTCAAGGCGGTGCGCGCGGTGTGCGACAAGTACGGCGTGCTGCTGATCCTCGACGAGGTGATGTGCGGCATGGGCCGCACCGGCTCGCTGCACGCCTGCGAGCAGGAGGGCGTGGTGCCCGACCTGATGACCGTCGCCAAGGGCTTGGGCGGCGGCTACCAGCCCATCGGCGCGGTGCTGGCGCAGCGCAGCATCGTCGATGCCATGTCGAAGGGCAGCGGCTTCTTCCAGCACGGCCACACCTACCTCGGCCATCCGATGGCCTGTGCCGCCGCGCTCGCGGTGCAGCGGGTGATCCGGCGCGACGGGCTGGTGGCCAAGGTGCGCGAAGGCGGCATTGCGTTCGGCGCGATGCTGGCCGAGGCGCTGGGCGCGCACCCGCACGTGGGCGACGTCCGTGGCCGCGGCTTCTTCTGGGGCATCGAGTTGGTGGCCGATCGCGCGAGCAAGGCGCCGTTCGACCCGGCGCTGAAGCTCAACGCCACCGTCAAGAAGGACGCCATGGCGCGTGGCCTGCTGTGCTACCCCTTCGGCGGCACGGTCGATGGCCGGCAGGGCGACCACGTGCTGCTGGCACCGCCCTTCATCGCCACGCGGCAGGACCTGCAGGAGATCGCCGCGCGGCTCGCGGCCTCCATCGACGCTGTCACGCGCGCCGCTGCGGCAGCTGCGCGCTGAGCACCACTTTTTCAGTTCTCTTTTCCTTCAACCGTCCTTCCGAGGAGCGTTCCATGCCCAAGCTTCGTCTGCCGTTTCCCTTCGGTGCCACCGCGCTCGCGATGCTCTTCGCGGCCCTCATGCCGCTCACGGCCGCACAGGCCCAGGACAACGACACGCTTGCCAAGATCAAGGCCAGCGGCGCCATCACCTTCGGCTACCGGGAGTCGTCGTTCGGCTTCTCGTACCTCGACGGCAACCTCAAGCCCGTGGGCTACAGCATCGAGATCTGCAACCGCATCGTCGAGGCGGTGAAGGCCGAGCTGAAGCTGCCCGCCATCGAGATCAAGTACCAGGCTGTCACCTCCGCCAACCGCATGCCGCTGGTGAAGAACGGCACGGTCGACATCGAGTGCGGCTCCACCACCAACCTGGTCGAGCGCCAGAAGCAGGTGGCGTTCTCGCCGGACATCTTCCGCTACAACGTGCGCATGCTGGTGAAGGCCGATTCGGGCATCAAGGGCATCGCCGACCTGCAGGGCAAGACCGTGGCCACCACCACCGGCACCACCTCGTTCCGCCTGCTGCGCGAGGCCGACCGGGGCCGCAGCCTCGACGTGACCAACCTCGCGGGCAAGGACCACAGCGACTCCTTCCTGCTGGTGGAAAGCGGCCGCGCCCAGGCCTTCGTGCTCGACGACATCCTGCTGGCCGGGCAGATCGCGAATGCGCGCAACCCGAAGGACTTCCTCATCACCGGCGAGAGCCTTCGCACCGAGAACCAGTCGCTGATGTTCCGCAAGGACGACCCGGCCTTCAAGGCGCTGGTCGACCGCGTGGTGTCGGGCATGATGAAGTCGGGCGAGATGGAAAAGCTCTATGCCAAGTGGTTCATGTCGCCCATCCCGCCGAAGGGCATCAACATCAACTACCCGCTCAACGCCGAGACGAAGGACGCCTTCGCGATCCCCTCGTCGAAAGGCATCTGAACCCCCGTGACCCCATGACTCGCATTGCCCTGATCCACGCCCTGTCGCACTCGGTCGCGCCCATCAACGACGCCTTCGCGCGCGACTGGCCCGAGGCTCGGCGCATGAACCTGCTCGACGACAGCCTGTCGGCCGACCTCGCGCGCAACGGCAGCAAGGGGCTCGACGGCGCCATGCACGAGCGCTTCCAGCGGCTCGCGCAGTACGCGGTCGACACGGGCGCGCAGGGCATTCTCTTCACCTGCTCGGCCTTCGGGCCGTGCATCGAGGCGGTGGCGCGGTGCCATGCGGGCATTCCGGTGCTCAAGCCCAACGAAGCCATGATCGACGAGGTGGCGCAAGGGCAGGGGCGGCTCGGGCTGATCGCCACCTTCGCGCCGACGCTGGCCTCCATGCCGCCCGAGTTTCCGCGGGGTACGGCAATCGAACCCGCGCTGGCCGAAGGCGCGCTCGACGCATTGAATGCCGGCGACACGCAGCAGCACGACGCCCTGATCGCCGCGCAGGCCGCGGCCCTGAGCAAGCGCGGCTGCACGCGCATTGCCTTGGCCCAGTTCAGCATGGCGCGCGCGCGCGCCGCCTGCGAAACGGCCAGCGGCCTGCCGGTGCTGACCACGGTCGACAGCGCAGTGCGCGCACTGCGCCGGCGCATCGGGCCCTGGTCAGCGTGAGCGCGAGCCTTCGATGACCGAGAACAGCGCCGTCATCGCGATCTGCGCCGCGTCGCTGCGCCCCAGGTAGCGGGGGATGCCGGTTTCGCGGTCGGTTGCGTCCAGGCCTTGCGACAGCCGCCGGTAGATGTCCGCCGAGGGCATGCACGCCGAGGTGCCCAACGCATCGCAATAGGTGTCGATGAGCACGCCCGCGAGCTGCTCGCTCTGCGCGTTCGACAGCTTCATCGGAGTGCCCGCGAACACGGCGGCGATGCAGTGCATCAGGTAGGCCTGCGTTTCGAGCGAGAACGACTGCTGCCGCACGTAGCACTCGACGGCTGCCCAGAACAGCGGCTCGGAGGTGCGGCGCCAGCTTTCCAGCACCTTGCGCGCCTTGGCCACCAGGTCGGCGTGCGCATCGCCGGGCTCGGTGGGGCGCAGCGCCAGGCCCTGCAGCGTGAGCGCGGCCTCGGGGCCGGCCGCACCGAGGATGAAGCTCCAGAACTTCCAGCGGGCGTACCACTTCTTGTCGCGCGCCGGGTCCAGCGTTTCGAGCAACCGGAAATCGATGCTCTGCATGGCGTCGACCTGCTGTTCGGCCATGTTGCCGCCGCCGAGGTCCAGCACCGGCATGCCCGACTGCATGCGGTCGGCCGCGATGTGGCCCTGCGCCACGATGCCGGCGCTCGTGCCCGAGCGGTCGATGTCGAGCAGCCGCTGCATCAGCTGCTGCAGCTCGCTGGCCGATGCGCCGGTGGCCTCGGCCACCCGCCGCATCGAGGCGCGCTGCTCGCGCTCGAGATCCTGCGCGTTCTTCCGGCGGTCTTCGCCGTGGTCGTCGGCGGTCGAGGCGTGTTCTTCGAGCCCGTTGTTGGGCGTGAACGTTCGCATTGGTCAAGGCTCCTTCGGGCGCCACACATGCCCGAACATGACCGACTGTGTGCCAACGCACCGGGTCTGAACATCACCCGAACAGGGGAGCCTGAATGGCGCCTGACTGCTCCCTCGCGATAATGGCCGCTCTTCAAAGGAGTGCGCGTGGACATTGTTTTGCTGGTCAAGGCCGCCGTGATGGGCATCGTCGAAGGGCTGACCGAATTCCTGCCGATCTCGTCGACCGGCCACCTGATTCTTGCGGGCTCGCTGCTCGGTTTCGACGACGACAAGGCCAAGGTCTTCGACATCGCCATCCAGACCGGCGCGATCTTCGCGGTGATCCTGGTCTACTGGCACAAGATCAAGTCGACCGTCGTCGCGCTGCCCCGGCAGCCGAAGGCGCAGCGCCTGGCGCTGAACATCTTCATCGGCTTCCTGCCCGCGGTGGTGCTGGGCCTGCTGTTCGGCAAGGCCATCAAGGCGCACCTGTTCATCCCGACCGTGGTGGCGAGCACCTTCATCATCGGCGGCTTCATCATCCTCTGGGCCGAGAAGCGGCCGCCGGGTTCGGTGCGCGTGGAGCATGTCGACGACATGTCGCCCTGGGACGCACTCAAGGTCGGCCTGGTGCAATGCTTCGCGATGATCCCCGGCACCAGCCGCAGCGGCTCGACCATCATCGGCGGCATGCTGCTGGGGCTGTCGCGGCAGGCGGCGACCGATTTCTCGTTCTTCCTGGCCATTCCCACGCTGATCGGCGCCGGCGTGTACAGCCTCTACAAGGAGCGCGCGCTGCTGTCGGTGGCCGACCTCCCGCTGTTCGCGGTGGGGCTGGTGTTCTCGTTCATCAGCGCATGGTTGTGCGTGCGCTGGCTGCTGAAGTACATCAGCACCCACAACTTCATTCCGTTCGCCTGGTACCGCATCGCCTTCGGCATCGTGGTGCTGGCCACCGCGTGGAGCGGAGCGGTGGTCTGGGCGGAGTAACTTTGCGCGGCGCTCAGCTTGCCTTTGCCGCCAGCGGCACCTGAAGCGTCAGCCGCGTCTCGCCCGGGCGCGACTGCAGCCGCAGTTCGGCCCCGAGGCGCCGCGCCCGGGCGCGCAGGCTGCGCAGTCCGGCACCCGCGCCCTTGTCGGCGCCATCGACCACGAAGCCGCGGCCGTCGTCGCGCACGCTGAGCTGCAGACCCGCGCCGGTGCGGGTCACGGCCACGTCCACGTGCCGGCCTGCGCTGTGCTTGAGCGCGTTCGTCAGCGCTTCCTGCAGGAAGCGCAGCAGGTCGAGGCTCTGTGACGGCGGCAGCTCGAGCGTCTCGATGTTCGATACCTGCCAGCGGCAGTCGATGCCGTTCGCGTCGAGCAGCTGCGAGGTGCGATGGCGCAAGGGCGCGAGCAGCTCGCCGAATGCACGCGCCCCGTCGTGCTGGCCCGCGGCCTCGATGATCAGCCGCAGGTCGTCGCGCAGGCTCTTGAGCATCGCGAGCAGTGCGGGCGCGGAAAGCTCTTCGGGCCTGCGTTCCAGCGTCGCGATGCTGCCGACCAGCATGCCGCCCAGCCCGTCGTGCAGGTCGCTCGCGAGGTTCACCCGCTCGCCGATGCGCGCATGCGCCAGCTCCAGTGCATGCTGCTGCGCGAGCGTGGCGGCCAGTTCGGCCTTGGCGGTGTTCACCTCTTCGATGAGCTCGGTGTTGAAGTTCTCGATGCGCTTCAGGCTGCTCACGAAGCGCCCGGCCTGCGTCAGCGCCATGCCCAGCAGCAGCACGTACGACGACATGGTCGTGTAGTAGATGTTGCTGTGGATCACCTGCATGAACACCAGCAGGTCGTGCATTGCCGTTGCCGCCGACACGGCCATGAAGGGCGCGAGCGAACGCATCGGGCTCGCGCGGTGCCGCAGGGCGTGCACGATCGATGCGCTGTTCACCGCAATGACCGTGAGGCCACCCACCAGCGTCCAGATGGCGCGGTGAACCGGCAGGTCCAGGCCGCTCGCCAGCCACAGGTCGAGCACGCCGGCCAGCGCGACCAACAGTGCCGCCGCTTCAAGGCGCGGCATGCGCGATGCGCAGAAGCGCAGCGCAAAGACGATGTAGGACACGCCGAAAACCAGAAGCAGCGAAGTGTTGAGCGCCTGCCACCCGTGGTTGGAGGCAAACGGCCAGGGACTGGTGGCGATCTGGTTGTAGCCGAACAGCAGCCACAGCACCGACATCAGCGCGAACCATCCGTAGGCCGCCTCGCGCCGCCGCAGCAGCCACAGCGCGGCGAAGAACCCTGAGACCGCCGCGCTGACCGCGAGGCCCAGCACCTGCAGGTCGCGGCGCACGAACCGCTCCCGCTCGTAGGTCGCCTGCACGGCGGCGGGCCTGCCGAGACTGACCGGGCCCAGGCCGGCCTGGTAGGCAGACAGGCCCGAGACGCGGACCGTCAGCATGTTGGTGGCGCCCGGCTTCAGCAGCGGCGGCGCCAGCAGCCAGTAGCGCGGCATGTTCCAGGCGCGGGTCAGCGGTTCGACCAGGTTCTGGTCGCGCGAAATCGGCGTGCCGTTGAGCGAAACCTCGCCGGCCATGTTGAGGTAGTGCAGCAGCAGGCCCGTTTCGTTGGTCTGCGCGGGCTGGTCCCAGGTCAGCCGGTACCAGACCACGCCGTCGAAGCCGGGCCAGCGTTCGGCCCAGCTGTCGGGCAGCGTGACGCGCGTCCATCCGTCGGTCGGCGGGCTGGTCTCGTTCCAGCCCGTGCCTCGCACCGCTTCGACGCGGAGGTCGGGAGGTGGGGGCTGCTGCGCGAGCGTCCTCGCAGGGATGGAAACAAGGAGGAAGAAAAGAAGGGCGCCCATCAACGCGGCAAGCAATGCCTGTGCGGGCGATGCGGGCTGCCGGCTCCTCATCCGATCCAGATCCTTCATTTACCAGTTCTCGGGGATGGCCTCGATGAAAACGAAAAGACACACTTTGCCATGTTTTGTCTTAGTTGTTCATAGAGGGAGAAGTCGATGTCCATCCGGATCCATGCGCAGCTGCTGGCGATTGCCTTGTCTTTCGCGGGAAGCGCACATGCCGCCGGCTATGCCGCCGGTGGCGCGGGCAACGCAGGCCCCGCCCAACCCGGCTGGTCGTCGAGCGCCGGCGGCGCCGCGGCTACGGTCTCAGGAGACGGTTCCACTGCGATCGGCGCGGGTGGCGATGGCAGCAACGGAACTGCTGGCGGAATAGGTGGAACGGGCGGCGTTGGCGCCAGTGCGACCGCGAATGGTTCGACGGCCATCGGGGGCGGCGGAACCGCGGGGCAAGGTATCGCGGGCGGCACGGGCGGGGCAGGGGGAAGCGGCGCCCAGGCCACGTCTTCCGGCGCCATTGCCGTCGGCGCTGGCGGCGCCGGCGTTGACGGTTGCTGCGGCTTCCCCGGCCGCGCCGGCGGCAGTGGCGCGCAGGCCACGGGCAACTCGGCAGTAGCCATCGGGAGCGCCTCTGGCACCAGCCAGGGCGCAGTGGCGTCCGGCAATGGCAGCACGGCGATCGGCGGCGCGAACGGTGGCGCTTCGGGCGCGGCGGCGCTTGCGACAGGCGGTGTGGCGATCGGCTCGGGCAGTCGGGTCGAAAGCGGTGCGAGCGGCAGCGTGGCCATTGGCGCGAACTCCGTTGCCACGGCGGCCAATACGGTCTCCTTCGGGTCCACCGGCCAAACGCGCGGCCTGGTCAACGTCAGTGCGGGATCGGTGACCGCCACGAGCACCGACGCGGTCAACGGCGGCCAGCTGTACTCGGTGCGAGAGACCGCCGACACCGCCCTGGCAACCGCCAGCGGCGCAACGGCCATGGCTGGGCTTGCCCTGGCCGCTGCGACGGTGGCCGAGGGCACGGCGAACACCGCGCTTGCCAATGCAGGCACGGCACAGGCCATGGCGAACGGAGCCCAGACAGCGGCTGTTGCTGCCCAAGGAACGGCGAACACCGCGCTCGCCAACGCGAGCACGGCCCAGACCACGGCCAACGGAGCCCAGGCTGCGGCAGCAGCGGCCCAGGGCACGGCGAATACTGCCTTGGGCGTGGCGAACAACTCGGTCCAGTACGGTCCGGGTGGCGCGACCGTCAGCCTGAATGCCAACGGCGGCGCGGGAACCACGCTCAGCAACGTTCGCGCCGGCACGGCCATGACGGATGCCGCCAACGTCGGGCAGGTCCAGCAGGCCGAGCAAGGCGCCGTGGCGACCTCCAACAGCTTCACGGTGCAGCAGGTGGCCGCATTGCAGAGCGTCATGAATCAGGCCTTCGCCAACGGCCTGTGCAGCTTCAGCGGAGGCAGCGTGACCTGCGGCACGGGCAGCAAGGCCACCGGTGCGGGCGCCACGGCGATGGGCACCAATGCCACGGCCAACGGGGACAGCACCACCGCCGTCGGCAGCGGCGCCGAGGCCCGCCATGCCGGCTCGGTCGCCATCGGTGCAGGCGCCAGGGCGCTGGCCGATCCCACCACCGCCGTAGGCAACAACGCGGTGGCCACCGGCAACAACGCCGTGGCGCTCGGGGCCAACACGCTGGCTTCGGGCAGCAATGCGGTCGCGCTGGGCCAGGGCTCGGTGGCCGATCGCGACAACACCGTGTCGGTGGGCAACGCGGCCACCGGGCAGTTGCGCGGCATTGCGAATGTTGCGCCCGGCGTGCTGGGCACCGACGCCGTCAACGTCAACCAGATGCAGCAGGCGGTGAGCAGCGCGACCAGCCAGGCGAATGCCTTTGCCGCAAAGGGCATTGCAGCGGCGCTCGCCATGCCCTCCATGCCGACGCTTGCGGCAGGCAGGAAGTGGATGGGGGCCGCCGCGGGCAACTACGCCGGCGCATCCGCCATCGGCTTCGCTTTCGGCTACCAGGTCAACGACAACCTGAACCTGGGGCTGGGTGTGTCCACGGCCACCAGCAGCGGCAGCAGCAACCGAATTGCCGCCCGCGTTCAGGCGGGCTATGCATGGTGAAGGGCAGGGAAGAAGGCCGGCGCGGGTCAGGTCAGCGCAGCAAGCCGTGCCGCCGGCCCTCGAAGACGGCTTCGGTGCGCGAGCTGACGGCCAGCTTGCGGTAGATGTTCTTGGTGTGGCATTCCACGGTCAGCCTGGAGATCGACAGTGATTCGGCCATGTCGCGGTTGCTCAGGCCTTGCGAGACGAGCTCCAGTATCTTGCGCTCCCGGGGCGTGAGCGCGGCCGGTGCTTTGCCGGAGGCCTGCACCGCCGCTTCGGCCGGCGGCGGCTGGTGCGTCGCCAGCCAGGCGAGGATGTGGCGGGCGATGCTCGGGTCGATGGGCGCGCCGCCCTGTTCGATGCTGCGCAGCGCGATGCCCAGCTCGATGTCGTCACGCTCCTTGAGCAGGTAGCCGATGGCGCCTGCGCGCAGGGCTGCGAAGATGATTTCCTCCGTGCGCCAGGCCGAGATCACCACCGCCGGAACGCCCGGGTGGTGCGCCTGCAGCCAGCCGATGAGCTCGACCCCGCTGCCGTCGGGCAGGCCGATGTCCACCAGCACCACGCCGTAGCCCTGTTTGTCGAGCAGTTGCCGGGCGCCGGCGACGCTGTCGGTCACCGAAATGCGGTTCTCGTCGCAGCCGAGGGTGGACAGCACGTAGCGCAGACGCTCCTGCATGGCCGGCTCGTCCTCGACGATCAGCGTGGGGCTCAGCGAAACGGGTTCGGCGTCTTCGGTCGGAAAGGGGGACATGCGGCGGATTCTTCGGCCAGGCCGGCGAGCCGGGCGCAAGGTATTTGCTTATTTTTCCAGACTTGCTGCCAACTATTGTCGGGTAGGTCTGCACATGATCAGGTAAGTCGAATTCGTGACCGGCTCCAGGTGCTCCGCCTCGCCGCGGAAGCCCAGCCGCTCGTAGAAGGCCACGCTACGCGGCGTGAAGGTTTCCAGGAAGCAGGGCACGCCCGCCGCGTCGGCCTCGGCCAGCGTAGGCGCCAGCAGCTTTGCGCCCAGCCCGCGCCCCTGTGCATCGGGCGAGATGCCGAGGATCGACAGGTACCAGGCATGCGCCGGCGCCATGTCCGGCGAGCGCGCGGCCATGAAATCGACGATGCGGCGGTAGTTGCCGAGGCCCCGCGCGCCCAGCGCGCTGGCGAGGTAGTCGCTCTTCGCCGCCGACTCGGCCGCATCGATCGCATCGGCGCGAGGCAGCAGCCAGGCCGCCGCCCCGAGCCGGGCGTCTTCGGCGGCGAGGTAGCGGCCAGTGCGCGCGGCCTCGCCCAGCGAGTAGGCGAAGTAGTTGGCGAGCACCGCCTTGCGCTGCGGCATGTCGTGCTCGAAATCGACGGAGATCGCGAGATAGAACGGGTCGACGATCAGTGCGTCGGCCAGCGCGGGCGCTGACGGAAATTCAGGCTGCATGCGGAATCGGCGAGGTTCGGGAATGACCCGGGCGATTCTAGGGAGCCCGCCCTGACCACACCTTAGTCCAGCGTGACACCCCCGCTCAGGTTCAGCACAGCGCCCGTCATCGCGCCCGCACCTTCGGAGGCCGCGAACAGTGCGGCGGCCGCCATCTGGTCGAGCGAGGGCAGACGCTGCACCAGCAGGCCGGGCGGCTTGGCCGCGAGCATCTGTTCCACCGTGAGCCCCATGCTCTCGGCGGCCGGGCGGAACACCTCGCGGGCGTGCGAGCCTGCCGTCACCGCCTCGGGAATGGCGTGCGAGCGGATGCACACGGTGCGGATGTTGAAGGCCGCCAGCTCGCCCGCCATGTGGCGCGAAAGCGCCTCCACGCCCGCGCAGGCCACCGCGTGGCCCAGGTAGCCCGGCCCCGGCAGGCGCGAGGCCGGCGTGGACACCGAAAGAACCACGCCCCCGCCGCGCTTCGCCATGTGCGGCGCCACGGCTTTGGCCGTGAGAAAGCAGCCGCGGGTGTAGGCCTGCACGGGCAGGAAGAAGTCTTCCAGCGCCAGCGCCGACAGGGGTGTGCCCTGCACGTGCGTCACGCCGATGGCGTTGAGCGCGATGTCGATGCCGCCTGCGCTTTCGGCCACCTCGGCGGCGTGGCGGATCATGGCCTGCTCGTCGAGCGCATCGACCACGTCGGCCTCGGCGCGCCCACCCTCGGCCTCGATGGCCCGCACCGCCGCATCGAGCCTGGCCCGGTTGCGCCCGGTGATGAACACCCTGGCGCCTTCACGTGCGAAGGCGCGGGCCACCGCGCCGCCGATGGCACCGCTGCCACCGTGAACCACCACGCACTTGTTGCTGAACGTCTGCGACATCGCTTCTCCTCGGATTGCCGCCCGCGACATGCGGGCGTTCCAACCAAGGACGCGGACCGGCGGCCCGATCCGACATCGCCGATCAGTTTTTTTCTCAGACCTGCGGAATGCGCGCCGCGATCACCCCCGGGTCGTACCAGGTGACCGGCCTGATCTCGAACACCCCGCCCTCGAAGGCCAGCCGGTGCGCGGCGTGGGTGGCCTCCTCGACCGACTCGCACTCCACGATGTAGATGCCCATGAGCTGCTCCTTCGTCTCGGCGAAGGGGCCGTCGGTGATCAGAGGGTGCATGTCGCCCGCGCGGCGCACCGTGGTCGCCACGTTCGGCATAAGCCGCAGCACGGTGCCGAGCTTGCCCTGCGTCTGGAGGTCCTCGCGCAGGTCGGTGTGGCGTTCGAGCATTTCCTCTTCGACGCCCGGTTCCCAGGCGGCCACCGTGGATTCGGAGCCGTAGATGAGGATGGAATAGAGCATGGTCTTCCTTTTCTTTCCGTGGTTCGTGGCGGGTGGGATGGATGAAGTCAGCCGAGCGAGCCCAGGCGGTCGAGCATCGCGCGGATGTGCGCGGCCTCCGCTGCCGTGCGGGCCATGCCGAGGGCGCGTGCGAAGGCGGCGCGGGCTTCGTCGGCGCGCTCCAGCTGCATCAGCAGCGCGCCCTGCAGGCCGTGGAAGTGGAAGTAGCCGTCGAGCGCGCCGGCCAGCGGTTCGGTCAGCGCCAGCGCGACCTGCGGCCCGTGCAGCTTGTGCACCGCCACCGCGCGGTTCAGCGTGACCACCGGCGAGGGCTGCAGGGTTTCGAGCGCGGCGTAGAGGCGGTCGATCTCTGCCCAGTCCGTTTCTTCGGCACGCGCGGCCTGCGCGTGGGTGGCGGCGATGGCGGCCTGTAGCTGGTAGGGGCCGGGCCTGCGCTGCCGCAGCGCGCCTTCGACCAGCGCCAGCCCCTCGGCGATGAGCGCGCGGTTCCAGCGTGCGCGGTCCTGGTCTTCGAGCAGCACGACCATGCCGCCGTCATCGAGCCGCGCATCGGCGCGCGCATGTTGCAGCAGGAGCAGGGCGGCCAGGCCCATCAGCTCGGGCTCGCCGGGGAACAGTTCGAGCAGCAGCCGCGCGAGGCGTATCGCCTCCTCGCAGAGCGCGGCGCGCACGTGCTCCTCGCCGCCGCTGGCCGAATAGCCTTCGTTGAAGAGCAGGTAGACGGTGGTGCACACGGCCGCGAGCCGCTCGTCGCGTTCGCGCCGGCCCGGCGTGTCGAAGGGAATGCCGGCCGAGGCCACGCGCTTCTTGGCGCGGGTGATGCGCTGCTCCATCGCGCTTTCGCCGACCAGGAAGGCGCGCGCGATCTCCCGCACCGACAGGCCCGAGACGATGCGCAATGCCAGCGCGATCTGCTGCGTCAGCGGCAGCTCGGGGTGGCAGCAGACGAAAAGCAGGCGCAGCACGTCGTCGCGGTAGTGCGCCTGGTCGAGCCGCTCGACCAGGGCGGCCTCGGTGTCGTCGAGGTCGGAAACGAGCGCGTCGTCCTCGGGGAGCGGCTCGTGCTGGCCGCGCCGGCGCACCTCGTCGAGCGCCGCGTTGCGCCCGACGAAGATCAGCCAGGCCAGCGGATCGCGCGGCGGGCCGCTCGCGGGCCAGTGCCGCAGGGCGCGCAGGCTGGCTTCCTGGAAAGCTTCCTCGGCCATGTCGAGCTCGCGGAAGTAGCGCAGCAGCGCGGCCACCGCGCGCGGGCGCGAGGCGGTCAACGTGGTGGCGATCCAGGCGGTGTCGTCGTCGGTCATGCGGCGCGCTTGCTTGTCCTTCGTTCCTGCTCACCCAAGGACGCACGAGTATGCGTCGCGCCGACACGCTCGGCAAAATCGGACGCACTTTCCTCGACGAACAAGAAATGGAGCACCGCGAAATGACGTTGGCAATGAGCTGGAGCGAATGGGCTGATCACGACGGAATCGGCCTGGCCGAACGGGTGCGCAAGGGCGACGTGAGCGCGGCGGAGCTGGCCGCGCAGGCGGCTGCCGGCATCGCGAGGCTCGATCCGCAGCTCGACGCGGTCGTCGAAGTCTTCGACGACGTGGTCACCGATCCGCTGAAGGACGGCATGAACCCCGAGGGCGTGTTCGCGGGCCTGCCCTACCTGATGAAGGACCTGGGCCCCACGCTGAAGGGCCGGCTGCAGGAGTTCGGCTCGATGATGATGCAGGGCCATCGCCCGGCGGCCGACAGCTTCCTCACGCAGCAGCTGCGCAGGGCGGGGCTGAACATCGTGGGCCGCAGCACCACGCCGGAGTTCGGCGTGTGCAGTTCGGCGGAGAACGCCTTCCACGTCACGCGCAACCCCTGGGACCTCGAATACACCACCTGCGGCTCGTCGGCCGGCACGGCGGCGATCGTGGCCGCGGGCGTACTGCCGCTGTCGCATGCCACCGACGGCGGTGGCTCCATCCGCATTCCGGCGGGCGTGAACGGCAACATCGGGCTGAAGGTGTCGCGCGGCGTGTTCTCACTGGCGCCGGGGCTGTCCGATCTTTCGGGGCTGGTGTCGATCCAGGGCTGCCACAGCCGCACCGTGCGCGACACGGCCGCCTTCGTCGACCACTGCCGCGGCGGCGCGCCCGGCGAGTTCATGCCCTTCTGGTCGCCGGCCGAGCCGTACAGCGAGCTCATCCGGCGCGACCCGGGCCGGCTGCGCATCGCGCTGTCGCATGAGTGGGGCGACTTCCGCGCCACGCCGCATTTCGTGGCCGAGCTGGAGCGTGTCGGCAAGTTCCTCGAGGGGCTGGGCCATCACGTGGAATGGGTGCTGCCGGCGGTCGACTTCAAGGCCGCCTTCGACGCCCAGACCACCTGCTACATCAGCAACTTCGCGCAGGTCATCGACGGCCACCTGCACCGGCTGGGGCTGGAGCGCCCGCCGGCCGAGCTGCTGGAGCCGATCAACATCAAGATCTGGGAAGCCGGGCTGCACACTTCGTACACCGAGCGAGCGAAGATGCAGGCGGTGTTCAACACCACTTCGCGCGCCTTCGGCGACTTCTTCCAGCGTTGGGACATCATCCTCACGCCCATCACCGCGCTGCCCACGCCGAAGGTGGGCACCAGCGAGTACCTCACGACCAGCACGAACCCATCGGTATACGACTGGTTCGCCAACCTCTGGCAGAACTTCGCCTACACGCCGCTGGCCAATCTGTGTGGCATGCCGGGCATCTCGCTGCCGATGGCCGCGCAAGACAACGGCCTGCCGCTGGGCATCCAGGCACAGGCTGCCCAGGCGAACGACGGGCTGCTGCTGCAGCTGGCGGCGCAGGTCGAGCGGGCGCTCGGGGGCCAATGGAATTCGGGCAGGCGGCCCGGGGCGCACGTTGCCGAAGAGTGACGGCGCGGCGGCCGCTCAGAGCAGGTTGCGCAGCGCCGCCTCGATGGCAGCGGCGGTGGCCAGCGGCTTTTCCATGGGAAACAGATGGCCGCCGTCGAGCATCGCGATGCGTCCCTTGGTGACTTGCTCGGTCATCGCCATGCCTACCTGCCTCATCTCCACCGACTGGCGCCCGCCGATGAAGGCCACCTTGCACTTGGGCGGGTGGCGGCGCAGCAGGGCACCGAGGTTATGGGGCAAGGTGTTGTAGATGGCCGTTTCCACGTTGCGGTCGAAACTCAGCTCGCGCGTGTTTTCCCCCTCGAAGGTGCCGTGGTCGATGTAGTCGTGCAGCACCTGCTCGTCCCACTTGGCAAAAGCCTTCTTGCTGCGGAAGTGCTCGAACACCGCCTCCCGGTGTGCCCAGCTGTTCCTGCGCCGGTGGCTGATGGCGCCGGGCGACACGCTCTTCATGAGGGGCGTGCGCTTGACCACATTGAGCGTGTTCGCGCGCCAGCCGCTGAGGATCGGCGAATCGAGCAGCACCACGCCGCAAGCGAGCTCCGGGTGCAGCGCCGCGCACATCAGGCTCAGGATTCCGCCAAGCGAATGGCCGACCAGGAACACCGGTCTGCCGGCGCGGCCGGCGTGCTGCTGCGCGAAGTCGGCCAGCTGCTGCACGAGGTGCGGCCAGTTGTCGGTGACGGGATACTTCGGGTCGTGCCCGAACTTCTCGATGGCGTCGACCTCGAAGCCGCGGTCGCGCAGGCTGTCGAGAACGACGCGGTAGGTGCTCGCGGGAAAACTGTTGCCGTGCGAGAAGACGACGGGAGGCATCACCACAGCCGCACCGGGCTTCAGATGAGTTTTTCGTCGGGCGTGGAGATCTTGCGCAGCGCGCTGTGCCGCGTGGCGGGCATCTTCAGAGGATGCTCGGTATGGCTGTCGTCCCACACCGGATCTTCGATGCTGTCGAACACCTCGCGCAGCTTCTGGCCCCAGCTGTTGTGCATCATGCGGTAGTAGGGGTTGTCGGCGTCGATGCAGATCACGCGGTCGGTCTCGAGCTTGTTGGCCTCGTACACCACGAGGTCGAGCGGCAGGCCGACCGACAGGTTCGACTTCATGGTCGAGTCCATCGACACCAGCGCGCACTTGGCGGCCTCGTCGAGTGGGGTCTCTGGCGTGAGCACGCGGTCGAGCACGGGCTTGCCGTATTTCGATTCGCCGACCTGGAAGTAGGGCGTCTCGGTGGTCGCTTCGATGAAGTTGCCCGCCGCGTAGACCAGGAACAGGCGCATGCCCTCGCCCTTGACCTGCCCGCCGAAGATGAAGGACACGTTGAAGTCCAGCCCCGCATGCTTGAGTGCTTCGGCGTCGCGGTCGTACACGTGGCGCACCGCCGAGCCCAGCACGCGCGCGGCATCGAACATGCTCTTGGCGTTCCAGATGGTGATCGGGTCGCCCTGCGTGCCGTCCTCGCGGGTTTCGCGCAGTTCCTCGATCTGGAGGATTTCGCGCACCGACTGCGAGATGCTCAGGTTGCCCGCCGACAGCAGCACCATGACGCGGTCGCCCGGCTGCTCGTAGACGATCATCTTGCGGAAGGTGCTGATGTGGTCCACGCCCGCGTTGGTGCGCGAGTCGGAGAGAAACACCAGGCCGGCGTTGAGTTTGATGCCTACGCAGTAAGTCATGAGTTCATCTTGCATGAACGGTGCCCGGTCATGCGGCGCCGAGTTCACGTTTATTCAGTTTTTGAAGGGCATACAAGGCGTCGAGCGCCTCGCGCGGGCTCATGGTGTCGGGGTCGAGCGCAGCCAGCGCGGATTCTACGGCGCTGGCCAGCGGCGTTTCGGCTACCGGGGGCGGTGCGAACAGGTCGACCTGTGCACGAGTTTGCGCATGCTGCGATTCGAGTGCTTCCAGCGCTTGCCGCGCATGGTTGACCACCGCCGCGGGCATGCCCGCGAGCCGCGCCACCTGGATGCCGTAGCTCTTGCTGGCCGGGCCGGGCTGCATTTCATGCAGGAACACGATGTCGCGGCCTGCCTCGGTGGCGCTCACGTGCATGTTCACCGCACCATGGTGCGTGGCCGGAAACTCGGTCAGCTCGAAATAGTGCGTGGCGAACAGCGTGAAGGCCTTGCTGCGGTCGTGCAGCTGGGCCGCAATGCCCGCGGCCAGCGCCAGCCCGTCGAAGGTGCTGGTGCCGCGGCCGATCTCGTCCATCAACACCAGCGACTGGGCCGTGGCGCTGTGCAGGATCTGCGCGGCTTCGGTCATCTCGAGCATGAAGGTCGACTGCGCATTGGCAAGGTCGTCGGCCGCGCCGATGCGGGTGTGGATCGCGTCGATCGGCCCGAGCCGGCAGGCGGCCGCCGGCACGTGCGAGCCGATGGAAGCCAGCAGCACGATGATCGCCACCTGCCGCATGTACGTCGACTTGCCGCCCATGTTGGGGCCGGTGATGACCTGCATGCGCTGCTGCGTCCCAAGCTGCGTGTCGTTGGCGATGAAGCCGCCCGACGACTTCTCTGCCAGCCGCGCCTCCACCACCGGGTGGCGGCCCTGCTGGATCTCGATGCACGGGTGCGCCACGAAGCTGGGCGCGCGCCAGTGCAGCGTGTGCGAGCGCTCGGCCAGTGCGCACAGCGCGTCGAGCGTGGCGATGCCGCCGGCCAGCTGCGTGAGCGCGGGCACCGAGGGCTGCAGCGCGTCGAGCAGCTGCTCGTACAGCCATTTCTCGCGGGCCAGCGCGCGGTCTTGCGCGCTCAGGGCCTTGTCCTCGAAGGCCTTCAGCTCGGGCGTGACGAAGCGCTCGGCATTTTTCAGCGTCTGGCGGCGGCGGTAGTTGTCGGGCACCTTGGAGAGCGCGCTTTGCGTCACCTCGATGTAGAAGCCGTGCACGCGGTTGAACTGCACCCGCAGGTTGCTGATGCCGGTGCGCTCGCGCTCGCTGATCTCGAGTTTCAGCAGGAAGTCGTCGCAGTTCTCGCTGATGGCGCGCAGCTCGTCGAGCTCGGCGTCGTGGCCGGTGGCGATCACGCCGCCGTCTCGCACCAGCGCGGATGGGTCGGGCTTGATGGCGCTGGCCAGCAGGTCGGCGCAGCCCGGTGGCGGGGCGAGGCGTTCGGCGATCCGGGCCAGCAGTGCGGCGGCGCCGGGCAGCAGCGGCGCGAGCTGTTCCGCCTTCGACAGCGCCAGGCGCAGCGCCAGCAGTTCGCGCGGTCGCACCTGGCGCAGCGCGATGCGCGCGGCGATGCGTTCCACGTCGCTCGTGTTCTTGAGCTGCTCGCGCAGCGTGCGCCAGGGTGCAGCCGTGCCTCCCAGCACCGTGGCCTGCAGTGCGCCAATGGCTTCGAGCCGGGCCTGCGCCTCGGAGCGGTCGCGCCGCGGCGAAAGCAGCCAGCGCTTCAGGAGCCGGCTGCCCATGCCCGTCATGCAGGTGTCGAGCAGCGAGAACATGGTGGGCGAGTCTTCGCCGCGCAGCGTCTGCACCAGTTCGAGGTTGCGCCGCGTGGTGGGCGGCAGCTCGATCAGGTCGCCGTCGCGCTCGACCGAGAGGCGTTGCACGTGCGAGAGCGCGCGGCCCTGCGTGTGCTCCGCATAGCCCAGCAGCGCGGCGGCCGCGGCGTGCGCGTTGGTGAGCGACTCCGCGTTCCAGGCGGCGAGGCTGTTGCTGCCCATTTGCTCGCTGAGCTTGCGTTCGCCCAGGCCACCGTCGAACTGCCACGCCGGTCGCAGCGACAGCGTGAACGGCGTGGTGGCGCGCGCGGCCTTCAGGCGTTGCTCGAAGGCGGGCGTCACTTCGGCGCTGTAGAGCAGCTCGCTCGGCGCGATGCGCGCGATCCAGGCTTCGAGCGCGTCGGCCGGGCATTCGGCCAGCCGCAGTTCGGCACCTGTCACGCTGAGCCAGGCCAGTCCGCAGAAATTGCGCGAGCCAGCATGCACCGCGAGCAGCAGCGATTCGCTCTTGTCGTTGAGCAGTTCGGAGTCGGTCAGCGTGCCGGGCGTGACCACCCGCACCACCTTGCGCTCCACCGGCCCCTTGCTGGCGCCGACCTCGCCCACCTGCTCGCAGATGGCCACCGATTCGCCCAGCTTGATGAGCCGCGCGAGGTAGGTGTCGACCGCATGGAAGGGCACGCCGCACATCACCACCGGCTGGCCGGCCGACTGGCCGCGCTGGGTGAGCGTGATGTCGAGCAGGCGCGCGGCCTTCTCGGCGTCGGCCCAGAAGAGTTCGTAAAAATCGCCCATCCGGTAGAACAGCAGGGTGTCCGGATGGTTGGCCTTGAGGCCGAGGTACTGCGCCATCATGGGCGTGTGGCCCGAAAGATCAGTTGCCGCCAACTGTGTTTTGTCCGTCATTGGTTGTCTGCATAAGCCATGGATGACATGGAGAAAAGAGGCTGTCCGGCGTTGCCCTGGGGGCAACGCGGCGAAAGATCAACCCATTATTGTGGCCTGCCCGGCGCCACCCTTTCGCAGGGCCATCAGGACACCCGGATCGTCTGCTCGCGCGTCAGAGCGATTCCCGGGGGGGCGATCTCGATTTCCAGCGTCCAGACCGCCTCGAGCCGGTTGCCCGAGTTCGACGACATGCCGGTCCGCCGTATGAGCCTGCTTTTCTCGGGTCTCGGCGTCTTCTCTGAAGCTGCCGTGGATCGCTTCCCCGAATGCGTACTCCTTCGCCCGCATGGCACCATTGGCAGCTTATGACTGCGAACTTTGTGGGGTACCGATGCTGATCAACTGCGTGGCCTATGAAAACGGTGCCAAGCTCGCCGACATTCCGGTCGAGGACATCAGCGAATACATCAGCCGGCCGGGGTGCTTTGTCTGGGTGGCACTGAGCGACGCCACGCCAGGGGAGCTGGCCGAGATGCAGCAGGAATTCGGCCTGCATCCGCTCGCGGTGGAAGACGCGCAGCATGGCCACCAGCGCCCCAAGGTGGAGGAGTACGGCGATTCGCTCTTCGTCGTCATGCACCTCGTGGAGCCTTCGCCCGAGGGCGAGCACTGCACGAACGTGGGCGAGGTCGACGTGTTCGTCGGCACCAACTACGTGCTGTCGGTGCGCAACCGCAGCAAGCAGGGCTTTCTGGGCGTGCGCGAGCGCTGCGAACGCGAGCCCGAGCTGCTGTGCAACGGCGCGGGCTTCGTGCTGTATGCGCTGATGGACGCGGTGGTCGACCGCTACTTCCCGGTGATCGACGCGCTGGAGGTGGAGCTCGAGGCCATCGAGCAGCAGATCTTCGGTCAGGGCGGCGTGGCGCGCGACAAGATCAAGCAGCTGTACGACCTGAAGCGGCGCAGCATGATCCTGAAGCGCGCGGTGGCGCCGCTGCTGGAGGCGGCCAGCAAGCTGCACGGCGGGCGGGTGCCCCAGATCTGCATGAGTTCCCAGGAGTACTTCCGCGACGTGGGCGACCACCTGGGGCGCATCAACGGCTCGATCGACGCCATGCGCGACACCATCGGCACGGCGGTCCAGGTGAACCTGTCGATGGTCACCATCGAGGAGAGCGAAGTCACCAAGCGCCTTGCATCCTGGGCCAGCATCTTCGCGGTGTGCACCGCCTACGCCGGCATCTGGGGCATGAACTTCGAGAACATGCCGGAGCTGAAATTCCGCTACGGCTATGCGGTGGCGCTGGGGCTGATCGCCGGCACCTGCGGCTATCTCTACTACCGGTTCAAGCGCGCCGGCTGGCTGTGAGGGCGGGGCTGCCCCGGTTTTTTTCCTTCCCCGGGGAGGGGAAGGAGCAAGACCTTACTCGTCGTGCGTGTCGTGCGTGGCGATCGCGCCGCGGCGCCAGTAGCCCGAGGCCCGTGTCCATTTCGGGTTCGCGCCTCGCTCGCCCACGAGGTGCGCGCGCAGCGCCTTGGCGATCGCCGATTCGCAACCCACCCATGCATGGAAGTCGCCGGCCGGCAGCTGCATCGCTTTCAGCGCGTTGAGCAGCACAGGACTCAGGCCCGGTTCGGTGCCGCGGCGGTGCACCCACCTGAGCGTGAGCTCGGCCTTCGTGTCGAACGGAATCTCGTCGGCTTCGCTGTCGACTTCCGCCAGCACCACCGCGCGCGCACCGGCCGGCAGCTCAGCCAGGCGGCGCGAGATGGCGGGCAGGGCGGTGTCGTCGCCGATCAGCAGGTGCCAGTCGAATTCGGTCGGCACGATGAACGAACCGCGCGGGCCGCCCACGCCGACGACGTCGCCGGGCCTGGCCTGCTCGGCCCATTGCGTGGCGGGGCCGGCTTCGTGCAGCGCGAAGTCGATTTCGAGCGTGCCGGCCGTGGCGTCATGGCGGCGCGGCGTGTAGTCGCGCATGGTCGGGCGGCCTTCGGGCCAGATCGGGCCCTCGGGGCCGACCGTGGGCAGCGTGAGCTTGCCGGTGGCATCAGGAAAGAAGATCTTCGCGTGGTCGTCGAAGCCGGGGCTGGTGAAGCCCGCGAGGTCGTCGCCCGCGAGGGTGATGCGGATCAGGTGCGGCGTCACGCGCCGCGCGGTTTTCACCGTGAGCCGGCGAAAGCGCAGGTCGTGGCGCACCCGGCGCGGCATGCGGTCGGGCGCGGTGGAGGCGGATGAGTTACTGGAGTCAGTCATTGCAGGAATCCTGTGGTGAACAGGACGGGTTGAGATTCGGGGGAGGGCGCAGGCTCAGATCTTTTCGATCTGCTGGGCCGCGGCGTCGAGCACCGCGGCGAATTCATGCGCCTGCTGCTCGGTCATCGCGGCGCCCGACAGGCGCATGCGCATTGCGAGCTTGAGGTTCTCGATGGCGCGCGTGACCTGCGGCGGCCGTCCGCCGCGCGGGCCGGCGCCGTCCACGCCGCCGCTCATGCGGGCCATCATGGCGTCGGCCATCTCGCGGTTCGCAGCGAGGAATTCCTGGCCGCTGGCCGTGACGCTGTAGCGCTTGCGGCCGCTGCCGTCGCCGGCTTCCACGCTGAGGTAGCCCATTTCCTCGAGCAGCGTGAGCGTGGGGTAGACCACGCCGGGGCTCGGCGCGTAGCTGCCGCCGAGGCGGTCTTCGATGGCCTTGATCAGTTCGTAGCCGTGGGCCGGCTTGTCGGCAATGAGCTGCAGCAGCACGAAGCGCAGGCCGCCGTGGCCGAACACGCGTGCGCCGCCACGGCCACCGCCGCGGTGTTGTCCGCGCCCGCCGGAAAGGCCGTCTTCATGTTCGCCGCGGGCGGTGCGGCAGTGGTGATGGCTGGAGTGGAAATGTCTCATGGCGAGCATCCTTCATGATGTACATCGAAATTATTTTAGATATATCTAAAATAAAGTCAAACCGATACCCCAGACCACACGGAAGGCGGCTCGCCCATCGCCGCGAGTCAGCCGTCCGAAGCCTCTCCAGCGGCCACGAAGCGCCGCTGCCGCATCCACTTGGTCGCCACCCATTTCTCGCCGTGCAGCACGGGTCCGCCCGCATGCAGCGATGCATGGTCCACTTGCCCGAGGCTGTTGCAGTACTCGAAGTACACCGCGCTGCCGCGTCGTGGCGGCACCGACCAGCCGCATTCGGGAAATATGGTCTCGCCGCCTTCCTCCACCTCGTTGAGGTAGCTCACGAGCGTGCTCACCCGCTGGCCGCTGCGTGCCAGCGAGGCCTTGTTGGCTGCGTTCGACGGCACCAGGAAATCGAAGTGGGGCATGCTCTGCGCGCCGGCCGGGTAGCACAGCACCTGCAGGCCTTCGCCGTTTTCCACCGGCAGGTTCATGAGCTCCGACACGCGCTGATCGAGCCTGGCGATGAAGGCGTTTTCGCGCAGCCGGAAGAACATGCCCAGGCTGCTGCGCTGTTCACCGACAAGGTCGCGCCCGGACAGCGGATCGACGGTGGTCGATGGCGCCAGCCGGGGCCTCGCGAGCGCGATCAGCTCTTCGCATTCCCGCGCGTCGAACACGTCGTCGAGCACAGCCATGGCCGGCTGCGCCGCGCGCGCGGCCACGCGCATGAGCCGGTCCGTGGTACAGATCGACGTGCCCGGCGGCAGCCGCGGCGGCTCGTACTGGTAGAGGGGCGCTACCGTTACCGAATCGACAGGCACCGGGCTTCCGGTGCGCAGCGCGAACACGAAGGCATCGACGATGGTCCTGGCGGCCTCGGGCGGCATGTCTTGCGCGCGCATGGCCTTGATCACGTTCGCGGGGGCGCAGCCCTGGCGCAGGTTGTGCAATACCCAGTCGCTCAGCGCGGGCGAGAAACGCAGCACCGCATCCATCGGCTCAGACTTCCGCCGGAACCCAGCCGTTGCCGGTGCGTTTGAAGTTCTGCTTCAGCTGCATGGTGCCGGCGCCGCGCACCACGCGGTCGACCATCGGAAAGGCCTTTTGCACGTCGGCATTGCCCGTCCAGGGCGCGGCATCGATCCTGTAGGTGTAGGTGACGACGACTTCGGCCGGGTCCTTGGCGTCCTTGCGCGCTTCCCAGCCGACGATCTTGTCGAGCGTCAGGTGAGCGGCGCAGAAGTCGCCCTGGCCGCTCTGGCCGCCTTGGTTCTTGCGCACCAGGAAGTACTTCTTTCCTTCGTCGGTCAGCGCGTAGCGGGTGACCTCGATTTCGCCGGCCTCCTTGTCGTTCTCGACCTTCGCCGTGGACGCACTCACCAGCCCGACATGTTCCAGCACCGGCATCTGCACCGCGTTGCGCGCGCGCGTGCCTGCCTCGCGCTGCGGCACGTCGATGGGCCATTGGGTCTTGCCCAGGCACAGGTCGCCTTTCTTCGCAAGGTAGGCGTTCATCGCGGCCGTGAGGTTCGGCAGGTCGGCTTCGGGCTGCTGCGGGCCGCAGCCCGTGAGTGCGGCCAGGGTGGCGGCGCCGATTGCCGCGCAAAGGATCTTGTTGTTCATGTGTAGGCAAATCAATTGACGCACGCCCCCGGCTTCGCGGGCGTGGCCGCTGCCGTGTCCGCATCGCTCAGGGTGTTCAGGAAGCAGAGCAGGTCCGCGATGTCCTGCTCGGACATGGGAGGCGCGGAGCCCGCGGCGCGGCCGTCCATCGGCAGTTGCGTGTCGATGTTGGCCGCGTAGGCAGCCGGCAGGTCGTCGTACTTCTGCACTTTGCCGCCCGTGTACTGCGTCGTGACGAGGCCGTACGCCGGAAAGCCGGGATCGTTCTTCGCCTTGGGCGTTCCGCCGACGGTGGGGTACCACAGCTCGGGCTGCGTGTCGCGCGTGTTGTAGAAGCGCACGACCTGCTCCAGCGAATGCATCACGCCGTTGTGGAAGAAGGCCTGCCGCGTCGCCACGTTGCGCATGGTCGGCGCCTTGAACATGCCGCAGAAGCCGTTCGCAGCGTTGGGTGCGGCCGGCGCGTGGTCGGTGCGCATCGGGCCGCACACGCCCATGTCGAAATACTTCAGGTCGCCGTTGGCCGGAATGCCCGCGTTGCGCGGCACGCTGATCGCCTCGTACGAGAAGTCGGTGAACAGCGCCGAGCTGCCGTTCAGGCCCGCGCCCTGGTAGTGGCACGAGGCGCAGTTGCCGGTGGCCGGGTTGGTGAACACCTTCAGCCCTCGCGTTTCCGCCGGCGTGAGCGTGCCGCCGATCTTGTTGGCCGCGTACAGGTCGAACTTGCTGCTGTACGGGTGAAAGCTCTTGTCCTCCAGCTGGTAGGCCTGCAGGGCCTGCAGCGCGCTGGCGAAGGCGGCGTCGCTGTCGTCGAACACCTTCGCGCCGAAGGCCTTGGCGACCAGCGGTGCGTAGTCGGCCGCCTGCAGTTTCTTCACTACGTCGGTGCTGCTCGCGTTGGCCATCTCCAGCGGATCGAGCAGCGGAAGGCGGGCCTGCGCGGCCAGCGTGTCGGCGCGGCCGTCCCAGGCGAAGCCGCCGCCGGGGCCGGGCGCGCTGATGCCGTCGGGGTTGTCCAGCAGATCGGCGTAGGGCGGCGTGATGTCCTTGTAGCGCAGCGAGGGCACTGCGCGCAGGCCGGCCTTGTCCATGCGCTCGCCGCCGAGCTGCACGGAGAGGTCGTTGGCCGGCGCGTACGCATGGGCCGGGTCGTGGCAGCTCGCGCACGACATGGCGCCGGAGCCCGAGAGGTTCTTGTCGAAGAACATCTTCTGGCCCACCTGCGCCGCGAGGCTCAGCGTGCTGGCGGAAGCGGGCGCCGCCGCGGGCGCGCTCGCCGCCGTGACGGGCGCGGAGGCGGTCGGCAGCGCGGCCGCCGATCCCCCGCCACCGCCGCCGCAGGAAACGAGCGCACCGCCCGCCGCGCCTGCTGCGGCCAGCACCGCCAGCCCGACCCAGCCGGCGCGCGTCACCGCCGGCCCCTTCGGGCCCGAACGGCGTTCGCTCATTGCTTCAGCGACCAGACGTTGAACTGGTTGGCATCCGGCCCGACCTGCGCGGCGGTCGACACGTCGCCCGACTGCTTCTGCGTGTAGCTCGCCGGGATCACGAAGGCGTGGTTGATCGGCCGCACGCTGTCGAAGTGCGTGTCCGCGCTGCCCGCGTACTCCGGCAGGTTCATGATGTTCTGGGCGATGAAGGCCTCGGTGTACTTCGAGCGGTTCATGTACGAGCCGTCGACCGCCGGGTCGGCCAGCTGGAACATGTCCTGCAGCGTGCGCACGAACGAGAAGTGGCTGTAGGCATCGCTGTCCGATACGCCCTTGGGCGCGTCGGGCTGGTTGGTCAGGATGCCGAAGATGCTCTCGCCGTGGCCGCGGTTGCCCTTGGTGTAGTTGTTGATCGTGGCATCGACCGACCAGGTACCGTCCGCGTTCTGCTTGATCGGGTTGGCAACGGTGCTGTTGGCCACGTTCCAGCCGCAGCAGGAATTGAAGCCGCTGGTGGCGCTGCCTTCGTCGAACATCAGCACGATCGCCACGCGCTTGTGCGTGTTCTTCCACAGCGGCGAAGCCTGGATGCGCTTGACCGTGAAGTCCACGTAGTTGTCGCCGCGCGTGATGATCGGCGAGACGGCCGTGGTCGACACGTTGTTCGCCACGCTGCTGCAGTCGCTCGCGGTGCCGGTGCCGCCGGCGCCCTTCACGCTGATGCCGTGCATGTCGTCGCACTGGTCGGGCACCAGGAAGTTCAGGTTGCCGACGTTGCCGCTGGCCAGGTCGGTGCCGAGCTGGTCGTAGTCGTAGCTTGCGGGAATGGCGTAGTCGGTGCTGTTCTTCAGCGCCGCATCCCATTGGCCGCCGCCCATGGTGCGGTTGCTGTACTTCCATTCGGGCGCGCTGCGCACGTTCTGGTAGGCCATGCCGGGGTGATGCTTGGTCTTGTACAGGCCCGCGGGCAGCGGCAGCGTGAGCGTGGCGTCGCCGATGGTCGCGTTGTTGCCGCCGAGCGTGCCGGGCGGGTAGACGTTGTCCTTCGCGGTGACGGCGGCGTCGGCCACGCTGTCGGTGCGGAAGTCCTGGCCCGGGTTCATTGACTCGCTGTAGGTGCGCCAGGTGAGGCCGGCGCTCGTGATCGCGTTGAAGAGGTTCGGCTTGCCGACGATGTTGTGGTTCACCGCGGCGGCCTGCGTGCAGGTGGCCGCGAATGGCGACTTGGCCAGGCCCGGTTGCGTGTTGTCGGGCACGGGCGTGTCCTGCACCGCATTGGCGCCGGTCGCGTCGCAGTTCCACTGGCTGTCGTCGCCGATGCCCCAGTCGTCCGCGCCGCCCAGCGCCGTGTAGTTGGGCTCGCTCGGGTTGCCGGTGGCGTAGTAGCTCACCAGCTGGTTTCCGGCCTTCAGGTAGCCGTTGATCTTGGGCGCGTAGGCCGAGTTCAGGATCGACATCGTGGCCTTGTTCTCCAGCATCACGATGAAGATGTTGTCGTAGCGCGGAATGCCCTCGACGTTGAATGCGGCCTGCTGCGCCTGCAGGAAGGTGATGGGCTTGCGGTTGTCCGCGACGCCTGCCGTCGCCACCGTCACGCCCGCCATGCCGCTCAGGCGCGGGTCGCCGCCGGGGTTGGCCAGCGCGTCGGGGTACAGGTCGCCGCGGTCAAGCTTGGTGGTCGCGTAGGCGAAGCGGTTGTTGAGCGCATTGGCCTCGCCGAGCAAGGCGGTCTGCACATTGGCGGCCGCGGCATTGAAGTCGGCAAGCAGGGCGTCGACCGGCACGCCCAGGCGCGTGGCCAGGTTCTGCTTCTCGACTGCGTAGCTCGTGCCGTTGGCTTCGATCAGGCGCGCGACCTCGGATGACAGCGGGCTCACCACCACGGCCGTGCCTTGCTCCTTCACCTGGTCGAGCGCCACGCGCAGCACTTCGCGCCTGGGCACGCTGGCGTTGGTGGCGGTGTTCTTCGCGTTGGTGCCGATGTCGGCAATGAGCGCGGACGCGGCGGACAGCGAGAGGCTGAACTTGCCGTTGGCATCGGTCACGGCGGCGGGCTCGCCGCTGTCGCAGCGGCCGTTGTTGTTGCTGTCGACGCAGACCGTGGCGCCTGCGTAGTAGCCGGCCGCAATCACTGGATCGGTGCTGCTGCCGGCCTTGAAGGCGGTGGCGGCGAGCACGCCGCTGAAGGTGGTGTTGCCGGAGCCCGCGGGCTGGCTCACGGGTTGGCTCGCGGGCGGCGGGAGGAATGCAACCGGCCCCGAGCCGCCGCCTCCGCCTCCGCACGCAGCCAGCAGCGAAGCTGCGAGCACGGTCAGGGTGGGACACAGCAAGCCGGATCTGATTTTTTGAATGGCTTTCAATTTCTTCTTTCGAGCGTGGAGGGGAGCGTGAAGCAGCAGCGCAGCCGATGGCTGCGCTTGCACTGCGGATCGCGGATGAATCTAGGAGCGCCGCATGTCAGTCAAAAGGCAGAAGACTTAGCAGCGAATTAGCGAGGCCCCGCGACCTGACCACGTCGAAAGAAGCACAGGAAAAGCCGAAACGAACGGCGTGCAGGGAGGCCTGACTGCCACCTGACTTTTTGGCGCGCCGCGCACCTGAAATGCGGCCGTCGCGGGGCGAGCCGACACTGGCGGCGGCGTGATCGCGAGCCACCCACCCAGACCGTGGAAAGCCGGTCAGGGACGTCGCGCCGGAAGACTCAGGACTTCGCTTTCTTCGAAGACTTCGCCTTGCCCGCCCCATTGAGCGCGACCGCTTCGAGAACCAGCGCCTTGAACGCGGTTGCGTCCGGCTCTTCACCTTCATGGATGTCGATGGCGCGGCGCACGTTGCCGTCGAGGCTCGAATTGAAGAGTCGGGCCGGGTCCTTCAGCGACGCACCCTTGGCGAAGGTCAGCTTCACCACGCTCTTGTACGACTCGCCCGTGCAGATGATGCCGTCGTGCGACCAGACCGGCGTGCCCATCCACTTCCACTCCTCGATCACCTGCGGGTCTGCCTCGGTGATGAGCTTGCGCATCCTGGCGAGTGTTGCGCCGCGCCAGTCGCCGAGTCCGGCGTTTTTTTCGGAGATGAGTTCCGAGGCCGGCTGGCCCTGGTCTGCTTTCGTGTCCGACTGCTTCATGTTCGTACCTCGATGAGTGGATCCAGTTCGGCGCGGAGGCGTTTTACCGCCACTTCGTGCCGCAGCGTCTGCGCGCCGCGCCCGTAGGTCGCGGCCTTGCGAATCAGCCGCAACTGCTCACGCTGCAGCCGTGTCTTCAGGCGCCTTGCGCGCCAGCCGTAGGTCCAGCCCGTTTCCCTGCGGACCTTGTACCGCTGCATGGGCGCGCCCAGCCGCACCCATTCGTCGTCGCGGATCAGCTCGCGCTCCGGCACGAACCAGGCTGCCAGTGCGTGCAGGTACGTGCCGTTCTCGCGCGCGGCAACCTGCCAGAAGAGCCCCGCCACGATGATCGCGGGGAGCCCCTTGATCACCAGCATGATGGCCATTTCACCGTACCCGCCATCGAAGAGATCTTCGAGGAAAGGCGAGTTCCAGATGAAATGCATCGCCCATGCGAGCATGAAGCACAGCAGCGCGCATGCGATGCGCACCGCCATCGGCCGATGCGGATGCAGCAGGAACCACGCCACGCCGAAAGACGCGATCGCCGTGTAGGCCGCGTGGCTCCACAGCCCGCTCAGCAGCCCGCGCGTCAGCAGGTTGAGCAGCACCGGATACACCTGGTTCTCCAGCGGAAAGTGCATGGAGGCGTTGACCGTGTAGCTCAGGTTCTCGACCACCTGAAAGCCCAGCCCCGCCATCGCGCCGACGATCAGCACCGACAGGTAGGTCTGGAACTGGTTGCGCGCCACCAGCACCAGGAGGACGACCCCGGCAAGCTTCAGGAACTCTTCCGTGACCGGCCCCGCAACAGCCGGCCCCCACACCGCGACGAACTCCGGCGACACCAGCTTGGCGCACAGACTTTGGATGGCGATGTTGGCCGGCGCCGCGAAATAGACCGCGCCCATGCCGCCCCATGCGAAGGCCAGCACGTAGGCCTCCGGCGGGTGCTGCTCGAGCAGGTCCAGCGTACGAAAGGCCAGCACGAAAAGCAGCGTGTAGGCCCCCCACACCAGCAGCCCCAGGAATGCGGTGATGGGCACCACGCGAAACCCCATCGAGAACATCTGGACCGTGTAGAACAGCCCGTTGACGATCAGCGCCGCCAGCAGCCAGAAAGCGGCGCGCCCTGGCTGGAAGAACGAGTCGGTGCCGACCGGCCACTGGGCCCGGTCCTGGTCGAAGACGGGCGGCCTCACTGCGCGGCCTCCAGGTCCATCGAGTCCAGCATGCCGCGGGCTTCGGTCAGCGCGTCGTCCATGCCTTCGTTGGCGCCGTAGAAGTCGATCTGCACGAGCGATTTGCGCTGCAGGTCGACCACCTGCCAGAACCGGCCCGCCAGCTTGGAGCCGTAGTAGGCGAAGGTCTTGCCCTGCAGCCCCCACGACGTGACGAAGTCGGACACGTCGCCATCGATGCGCAGGCGCTGGCCGCGCTCCATCAGCCGCTGCTGCCGCACCAGCGAGCCATCCGGCCCGCCGGCCCAGGGCTGCGTCGTTACCAGGAACTTGTGGCTGCCCTTGAAAAGCATCAGCGACTGGCCTGCCTTCGAGCGGGAAACGTCCATCTCCCATCCCTCGGCGGGGACGAACCTGGCCTGGCCGGCGTCCACCGTCTGTCCCACGGGCAACGGCCGGTTGCCCGGCGTGTGACGGTTCCAGAAGGTGAGACCGCCCACATAGGCGGCAATGGCGAGGAGCACCGCCAGCGCGCCCGGCCAGGTGCGATACGGTATGCGGCGTGACGGCTCATGCATCCTTTGATCGTGCCATACGATCGCATGCGCCTGGCGGCCCCCGCAACCGATGCGGCATACTGCCAGCCCCTAAAAACTCCCAGAAGCCCGCCGAATGGAAAACGAAGTCGACCCCCAGGTACTCGCAGTCATCAATGAAAAGCGACTGTCCGGACCACGGCTCACGCCGGTCGAAATCGTTGCCAAGATGGGCGTGTTCGACGCGCGCGAAAAGCCGTTCGACCACGCCTGGCTCGCAACCGGCGACAACGTCATCGCCACCATCTGGGCCGAATGGGTGAACGTGGGGGCCGGCGGGCGCTGGTTCTGCCTGGAGTCGCTCGACATCCACCACCGTGCGGGCGGCGGCGAGCGCAACGCGCAACAAGTCCAGCGCGGCAAAGACCGCCTGGCCTTGCTCAAGCGCACCTTCGACGCCGGCCAGGGCTTCCGTGCCGTGGTGCAGACCAACCGCCTCGCCATCGTCGAAGTGGAAAGCAACAAGGACGCCAAGGTGTCCACCCGCGTGCGCGACGACGACGAGTGGCACGTCGCCAGCTGGGAGCCCGAGCAGAAGCTGGCTGTGCTGGTTCGCGGCCCGCGCGGCTGGGTGCCGACCGAGGCCGAAGTGCAAACCGCCAGGGCGCGCGGCAACGTGCCGCAGCAGCTGGCCGCAGCCGCCGGTGCAGCCGATGGCGCCGCAAGCAAGGCGTCGCCCGAAGAAGTGCGGGCCGCCGCCATCGCGTACGTCATCAAGCATTTCACCGGCTACGGCTACAAGGCCGAGAACCTCGCCGACAAGAACATCGGCTACGACCTCGAAGTGTCGAACGCCAAGGGCCAGACGCTGCTGCGCGTCGTGGTCAAGGGCACCGCGCCGGGCGTGCCGAGCTTCAAGCTCAGCGAAGAAGAAAGCGCATGCTCCGTGCGCGAACCGCTCTGGCGTCTACTGGTGGTGACCGACGCGGGCAGCCCGACCGCGCAGCACAAGATCTACAAGCCCACCGAGATCAACTCGGCCCCGGGCCACGACCCGTCGTAAGCAGCGCGCCGGGGCCGGCGCATCTCAGGCCCACCGCATGGAGGAATCCAGATGCCTGTTGCAATGTTCGCCGCCCTGGGCTTTACGGTCGCGCTCCTCGTCACGACGGCCTACTTCATCATGGGTTCGATCCCGCTTCTGGTCCTGCAGCACGACACACCGCTCGACGCCCGCTTTGTGCGCGGCTTCTTCAACATCTACTACAACGCCGCGTTCATTACCGCGACTGCAACAGCCATCAGCTTTGCACTCGCAGGGCGCGCGGGGCTCGCCGCGGGTGCCGTGGTGTTGGCGCTGATTGCCGTCGCCCTGCGCAGGAAGATCATCCCCAGGATGGACTCGCTCGGGGCGCAGATCCAGGCGAACTACATGGACGCCATTCCGGGATTTCGCCGAACCCACGTCATTGCGATCCTGATCAACATCGCCCAGCTCGTGGCCATCGTGTGGAGCCTCATTTCGCTGGGCCGATAGTTCGAGCCGGGAGCCCGACTGTCTGCTGCGCGTCGGCGACTGCCAATGCCTCGCCCAAGGTGCCGGCGCACAGAACCCGCGCCTCGGGTCGCAGTGCGCGCAAGCCGAAAGCGAAACCGGCCTGGTACAGAGGGCGGGGGCGGGTGCTCGCGTGGAAATCGACCCGAGTAGACTCCGCGGCTTTCTGTTCTGCAGAGGAGCGACCCGCGATGGCTGTCTTCGGCGCCGGCCCTTACTTCCACGGTACGCGGGCGGACCTCCAGGTGGGCGACCTGCTCACCGCAGGCTTCCGCTCGAACTACGACGGCCGCGTCGTCATGAACCACATCTACTTCACCGCCTGGCCAAAGGGCGCCGGGCTGGCCGCCGAAATGGCGAAGGGCGAGGGCCGTCGCCGCGTCTACATCGTCGAACCCACGGGTGCCTTCGAGGATGACCCCAACGTCACCGACAAGAAGTTTCCGGGCAATCCCACACGCTCGTACCGCAGCCGGGAGCCGCTTCGGATCGTGGGCGAACTGGCGACCTGGGAGCTCTTTGACGCGGAGTACATCCTGCAGCTCAGGGAGCGCGTACGCGTGGGCATGGGGGAGATCATTAACTGAATCCCGCCTGCCATGCCGCGCTGGGTAGCGATCGGAAATGGACTGGGTCGCGGAGATCGCCCAGCGCGATGCCCGGCGTTGGATGATGGATTCGAGCGTCGGCCACAACCAGACTTTAGGAGTGCACCACGGATGGTCCGCGCAGCTCGAACAGTCATTCACCGACGGCGAGCGGCCGCACCACCCGCTCACCGCAGTTCCGGAAAAGACAGCCCCATCACATTTGCCGATTCAAGCCAGTGATCCCTGTGGCGCAGGAATTCGCATGCGCGCGTTTCCCACGGCAGCGGTCCTTCCCGCCGTTCATCACCTCTGCGGCATGTCCTTGATCGAATACCCCAGGCTCACAGTCGCATCCTCCGGAATCGCCGGCATCGTCGCATTCCAAGCCTGCCAATCCGCCCGCATCGCAGCCAGCCTTTCCGGCTCCTTCTTCGCCAGATTCGCCCGCTCGCGCTCATCCCCGGGAATGTTGAACAGGTACTCGTTCCCGTCCACCTTCAGGTACTTCCAGTCCCCATCGCGCATGGCTTCCTGCCCGCGGTGGTTCATGCGCCAGTGCAACGGCCTGCGGAAGCTTTGCTTCGCGTCCTTCAGCACGGGCATCAGCGAGACGCCGTCCAGCGGATAGTCGGGGTGCGCGGCCACGCCGGCCGCGTCGAGCATGGTGGCCGACCAGTCCATCGTCATGCACAGCTGCGTGCTCTCGCCGCCCTTGCCGATCACCGCAGGCCAGTGCGCGATCCATGGCACGCGGATGCCGCCTTCGGTCAAATCCATCTTGCCGCCCACCAGCGGCCAGTTGTCCGAGAAGCGCTCGCCGCCGTTGTCGCTGGTGAACACCACCAGCGTGTTGTCGGCCATGTTGTGCTTCTGCAGCGCGGCCATGATCCAGCCGATGCCTTCGTCCATGTGATGGATCATGCGGCGGTACACGTGGATGTTGCCGCCGGCCAGGTCGAACAGGTTGTCCTTCACGGCGGGTGCCTTGGCCGCGTCGTCGCGCGTTTCCCATGGCCAGTGCGGGGCGGTGTAGTGCAGGCTCAGGAAAAAGGGCGCTTCCTGCTTCGCCATGCGCTCCACGTACTCGACCGCGCGCTTCGAGAGGATGTCGGTGAGGTAGCCCTCCTCGACCTTGTCTTCCTCGCCGAACCACAGGTCGTGCCGTCCGGTGGAGTCGCAGTGGGTGAAGTAGTCGACCCCGCCCGACATCGGACCGAAGAATTCGTCGTATCCCGAGCGCAGCGGCCCGAAGCTGGGCGGGTAACCCAGGTGCCATTTGCCGATGAGCGCCGTGCTGTAGCCGCTGGCCTTCAGCAATGAAGGCAGCGTGGGATGGTCGGTCGGCAGGCCAAGCGTGGTGCTGCCGCGGCTCCTGCTGTTGATGGGCTCTTCGGCGGCGCCGCGCAGGCGGTACTGGTAGCGCCCGGTGATCATGCCGAAGCGCGTGGGCGAGCACACGGGCGAGTTGGCGTAGCCCTGCGTGAGCTTCAGGCCGTTGGCGGCCAGCCCGTCGAGCACGGGCGACACGGGGCCGAACACGGCGTCGCGGCCGCCGTAGCAGCCGAGATCGGCATAGCCGAGGTCGTCGGCCACGATGAAGATGATGTTGGGTCTTGCCATGTCTCTCTGGGGCTCTCTCGCTTGCTTGGTTCTTTGCTTCTGCTTGTCGGTGGTCAGGGCTGGTAGCCCGACTTCTGCACCACGGGCGCCCACTGGGTGCGGTAGGCCTTGAGCATCGCGGCGGTCTGCGCCTGGGTGCTCACCACGGGCGTCATGCCCGAGTCCTTGAACTTGCGTTGCGTGTCCGGGTCCTGCATGACTTCGCGGATCACGGTGGCGAGGCGTTCGACCTTTTCCTTCGGCATGGTGGCCGGTGCGAAGAAGGTGTTCCAGCCGGTGGCGGCAAGGTCGAGGCCCGCTTCCTTGAAGGTGGGCACGTCGGGCACGAAGGGCGAGCGCTTGGTGCCCGAAATGGCGAGGATGCGGACCTTGCCGGCGGTGTGCTGCGGCACGACCACGTCTTCGGTGTCGACGGCAATGGGCACCTGCCCGCCGATCAGGTCATTCAGCAGCGGCGCGGAGCCGCGGTAGCCGATCACCTGGGTCTGCACCTTGGCCTTCTCGCCCACCATGAGGCCGAAGAAGTGCGGCAGGCTGCCGGTGGCCGGCACGCCGACGTTGGCCTGGTTGGGGTTGGCGCGCATCCAGGCGAGCAGATGGTTGAGCTCGCGCACGGGCAGGGTGGGGGACACCGCCAGCGCGAAGTTGTAGTCGTTGACGTAAGACACGGGCACGAAGTCGCGCTCGGGGTCGTAGTTGTTGTCCTTGAAGACCAGCGGCGCCACCACTATCACGGCGGGGTTGGCGAGCATCAGCACGTTCTGGCTGGCCGGGGTGGTCTTCACCTGCTGCGCCGCGAGGCGGCCGCCCGCACCGGGCTTGTTGTCGACCACCACGGGCACGCCCAGGCGCGAGGAAAGCTTGTCGCCCACGATGCGCGCCACGCGGTCGGTGGCGCCGCCGGGGGCGTAGCCGACGACGATGTGCAGCGGGGTGTCGAACGTCTGCGCGCTCGCCGCGGGTGCCGTGGCGGCGATGGATGCCATGAAGCCGGCTGCGGCAAGCAGCGTGGCCAGGCGGCGGGTGATGGGGGTCGTATTCGGCATATCGGGGTTCCTCCTCGTTTCGGTCGTTCGTTTGGTTGTTCAGTCGTTGGCCTGGAAATTCACGGCTTTCATGATGCCCGCCCAGCGCGCGGTGTCCTCGCGCATGGTCTTCAGCAAGGCGTCGCTGCCGTCGCCGACCGGGTACATGCCGTTCTGCAGCAACTGTTGGCGCACCTCGCGCGAGTTGACGGCGCGGGCGAATTCCGCGCGCAGCTTGTCGACGGTGGCTTGTGGTGTCTTGAGCGGTGCGTAGTAGGCGAACCAGGCGGTGGCCACCACGTCCTTGTAGCCGGCTTCGACGAAGCATGGCAGGTTGGGCATGAGCGGCGAGCGCTTCTCGCCGCTGGTGGCCAGCACCTTCACGCGGCCCGAGGGCATCATCTGCTGCGCGCCGCCGACGGTGTCGAAGTACACGGGTATGGTGCCGCCCATCACGTCCTGCCGCGCGGGCGTGGAGCCGCGGTAGGGCACGTGCACCATCTTCAGCCCGGCCGTGCGGTTGAGCATCTCGCCTAGAAAGTGCGAAGGCGTGCCCGAGCCGTAGGAGCCGAAGCTCAGCTTGTCGCCCTGCGCCTTGGCCCAGGCGATGAACTCGGCCAGCGTGTTGGCAGGCACGTCCTTGTGCACGGTCAGCGCCAGCTCGAAGCGCGCCGCGTTGATGATCGGCACGAAATCCTTGAACGGGTCGTACGAGAGGCTGCGGTAGGCGCTCGGGTACATGGTCATCATGCTGGCCGTTCCCAGCAGCAGCGTGTGGCCGTCGGGGGCGGCCGTCTTGACGGTTTCCGCCGCAATGCGGCCCGCCGCGCCCGCGCGGTTGTCGACGATGAGCGGGCCCAGCGCCTCGCGCACCTGCTGCGCGATGGCGCGGGTCAGCACGTCCTGCGTGCCGCCGGCGGGCACGCCGATCAGCACCTTGATGGGCTGGCCGGGCCTGAAGGCCTGGGCCCGCGCATCGAGGGCGAGCGGCGCAAGGGCAAACCCGCCCAGGGCGGCGAGTGCGTGGCGGCGGTCGAACGAAGAAAGGGGCGTGGGCATGGGGCGGCGTCTCCGGGGTTTTCTCGGGGTTGGAGTTCGATCCCGAAGACTGTAGAGACGCTACAGTCGATTGATCTAATCAACCAACCCCCGGACTAACCCCCAATGACCACGCAGCACCGTTCGCTCGACGACCTGCTGCTGTACCGGCTGTCGCGGGTGGTCGGCGTGGCGGGTGGCATGGTGATCCGGCTGTGCGAGGGCCGCTTCGGCATCACGCGGCGCGAATGGCGGCTGATCGTGGTGCTCGCGCGCCGCGGCGAACTGGGCTCCTCCCAGCTGGCCGAGCATGCCCAGCTCGATCGCGCCCGCACCTCCAAGGCCGTCGGTTCGCTGGTCGAAAAACAGCTGGTCTCGCGCGTGGCCCGCGTGGGCGACCGGCGGCAGGTGCTGCTGGACCTGACCGAGGCGGGGCACGCGCTGTACGCGGAGCTTTTTCCGCTGGTCACCAGGATCAATGCCGAGCTGATAAGCGCCCTGAGCGGCGAAGACGCGGCGCGCCTGGACCAAATCCTGCACCTCCTGCAGGCGCAGGCCGAGCGCATGGTGGCAGTGGCCGTGCTGCCCAAGGCGGACCGGGGCCGCCGCGGGGCGGGCGGCATCAGGCCACCTTCATCACGGTCGCCTTGACGATGCCGCGGTAGCGCACCTGGTTGCTTGCCAGGCGGTGCGCTGCGGCGCCGCCTTCATCGCCGAGCGCCTCAACGCCGTATCAGGCCACGGCTCGTTGTTGCTGTTGTCCGTATTCCTGGTCGCCGTCGCTCGCGATGCGCATCTTCGGCAGGAACTGCGGGTGCTCGCGCTGCATGAAGTCGATCAGCCCTTCGCGCACGCTGCAGCGCAGGTCGAACGCAAGGCCCGATGTTGCCGCGGTGCACAGCACGCGGATCTGCATGGTGCGCTCGGTCGCATCGGTCACTCGCAGGTTGAAGAAGCGGCCGTCCCATTCGGGTGCGGCCTTCACGATGCGCTCGACCTCCGCGCGCAGCGGCGCGAGCGGCATGCCGTAGTCGACGTAGATGAACACGGCGCCCAGCAGCTGCGCCGAGTGCCGCGTCCAGTTCTGGAACGGCTTCTCGATGAAGTAGGTGAGTGGCAGGATCAGCCGGCGCTCGTCCCAGATCTTGAGGACGACGAAGGTGCCCGTGATCTCCTCGACGCGGCCCCATTCGCCCTCGACCACGAGCACGTCGTCGATGCGGATGGGCTGCGCCAGCGCGATCTGCAGGCCCGCAATGAGGTTGCTGAACACCGGCTTGGCCGCGAGGCCGGCCACGATGCCGATCACGCCGGCCGAGGCCAGCAGGCTCGCGCCCACCTGGCGCGCACCCGGAAAGGTCATGAGCATCATCGCGCCGCCGGCCACCAGCACCACCGTCATGGCGGTGCGCGCCAGCACGCGCGTCTGCGTGAGCACACGGCGCGCCTGCAGGTTGTCGTCGATGTCGGAAGGGTTCTGGGCGAGCACGCCTTCGGCGAAGCCGCTGATGGCCTTCACCGTGAGCCAGGTGGCGGCGGCGATGAGCAGCAGTCCGTTGAGGTGGCGAACGTTGCCGATGAAGCGAAGGTCGTCAGGCGCCGCCTGGAAGATGAGCAGCAGCGCCACCAGCGGCAGCACGAGCCGTGCCGGCGCGTTGCAGTTGATCACCATCGCGTGCACCGTGGGTACGGGGCGGGTGATGCGCTTCAGGACAAGGCCGCCGATGCGGTGAACCAGAAGAGCGAGCGGGATGGCGACGAGGATGGCAATCCATGTGCCGAACCAGGGGTGGGCAAGTATCTCTTTGGTCATCAGGCGGTGGTCGTCGTGGCTGCTGTTGTCTCGTTCAGGGGTTGAAGAATGCGCGCCGCGTCGTCGCGCAGCTGCGTGGCGAGTGCCGTGGCGAGGTCGAGCCGGCGCAGCAGCCAGGGGCTGATGTCGTTGTCGAACGGGTCGGGCAGGGGGATCGGGCCACCCACGGTGGTCGAGCCGGCGCTCTCGGGTTGAGAGGGGCCGGTGGTAGGAATGGTTCCGATGGCCGCTTCGATGCGCTGCGCGGTGCGGCTGATCGGGCCTTCGACCTCTGCGGGCGTGAGGCGGTCACGCCGCAGCACCAGCATCGACTTCACGGCGCTCAACTGCGCAAGCAGCTGGTAGCTGTGTGCCTGCAGGTGCTCGAGCGGCTCCAGCGGCGGCTGCACCGCGCGCGGCTCCGAGAGCGAGCGCTGCGTGGCCTGCACCAGCGCCGAGAGGCTGTCGTAGGCCTCGCGGCGCGCGAGCCGCCATTCGAGCTCGGGGCTGCTGTCGATGGCCTTGAGCTGGCCCAGGCCGAGCGCGAGCCGCGCATGCCGCGCCTGTGCGGTGAGCACGCGCGACACCAGCGCCGGAATCTGCGTGCGCTCCCACGAGGGCAGCACGTAGCAGAAGCCCCAGGCCAGCGCGGCGCCAATGAGCGTGTCGGCGATGCGCTCGAAGAGCGCGAAGATCGGCGCGATGCCCACGTTCAGCATGTGGGCCTGCACCAGGCCGAGCACGGTGGCGGCCACGGCGGTAATGAGGTAGCGCCGCAGTGCGAAGCTGTGCGCGATGGCCTGCGCCACCGTGACGATGACCAGCAGCATCAGCGCCGACGGGTGCGCCGACAGCAGCCCCACCGCGAGCACGCAGCCCAGCAGCGTGCCGGCCACGCGCGCGTTGCGGCGCTCCAGCGTCTGCGACAGGCTGCCGCGCAGCACGACCACGATGGTCAGCAGGATCCAGTAGTCGTGCGAGCCCCAGGGCATCGACACCGCGATGGCGTAGCCGGCTGCGATGGCCAGCGCGGCGCGGATGGCGTGGCGCAGCGGCGGCTGGTCCCAGCTCCACAGCGTGAGGAAGGGGCGCAGCGACCAGTCGGTGGGGCTCACGAAGAGCTGCCAGTTGGCTCGCACCACGGCGAGGTTGGGCTCGGCGTCGCCGCGCGCCATGGCCGACAGGCGCAGCACCTCGTCGTTGATGTGGCCGATGCGGCTGGCCAGCCCGCGCGCGAGCATGGCGGCCGTGGGGCCGCTGCCGCCGTGCATGTCGGTGCTGTCGTCGGCCGAGACGTGGATGGCCGCCAGGCGCGGGCGGCGGTCGGCTACGGCCTCGGGGTGGCGGCCCATCATGAGGGCGTCGGCCAGCGCGATGGTCTCGTCGGCGAGCTCTTCGAGCACGCGGCGCATCTCGATCAGCGCCTCGGCGTGCGCGGGGTGGGCGCGCAGGGTGTCGAGGTCGAGCTCGCTGGCCAGCAGCTGGTCGCGCATCTCGAGCACGATCACCAGCATGGCGGCCAGGCGCTGGCGGCGCGGAGTGCGCGGCGACTCGAGCACGATGTCGCGCGTGGCCTGCAACTGGTCGGCCAGCGCGGCCTGCTCGCGCAGCAGTTGGCCCAGCAAGGGCGCGGGAGTGTCGCGCACGTCGCGGGTCTCGTCCTGCGGCAGGAACTGGCTGGCCTCGGTTCGCATCAGCGCGGCCAGCGAATACAGCACGTCGGCCACCGACTGGGTGCGAAAGCGCCCGTTGAGCGCGAGGTTGGCCAGCGTGGCCCAGATCACGTAAAGGCCCGCGCCCAGTCCGAAGTGCCAGGTGCGCTCGATGGCGTCGGCCATGCCGGCGGGCGGCGGCGTGGCCATGGAGAACACCATCGAGAACATCACCGCGATGGCGATCGGGATGCCGCGCTTGCCCCAGGCCATGGCCAGGAAGGCGACGAAGGTGGCGGGCACCAGCACCAGCCCGAGCCGGATGGGGGCACTGTGCAGCATCTGCACCGCGAAGAAGAGCGGCAGCCCGATGAGCGGCGCCGGCAGCATCTGCAGGAACTTGCCGCGGCGTGGGCCGGGCAAGTCGGGCGGCGCGGTGACGATCACGCCGGTGGCGGCCGCAGAGGCCGCAATGGTGCCGAGCCAGAGGTGGATGCCGCCCGAGATGAACAGCAGGCCCAGCGCAACGGTGAGCCCGCTCGCGACGTAGTGGCTCAGCGCGATGCGCAGAGCGGCACGAACGCGGGGCGCGGCGTGGGGCCCCAGCATCGTCACTTGGCGGGCGTGTCGCCCTCGGAGGGGCCACTGGCGGCGGGTGCGTCGCGGCGGATGCGCGTGAGCTTGCGGGGGGCGGGTGCGGCGGCGGGTGCCGGGGCGGCGCCTTCGGCAGCTTCATCCGCGAAGTCGACCACGGTGCTGCGGGCGTACAGGTCGACCGAGGCGTCGGCGGCATTCGACTTGGTCGAGGCGGACACGGCGCGCACGCGGTCGCTGGCGCGCAGCTTGTCGTCCACGTTGGCAAACTTCGAATACTTGGCGAGCAGCGGCACCAGCTGGCCGTAGATGCGCGGGGCGCCGGCCAGGCATTCGCGCTGTTCGAGGAACTCGGGCTCGCCCGTGAAGTTGCCGATCAGGCCGCCGGCCTCGGTCACCAGCAGCGAACCCGCGGCCACGTCCCAGGGATTCAGGCCGGTCTCGAAGAAGGCGTCGGTGAAGCCGGCCGCCACGTAGGCGAGGTCGAGTGCGGCGGCGCCGGGGCGGCGCAGGCCGGCCGCGCGGGGCATCATGTCCGCCATGATGGCCAGGTACTGCTTGAAGTTGTCGCCGGTGCGGAACGGGAAGCCGGTGGAGATCAGGCACTCGTTGAGGCGGGTGCGCTTGGAGACGCGGATGCGGCGCTCGTTCATGTAGGCGCCGCGGCCCTTGGTGGCGGTGAACAGGTCGTTGCGGGTGGGGTCGTACACCACGGCCTGCTCGATCTTGCCGCGCACCGACAGCGCGATGGACACGCAGTACACCGGGAAGCCGTGGATGAAATTGGTGGTGCCGTCGAGCGGATCGATGATCCAGACGTAGTCGGAGTCCTTGGCGCCGTGTTCGGTGCCCGATTCTTCGGCCAGGATGCCGTGCCCCGGGTACGCGCCAAGCAGCGTCTCGATGATCGCTTTTTCGCTGGCGTGATCGACTTCGGTGACGAAGTCGTTGACCTGCTTCTGGGAGATGCGAACGGCCTCGACGTCGAGGGCGGCGCGGTTGATGATCGCGCCGGCGGCGCGTGCGGCCTTGACGGCCACGTTGAGCATGGGATGCAGGTTGGGGGACGACATTGGATTGTGGGAAGAACGGTGGGGAGGCCCCCGGAGGCGGCCCGGCGATGCGGGCAGCGAGAATCGGGGGATTTTACCGGCTCCGCCGTTTCGTGTCTCCAAATCCGCCATGCGCACCCGTTTCATCCTGATCCAGACCAGCCACGCCGGCAACGTGGGCGCCGCCGCCCGCGCCATGAAAACCATGGGTTTTTCCGACCTCGTACTGGTGGCGCCGCGCTGGGCCAACGTGCTGCGGCGCGAGGAAACCATCCAGCGCGCGAGCGGCGCGCTCGACGTGCTGACCAACGCCCGCATCGTAGAAACGCTGGACGAAGCCCTCGACGGCGTCACCCACCTGTGCGCCACGGCCATGATCCCGCGCGACTTCGGCCCGCCCACGCGCACGCCCCGGGAGCACCTGGAACCCCTGGCCAAACAGGGCGACCAGCACGTGGCCTTCCTGTTCGGCTCCGAGCGATTCGGCATGCGCAACGAGGACGTCTACCGCTGCAACGTGGCCCTGAGCATCCCGACCGATCCGAAGTTCGGCTCGCTCAACCTGGGCGCGGCGATCCAGGTGGTGGCCTACGAGTGGCGGCTCGCGCTCGGTGGCTACGAGGTGCGCGAAGCCATCAACCCCGTGCAGGCGGCCGATGCGCAGGCGGTGGCCGGCATGCTCGACCACTGGGAGCGCTCGCTCGTGGAGATCGGTTTCCTCGATCCCGAAGCGCCCAAGAAGCTGATGCCGCGGCTGCAGCAGCTTTTCAACCGCGCTCAGCCTACGCCGGAGGAAATCCACATCCTGCGTGGCATCGCCAAGGCCATGGCCGACGCCGCCAAGGCACCCAAGGCCGGCAAAAGCTCCTGAATAAAAAACCCCTTCGGCCCTACGCGAAGACCCCCGGCCTTAGACTGCTTCGCCCCTATCGATATAACGACAACAGACAGAAGGCAGCGATGTTCACTCGACTGCGCGCCGACATCCGGTGCATCCTCGAACGCGACCCGGCCGCCCGCAGCGCCTGGGAAGTGATCACGGTCTACCCCGGCTTCCATGCCGTGGTGCTGCATCGCTGGGCGCACGCCTGTTGGACGCATGGCTTCAAGTGGCCCGCGCGCTTCATCGCGCACTGGGCGCGATGGCTCACCGGCATCGAGATCCATCCGGCCGCCAAGCTCGGCGAGCGCGTGTTCTTCGACCACGCCATGGGCGTGGTGGTCGGCGAGACGGCCGAGATCGGCGACGGCTGCACCATCTACCAGGGCGTGACGCTGGGCGGCACCTCGCTCTACAAGGGCGCCAAGCGGCACCCGACGCTGGGGCGTGATGTGGTGGTGAGCGCGGGGGCCAAGGTGCTGGGCGGTTTCGTCGTGGGCGATGGCGCCAAGATCGGCAGCAACGCGGTGGTCATCAAGCCGGTGCCGGCGGGGGCGACCGCGGTGGGCATTCCCGCACGCATCATTCCGTCGAAGACCGGCGAAAGCGCCGATGTGGCCGCGCCGCAGAAGTTCTCCGCCTACGGCATCACGCAGGAAGACGACCCGCTGAGCCAGGCGCTGCGCGGGCTGATCGACAGCGCATCGAGCCAGGAGCACCAGATCGCGCTGCTGTGGCAGGCCATCGAGAAGCTGTCGGCGCAGCCGGGCACCAAGGATTGCGTGCCGGGCGATGCGGCGCGCGACGAGAACTTCGAGGCGGACAAGCTCACGCAGCTGGTGGGCAAGTAAGAAGAAGCCCGATCAGCCGCCCCGCTTGGCCGGCGCGTGCAGCGCCCCGTGCACATGGCCTGCGTGCTGGCCGAAGGTCTCGGGAGCGAGGGAGGCGGTGTCCAGTTCCTGCAGGATGCCGCAGGCGTTGGCCGATTCGGGGCCGCAGCATTGTTGGCGCAGCGCCTTCAGTTGCTTCTCCAGCATCTTGAGTTCGGCGATGCGCGTGGCCACGTGGCCGATGTGGTCGTCCAGCAACTGGTTGACCTCGCCGCAGTCGTCCTGTGGCGCGTCGCGGAATTTCAGCAGGCTGCGGATCTCGTCGAGCGTCATGTCGAGCGAGCGGCAGCGGCGGATGAAGCCCAGGCGCTGGGCATGGTCTTCGTCGTAGATGCGGTAGTTGCCATCGGTGCGCGCGGGCTCGGGCAGCAGTTGCTCGCGCTCGTAGTACCGGATGGTTTCGACCGGCGTGTTCGCGACCTTGGCCAGTTCCCCGATTTTCATGATGCGGCAAATGAACGAGTGGGAATGAGCGTTTGACTCTACACCTGCTTCAGGGTTTCCAATCGATGCCATGACGAATCAGAACGCCCTGAAGCCGGTGACGCCGGCCCTTCATCCGCACGATCACGATCATGGTCACGACCACGCGCCCGGGCATGCGCATTCCCCTGCCGCAACATCCTGCTGCGGCGATCCGGTCTGCGGCTCGTCGCCCGCCATCGACGCGGCCGATATTCCCAAGGGCGCCTTGCTCTTTCGCATTCCCACGATGGATTGCGCCGTCGAGGAATCCGAGATCCGCCGTGCGCTCGAGCCGGTCGCGGGGGTCAAGGGCCTGCGCTTCCGGCTTGGCGAACGCACCATGGCCATCACCACCGACGACGGCGTGCTGCCCCAGGCGCTCGCCGCGATCCGCAAGGCCGGCTTCAAGCCCGAGCCGCTGAACGCAGAGGGTGCCGCGGCAGCCGCGCCCGCGAAGATCGCCGGCATGAGCATCGGGCTTGCACGCCTGGTGGCTGCACTGCTGCTGGCCATCGCGGCCGAATCGATCTCCTTCATGGGGTTCGAGAGCAAGGGCTTCATGGCGGCCGAGATGGTGCTGGCGCTGGGCGCGATCGGCCTCGCCGGTCTCGACACCTACAAGAAGGGCTTTGCCGCATTGGTGCGCGGGCGCCTGAACATCAACGCGCTGATGGCCGTGGCCGTCACCGGTGCTTTCATCATCGGCCAGTGGCCCGAAGCCGCGATGGTGATGGCGCTCTATGCCATCGCGGAACTGATCGAAGCGCGCGCCGTGGACCGCGCGCGCAATGCCATCCAGAGCCTGCTGGCGCTCGCGCCCGAGCAGGCCGAGGTGAAGCAGGCCGACGGCAGCTGGCGCACCGTGATGGCCAGCGAGGTGGTGCTGGATGCCATTGCGCGCATCCGCCCCGGCGAGCGCGTGCCGCTGGACGGTGTCGTCACCGAAGGCACCAGCGCCATCGACCAGGCGCCGGTCACGGGCGAGAGCATTCCGGTCGACAAGACCGTCGGCGACCCGGTGTTCGCGGGCACCATCAACCAGACCGCCGGGCTGGAGTTCCGCGTGACGGCGGTGGCGGCCAACACCACCTTGGCGCGCATCATCCACGCGGTCGAGGAGGCGCAGGGTTCGCGCGCGCCGACGCAGCGCTTCGTCGACAGGTTCGCCGCCATCTATACGCCCACCGTCTTTGTGCTGGCGCTGGCCGTGGCTGTGCTCACGCCGCTGTTCATGGACTGGACGTGGCTGCAGGCCATCTACAAGGCGCTGGTGCTGCTGGTCATCGCCTGCCCGTGCGCGCTGGTGATCTCGACGCCCGTCACCGTGGTGAGCGCGCTGGCCGCGGCCGCGCGGCGCGGCATTCTCATCAAGGGCGGCACGTACCTCGAAGAGGCGCGCAGGCTCAAGGCGGTTGCGCTCGACAAGACCGGCACCGTCACCGAAGGCAAGCCGAAGCTGGTCGATTCGGTGCTGGTCGACACCTCGGGCAACGAGGCCACGGTGTTCACCATAGCTGCCAGCATCGCGGGCCGTTCGGACCACCCGGTGTCGAAGGCCATCGCCGAAGGCCTCAAGGGGCCGCAAGGCGAAGTCGGCGACTTCGCCGCGCTGCCCGGCCGCGGCGTGCAGGCCACGCACGCGGGGCAGGCCTACGTGCTCGGCAACCACCGCCTGATCGAGGAGCGAGGCCTGTGCACGCCGTCGCTCGAAGCCGAACTGAAGCGCCATGAAGAGGCGGGCCGCACCGTCACGCTGCTGGCATCGGACAAGGCCGTGCTCGCGCTGTTCGCCGTGGCCGACACCATCAAGGAATCGTCGCAGGCCGCGGTGGCGGAACTGCGTGCGCTCGGCGTCGTGCCCGTGATGCTCACCGGCGACAACGCCGCCACCGCGAAGGCCATCGGCGCCCACGCCGGCATCGACGACGTGCGCGGCAACCTGCTGCCCGAGGAGAAGCTCGACGCCGTCAAGGCCATGCAGCAGCGCTACGGCGCCGCCGCGATGACCGGCGACGGCATCAACGACGCCCCCGCGCTCGCGCAGGCCGACATCGGCTTCGCGATGGGCGGGGCCGGCACCGACACCGCGATGGAGGCGGCCGACGTGGTCATCATGAACGACGACCTGCGCCGCATCCCCGAGACCATCCGCCTGTCGCGCCGGGCGCATTCGGTACTGTGGCAGAACATCACGCTGGCGCTGGGCATCAAGGCCGTGTTCTTCGTGCTCGCGGTGTTCGGCAGCGCGACCATGTGGATGGCGGTGTTTGCCGACATGGGGGCGAGCCTGCTGGTGGTGGCGAACGGGCTGCGTCTGATGCGCGCGCAAAGGTAGAGTAGAAGCCACGGCTTCACTTCACCAGCGTGCAGCCCACGCCTCCAGCGGCACCCGCGCCGCATTGCACACATAGCTCACGGAGTGATACCAACCCGCGAGCATCATCAGCTCGATCAGCTGCGCATGGCTCCAGTGCGCGCCCAGGGCCTCCCACAGTGCATCGTCCACATTGCTCGTGTCGTGCAACTGATCGACGATCGACACCAGAAGCCGGTCGCGCGGCGCGAGCAATGAAAGATCGCCATCGGCCGATGCCATCACGCGCCGGTCGGTTTCGCTGAAGCCGGCCGCGTCGGCGAAACCGGCCCAGTGCACGCCCCATTCGTATTCGGCACCGCAGCGGACACAGACCCGCAGGATGACGATCTCGCGTTCGCGCAGGCCGATGGCCGCCTTGCGGCCCAGCAGGTAGCGGCCCAGGTCGAGCGTGCGTTCGGCCAGCGCAGGGTTCACGGCCATCACGCGGAACAGGGCGAGGATTTCGGGCGCCTGCGGCGGCGTCATGCGCTGGAGCAGTTCGCCGATGGGCTCGGGATAGGGCGCTTCGAGCGGGGGAATCCTCGGCGTGGGGTTTGCGGCTGTGTCGGCCATGGACGGTTCCTTCAATGCAATGATGGAAATCGCTACGAAAAGCGTAGCGATTCGCTGCAGTCTATCGCTACGAAATGCGTAGCGCAAGCGCGTACACTCGCCGAACGACCGATCAACCGAAGGACCCGGCATGGAAGACGCACAACCCACGGCATCGCGCCGGCCCATCATGCGGCTGCTGGAGCAGCTCGGCCGCAAGGGCACGCTGCGCATCCTGTGGGAGCTGCGCGACGGGCTGCCGCAGAGCTTCAGGGCGTTGCGCACCAGCACGGACGACATGTCGCCCTCGGTGCTGAACGACCGGCTCAAGGAGCTGCGCGCTGTCGGCGTGGTCGAGCTTGCCGATGCAGGCTATGCGCTCACCGAGTCGGGCGGCGAACTCGTCAAGCGCCTCGCGCCGCTGAACCAATGGGCCAACCGCTGGCTCGACGACACGGCTTCGAACTAACATCCGCCGCATTGCCTTCCGTACTCCCGTCCCCCGATGTCTGTCACTTCGCTCCTGCTGCAACTCATCGTCATCCTGATCACCGCGCGCCTGTGCGGATGGATTCTTCGCCACGTGGGCCAGCCGGGCGTCGTCGGCGAGATGGCGGCGGGGCTGATGCTCGGGCCGGTCGTGATGGGGGCGCTGTTTCCCTCGCTGCATGCGCAGCTGTTCTCCAAGGAGTCGCTGCAGGGGCTTTCGTCGCTGTCGACGCTGGGGCTGGTGCTGTTCATGTTTGTGGTCGGCCTGGAGCTGCGGGCGTCGCAGGGCGTGCGTGAGCAGCTTCGCTCGGCGGGCTACGTGGGCGTGCTGAGCGTGGCCGTGCCGATGGCGCTGGGCCTGGCGATCGCGCCGGCGCTGCATCCGGCGCTCGCGCCGGCCGGGGTCGCGTTCTGGCCGTTCGCGCTGTTCATCGCGGCGGCGCTGTCGATCACCGCCTTTCCCGTGATGGCGCGCATCCTGAAAGACCGCGGCATGACGCGCACGCCCTTCGGCCAGCTGTCGCTGGGTGCCGCGGCCGTGGTCGACGTGTTCGCCTGGATCCTGTTGGCCGTCGTGGTCGCGCTGGTCGGCGCGGGCGAGGGCTACCGGGGCCTGCTCAAGACCACGCTGGGCATGGCGGTGGTGCTGCTGGCGCTGTTCTTCGGGCTCAAGCCGGCCTTCGCGCGGCTGCTGCGCGCCAAGGCGCCCGAGGGCGAGCCTTCGACCACGGTGATGGCGGCGCTGATGATCGGCCTGCTGGCGACGGCGCTGGTCACCGAGTGGCTGCACCTGCATGCGGTGTTCGGCGCCTTCCTGTTCGGCGCCTGCCTGCCGCGCGACGACCGGCTGCTGAAGTCGCTCACCGAGCGCATCGAGCCGATTTCCATCGTCGTGCTGATGCCGCTGTTCTTCGCGCTGGCGGGACTGGGCACCACGGCCAATGCCTTCTCGGGCGCGAGCCTTGGCGCAATGCTGCTGATCGTGGGCGTGGCCACCGTGGGCAAGATCGCAGGCGGCGCGGCCGGCGCACGCATGGCGGGCTATGGCTGGCGCGACAGCCTCGCCACGGGCTCGCTGATGAATGCGCGCGGTCTGATGGAACTCATCGTGATGAAGATCGGCCTCGATGCAGGGCTCATCGGCCCCGAGCTGTTCACGATGCTGCTGGTGATGGCGCTCGTGACCACGGCAATGACGGGGCCGCTGATCAACCTGTTCATCGGCCGCAAGGCAGCAGTCGCGTCGGACGGCGCTCGCGCCAAGTCCTGACGGCGGCTCAGCCGTCGCGGCGCACTGTGAAGCCGATGCGCGTCTCGCCGCCCTGGCTCGCCGCGAACACGCGCCCGCCGTGCATGCGCGCGATGGCTTCCACGATGGACAGGCCCAGGCCGTGGTGCCGAGGCGAGCCGTCGCGGGCCGGTGCCGCGCGATAGAAGCGCTCGAACAGGCGAGGCAACGCGGCGGGGTCGATCGGCTCGCCCCGATTGACCACCGCCAAGGTGACCTCGCTGTGGTTCTTCTCGCTCCCGATCTCGATGCGGATCGTCGAGGCAGGCGCCGCGAAACGGATCGCATTGCCCAGCAGGTTGAAGAGGGCGCGCCGGACCAGCGCGGCGTCCACGTCGGCCACGGCGTCGCCCTTCACCTCGGCGCGCAGGCCGGCTTCTTCCAGCATGGCGTCGTAGAAGTCGATCACGTCGCCCGCCTGCGCCGCCAGGCTGGCCGCCGCCCGTGTGCGCATCGGCGTGCCGCTTTCGGCCTGCGAGAGAAACAGCATGTCGGTGACGATGCCCGAGAGCCGCCCGATCTCTTCGAGGTTGGACGCGAGCACGGCCTGCAGCTCCTCGTTGCCGCGCGGACGCGTGAGCGCGAGTTCGGTGGCGCCGATCAGGTTGGCCAGCGGCGTGCGCAGCTCGTGCGCCACATCGGCGTTGAATGATTCGAGCTGCACATAGGCGCGCTGCACCCGCAGCAGCAGCGCGTTGAACTGGGTGATCCAGGGGCGCAGCTCTTCGGCGAAGTCCATCGCATCGATGGGGCGGTTGGCCTTGTCGGGCGCCATTGCAGCGGTGCGCTCGGCCAGCGCCTTGAGCGGGCGCAGGCCGCGCCGCACCAGCCACATGCCCGTGACGAGACCAGCGCCGTGCCCAGCACGACGGCGCCCAGCAGTGTCCATCCGAGTCGCTCCAGCAGGCGGTCTTCCTGCGCCGTGTTCACGCCGAGCTGAACCTGCAACTGCGTCGTCAGGCCACTCTGCTGCCAGGGCACCAAGAGGTTGCGCCGCATCCAGCGGCTGCCGGCTGTGGGACTGGACTGGAAAAGCTGCTTGCCCGCATGCGAGATCGACAGGCTCACGTCGTCCTGCATCGAGAAGAAGTCGTCGAGCTTGTGCCGCAGGAAGACGAGGTCGCCGCCTTTGTCGGCCTCCTTGAGCAGGTGCTCCACCAGCACTGCCTTCTGGTTGAGCTCCTCTTCCTGTTTCTGCCCGAAGCTCCAGGCCGTGACGAGGTAGATGGCGAAGCAGATCACGCTGAGCCCGAACAGGGTCTGCGCGGCGAACCAGAGCGACAACCGGCTCTGGAGTGAGTGCGGCCGGGCGGTCAAGACCAGGAGCGGTCTTCGAGGACGTAGCCCATGCCGCGCACGGTGTGCAGCAGCTTCACCTCGAACGGATCGTCGAGCTTGCTGCGCAGGCGCCGAATGGCCACTTCCACCACGTTGGTGTCGCTGTCGAAGTTCATGTCCCACACCTGCTCGGCGAGCGTGGTGCGCGACAGGATCTGGCCGCGCCGGCGCAGCAGCACCAGCAGCAGCGTGAACTCCTTGGCCGTGAGGTCGAGCCGCGTGCGGTTGCGCGTGCACTTGCGGCTGACGAGATCGACCTCCAGGTCGGCCAGCCGCAGCACGGTGGATTCCTGCTGCTTGCCGCGGCGCATCAGCGCCTGCACGCGCGCCAGCAGTTCGGAGAAGGAGAAGGGCTTGACGAGGTAGTCGTCCGCGCCCTGCTGCAGCCCCTGCACGCGGTCCTCGACCTTGTCGCGCGCCGTCAGCACCAGCACGGGCACGTTCTTCGTGCGGCGGATGGCCTGCAGCACGGCAAAGCCGTCGATGCCGGGCAGCATCACGTCGAGCAGGACGAGGGCGTAGTCGCCCTCGGTGGCGAGGTACCTCCCCTCGATGCCGTCGCGAGCGATATCCACGACGTAGCCGTTCTCCTCGAGCCCCTTTTTCAGGTAGTCGCCCAGTTTGGGTTCGTCTTCTATGACAAGGATCCGCATTCACGCATGGTATCGAAGCGCTTTTGATACGGGGATTACGATTTGGTAATCCTATTGACGGACGAAGCCTTCACCCGGTGTCATACATTGCGCCGGGCCCGCGGGCCGCAAGGCCTTTGCCCGAGCCTGCCGCGCGCCGCCGATATACTTTTTGCTCCCATGCGCCGCTGGTTTCTCATCTTCCTGCTCGTCCTGTTGCCGTTCCAGTTCAGCTGGGCGTCGGCATCGGCGTACTGCCAGCATGAGCGCGATACGCAGCCCGAGCACTGGGGCCATCACGAAAGCGAAACCCGCGGCACCGACCGCAGCCACAGCGGGGAGGGCGCGCAGAAGAACTCCAGCACCCAGCCGAATGCCGTGGTCGGCGACTGCGCGGTCTGCCATTCCGGCAGCGTGCAGCATGCAGAAGCTTCGGCTGAGCCGGCGAAGGCCGCGGCGCGCGTGGCCCCGGCCCTGCGCGCGACGTCCGCCGAGCGCTTCGCCTCGCACATCTCCGACGTTCCAGTCCGTCCCGACTGGTCTCTCGCCCTTTGATTCGGCGAGAGAACACCCCCTTTTCTGATTTCCACCATCAGCTGAGCTCTCGCCGAATTCGTCCGTCCGTTGTTTCGCAACCCAGGAGAATTCGATGCGCACGCTCTTCGTGCCGCTGGCCGCGTTGGCCATGGCGGCGCCCCCGGCTTTTTCACAGGTCACACCGACCGCTGCCGGCTCCCCGTATTCACAGCCATCCGGCGCGGCGGCCCGCACGCTGGAGCCCTCAGGCCCGCTGACGCTGGGCAACGCCGTCGCGATGGCGTTGCAGGCCAACCCCGGCCTGTCCGCGGCATCCCGCGAGCAGGACGCCACCGAGGCCGCCATCGTCCAGGCCGGCGCCTGGCCCAACCCCACGCTCGATGCGCAGGTGGAAGACCTGCGCCGCGACAACCGCACCACCACGCTGCAGCTGAGCCAGCCGCTCGAACTGGGCGGCAAGCGCGCTGCCCGCGTGACGGCGGCCGAGCGCGCGAGAGACCAGGCCGTCTCTGCGCTGGCCGGCCGCCGCGCGGAGATCCGCGCGGCGACGGTCACCGCCTTCTTCGACGTGCTGACCTCGCAGGAGCGCCTGCGGCTCGCGCAGGATTCCGCCGGACTCGCGCAGACGGCCACCCGCGCGGCGGCCAACCGCGTGGCAGCTGGCAAGGTCTCGCCGCTGGAAGAAACCAGGGCGCGCGTGGCCGAGGCCGGCATCCGCGTCGAGCTGCAGCAGGCGGAGGGCGCGCTGCGCTCGGCGCGCCGGCAGCTGGCCGCGCTGTGGGGCAATCCGAGCCCGCGCTTCACGCAGGTGGAAGGCGCGGTCGACCAACTGCCGGCGATGGTGCCGGCGCAGGAAGTGGAAAGCCGCCTGGGTGCCGCGCCCGCGGTGCGGCAGGCGCGGCTCGAAGTCGAGCGGCGCAAGGCGCTGTCCGAACTGGAGCGGGCCAGGCGCATTCCCGACCTGACTGTGTCGCTCGGTGCCAAGCGCGTGCCGTCCTCCGAGGGCGAGACCGGTGGCAGCCGCCGCAACCAGGTGGTCGTGGGCCTGTCGGTTCCGTTGCCGATCTTCGACACCAACCGCGGCAACGTCGCCGAGGCCCTGAGCCGCGAAGAGAAGGCCCGCGACGACCTCGCCGCCGCCGAGTTGCAGCTGGGCGCAGACGTTATGCAGGCTTCGGAGCGGCTGCGCTCCGCGCGCGCCACCGCGCAGACGCTGCAACGCGATGCGCTGCCTGGCGCCGAAGCCGCCTACAAGGCCGCGACCAAGGGCTTCGAGCTCGGCAAGTTCAGCTTTCTTGAAGCGCTCGATGCGCAGCGCACGCTGTTCCAGGTGCGTGCGCAGTACCTGCTCGCACTGGCCGACGCGCACCGCGCGGCCGGCGACCTCGACCGGCTGCTCGGCAACGAAGCCAGCGACTTCTCTCCCGCGACGGCGCCCATTGCGCGCTGACAAGCAAGGAATTCCAAAGATCATGAACACCGAAGAACGCAAACCTTTCGCTGAAAGAAGCGGCGGCAGGAAGCAGTGGATCGCCATCGCGGTCGTCGTGGTGCTGGGCCTTGGCGCTGGCGCGATGATTCTGCGCACCGCACCCGCCAAGCCCGAAGCGGCAGGCCATTCGGAGGCCACGGGGCACGGCGACGGCGAGCATCACGAAGAAGAAGGCCAAGAAGGCCACAAGGAAGCCGGGGCGCAGGGCAAGGACCACGATCACAGCCATGGCGAAGCCTCGGGCCATATCGACAAGGAGCACCACGAAGAGGGCAAGCTGGAAGCCAGCCACGAGCCCGCCGGCCACAAGGAAGACGAAGAGAAGATCGTCTTCACGGACGAGCAGATCAAGGCGGCCGACGTGAGCATAGAGAGCACCGGCCCCGCGCGCATCAAGACGTCGCTGCAGCTGCCCGGCGAGATCAAGTTCAACGAGGACCGCACGGCCCACGTGGTGCCGCGCGTGGCGGGCGTGGTCGACAGCGTGCCGGCCAACCTGGGGCAGGAAGTGAAGCGTGGCCAGGTGCTCGCGGTGCTGTCGAGCCCGGGTCTTTCGGAGCAGCGCAGCGAATTGCAGTCGGCGCAGCGCCGGCTGCAGCTGGCCCGCACCACCTACGAGCGCGAGAAGAAGCTATGGGAAGAAAAGATCTCCGCGCAGCAGGACTACCTGCAAGCCCAGCAGGCGATGCAGGAGGCGCAGATCGCAGTGGCCAACGCCAACCAGAAGCTGCTGGCGCTCGGCGCCACGCCCGGCTCGTCGGCGCTGGGCCGATACGAGCTGCGCGCGCCCTTCGACGGCATGGTGGTCGAGAAGCACATCTCGCTCGGCGAGTCGGTGGGAGAAGCCGTCAACGTTTTCACCATCTCCGACCTGTCGACCGTGTGGGCCGAGATCAGCGTGGCCGCCAACAACCTGAACCTCGTGCGCATCGGCGAGCGTGTGACCATCCGCTCGACCTCGTTCGACCAGACGGCCAGTGGCACGGTGTCGTACGTGGGCTCGCTGATCGGCGCGCAGACGCGCACCGCCACCGCGCGCGTCACGCTCACCAACCCGCAGCGCATCTGGCGCTCGGGCCTGTTCGTGAACGTCGAGCTCGTGGCCTCCGAGATGGATGCGCCCGTGACCGTCTCGGCCGAGGCGGTGCAGACGGTGGAGGACAAGCCGACCGTGTTCCTCAGGGTGCCCGGCGGCTTCGTGCCGCAGCACGTGCAGACCGGGCGCAGCGACGGCAAGCGTATCGAGATCGTGAGCGGACTGGAGCCCGGCGCGGCCCATGCCGCCAGCGGCAGCTTCGTCGTGAAGTCGCAGCAGGGCAAGAGCTCGGCCACGCACACCCACTGAGGACGCCTGCATGTTCGAACGCATCATTCGCTTTTCCATCGAACAGCGCTGGCTGATCCTGCTCGCCGTGCTCGGCATGGCCGCACTCGGCATCTTCAGCTACCAGAAGCTGCCCATCGACGCGGTGCCCGACATCACCAACGTGCAGGTGCAGATCAACACTGCCGCACCCGGCTATTCGCCGCTTGAGGCCGAGCAGCGCGTGACCTACCCGATCGAGACGGTGATGGCCGGACTGCCGGGCTTGCAGCAGACCCGTTCGCTGTCGCGCTACGGCCTGTCGCAGGTGACGGTGATCTTCAAGGACGGCATCGACATCTACTTCGCGCGGCAGCTCGTCAACGAGCGCATCCAGTCTGCGCGGGAAAGCATGCCGAGCGGCATTTCGCCGGTGATAGGGCCGATCTCGACCGGCCTCGGCGAGATCTACCTCTGGACCGTCGAGGCGCAGGAGGGGGCGAAGAAGGCCGACGGCAAGCCGTACTCGCCCACCGACTTGCGCGAGATCCAGGACTGGATCATCAAGCCGCAGTTGCGCAACGTGGCGGGCGTGACCGAGATCAACTCCATCGGCGGTTACGCCAAGGAGTTCCAGATCGCGCCCGACCCCGCCAAGCTGCTGGCCCACGGCCTCACGATGACCGACCTGGTCACCGCGCTGGAGCGCAACAACGCCAACGTGGGCGCGGGCTACATCGAGAAGCGCGGCGAGCAGTACCTCATTCGCGCGCCGGGGCAGGTGAAGTCGGTGGAAGACATCGGCAACGTGATCCTCGGCAACGCGGGCGGCATTCCGCTGCGCGTGCAGGACGTGGCCGAGGTCGGCATCGGCAAGGAACTGCGCACCGGCGCGGCCACCGACAACGGCCGCGAAGTGGTGCTCGGAACCGTGTTCATGCTGATCGGCGAGAACAGCCGCACCGTGTCGCAGGCTGTCGACAAGAAAATGCGGGAGATCAACCGCACGCTGCCCGCTGGCGTGAAGGCCGTGACGGTGTACGACCGCACGGTGCTGGTCGACAAGGCCATCACTACGGTGAAGAAGAACCTGTTCGAGGGCGCGGTGCTGGTCATCGCGATCCTGTTCCTGTTCCTCGGCAACATCCGCGCGGCGCTGATCACTGCGCTGGTGATTCCGCTGTCGATGCTCTTCACCTTCACCGGCATGGTGAACCAGAAGGTCAGCGCCAACCTCATGAGCCTGGGCGCGCTGGACTTCGGCATCATCATCGACGGCGCGGTGGTGATCGTGGAGAACTGCGTGCGAAGGCTGGCCCATGCGCAGTCACACAAGGGGCGGCCGCTGACGCGCAGCGAGCGCTTCCACGAAGTGTTCGCGGCCTCGCAGGAGGCGCGCCGGCCGCTGCTGTTCGGCCAGCTGATCATCATGATCGTGTACCTGCCGATCTTTGCGCTCACGGGCGTCGAGGGCAAGCTGTTCCACCCGATGGCCTTCACCGTGGTGATTGCCCTGCTGGGCGCGATGATCCTGTCGATCACCTTCATCCCCGCGGCCGTGGCGCTGTTCATCGGCAGCAAGGTCAGCGAGAAGGAGAACCGCCTGATGGTGTGGGCCAAGCGCGGCTACGAGCCGCTGCTCGCGCGCGTCATGTCGGCCAAGCCGCTGGTCATTACCCTGGCCGCGGTGGCGGTGGTGCTGTCGGGTCTGCTGGCGACGCGCCTGGGCACGGAGTTCGTGCCGAGCCTGAGCGAGGGAGATTTCGCGATCCAGGCGCTTCGCATCCCGGGCACGAGCCTCACGCAGTCGGTCGAGATGCAGAAGCAGCTCGAACGCACGCTGAAGGCGAGGTTTCCGGAGATCGAGCGCGTGTTCGCGCGCACGGGCACGGCCGAGATTGCATCGGACCCGATGCCACCGAACATCTCCGACGGCTACATCATGCTCAAGCCCGAGAGCGAGTGGCCCAAGCCGAAGCGCACGCGCGACGAGCTCCTTGCCGCCGTGCAGGAAGAAGTGGAGAAACTGCCGGGCAACAACTACGAGTTTTCGCAGCCGATCCAGCTGCGCTTCAACGAACTGATCTCGGGCGTGCGCAGCGACGTGGCCGTGAAGATCTTCGGCGACGACATGGACGTGCTGAACAAGGCCGCGGCCGAGGTATCGGGCGTGCTGGGCAAGATCGCCGGCGCGGCCGAGGTGAAGGTCGAGCAGACCACCGGCCTGCCGATGCTCACCGTGAACATCGACCGCAACAAGACCGCGCGCTACGGCCTCAACGTGGGCGACGTGCAGGACGCGATCTCGGCGGCGGTCGGCGGGCGCGAGGCGGGCAGGCTGTTCGACGGCGACCGGCGCTTCGACATCATCGTGCGACTGCCCGAGGAACTTCGCACCGACCTGGAAGCCATCAAGCGCCTGCCCGTGGCGCTGCCCAAGGGCGCGGGCGCCGAGGGCCTGCGCACCAGCTTCATCCCGCTGGGCGAGGTGGCAACGCTGGACATCGCGCCCGGCCCCAACCAGGTGAGCCGAGAGGACGGCAAGCGCCGAATCGTGGTCAGCGCCAACGTGCGCGGCCGCGACCTCGGCTCCTTCGTGGCCGAGGCCGAGGAGGCGATGGGCAAGGTGAAGATCCCCGCCGGCTACTGGACCGTGTGGGGCGGCCAGTACGAGAACCTCGCCTCGGCCACCGAACGGCTGCAGGTAGTGGTGCCGGTGTCGCTGCTGCTGGTGTTCACGCTGCTGTTCGCGATGTTCGGCAACCTCAAGGACGGCCTGCTGGTGTTCACCGGCATCCCCTTCGCGCTCACGGGCGGCATCGTGGCACTGTGGATGCGCGGCATTCCGCTGTCGATCTCGGCGGCGGTGGGCTTCATTGCGCTGTCGGGCGTGGCGGTGCTCAACGGGCTGGTGATGATCTCGTTCATCCGCAACCTTCGCGAAGGCGGCCTGCCGCTGGACGCCGCGATCCGCGAAGGCGCGCTCACGCGGCTGCGGCCGGTGCTGATGACGGCGCTGGTCGCTTCGCTGGGTTTCGTGCCGATGGCCATCGCCACCGGTACCGGTGCCGAGGTGCAGCGGCCGCTGGCGACGGTGGTGATCGGCGGTATTCTTTCGTCGACCGCGCTGACGCTGCTGGTGCTGCCGCTGCTCTACCGCATCGCGCATCGGCGGGAGGAGGAAGGCGAGCGCGAGGCCTGGCGCCTCAGCGCCTGATGGCGGATTTCGGCCTGAACGCCTTGCAGACCGAATCGTCCGTCTCGAGGTACGGCCCGCCGATCAGGTCGATGCAATAAGGCACCGCTGCAAAGATGCCGGGTACGACCTGCACGCCTTCTGTGTCCTTGAGCCCTTCGAGCGTCTCCGCAATCGACTTCGGCTGCCCCGGCAGGTTGATGATCAGGCTCTTGCCACGGATTACCGCCACCTGCCGCGACAGGATCGCCGTCGGCACAAAGCGCAGGCTGATCTGGCGCATCTGTTCGCCGAAGCCGGGCATTTCCTTGTGGGCCACGGCCAGCGTGGCCTCTGGGGTCACGTCGCGCAGGGCGGGGCCGGTGCCGCCGGTGGTCAGCACCAGCGAGCAGCCGGCGTCGACCAGTTCGATCAGCGTCGCGCTGATGCGGTCGGCCTCGTCGGGGATCAGTCGGGGCTCGAATTCGATGGGGTTCTTCAGTGCCCGGCCGAGCCACTCCTTCAGCGCAGGCAGGCCCTTGTCTTCGTAGGTGCCGCTGGAGGCGCGGTCGCTGACCGAGACGATGCCGATGCGAACAGAGTCCGGTGCGCTCATGGTGTTGCTCCTTCCCGGGAGGGGAGGGAGAAAGACAAGGGGCTCATGCGTCGTCTTCCCGGTCTTGTGCGGCGGCGGCCGCCGCATGGTYCGCGCCTCCGTGCACTGCCAGTTGCGCGCGCACGAGCTGAAAGATTTCGCGATAGGCCTTGCCCTGGCGCGGCGCTTCGCCGGCCGGGCCGGACTTCATGTCCTTGCGGGCCTGGCGCACCAGCGCGCGCAGCTGTTGCGAGTCGGTGGCGGGATGGGTTTCGATCCAGCCGCCCAGGGCGTCGTCGTCGGCAATCAGCCGGTCGCGCCACCGTTCGGCCTCGTGCAGGGCGGCGGTTTCGGCGGCCGGCACGCTGTTCTGTTCGCTCAGGGCGAGCTTCACTGCCTCGAGCACTTCGGGCTCCAGCTTGCGCATGAGCTTGCCGATGAACTGCATCTGGCGGCGCTTGCCCTCGAAATTGGTGATGCGCTTGGCCTCGGCGATGGCGTCGACCAGTTTCTCGTCGAGCTGGAGTGCGTCGAACAGGCCGGCGCGCAGTGTGAGCAGCTCGGTGCCGAGCTTCTGCAGTTCGTCGCTTTCGCGCTTGAGATCGGTGCGGCTGGCTTCGTCGGAGCCCTTGAGCTCGCGCTTGAGCTCAAGGTCGAGTTCGCTGCCTTCGGCTACGAACTGGCCACGGACGAAATAGCCTTTTTTGGGTTTGCGGGACATGAGGTGGATTCTGGGCCGCACCGTGCGGCGTTGCAACGCGTGCAATGCGCAGTGGGAAGCTGGGGGGAAAACGGGAAATGGGGGGCGCAAGTATCATAGCCACCACATGACGACATCCTCCTCGCGCGCCGATTCCGGCTTCGCCTACAGCCGCTCCTTCTTCGAAAACCTGGTCGACTCGGCCTTGGCCCATGCCAAGAAGCTCGGCGCCACCGACGCCGGGGCCGAGGCCTCCGAGGGCTGCGGCCTGAGCGTCTCGGTACGCAAGGGCGAGCTGGAAAACGTCGAGCGCAACCGCGACAAGTCGCTGGGCATCACGGTCTACGTGGGCCACCGCCGCGGCAACGCCAGCACCTCCGACTTCTCCGACGCCGCCATCAAGCAGACCGTGCAGGCGGCCTACGACATCGCCCGCTTCACGGCCGAAGACCCCGTCAGCGGCCTGCCGGACGAAGAGGACATCGCCAAGGTGCACCCCGAACTCGACCTGTTCCATCCCTGGGACGTGACGAGCGAGCAAGCCGCCAGGCTGGCGCTGGAATGCGAAGAGGCGGCCCTGACGACCGACAAGCGCATCACCAACAGCGAAGGCGCGGGCGTCTCGGCGCAGCAGAGCCACTTCTTCAGCGCCCACACGCACGGCTTTCGCGGCGGCTATGCCAGCTCGCGGCACTCGATCTCGGTGGCGCCCATCGCCGGCAAGGGCGACGACATGCAGCGCGATGCCTGGTACAGCTCCATGCGCTCGGCCGGCGAACTGGCCAGCCCGCAGGCCGTGGGCCGCTACGCCGCCGAACGGGCGCTGAGCCGCCTGAAGTCGCGCAAGATCAAGACCACCGAATGCCCGGTGCTGTTCGAGTCGCCGCTGGCCGTGGGCTTGCTGGGCGGGCTGGTGCAGGCCGTGAGCGGCGGTGCGCTGTACCGCAAGAGCAGCTTCCTGCTCGACTCGCTGGGAAAGCCAGTGCTGCCCAAGCACGTCGATGTGGCCGAAGACCCGCACCTCATTCGCGGCAAGGGCAGTTCGCCCTTTGACGACGAAGGCGTGACCACGCGGGCGCGCAAGGTGGTCGATGCCGGCCGCCTCGAAGGCTACTTTCTCTCGACCTACTCGGCCCGCAAGCTGGGTATGAAGACCACCGGCAACGCCGGCGGTTCGCACAACCTGACGCTGAGCTCGCGCCTCACCAAGCACGGCGACGACCTCGACGCCATGCTCGCCAAGCTCGGCACCGGCCTGTTCGTGATCGAGCTGATGGGCCAGGGCGTGAACTACGTGACCGGCGACTACTCGCGCGGCGCCAGTGGCTTCTGGGTTGAGAAGGGCCGCATCGCCTTCCCGGTGCAGGAGATCACCATCGCCGGCAACCTGAAGGACATGCTCATGGGCATCGAGGCCATCGGGGCCGATGCCTACACCTTCGGCGCCAAGACCACGGGGTCGGTCCTGGTGAACCGCATGAAGATCGCGGGCAGCTGAGCCCCTGGGCGGGCGCCCGCCCACCGGTCACTTCTTTGCAGTTTCTGCGGGCGGTGCGATCAGGTGCTCGAGCATGCGCCGCGCATTGAGCGGCAGGTCTTCCGACGAACGCACGCAAGCCATCAGCGTGCGTTCCGCCCAGGTGTCGGAGAGCGAGGCGCGCGCAATCTTCATCGAACGCGCGCAGCGTTCGGCCGCGGTCTGCGGCACGATGCCGACGCCGATGCCGTACTCCACCATGCGGCACACGGCCTCGAAGTTGCGCACGCGCACCCGGTAGGCCAGGTGCTTGCCGAGCGCGCGCACATGCTGGGTGATCAGCTGCTGCAGCGCACTGTTCGCAGGCAGGCCCACGAATTCGCTGTCGACCACGTCGGCCAGCCGCAGGCGCCGGCGTCCGGCCAGCGCGTGGCCGCGGGGCATCACGAGCACGAGGTCGTCGCGGCGAAAGGGGTGGCATTCCAGGCCTTCGCTGTCGATGGCGTCCGAGACGATGCCGATGTCGCACAGGCCGCCGCGTAGCGCTTCCACAGTGTCCGGACTGGCGCGCTCCTCGAGGTCGACCGAAATGCGCGGATGCTCGGCGAGAAAGCGGCTCAGCACCTCGGGAAGGTGCTCGGTCAGCGCCGAGGTGCCGCACATGAAGCGCACGTGGCCCTTGAGGCCCTGGCCGTATTCGCCGAGCTCGCCGCGCAGGCGTTCCATCTGCTGCAGAACGACGCGCGCATGGTGCAGCAGCGTGCGGCCGGCTTCGGTGGCGCGCACGCCCTGCGCGTGGCGCGTGAGCAGCGGGCTGCCGAGGGCGTCTTCCATGCCGCGCACGCGCTGGCTCGCGGAGGCCAGCGTCATGTGCGAACGCCCGGCGCCGCTGGTGAGGCTGCCGGCTTCGACCACGTTGAGAAAAAGCCGAAGGTCGGTGAGATCGAATCGCATGGTTCGGCGGAGTGTGCATCAAGAGCCTCAGTCCCAGCCTGAGGCCGGCTCTGCGAACACCGCATTTCCCGGTGCGGCATTGCCCGGCAGACTCGGCCGCGATGATGCATTCGAACGACTTGACGGGCTTCTGGGTTGCCGCAGCGGCCGTGTTCCTGCTGGCCGGGGTGATCAAGGGCGTGATCGGGCTGGGGCTGCCCACGGTGTCGATGGCGCTGCTCGCGCTGTGGATGCCGCCAGTGCAGGCGGCGGCACTGCTGATCGTGCCCTCGCTGGTCACCAACGTCTGGCAGACCGGGCCGCGCGCGAGCTTCCTGCTGGTGCTCGAGCGCATCGGCGGCATGCAGGCGGGGATCGTCGTCGGCACGCTGGGCGGCGCGTTGTGGCTGGGCGTGCCGTCGGGGGCATGGGCGACGGTGGCGCTCGGCGTGGCGCTGGTGCTCTATGCGGGCTGGGGGCTGACGGGGCGGCAGCTGCACGTGGCCGAGGGGCAGGCGCGCTGGCTGGGGCCTGTGGCGGGCATCGCCACGGGGCTGGTGACGGCCGTGACCGGTGTGTTCGTGGTGCCGGCCGTGCCGTACCTGCAGGCGCTGGGGTTCCAGCGCGACTCGCTGATCCAGGCGATGGGGATTTCGTTCACCACCTCGACCGTGGTGCTGGCCTTGGGGCTGGCCGGAAATGGGAGCTATCCGGCGTCTGCGGTGGGCGGGTCGATCGCGATGCTGGTGCCGGCCATCGGCGGCATGGTGCTCGGGACTTGGCTGCGGCGGCGGCTTTCGGTGGCCGTGTTCCGGCGCTGCTTCCTGGTCGGGCTGGCGCTGCTGGGCGTGTACATGGCCACGCGCGCCGCGGGCTGAAAAGGCTCAGGCCGCGAGCAGCAGGGCCGTGCGCACGCGCTCGATGGTCTGGCGGTAGGGCAGGGCGAAGTCGTCGATGGCATCGCCGGGTTCGAGCCAGCTGAACAGGAAGATGAGGCCTTCTTCTTCGGGACTGCCGGTGGCGGTGTGCATGAAGGTCTCGGGCAGCCCGCCCTCGGCGCGCATCAGGAACAGGTGCCACAGCTGCGGATGGCGGTGCGTGTTGCCCTCGACGCCGGCTTCGCATTCGCGGTCGAGCGTGCCGAGCGACTGCAGCGGGCCGGCGTAGTCGATGCCCGATTCTTCGAGCAGCTCGCGGCACACCGCGATCTCGGGCGACTCGCCGGGCTCGATGGTGCCCTTGGGGAGCTGCATGTTGCCATCCTCGGGATGGCGAAACACCAGCAGCCGGCCCTGCGCGTCGACCAGGCAGGCACAGGCCTTGAGGATCGGGGCGCGGGGGCTGCCGGTGCTCATCAGGCGCCTGTCAGGGCCGCTTTGACGGCAGCGCTGACCTGGCCCATGTCGGCCTTGCCGGCGAGGCGGGTCTTGACCACGCCCATCACCTTGCCCATGTCGCCGGGGCCGCTGGCGCCCAGTTCGGCCACGATGGCCTTCACTGCGGCCACCGTTTCATCGGCGCTCATGCGCTGGGGCAGGTAGACCTCGAGCACCTTGATCTCGGCAGCTTCCTTGTCGGCCAGGTCGATGCGGCCGCCGGTGGTGAAGGCGGCGATCGAGTCCTTGCGCTGCTTGACCATCTTGTCGACGATGGCGACGACCATGGCGTCGTCGAGCTCCACGCGCTCGTCGACTTCCTTCTGCTTCAAGGCTGCAAGCAGCAGGCGGATGGTGGCGAGGCGCTCGGAGTCCTTGGCGCGCATCGCCGTCTTCATGTCTTCGGTGATCTGTTCTTTGAGAGTCATTCGGCAACCTTTGGCAAAAACAAAAGCCGCGGCAGGTTTCCCTGGCGCGGCTGAGGCAACTGGGCGACGGCGCCGACTTTCGTCGAGGCCTGCCGCCCGGGGGCGTTGCTTAGTACAGCTTCTTGGGCAGCTGCATGCTGCGCACGCGCTTGTAGTGGCGCTTGACCGCGGCGGCCTTCTTGCGCTTGCGCTCGGCGGTCGGCTTTTCGTAGAACTCGCGGGCGCGCAGGTCGGTCAGCAGGCCGAGCTTTTCGATGGTGCGCTTGAAACGGCGCAGTGCGACGTCGAAGGGCTCGTTTTCTTTAACGCGGATGGTGGTCATTGATGAATCGTTGAACTGAAGTTGGCTCGGGGAGATCGAGGCCCAAAGCCGGGGTTCCTCAACTGAAATCTTTGGTGGCCGTTGAGGGGAGGCCAGAAGTTAGCCCGAGATTATAGCGCGCTTGCGCAGGCATGCGCGCTCGCCCAGGCCCATTGGAAGTTGTATCCGCCCAACCAACCCGTCACATCGACCACTTCGCCGATGAAATACAGGCCCGGCTGCTTCGATTCCATGGTCTGGGACGACAGGTCGCGGGTGTCGACACCGCCGGCCGTCACCTCGGCCTTCTTGTAGCCTTCGGTGCCGCTGGGCGTGATCTGCCAGCGGGCGATGCGCTCCGACAGGGCGGCCAGCGCCTTGTCGGCGGCCTCGTTGACGGGGCGCTGCAGGGCCGGGTCCTGGCCGACCCAGGCGTCGGCCAGCCGGGAGGGCACCAGCGTGGCCAGTTCGTTGGCGATGCGCTTCTTCGAGCGCAGCTTGGCTTCGCCGAGCGCCTCGGCCACGTTCGTGCCCGGCGCGAAATCGAGCGTCAGCGGGGTGCCGGGCTTCCAGTAGCTCGAAATCTGCAGCACGGCCGGGCCCGACAGGCCTCGGTGGGTGAACAGCAGGTCTTCGAGGAATGCCGTCTTCTCTTTCCTGGCACCGGTCTCGATGCGCACCGGCAGCGCGAGCCCGGCCAGTTCGGCATACGGCGCCCAGGCCTCGCCGCCGAAGGTCAGCGGCACCAGCGCCGGCCGGGGCGCGACGAGGCGCAGGCCGAACTGCTCGGCGATGCGGTAGCCGAAGTCGCTGGCGCCGATCTGGGGAATCGACAGGCCGCCGGTGGCAACCACGATCTTCGGCGTCTCGATGGCACCGCGGCTGCTCTCGATTCGATAGCTGCCAGAGCCCGTCAGCGTGATGTTTCCGGCCTTGCACGGCTGCCAGCGCTCGACTCCGCCCGCCGCGCATTCCGCCAGCAGCATGTCGACGATCTGCTGTGAGGAGCCGTCGCAGAACAGCTGCCCCTTGTGCTTCTCGTGGAAGGCGATGCCATGCCTCTCTACCAGTTCGATGAACTGCTGCGGCGCGTAGCGCGACAGCGCCGAGCGGCAGAAATTGGGGTTGTCGCCGATGAAGTGGCGCTGCGGCGCGCGCACATCGAGATCACGGTTGGTGAAGTTGGCACGGCCGCCGCCCGAGATGCGGATCTTCTCGCCCACCTTCTCGCTGTGGTCCACCACCAGCACCTTGAGCCCGCGCTGGCCTGCGATGCCGGCGCAGAACAGCCCGGCGGCCCCGGCGCCGATCACGACGACGTCGAAGCGGGAAGACGCGGGCGCGCTCAAGGGCCGTCTGCCGCGAGCAGCGGCGGCGGGTTGTATTTCAGGTGGCCCACATAACGCAGCGGCTGCGTGGCGGCGATGGAGGGCACGTCGCCTTCGCGCATGTGCAGCAGGTCGGCCGGGCTCACCCAGCGCGGATCGGCGCTGGTGATCGGCAGGCCGGCCTGCCGGTAGGCCTCGAGCACGAACTGCGAGCAGAAGAACTGGTCGTCGCGGCTCGCGCCCAACTGAACCATCGCCATGCCGCTCATGCAGTAGTGGCTGACTGCGCCCGGCATCAGCGGCAGCTCGCACAGGCGTCGGTTCAGCACGAAAGGCGCGTTCAGCAGCACGCCCACGGTGTTGTAGCGCGCGCCGACCTGCGACAGCGCCCATTCGCGCATGCGCCCGGCGCCGGCTTCGTCCACGCCCGGCACGCGGAAGGCCACCACCATCTGCTCTTCATCGACCACCTCGGCCAGCGGCCGTGCGCGCACGCCGGTGCCCACGGCTTCGGCGATCTGGCCGTCGCCGAGGTAGAGCACCGCATGGCTCACTGGCGAGAAGGTGCCCAGCCGGATGCCGAAGGAGTTCAACGTGGCGATGGAGGTCAGCAGGATGTCGCCCGGCGCCAGCGCGTCGGCGGCGATGAGCTCGCCGCCGTTGCCCGGTGCGATGACCGAGCTCTGCACCCGCACGCGCAGGCCGGCGTCCTTGGTCGGCAGGTCGACGCGGGTGGCGCAGGCCGTGAGCAGCAAGGCGGCGCCCGCGGCAGCGAGGGCCGCGAAAGTCCGGAAGCGGGAGTGCATCAGCCTTTCCAGACGAACGGGAACTTCAGCTGCTTGAAGAAGCCGTTGGGCACGTAGTCGCCCAGCACGCCATATTTCTCGGGCCAGAGCTTGGTGCTCTTCACCGCGGTGCCGAAGAGGTAGTCGAGGAAGGCGTAGTGCGCCGCATAGTTCTTGTCGAGCGCCTCGATGTCCTGGCTGTGGTGCCAGTGGTGGAAGTTGGGCGTCACGATCAGGTAGCGCAGCGGGCCGAGCCGTACGCTCACGTTGCAGTGGTTGAACACCGCCTGGAAGCCCACCACCACGATGTAGGCGTCGATCACTTCCTTGCTGAAGCCCAGCACGTAGATGGGCGCGAGCACCAGCGTGCGCGTGATCAGCAGTTCGAGGATGTGCTGGCGCGAGCCCGCCATCCAGTCCATGCTCTTCACGCTGTGGTGCACCGCGTGCAGGCGCCACAGCACCGGCACTTCGTGGTACGCGCGGTGCGTCCAGTACTGCACGAGGTCGGCCACCAGGATGATCAGCAGGATGCCGGCCCAGAACGGCAGGTTGCCCACCCAGCCGCGGATGCCGTCGTTGGCGGCCCAGCCGAAGAACTTGTGCACCATCAGGTTGGTGGCCAGCAACACGAAGCCCACGATCATGTGGTTCACCACGAAGTGGTGGAAGTCGGTCTGCCACTCCTCGCGGAACACGGGTTGGTCTTTGCGCAGCGCAAAGAGCTTCTCGATGAAGATGAAGATCAGCGACGAGCCCAGCAGGTCGAGGATGAACCAGTCCAGCCCGATGTACGGCGTGTTGTCCGCGAAGTCGTGCACCGGCACCTTGTGCCCGCCCAGCAGCGCCGAGGCCACTACCAGCAGGAACGCGGCCGACGACAGCCAGCGCGAGCGGTTGAAGATGATGTTGACCAGCGACAGCCCGCCCGAGATCACCATGGCCGCCAGCAGGATGAAGCGCATCACGTCGACGTTGTAGCTCTTGCGCAGCTCGGGCGTGGTGAGGTACTGCGGAAAGTGGAAGGCCAGCACACCGAGGAAGCACAGAATGCCGAGGCTCAGTGCGATGGTTCCAGTGACCAGGCCTCGGCCGCGGCGCAATTCGCCGTGGCTTTCCGTGAATTCATTGAGTTTCTCGAGCATTTCCGCCTCTTTCTTGCTTGCGCTTTTGTTGGGGCGCGATTTTAGGCGGCTGTAGGAAAACGCTCACGCCTTCCGCACGGAGCGCCGGCGCAGCAGGGCAGCCGCGCCCAGCGCCACCGCCATCACCAGCAGCGACACCACGGTGGTCACCGTGCCGAGCGCATAGATCGAAGGCGTGGTCACCGTCGAGGTCAGCCCCTGCAGTTCGAGCGGCAGCGTGTTGACGTCGCCGATGGCCTGCGAGGTGCGGGCAATCTCGTCCCACGACAGCGTGAAGCCGAACATGCCGATGCCAACGATCGATGGGCCGATCAGCGGCAGCACCACGAAGCGGAAGGTCTGCCACGGCGTTGCGCCGAGGTCGCGCGCGGCTTCCTCGTAGGCCGGGTTGAAGCGGTTGAACACCGCGAACATGATGAGCAGCCCGAATGGCAGCGTCCACGTCAGGTGCGCGCCGAGGGCGGAGCTGAACAGGCCGAGCGCGGTGCCGTAGTCCTCGAGCAGCGTGGTTGCGTCCACGGCCGTGAGCAGGCTCTTGATGCCCGTGTCGAGCAGCCGGAACTGCAGGCCGATGCCCAGCGAAATGATGATCGACGGCATGATGAGGCTGGCGACCGTGACGAAGAACAGGGCGTTGCTGCCCGCGAGCTTCTTGCGGAATGCGAGCCCGGCGAGCACCGACAGCACGACGGTGAAAGCCATCACCACCGCACCCAGCGCCAGCGAGCGCCGGAAGGCCGCACCGATGTCGACGGTGCCCAGGCCTTCGGCCAGCTTGTAGAACCAGTGCAGCGACAGCCCGCGCAGCGGAAAGGTCAGGCCGCCTTCGGGGCCCTGGAAGCTCAGAACGAAGATCGTGATCATCGGGCCGTAAAGGAACAGCACGAAGAGCCCGAACACGGTGGCCAGCGGCCAGAAACCGGGCGCGCGCTGGGCGCCGATGGGTGTCTGCATCTCAGAGCTCCTTGCGGATGTCGACCATCCGGGTCAGGCCCCAGATGATCATCAGCACCACCGCCAGCAGGATCATGGCGTTGGCCGCAGCCAGCGGAAACTGCAGGTACGAGGTCTGCACCTGGATGATCTTGCCGATGGAGGCGATCTGCTGCCCGCCCATCACGCCGATGGTGACGAAGTCGCCCATGACGATGGTGATGACGAAGATCGAGCCGATCAGGATGCCGGTGCGCGACAGCGGCACCACCACGTTCCACAGCGTCTGCCAGCCCGAGGCGCCGGCGTCGCTGGCCGCTTCGAGCGGCGAACGGTCGATGCGCATCATGCTGTTGAAGATCGGCACGATCATGAACATCGTGTACAGGTGCACGAAGGCCAGCACCACCGAGAAGTCGGAGAACAGCAGCCACTCGACCGGCTGGTTCACGAGGCCCACGCCCATCAGCGCCTGGTTGACCAGTCCGTTGCGTCCCAGCAGCGGCACCCACGAGATCATGCGGATCACGTTGGAGGTCCAGAAGGGCACGGTGCACAGCACGAACAGCACCGTCTGCATCGTCGACGAGCGCACGTGGAACGCCAGGAAGTAGGCCACCGAAAAGCCGACGAGCAGCGTGATGCCCCACACCAGCACGCAGAACTTGAAGGTGCTCAGGTAGGTGTTCAGCGTGACGCAGAGGTCGCCGTTGTCGGTGAGGCTCGCGCAACCCTCGAACAGGCTCAGGTAGTTGCGCAGCGTGACGGCCGGGATCAGCTCGTACTCGTTGAAGTTCCACAGGCTGACCATGGCGACCAGCGCCAGCGGGATCAGGAAGAACAGCAGGAACACCAGCGCGAACGGCGCCGCCTGCCACCACGCCTTCACGGCGTGAACGGGAGCAGTGGCGACGGGCGCGCGGGTGGTGGGAGCGCTCACAGGCTCAGGCCGCAACGAACTCGTTCCACTTGCGGACCATGTACTCGTTCTCGTCCATGACGGCGTTCCAGCACGCGATGCCGCCCATGCGCTGCTCGTAGCTGCCGCCGTCGCGCACCGCACCGGCCTTGGCGATCACGTCGCCCTGCGGGCTCTTGATGTCCTGGGTGGCGGGCTTGCCTTCCATCCAGTAGGCCCACTCGTAGGCTTCCATCTTGGTCTTGGCGGTGTCGAGCACGGCGCTGTAGTAGCCCTGGCGGTTGAGGTAGGCGCCTGCCCAGCCATCGAGGAACCAGTTGATGAATTCATAGGCACCGTCGAGCTTCTTGCCCGAAAGCGTGGCCGGCAGGCCGAAGCCCGATGCCCAGGCGCGATAGCCTTCCTTGAGCGGCTGGAAGGTGCAGTCGATGCCCTTGCTGCGCACGGCCGTCACGGCGGGCGACCACATCGACTGGATCACCACCTCGCCCGAGGCCATCAGGTTCACCGACTCGTTGAAGTCCTTCCACAGCGCGCGGAACTGGCCGGCCTTCTTGGCTTCGATCAGGGTCTTGATCGTCAGGTCGATCTCGGCCTTGGTCATGTTGCCCTTGTCGGCGTACTTGTGGATGCCCTTGGCCTCCACCACCATCGCGGCGTCCATGATGCCGATCGACGGAATGTTCAGGATCGCGGCCTTGCCCTTGAACTCGGGGTTCAGCAACTCGGCCCACGAGCCGATGGGGCGCTTGATCAGGTCCGGGCGGATGCCCAGCGTGTCGGCGTTGTAGGTGGTCGGGATCAGCGACATGAACTGCGTGGCCGACTTGGCGAAGGCCTTGCTCTTCTCGCCTTCGAGGTAGATCACCTTGACCGGCGCCGTGCCCTGGCTGCCGACCTTCTTGCCCGCCACTTCGCCCTTGGTGAAGAGCGAGGTGATCTTGTCGGCGTTCTTCACGCGCTTGGTGTCGATGCCCTTGAGGTTGCCGGTCGGCACGATCTTCTTGAGCGAGAAGAACTCGGTGTCGATCAGGTCGAAGCTGTTCGGCGCGGTGACTGCGCGCTTGGTCACGTCGTCGGTGGTCACGGCCACGTACTGGATCTCGATGCCGGTGTCGGCCTTGAACTTCTCGGCGATGGCCTTGTCCTGGTTCACGGCGGTGCCGAGGTAGCGCAGCACGACCTTCTCCTGCGCATGCACGAAGGGCGCGACGCCCGCAGCCAGGATGCCGGCCGTGCCTTGCAGAAGGGTGCGGCGCTTGACGCCGGTGGACGAGTCGATGGGGTCGGTCATGGCTAGGTCTCCAGAAAAAAAGTGGAAGGGGACGAACGCGGGAAAACGAGAAAGCGGGCTACTGGAGCGCTCACAGGGTCAGGGCGAGTGCGGCCGTGTCGTCGCGCAGGGCGTTTGCGTTGACGGGCGCCGGCACGCGCTCGCCCGGCGGTCTGGCGCCGGGGCCGAGCACGCGAGCGTCGGCCTCGGCCCACGAAAGGCGCACCGCCTCGCCCTGCGCATAGGGGCGCGAAAGAAAGGCGGCCTCGCCCAGAAGCACCGAAACGTTCTGGCGCCCCGGCGCGACGGCGTCGAGCGCCAGGCCGAGCAGCACGTAGGTGCCCTGGTACTCGACGTCGGTGACGGTGGCGGGCAAGCCGGCCGCCGTGGCGGCATCCGTTGCCGCGGCGATCCGCATGTGGTCGTTGCGCACCGCGACCGGGCCGGCCGGCGTATCGAACACGTTGTGGCCGCCCATGAAGCGTGCCACGAATTCGCTCGCCGGATGGTTGTAGACCGCGTGCGGCGAGCCGACCTGCTCGATCACGCCGTGGTTCATGACCACCATGGTGTCGGCCAGCGCCATCGCCTCCTCCTGCGAGTGCGTGACGTGCACGAAGGTCAGGCCCAGTTCCTTCTGCCAGCGCCGCAGCTCGGCGCGCATCTGGATGCGCAGGAAGGGGTCGAGCGCCGAGAGCGGCTCGTCGAGCAGCAGCACGCGCGGTTCGGTGATGAGCGCCCGCGCCAGCGCCACGCGCTGCTGCTGGCCGCCCGAAAGTTCACCGGGCTTGCGCGCGGCCAGGTGGCCCATGGCGACGCGCGCGAGCAGGTCGTTGGCGCGCCGATGGCGCTCGGCCTTGCCGACGCCTTTCATCTTGAGGCTGAAGGCCACATTGTCGGTGGCCGAGAGATGCGGGAAGAGGGCGAAGCTCTGGAACATCATCGCGGTGCCGCGCGCGGCGGCGGGCAGGTTCGTGATGTTGCGGTTGTCCAGCAGGATGTCGCCGCTGGTGACGGACTCGTGGCCCGCGATCATGCGCAACGTGGTGCTCTTGCCGCAGCCCGACGGGCCGAGCAGGCAGCAGTAGCTGCCGCTGGCAATGCGCAGGTCTATCCGGTCGACGGCGGCCGGTGTGCCGGGGGCATAGCGCTTGGTGAGCGCGACGATCTCGACTGCGGCGGGTTCGGGCGTGGCGACGGCATTCATTGCCGATGGCTCAGCACGATCCATGCCACGTTGTGGTGCGCGGCGCCCGTGCCGCTCGTGCTGTCCTCGCCCTGGTCAGGTGCCGATCAGGTACCGAACTTGTCCGCGTCCACCGGTACCTCAGCGGCTGCCAGCCCGCGCAGCACGTCGCCTACCACGATCACCGCCGGGCTGGCCAGGCCGGCCTTGGCGATACCGTTCTGCAGGTTGCCCAGCGTGGTCGCGATGTGCCGCTGGTGCGGCAGGCTCGCATGCTGGATGACCGCCACCGGCGTGTCGCCCGGCAGGCCTTGCAGCAGCTCGCGTTCGATGTGCGCGGCACCCGACACGCCCATGTAGATCACCAGCGTCAGGCGTGCGTTGTAGGCCGTCGCGGCCAGCGCGCGCCAGTCGGTCGGGTCTTCGCCCGCGCCCGCGCCGGTCTTGGCGTGGCCGGTGACGAACACCACGCCCTGCGCATGGTCGCGGTGCGTGAGCGGCACCCCCAGCGAGGTCACGGCCGCGAGGCCCGCGGTGATGCCGTTGACCACGGCGCATTCGATGCCGGCTTCGCGCAGGTGCTCCACCTCTTCGCCGCCGCGGCCGAAGATGAACGGGTCGCCGCCCTTGAGCCGGACCACGGTCTCGCCTTCGCGCACCGCGGTGATCATCAGCCGCTCGATGAATGCCTGCGGCGTGCTCTTGCAGCCGCCGCGCTTGCCCACGTGCACGATGCGCGCGCCGGGGCGGGCGTAGGCCTGCACGATCTGGTCGCTCACGAGGTCGTCGACCAGCAGCACCGTCGCGGCCTGGATCGCCTTCACGGCCTTGACGGTCAGCAGTTCCGGGTCGCCCGGGCCGGCGCCGACCAGGGTGCAGTGGCCGGTGATGAGAGTGGATGCGTTGTTCATGCGTGGGATGCCAGTTGCGTGATGTGCCTGACTTGCGTTGCGATGGCCTCGGGCACGGGAAGCTCGCCGGCCAGCACGCGGCGCGTGTAGTCGGCGGTGGTCGCGACGTCGATTTCCTTCGGCAGGCCCGGCACGTCGGCGGCGGTGCCGGCCTGCTGCGCCTGCAGCTCGGTGCGCACGCCGCGCACGAAGCCGTCGATCTGCGCGGTGCGGCGCGGGTCGGACACCACTTCGCCTTCGAGGCCGCGCGAGAGCAGGGCGGTCATGCCCGTGAGCTCGAAGGTCTCGCCCATGGTGCGCGCGTATTCGGGGTGCGTGTAGCTCGCGATCACCACGCAGGGGCCGGCGGTGGGCTGCATCAGCTTGACCACGCTGTGGCCGGGGTTGCGCAGGCCGACCACGCGGCGCACGTCGAGCAGGCGCTTGAGCGCGGGGTTCAGCAGCTCGGTGGGCGCAAAGGCCGCTTCGCCGTTGGCGATGGGGCGGATTTCGGCCATCGGCGGCAGCCCGAGTGCCGTGAGCACGTTCGATGCGAGCACGCGCGAGGTTTCGCTTGCGCTGCCATGCACCAGCACCGGCAGGCCTTCGCGGGCCAGCAGCAGCGCCAGCAGCGGCGTGAGCACCGGCAGCTTGCGCGCGCCGTTGTAGCTCGGCAGCACGACCAGCGGGCGGTCACCGGCAGGGATGCGGTTCAGCCGCGCATGGGTCGCATCGAGGAAGCCGGCCATCTCCTCGGGCGTTTCGCCCTTGATGCGCATGGCCAGGCAGAAGCCGCCGATCTCGAGGTCGGTGACGGTGCCGTCCAGCACCTGGCCGAACAGGTCGGTGGCCTGTTCGCGCGTGAGCGGCTTGGCGCCTCGCGCGCCGCGGCCGATTTCCTTGATGTATTGGCTGATTCCCATGGGTGGATGGATTGTCCTGCAAGGCTTATGCCGGAATGCGAGGTGGCTTATGCCTTGGATTGGCTCCTTCCCCCAGCGGGGGAGGGAGCAAGACGGGGAATCATGGGGTGACTGCTTCGGCCTCGGCCGGCGTCGCCCGCACCATCCGCTTGAGTTCCGGAATGCACGATCCGCAGTTCGTGCCGCACTTCAGGGCCCCCTGCAGCTTGGCCAGCCGCTCGTCGGCCGTGCCGCTGCAGCGCCCCAGCTCGGTCTGGATCGCCACGTCCGCGACGTTGAAGCATGTGCACACCGTCTTGCCACGCGACTGCACCGCCACCGGTGCCTTCGAGCCCGGCGACAGTAGCAGGCGGCCATAGCTCTGCGCCGGCAGCTCTTCCCGCAGCAGCGTGGCGATCCAGGCTTCCGCGCTGGTGTCGCCGCCCAGCAGGAAGGCCTCGAGGCCGGCGCTGCCGTCGGCGCGGCGCACCAGCCGCGCGGAGCGTCGCTGGCCGCGGCGGCGGTCGGCGTAGCGCAGGGTGTCGGCGGTCTGCAGGCCGAGCAGGGCTTCGATCTTCTCGACCAGCGCCTCGTCGGGCGCGTCGTGCGCGGCGGCGCGGAACAGGATGCCGCTGCGCTCCTGGCCTTGGGTGTTGCCCGCGAACGGCACGCAGGTCGCAAAAGGAAACAGCGCCATCAGCGGCTGCAGCGCGCGGTGCGCGGCCAGTGCCGCGTCGGCGGGCAGCCAGGCCATGGCCAGCAGCGACCACGGCAGTTCGGCCTTGAGGATCTTCACCGGCGTGTGCTTCAGCTCGGGCTGCTTCGAGGTCGGGCAATAGGCCGGCGTGGTGAGCGCGTTGATGCCCGCCAGCCGCACGCCGGTCGACGAGCAACCGCTCAGGTATTCCTCGCCCCAGTGCATGGCGACGAAGGCCTGGCTCAGGCCGATCTCGGCGCTGGCGCGCGCGGGCAGCATGATCGAGCCCCGCTTCGAGGTCAGGTGCACGAGGTCGCCTTCGCCGATCTGGCGGCGCGCCATGTCCTGCGCGTTCATCTGCACGACGGGCTCCGGCACGTGCCCGAACAGCCGGCCGGCCGTGCCGGTGCGGCTCATGCCGTGCCACTGGTCGCGCAGGCGGCCGGTGTTCAGCGAGAAGGGGTAGCGCGCCTCGCGGGCCTCGGCCACCGGCTTGTAGACGGTGTCGACAAAACGGGCGCGGCCGTCGGGCGTGGGGAACACGCCGTCTTCGTAGAGGCGAACGCGGCCGGTGCTTTCGCCCTCCTTCAGCGGCCATTGCTGCGGGCCGGCGGTTTCCAGCATCGCGTAGCTCAGGCCGGTGATGTCGAGGTCGCGCCCACGCGTCGATTCGCGGTGTTCGTTCCAGACCGATTCGGCCGTCTCGTACGGGAACAGCGTGGACGGGCGGCCGAGCTGCCGTTCGAGCCGGTGCGCGAAGGCCACCGCGATCGACCAGTCGTTGCGCGCCTCGCCAGGTGCGGCAACGGCCGGGCGCACGCGCGAGATGCGGCGCTCGCTGTTGGTCACGGTGCCTTCCTTCTCGCCCCAGGTGGTGGCGGGCAGCAGCAGGTCGGCGAAGGCGCAGGTGGCGGTGGTGGCGAAGGCTTCCTGCACCACCACGAACTCGGCGCGCTCCAGCGCGCGGCGCACCGTCGCCTGGTCGGGCATCGATTGCGCGGGGTTGGTGCAGGCGATCCACAGCGCGCGGATCTCGCCGTCGGCCGCGGCCTGGAACATCTCGACCGCCGTCTTGCCCGGCTTCTCGGGCACCGAGGGCACGCCCCACAGCGCGGCCACTTCGGCGCGGTGATCGGGGTTCGCCAGGTCGCGGTGCGCGCTCAGCAGGTTGGCCAGGCCGCCGACCTCGCGTCCGCCCATCGCATTGGGCTGGCCGGTCAGCGAGAACGGGCCCGCGCCGGGCCGGCCGATCTGCGCGGTCGCCAGGTGCAGGTTGATGAGCGCGGCATTCTTCGCCGTGCCGCTCGACGACTGGTTCAGGCCCTGGCAGTACAGGCTCAGCGTGGCAGGCGATGTGGCAAACAGCCGTGCGGCCGCGAGCAGGTCGTCCTTCGAGATGCCGCAGACTTGCGCCACCTTGTCGGGCGTGCATTCGCGCACGATGGCCTTCAGCGCGTCGAAACCGCTGGTGTGGGCGGCGATGTACTTCGCATCGATCCAGCCTTCCCACAGCATCAGGTGCAGCATGCCGTTGAACAGCATCACATCGGTGCCGGGCTGGATCGGCAGGAACAGGTCGGCGATCTCGACCGTGTCGGTACGGCGCGGGTCGGCCACGATGATCTTGAGCGCGGGGTTCGCGGCCTTCGCGTCCTCGATGCGGCGGAAAAGAATGGGGTGTGCCCACGCCGTGTTGCTGCCCACGATGAACAGGCAGTCGGCATGCTTCAGGTCGTCGTAGCAGGCCGGCGGCGCATCGGCGCCCAGCGTCTGCTTGTAGCCGGCGACCGCGCTGCTCATGCACAGGCGCGAATTGGTGTCGACGTTGTTGGTGCCGACCAGGCCCTTGGCGAGCTTGTTGAAGACGTAGTAGTCCTCGGTGAGCAGCTGGCCCGACACATAGAAGCCGACCGCGTCGGGGCCATGGTCGCGGATCACCTGCGCGAACTTGCCTGCGGCGTTGTCGAGCGCGGTGTCCCACGCAACCGCCACGGGCGCTTCCGCGCGCACCAGGCGCTGCATGGGCTGCAGCAGCCGCGTCTGCCGCGTGACCGTTGCGCTGGCCGTGAGGTGCAGCGTCGAGCCCTTGGTGCACAGGCGGCCGAAATTCGCCGGATGGTCGGGGTCGCCGCGCACGCCGGTGATCTCGTCGCCACTCGATTCGATGATGACGCCACAGCCTACGCCGCAGTAGGGGCAGGTGGAGCGGGTTTCCCGCATTGCACCCGCTTCCTCCGGGAGCGAGCGGGGGTGAGGGTTGACGGCGCTCACGAAGGTCACGCTGCTGCCCTCACCCTAGCCCTCTCCCAGAGGGAGAGGGGACAACACCTTGGGACCGGCAATGGGGCGTGGCAGGTCGATGGCGTGCGTGGCCAGTTCGCCCGCGTCGAGATGCACCACGCCGTCTTCCACCTTCACGGCGAACTTCGGCGTGCAGCCTTCGTCGGGCGACTTGGCGCAGCCGTCGTCCAGCCCGATCGCCCAGTTGTGCAGCGGGCAGGCCACGCTGGTGCCGAACACGATGCCCTGGCTGAGCGGGCCGCCCTTGTGCGGGCAGCGGTCGAGCAGCGCGAACACCTGGTCCTCGGCATTGCGGAACACGGCGACGTCCAGGCCGGCAGGCCGCGCCACGCGGCGGGCGCCGAGCACGGGGATGTCGTCGATGCGGCAGATGACTTTCCAATCGCTCATGGTGGGCTCTCTTTTCGTCTACGTCTTGATTTCTGAGTACAGGCCGGTGACGCGGTCCATGATCGCCAGCAGGTTCTCGCTGGCGACGAACACGTCGGACATCAGGGCGGGCGACGCGCCGGCGCCTTCGAGGCGCTGCAGGCCCCGGTTGAAGAACATCCACTGCGCATCGGCCAGCACCAGCTCCTGCCTGATCTGCGCGGTGGCCTCGGGCGCGTTGCGCAGCACTTCGAGCGCGGCCAGGAATTCGGCGCGCGACTTGCCGATCTCGGCCGTGCTGCCCGCCGGGTCGATCTGCATTGCCGTGGCCAGGTAGAACTTGGCCATGCGCTGCGACAGCATGCGCTGGCGGCCCGCGATGTTCACGAGCTTGCCCACCGGCCTGCCCGAGGCGGCTTCGTACTGCGCGGTGCCCTGGTTGGCCAGCGCGAGCACGGCGGCGTCGAGCTTCACGACTCGGGTGGCTTCCTCCTTGCCGGGCGTCATGCCCGTAAGTTCGCGCTTGAACTCGCTCCAGGCGTTGTCGAGCGACTCGTAGGTGCCGCGAATGGTCGGGCTGGGCGCGAAGGCTTTCAGCTCGCCGAGCTGGCGCTCGAACAGCGCGATCGACTTGTCGAGCACCAGCTGCGCGTTGCGCGATTCGACGTTCTGCACCAGTGCCAGATATGCCTTGCTCGCGCGCTGCGACAGCATGCGCTGGCGGCCCGCCTTGTTGATCGCATCGTTCAGGTCGGTGACCTGGGCATTTGCGCCCAGCCCGGCGCCCATGCCGGCGGCGGCCGCGGATGCGAGGAAAGCCCTGCGCTTCATGCGGTCAGCGGCGTGAACTGCCGCACGTCCACCGAGGCCTGCGCCGACTCGAACCACGGATCCGGCTCGCCGTCGAGCGCGAACTGCAGGCGCTCCCACAGCGTCTTGCGGGCCTCCGCGTCTTCGAGGATCCGCTTCTTCACGTAGTCCAGGCCCACACGGCCGATGTAGTGCACCGTGCGTTCCAGGTACCAGCCCTCTTCGCGGTACAGCTGCAGGAACGCGCCCGCGTACTCCATCACCTCTTCGCTGGTCTTCACCTTGACGAGGAATTCGGCCACCTCGGTCTTGATGCCGCCGTTGCCGCCGACGTAGATTTCCCAGCCCGAATCGACGCCGATCACGCCCACGTCCTTGATGCCGGCCTCCGCGCAGTTGCGCGGGCAGCCCGACACGGCCAGCTTGACCTTGTGCGGCGAGTACATGGCCCACAGCGCGCGCTCCAGGTCCTTGCCCATCTGCGTGGAGTCTTGCGTGCCGAAGCGGCACCACTCGCTGCCCACGCAGGTCTTCACCGTGCGCAGCGACTTGGCGTAGGCAAAGCCGCTGGGCATGCCGATGTCCTTCCAGACGTTCTCCAGGTCTTCCTTCTTCACGCCCAGCAGGTCGATGCGCTGGCCGCCCGTGACCTTGACGGTCGGGATCTTGTACTTGTCGGCCGCGTCGGCGATGCGGCGCAACTCGTCGGGCGTGGTGTGGCCGCCCCACATGCGCGGAATGACGGAGTAGGTGCCGTCCTTCTGGATGTTGGCGTGGCTGCGCTCGTTGATGAAGCGGCTCTGCGGATCGTCCTTCGCTTCTTTCGGCCAGGTGCTGATCAGGTAGTAGTTGACCGCCGGGCGGCAGGTGGCGCAGCCGTTGGGCGTGCGCCAGCCGAGGTTGCGGTACACCTCGTCGTGCGTGAGGTAGTGCTGCTTGCGGATCGCGTCGCGCACGTCCTGGTGGCTCACGTCGGTGCAGCCGCACACGGCCTTCTTCTTCGGCGTGGCCGAGTAGTCGCCGCCGGCCGTGAACATCAGGATCTGCTCGACCAGCCCGGTGCACGAGCCGCAGCTCGCGCTGGCCTTGGTGTGCTTCTTCACTTCGTCGAGCGTGAACAGGCCCTTGTCCTTGATGGCCTTGCAGATCGTGCCCTTGCTCACGCCGTTGCAGCCGCACACCTCGGCGTCGTCGGGCATGCTCGCGGCCTTGCTGTGGCCCTCGTGGCCGGTGTCGCCGATGTTGGATTCACCGAACATCAGCTTGTCGCGAATGTCGTGCACGCTGCGGCCATCGCGCAGCAGCTTGAAGTACCAGCTGCCGTCCACCGTGTCGCCGTACAGGCAGGCGCCGACCAGCTTGTCGTCCTTGAGCACCAGCTTCTTGTAGACGCCGCCGAAGGGGTCGCTCATGACGATCTCTTCGGTACCTTCGCCGCCCATGAACTCGCCGGCGCTGAACAGGTCGATGCCAGTCACCTTGAGCTTGGTGGAGGTGAGCGACCCGAGGTAGCGGCCGATGCCGAACTGGGCGAGATGGTTGGCCGCCACCTTGGCCTGCTCGAACAGCGGCGCGACCAGGCCGTAGGCGATGCCGCGGTGCGCCGCGCATTCGCCCACCGAATAGATGCGCGCGTCGGTCACGGTCTGCATCGTGTCGGTGACGACGATGCCGCGGTTGCAGTGCAGGCGCATCTTCTCGGCCAGCTCCACGTTGGGGCGGATGCCGACCGCCATCACCACCAGGTCGGCCGCGACCTCTGTGCCGTCCTTGAAGCGGATGGCTTTGACGCGGCCCTCTTCATTGCCGACCATGTCCTGCGTCTGCGCACCCATCAGGAACTTGAGTCCTCGGTCTTCCAGCGACTTCTGCAGCAGCTTGCCCGCCACGTCGTCGAGCTGGCGTTCCATCAGCCAGGGCATCACGTGCACCACCGTCACGTTCATGCCGCGCAGCATCAGGCCGTTGGCGGCTTCCAGGCCCAGCAGGCCGCCGCCGATGACCACCGCGTTCTTGTGCGTGCGCGCGGTCTCGATCATGTAGTCGGTGTCGGCGATGTCGCGGTAGGCGATCACGCCCTTCAGGTCCTTGCCTGGCACCGGCAGGATGAAGGGGTTGGAGCCGGTGCACATCAGCAGGCGGTCGTAGGTGGCTTCGGTGCCATCTTCCGCGCGCACGATACGCTTGACGCGGTCGACCTCGACCACCTTCTTGCCGGCATGCAGCGTGATGTGGTTGTCGCTGTACCACTCCCAGCTGTTGAGCACGATCTCGTCGACCGTCTGCTCGCCGGCCAGCACGGGCGACAGCAGGATGCGGTTGTAGTTGGGATGCGGCTCCGCGCCGAAGACGGTGATGTCGTACAGGTCGGGCGCGATCTTCAGCAGCTCTTCGAGCGTGCGCACGCCGGCCATGCCGTTGCCGACCATCACGAGTTTCATTTTCTTCATGGGGCCCTACCTTTCGTCGAATCAAGCAAGCGAGTGCCCGCGGCGCGCGAGGAGAATCGCGCCATGAGCTTTGAAGTGGACATCGGCTACAGCAGCCAGCGCGGACCGCGCGAGCTGAATGAAGACTTCGCCGGCGCGGTGCATGCGCCGCGGGGCGACGAGGCGCGCGGCCTCATCGCGGCCATTGCCGATGGCGTGTCCAGCGGCGGGCACGGCCGCGAGGCGGCGCAGACCACGGTGATGGGCCTGCTGGCCGACTACTTCGCCACGCCCGATACCTGGGAGCCGACCGCCGCGCTCGACCGCCTGATCGGCGCGCAGAACGGCTGGCTGGCCGACCACAACCGCCGGCGCCAGGGCAAGGACGGCGGCGGCACGGCGCTCACCACGCTCACCGCGCTGGTGCTGCATGGCCAGGGCTACACGCTGGCGCACGTGGGCGACACGCGCGCCTGGCGTGTGCGCGCGGGCGGCGAGCCGGCCGTGCCGCTCACGCAGGACCATGCCTTCGACCATCCCGACATGCGCAGCCGCCTGACGCGCGCCATCGGCCTGGACGACCAGGTGCGCGTCGACTACGTGCAGGGCGACGTGCGCGTGGGCGACTGCTTCGTGCTGAGCTCCGACGGCGTGCATGGCGTGCTCAGGCCGCAGCAGGTGGCCGCGCTCGCCTTGCAGGGCGACGCCGAGGCGGCCAGCGAGGCGCTGGTGCGCGCGGCGCTGGAGGCCGGCACGCGCGACAACGCGACGGCGCTGGTCATTCGCGTGGTGGGGCTCGACGCGCGGCAGCTCGACGACGAACTCGGCGACGGCCGCCGGCTCGCACCACCGCCCGCGCTGAAGGTGGGCGACGTGCTCGACGGCTACGCCATCACCGCGCTGGTGGCCGACACCGGCGTGCACCTGCTGTACCAGGCCAGGCATCCGGCCACGCGCGAGCTGGTCGCGCTGAAGACGCTGCACCCCTCGCGCGCCGGCGACCCGCAGGAGCGCGCGATGCTGGCGCACGAGGCGTGGCTCGGTTTGCGCGTCGGCGGCAACGGCTTCGTGCGCGTGCACGAGCGCGCCGCGGATGCGAGCGCGCTGTACATCGTGTTCGACTGGCACGGCGGCCGCACGCTGGAGCAGCTGCGCAAGGCGAACGCGCGGGGCGCGGTGGGCGAGGTCGTTGCCGCCGCCATCGCACTGAGCCGTGCGCTCGGCCGGCTGCATCGCCAGGGCGTGGTGCACCGCGACATCAAGCCGGGCAACCTGCACCTGGGCGAGGACGGCCGCTGGCGCATCATCGACCTGGGCGTGGCGCTGTCCGGCCGCGAAAGCGCGGCGCAGCGCGAGCTGCATGCCGGCACGCCGAGCTACATCAACCCCGAGCAATGGGAGGAGGGTGGCGTCGCCGATGCGGGCAGCGACCTGTTCGCGCTCGGCGTCACGCTGTACCAGTGGCTCACCGGCCACCTGCCTTACGGCGAGATCGAGCCCTACCAGGTGGCGCGCTACCGGCGAGACCCGGTCGCGCTCTCGCGCCTGCGGCCCGACGTGCCGATCTGGCTCGACCACCTGGTGCGCAAGGCCGTCGCCCGCGATCCGCGCGAGCGCTTCGAGACCGCCGAGGAACTGCTGCTCGCGCTCGAACGCGGTGCATCCCGCCCCGTGAGCGCGCCCGCCGCCACGCCGCTGATCCGCCGCGACCCACTTGCGCTCTACCAGCTGGCGCTGGGCGTGTCGATGCTGTTCAACCTCTTGCTGATCGTGTGGCTCCTGTTCCTGCCACGTTGAACGGAGGTCGGCGGGGCGGTTCATGACCGGGCAGCTTTCCGCGAGTTGCTGTTGACTGCGGGCGAAGCATGTACCGGTGCAACGCGCGCTCGGCCACCCTTCTCGGCCCAGGTGCGGGTCCAGCGGATCTGCATCACGCGCATCACGCCCAGCATCGCTAGCGACAGCATCGCGAAGAACACGAAGCCCCACAGGTAGCTGCCCAGATACTGCTTCGACAGGCCCATGGCGTTGGGCACGAGGCCACCGCCCAGCGCGCCGATCTCGCCGATCATCGAACCGGCCACTGCCGTGCTTGCGGGCCAGCGCAGCGGCACCAGCTGGAACAGCGCGCCGTTGCCCGCGCCCAGCGCGGCGAAGCACACGATCAGCACCAGCGTGGTGACGGCCAGCGAGCCCGACGAGACGCCCACCAGCACGAGGCTCACGGCCACCACCAGCAGCACAACGGTCAGCGTGTTCACACCGCCCCAGCGGTCGGAAAGCCAGCCGCCCACGATGCGCACCGCCGCGCCCATGAAGGCCGCGAGCATGGTTAGCTGGCCGGCCTGCACCTTGCTCACGCCGAACTGGTCGTAGTAGTAGGAGGGCAGGAAGGTCGTCAGGCCGATGAAGCCGCCGAAGGTCACGCCGTAGATCAGGCTGAACACCCAGCCGTCCTTCTCGAACAGGCAGGCGATGTGCTCGCGGAAGCTCGAATGGGCGTTCACGTCCGGCGGCTCCTTGGCGAACACCACCATCACCACCATGGGAACCAGGATGGCGACCGCGGCCACGCCGTACACCGCCTGCCAGCCCAGCCACAGCGCGAGCGGCGGCGCCACCAGCACCGACACCGCGGTGCCCACGTTGCCAGCGCCCACCAGACCCATGGCCAGGCCCTTGTGCTGCGGCGGGAACCAGCCCGAGCCCAGTGACAGCGCCACGCCGAAGCTCGCGCCCGCGATGCCCAGCAGCACGCCCATGGCGAGCAGGTTGTTGAAGCTCTTCACGAAGAAGAAGCCGAACAGCATCGCCACTGCGATCAGGCCCATCTCGACCAGCGTGGCCTTCTTGCGGCCGATGTACTGCGAGAGGATGCCGAGTGGAAAACGCATCAGCGCGCCCGCGATGATCGGCACCGACAGCATCAGGCCCTTCTGCGCCGGCGAGAGGTTGAAGGTTTCGCCGATGAAGGGCGCCATGGCGCCGTTGAGCACCCAGATGCAGCAGGAGAACGAGAAGTACAGGAAGGCCGCGAACAGCGTCGGACTGTGGCCTGACTGCAAGAAGTTCTTGAAACTGGACATGGCGTTCAAAGGTGCAAAAAGCCGCGGCCTGACCCTGGATGGGCCGTGTCGACGGACGGGGTTGGAGACGGAGTGCCGGCAGCGGACGCTGTCGGCGTGGGGGTGCGCTCGGCATGTGCGTTGCCGAGCCGGATGCAGGAGCCTGCAGCCTCACCAAAGCGGTGCTTCGTTACACCGCGGTCCGTTCCATGCAAGAGGCATGCCTGCGAATTCGCGCGGGCGTGGCCTATGCTCGCGGTGCGCTCCCACACCGCTTTTCCAAGATGCCCCTTCTCGTTGTCCTGCCCGATGAAACTGCTGGCCCCGTGCTGCCGGAGGCGCTTGCACAGGCGCTGTCCGACGCCAGTCTCGAGGTGGTCGGCTGCGCGGATGCGGGCACCTTCGCGCGGCAGGTCGAGGCGCTGGCCCCGGCCCAGGCCTTGATCTGCCTGCCTTTGCCCACGCCCGCATTGCTCGACGCGCTGCGCGCGTGGTCCGGCGTGCCGCCGTGTGCGCTGAGCTTCGTCGGCGAGCCGTTGAGCGGTGCGCAGCACGAAGAGCTGGTGCAGCTCGGCGTGCAGGCGTGGATGCAGAACGATGCCGTCGATGCCGCATCGCTCGCCGCGCTGGCCGCTCGTGCCCAGGCCCGCTGGCAGCGCGAGAGCGTCTTGCGCACCGAACTGGAGAGCCTGCGCACCCGCATGGACGAGCGCAAGTGGGTCGACCGCGCCAAGGGCCTGCTGATGTCCGCGCGCGGCATCGGCGAGGACGAAGCCTTCGGCCTGCTGCGCGGCGCGGCGATGCACGCCAACCTGCGGCTCGGCGAGGTGTCGCGCTCGGTCATCGAGGCGGCGCAGTGGGCCGACGCGATCAACCGCGCCGGGCAGTTGCGCATGCTCTCGCAGCGGCTGGTGCGCGTGGCGGCGCAGCTGCTGGGCAGCATCGATGCGCAGCGGGCGCGGGTGCTGCGCACGCAGTCCGCCGAGCGGGTGCAGCAGAACCTCGATCACCTGGCGGCCCTCGGGCTCGATGCGGCTGGCGCGCAGGCGCTCGTACAGGCGCAAGCCGCCTGGAGCGGGCTGGCTCCGGCCTTGACGGCGCGGCCCACGGCGGCGGGACTGGCCGACGTCGACCAGCGCGCCGAAGTGCTGCTCTCGGCCGCGGAGGCGCTGACCGAGGCGCTCGAAGCCTCGGGCGCGCGGCGTGCGCTGCGCATCGTCAACATATGCGGACGGCAGCGCATGCGTGCGCAGCGGTTGGCGAAAGACGCGCTGCTCGCTGCCACGCTGAAAGAGAAAGCCGCGAACGCGCGGCTGGTGCCCACCATGGCCGAGTTCGAGGCCGCCTTGCTCGAACTCGAGCGCGCCCCGCTCAGCACCACGGAGATCCGCACCGCGCTGGCCAGCGCCCGCGACGAATGGCTGCGGCTGGTCGGCGGCGTGCACGCGCTCGACAGCGCCGATGGCCGCGCCACGCTCGTTCGCTCCAGCGACGCGCTGGTCGACACCTTCGAGCGCCTCACGGCGTCGTACGAGCACAGCCTCCAGGTGATCATGTCGTGAAACTGGCACACCCCCAGGCTTCGCGCACTGCGTGTCGCTACGCCAACCCCCTTGCAGGGGGCAACACCTGCGGCCCGGCAAAGCCGGTTCCGCGGTGTTTGCTGGAAGGAAGGCATGGCTCGACGCGCCTGGGCGCTGTGTCGATCTGTCAGGCCGCGGCCTTCTCCACGTGCGCCTGGCGCGTGTAGAGGAAGTCGATCACCGCCTTGCGCGCGTGCACGTAGGCCGGGTCTTCGGCCAGCTCGACGCGGTTGCGCGGGCGCGGAATGTCCACGGCCAGCACGTCGCCGATGGTGGCGGCCGGACCGTTGGTCAGCATCACGATGCGGTCGCTCAGCAGCACCGCCTCGTCCACGTCGTGCGTCACCATGACCACGGTGCTGTGCGTCTTCTGCACGATGGCCAGAAGCTCGTCCTGCAGCTTGGCGCGGGTGAGGGCGTCGAGCGCGCCGAAGGGCTCGTCCATCAGCAGCACCTTGGGTTCCATCGACAGCGCGCGTGCAATGCCCACGCGCTGTTTCATGCCGCCGGAGATTTCGCCGGGGCGCTTCTGTGCGGCGGGCGTGAGACCCACCAGCGCCAGCGCGGCATCGGTGCGTGCGCGCAACTGCGCCTTGCTCTCGGTGGCCGCGAAGACGCGCTCGACCGCGAGGTAGACGTTCTCGAAGCAGGTGAGCCAGGGCAGCAGCGAATGGTTCTGGAACACCACCGCGCGCTCGGGGCCGGGGCCCTTGATCTCCTTGTTGGCGCACAGCAGCGAGCCTTCGGTGGGTGTGGTGAGCCCGGCGATGAGGTTCAGCAGCGTCGACTTGCCGCAGCCCGAGTGGCCGATGAGCGTGATGAACTCGCCCTTGGCCACGTTCAGGTTCACATCGCGCAGCGCGACGAAGCGGCCCTTGGGCGTCTTGAAGGCCTGTTCGACGCCGTGGATCTCGATGTACTTCGAATCATCGATCATGACTTCACCTCTTCGAACGTGAACGCAGTGGCGAGCTTGATGAGCGCAAACTCCAGCACGAGGCCGACGATGCCGATCACGAAGATCGCGATGATGATGTTGGCGACGTTGAGGTTGTTCCACTCGTCCCACACCCAGAAGCCGATGCCGACGCCGCCCGTGAGCATCTCGGCCGCCACGATCACCAGCCACGCGGTGCCCACGGCCAGCCGCACGCCGGTCAGCATGTAGGGCAGCACTGCGGGGAACAGGATCTTCGTGAGGATCTTCCATTCGCTGAGGTTCAGCACCTTGGCCACGTTCATGTAGTCGCTAGGCACGCGCTGCACGCCCACGGCGGTGTTGATGACCATCGGCCAGATCGAGCAGATGAAGATGGTCCAGATGGCGGCCGGGTTGGCGCCCTTGAACACCAGCAGGCCGATGGGCAGCCACGCCAGCGGCGATACCGGTCGCAGCAGGCTGATGAGCGGGTTGAACATGCGCGAGAGGAACTCGAAGCGCCCGATCGCGAAGCCGGCCGGAATGCCGACCAGCGCCGCGAGGCCGAAGCCCAGCGCCACGCGCTGCAGCGACGAGAGCACGTTCCAGCCCACGCCCTGGTCGTTCGGCCCCTTGCTGTAGAACGGGTCGCTGAACACGGTCACGGCCTGCTGCCAGGTGGCCGCTGGCGTCGGGAAGCCAGTGGTGCTCTTCATGGCCACCACCTCCCAGATCAGCAGCAGCAGGCCGAAGCCTGCGAGCGGCGGCAGCACGCGCATCCAGAAGGCGCGCAGGTCGAGTGGCGTTCTCGGTTTCTGCTCCTTCTCCCTTCTGGGGAGAGGGTTGGGGTGAGGGGCGGCTTCGGCGCGGGGCTTGCCCTCGCCCCGGCCCTCTCCCGCGCGCGGGAGAGGGAGGGAGGCTTCGAGCGGTGAATGAAAAACGGCGCTGACCATGGTGTTCTCCCTATGCATGAAGCTTGAAGGACTCGGCGTACTTCTTCGGATCCTTGCCGTCCCAGACCGAGCCGTCGAACAGCTTGCTGGTGCGCATGGTTTCCTTGGGCACCGGCGTCTGCGTGGCTGCGGCAGCCTGCTTGTAGATGTCGATGCGGTTGATCTCGGTGGCCACCTTCAGGTAGTCGGGGTGTTCCTTCAGCAGGCCCCAGCGCTTGTGCTGCGTGAGGAACCACATGCCGTCCGACAGGTACGGGAAGTTCACGGCGCCGCCGTTGTAGAACTTCATGTGGTTGGGGTCGTCCCAGCTCTTGCCCAGGCCGTTGGTGTAGCGGCCCAGGATGCGCTGGTTGATGGCGTCCACGCTCGTGTTGACGTAGCTCTTGTCGGCGATGGTCTCGGCCATCTTGTTCTTGTTCTGCAGGCCGGTGTCGATCCACTTGCCGGCCTCGAGGATGGCGGCCGTCACGGCGCGTGCGGTGTTCGGGTACTTCTTCGCGAACTCGGCGGTGCAGCCAAGCACCTTCTCGGGGTGGTCCTTCCAGATGTCCTGCGTGGTGATGGCCGTGATGCCGATGCCGTCCATGATGGCGCGCTGGCCCCAGGGCTCGCCCACGCAGTAGCCGTCCATGTTGCCCACGCGCATGTTGGCCACCATCTGCGGCGGCGGCACGGTGATGTTCTTGACGTCCTTGAACGGGTCGATGCCGGCCGAGGCGAGCCAGTAGTACAGCCACATGGCATGCGTGCCGGTGGGGAAGGTCTGTGCGAAGGTGTATTCGCGCTTCTCCGTTGCGATCAGCTTGGCGAGCGAGGCCGCATCGACCGCACCCTTGTCCGAGAGCTTCTTCGACAGCGTGATGGCCTGGCCGTTGTTGTTCAAGGTCATGAGCACGGCCATGTCCTTTTTCGGGCCGCTCAGGCCCAGGTGCATGCCGTAGACCAGGCCGTAGAGCACGTGCGCCATGTCGATGTCGCCGTTGGAGAGCTTGTCGCGCACGCCAGCCCAACTGGCTTCCTTGCTGGGGACGATCTTCACGCCGTACTTCTTGTCGATGCCCAGCACCGAGGCCATCACCACGCTGGCGCAATCGGTCAGCGGGATGAAGCCGATCTTCACTTCCTCCTTCTCGGGCTTGTCCGAGCCCTGGGCCCAGACGGCGGCGCGCAGCGCGGGTTCGATGCCCACGGCGCCGATGGCGGCGGCTTGCAGGACGCGGCGTCGGCTGAGGCGGGTTGTGAGCAGGTCGGTCATGGGCGGGGCTCCGGTTGAAGGCGAACAAACAAAAGACAAAAACAAAAAAGGCGTCCGCACCGCGCAGGGGCTGCTCGAAAACGAGCCCTTGCGGGATGGGGACGCCTTTGTCCGGTTCGGTAGCAAGCACCCGCCGTTGGGTGCCGCCTGCCTGAAGACCCATTGGGGGCCTGTGAACGAAATGCTTGCAAGCGGTGTGCCAGCCTTCAGGACCTGGGTGCTGCTATCAAGAAAGTAGCTCGATGCAGTGGCGCAGCACGGGCGAGGGCCCGATCGGGCCGCGCAGCGCCGATCGCACGGTTGTTGTGCACTGCACCAAGTTGAACGGCCGGGGGCGCTTCAGCGAGAGGGCGCGCGGTCGAGCATGGGCAGGTAGTCGGCCATTGCCAGCATCGACTCGGCCACGTCGACCAGCCGCCGCTTCTGGTTCATGGCGGTCTGGCGCAGCATCTTGTGCGCCTCTTCCTCGCTGAGCCGGCGGTGCGCCATCAGCAGGCCCTTGGCGCGCTCGACGATCTTGCGTTCATTGAGCGAGGCGCGCACGGTTTCGAGCTCGTCGCTCATGGCCTGCAGGCGGTGCGACTGCTCCTGGACCATGTCGAGCACCGAGCGTTCGAGGTGGCGGCCGAACTGGGCGGGCGTGGCGGCCTGCGCGTCGGCGTCGTCGAAGAACAGGGCGCCGGCCTGCGGCGCCAGCGTGTCCAGCAGCTGCCGGTAGTCCTGCAACTCGCTGCGCGCCTGCGCGGTCTTGCGCTCGCACAGTGCGCGCAAGACTGCGGCCAGGCGCTCTTCCACGGTCTTCATGGCGTCGATGCGGCGGGTGCAGCAGTCGAACCAGGCCTGGCTCAGCGGTACGTCGGCCGGGGCGGAGGTGGCGCCGCGCCGGCGGATGCGTTCGAGCTCTGCCACTTCGGCGTCAGGCTGGCTGCTGCGCCAGAGCGCGAGCACGGCCTGGCCAGAGAAATCGGTGAACACCTGGAAGCAGCGCTCCTGCGACTCGATCAGGTGCTGCCACTGCAGGCGCTGCGCCTCGTCGCTGCGGCCCAGCGCCAGTGCGGCGGCACCGAAGGCGCGCTCCTGGCCGGCAAATTCCTTGCCCTGCATGAAGTTGAACATCGCGACCAGCAGGCGCGAGATTTCGGGGTCGGTGGCGCCGTCGGCGGCTTCGAACACCACCGACAGCAGGCCGGCAACGAGCTTGGCGAAGGCGGCGGTGGACTGCGCAGGCTTCAGTTCGAGCGCATCGATGCGGCGGCGAAGCGCAGGCAGGGCGTCCAGGCCCGGGAGCACCCAGGCGATGCGGCTGAACAGGCGCGCGCTGTGGCCGGCGCCAGCGCCGCGGTGGTCGTCGGCTTCGAGCTGGTCGAAGCCGGCGCGCACCTCCTGCTCGAGCGCCATGCATTCGGCGATCTGCGGGCCGCGCTGGTCTGCGAAGCGGCCGCCGTGCGACGCGAGGAACATGTTCGACATGCCCCGCTCGCGCTGCAGCGCGTGGACGAGGCGGCCGATCACACCCACCAGCTCGCTGGTGCGGGCGAGCCGGTCCAGCTCGTCGATCTCGCAACGGCGGGCGGCGATCAGAAAACTCAGTCCGGATTTCATGGTGGGAGGGGCGCTGACCCTCTCACTGCAACATCCGTGCCTTGCAGGACGCCGTTTGCCCCTTCGCGGGCGGCCGCACGGGGCGCCGCCTACACTCGGCGCCATGCTCTTGTTGGGAATCGAATCATCCTGCGATGAAACCGGCGTGGCGCTGGTCGAGTCGCACGGCAGCGCGCTGCCGATGCTGCGTTCGCACGCGCTGCACAGCCAGATCGCCATGCACCAGGCCTACGGCGGCGTGGTCCCCGAGCTGGCCAGCCGCGACCACATCCGCCGCGTGCTGCCGTTGACCGAGACGGTCATGGCCGAAGCCGGACGCTCGCTGGCCGAGATCGACGTGGTGGCCTACACGCGCGGGCCGGGCCTGGCGGGCGCGCTGCTGGTGGGGGCCGGCGTGGCCTGCGCGCTCGGCGTGGCGCTTGGCAAGCCGGTGCTGGGGGTGCATCACCTAGAGGGACATCTGCTGTCGCCCTTCCTGAGCGCCGATCCGCCGGAGTTTCCGTTCGTCGCGCTGCTGGTGTCGGGCGGCCATACGCAGCTGATGCGGGTGGACGGCGTGGGCCGCTACGAGCTGCTCGGCGAAACCATCGACGACGCGGCCGGCGAGGCCTTCGACAAGAGCGCCAAGCTCATGGGTTTGCCGTACCCCGGCGGACCGTGGCTCGCGAAGCTGGCCGAAGGCGGCAACGCAACGGCCTTCAAGCTGCCGCGGCCGCTGCTGCACAGCGGCGATCTCGATTTTTCCTTTGCCGGCCTGAAGACGGCCGTGCTCACGCAGGCCAAGAAGCTCGGCGACCAGCTCGAGGCGAACAAGGCCGATCTGGCGGCGTCCACGCAGGCGGCCATCGTCGAGGTGCTGCTGAAGAAGTCGCTCGCGGCACTCGACCAGACCGGACTCAAGCGGCTGGTGGTGGCGGGCGGGGTGGGGGCCAACAGGAATCTGCGCGAACAGCTGAATGCCGCGTGCGCAAAGCGCAAGGTGCGTGTGCACTACCCCGAGTTGCACCTGTGCACCGACAACGGCGCCATGATCGCCATGGCTGCGGCGATGCGCCTGCAGTCCGGGCTGTCGCAGGCGAGCGAGCGCTATGCCTTCGACGTCAAGCCGCGATGGCCCATGGCGTCGCTCTCGTCGGCTGAGGCGCCGCTGCCGCAGGCTGCGTAGCCGGCTGCCGCGAGCGGCCGATTGCCGGCAGCGGCAGCACGTCCAGCACATTGCGCCACAGCTGGCGCCACTGCGGCCAGTCGTGGCCGCCCTCGATCGTGAAGACGCGCCCCGGCGGCAGGGCGTCGGCCAGCAGCTTGTGGTTGCTGGCAAAGCGGTCGTCCAGCCCGAAGCCCAGGTACAGCGGCGGCAGGTTCTTCGACGGCTTGGCGTCCAGGTACTGCTGGAAGAAGGGCCAGAGCTTGCGGTCGGGCTCCTCGTCGGCCTGCGGTCCGGTGGGCGCCTGCCAGGCGCGCAGGCCGCCGGCCTTCCTGATCTCCGCGCCGAGCACCCGGCGCCCCAGGTAGGGCGCGAGTGCCACGATGCCGTCCACCGAGCCCGGCCGCGCCAGTTCGTGGATCAGCGCGCCGAAGCCACCGATGGAAATACCCACGAGCCAGATCGACTTGTAGCCCCTGGCACGCTGGGGCTCGATCACCTCGGTGTGCAGGCGCTCGCTCAGCGTTTGCTCGTAGTAGTAGGAAACGTCCGCGTCCACCAGCAGCGCGTCCGCCGCCAGATGGCGCTCGCGCACCGCGGCGATGAACCCTTCGCGCTCGAACTCGTCGGGCTTCAGGTAGGCCCCGGGCAGGAACACCAGGAGCGTGTCGGATTGTTCGTTGGGATTGGCAGGTTGAAGGTGCGTTTTCATGGTGCCTTTTGGGGGCACCCGAACCGCACCGGCAGGGAATTCGGTGCGTTACGAGACGCCCACGAAGAAAAAAGTTCTAAGAAAACGTCACATCATGTGACGTTATTCAGCGCTATTGTGAATAAGGTGCTCGTTTAAAGTCAAAACGAGGCCGTTACCAACATTTTCTTCTTGTGGGCATAGGCCAAGCTAGTTGATTTGCAACTGTGCGGCCTGGCTCACGGGCACCAGTTTGCCGAGCTTCAGCGTGAGCACGCCGTTCTCGAGCTTGGCCTCGCTGGTGGCCACGTCGATGTCCTGCGGCAGCTCGTAGGCGGCCTTGAACTGGCGCTTGGCTTCGGCCTTGCTGTCGATGCGCAGTACGGCGCCTTCGATGCTGATCGCGAGGTCTTCGCGCGCAAGGCCCGGCACGTCCAGCGAGAGGGTCCAGCTCTTGTCGTCCTGTTCCACCAGCGGGGAGCGGCGGGGGGCGGCGAAGGCATCGTTCACGAAGCGTTCGAAGGCGCGGTCATAGGCGCGGGGAGCGAAGCGGGCGGTGCGAAGGGTGGGGGCGAAAAGCATGGTGAAGAACTCCTGAGTGAACACAATGGGGACAAGGAATGTGTGTCCCTTACACTGCGCGGCCGTTCCATCGTGAGTGCCGCTTGAGACCTCATCTAGGCGCATCGGCACGCGTTTCAAGACAATGAATCTCCCCTTTATTTGGCGTCGCGAGGCCTTGAAATTCGCGGCGCTGGCGCTATGCGCGAGGCCGTTCGCCGCGCTGGCGCAGGCGGCCCCGCCCGCACCCATTCGCCTGGCGCTGATCGAAAGCATGAGCGGCCCGTTCGCCAACACCGGCGAGGCCGTGTTCCGCAACCTGCTGTGGGCGGTGGAGCGCGTGAATGCGCGCGGCGGCGTGAAGCTGCCCGGCGGCGCGCGTCCGTTGCAGCTCGACCGCTACGACAGCAAGGGGCAGAACGAGGAGGCGCTTTCCGCGCTGCGCGCCGCGATGGACGACGGCGCGCGCATCGTGCTGCAGGGCAATTCGTCGGCCACGGCCGCGGCGCTGGTCGATGCCATCGACAAGAACAACGAGCGCGACCCCGCGCGCCGCGTGGTCTTCCTCAACTACGCGGCCGTCGACCCGGCGCTCACGAACGAGCGTTGCAGCTTCTGGCACTTCCGCTTCGACGCGCATGCCGACATGCGCGTGGCTGCGCTGATGGATGTGGTGAGGGACGATGCCGCGCTCAAGCGCGTCTACCTGATCGGCCAGGACTACAGCTTCGGCCAGGCCGTGCTGCGCGAGGCGCGCCGGCAGCTCGGTGCGCAGCGCCCCGACGTGGAGATCGTGGGCGACGAACTGCACCCCATGGGCAAGGTGAAGGACTTCGCGCCCTACGCCACCAAGATCATCGCGAGCGGCGCGCAGGCCGTGGTCACGGGCAACTGGGGCAACGACCTCACGCTGCTCGTGAAGGCGGCACGCGAGGCGGGCTTCAACGGTACTTTCTATACCTTCTACGGCAATGCGCTGGGGGCACCGGCCGCCATCGGCGATGCGGGCATCGGCCGCGTGATCGCCGTGGCAGACTGGCTGCCCAACGTGCAGACGGCGCAGTCCGAAACCTTCTACCGAGCCTTCCGCACGCGCTTTCCGAAGCCGGCCGACGACTATGTGCACATGCGGCTTCAGCTGATGATCGAAGCGCTCGTGCAGGCCATCGAGCGTGCGGGCAGTGCCGACGCGGTGCCGATGGCGCGCGCGCTGGAGCAGGCCGACGTGAGCCTGTACGGCCAGCGCGGGCGCATGCGCGCGACGGACCATCAGTTCCAGCAGCAGCTCGTCGTCGGCGTGATGGACCGGCAGGGCAGGCCGGGCGTGCAGTTCGACGTCGAGGGCTCGGGCTACGGCTTCCGTGTGGTCAAGACGATTCCCGCCGAGCGCGCCGAACTGCCGACCTCGTGCAAGATGAAGAAACCTTGAACTTGGCTCTCCCCCAGGCTTCGCGCACTTCGTGTCGCTTCTCCCTCCCCCTCACCGGGGGCAACACCTGCGGCCCGGCAAAGCCGGTTCTGCGGCGTTCCTGAAAAAGAAAGGTATTTCCATGCGTTCTGCGATCCATCAGCTTGAAGCGTCGAAGATCCGCGAAGTCGCCAACGCCGGCATGGGCCGCGACGACGTGCTGGCCTTCTGGTTCGGCGAAAGCGACGAAGTCACGCCCGAGGTGATCCGCCAGGCGGCCATCGATTCGCTGCAGCGAGGCGAGACCTTCTACGCCCACAACCTTGGCCTGCCCGAGCTGCGCGAAGCCATCGCGCGCTACACGAGCGGGCTGCATCCGGCGGTCGATGCCTCTCGCATCGCCGTCACCTCGGGCGGCGTGAGCGCGCTGATGCTCGCGGTGCAGGCGCTGGTCGATGCGGGCGACGAAGTGGTCGCCGTGACGCCGGTGTGGCCCAACCTGACGGCTCAGCCCGCCATCATGGGCGCGCGCGTTCGTACCTTGCCGCTGGTGCCGGTGAACGGGCAGTGGACGCTCGACCTGCCCGCGCTGCGCGCGGCGGTCACTTCGAAGACGAAGCTGCTGATCGTCAACGCGCCCAACAATCCCACGGGCTGGACCATGACGCGCGACGAGCAGCAGGCCGTGCTCGACCACTGCCGCCAGACCGGCACGTGGATCCTCGCCGACGAGGTGTACGAGCGCCTGTACTACGAGCCGACGCCCAATGCCTGCGCGCCGAGCTTCCTCGACATCTCGAAGCCCGACGACCGGCTCGTCGTCACGCACAGCTTCTCGAAGAGCTTCCTGATGACGGGCTGGCGCCTGGGCTGGCTGGTGCTGCCGTCGTCGATGGTGGACGACATCGGCAAGCTGATCGAGTTCAACACCTCGTGCGCCAGCGTGTTCACGCAGCGCGCCGCCATCACTGCCATCGAACACACGAGCGAGATCACGCCGCGCGTGGTGGCGCACCTGAAGCACTGCCGCGACACGCTGGTGCCGCTGCTGGCGGCGCTGCCGGGCGTGCAGGTGGCTTCGGCCAAGGGTGGCATGTATGCCTTCTTCCGGCTCGAAGGCTTCGGCGATTCGCTCGAAGTGGCCAAGCGGCTGGTCGCCGAAGCGGGCCTGGGGCTCGCGCCGGGCAATGCCTTCGCGCCCGAGGCGCAGGGATGGCTGCGCTGGTGCTTTGCCTCGAAAGACCCGCAGCGGCTGGTGAAGGGCGTGGAGCGCCTGCGCAACTGGCTGGCGGAGCAGCCGCAGCRCAAGGGCTGATCCGGCCGTCTGCAATTTCGTTCAATACGCGGCGCGACCGGACCGCGAAGCTCGGACTTTTCTCGAAGGCGAAAGGTCTGGCATGTCGGAACGGTTGAAGGGAATGGCGCTGTGCGCGCTGGCGATGGTCACGGTGGGCAGCACGGTGGTGGCCAGCAAGGTCATCGCAGGCGGACTCCCGCCGTTCACCGCGACCGCGCTGCGGTTTGCGATGGCGCTGCCGGTGTTTCTCCTGCTGCTGCGGCTGACGCGCACGCCTTGGCCTCGCCCCGACCGGCGCGACCTGGTGCTGCTCTTGTTCCAGGCGGGTTTGGGCAGCGTGGGCTATACGGTGCTGCTGATCCTTGGTGTGAGGTGGGCGCCGGCCGCCAGCGCGGGCGTGGTGGCCGGGACGCTGCCTGCCGTTGCGGCGCTGGCGGCGGTGCTGGCTTTGCGCGAGCGGCCGGGGCGATATCTGGTGGGCAGCATCGTGCTGGCGACGGCAGGGGTGCTGGCAATCAGCTGGCCGGGCGAAGGCTCCGCAGGGGACTCCAAATCGGCCGCGGCGTTCGCCGGCAACCTGCTGATGCTGGGTGCGGTCGTGTGTGAGGCAATGTTCATCCTGCTCAACAAGCGGCTGCGCGTGCCGGTGCGCCCCCTGGCGCTGTCGACGCTGATGGCAGCCTTCGGGCTCCTGCTGTCGCTGGTTTCGGCGCTGTTCGAGCGGGCCTGGGAACATCCGTTGCCGAACGATGCGCTGATCGGCGTCGCCTACTATGCGCTGGTGCCGACGGTGCTGGGCTTCGTCCTCTGGTTTGCCGGATCGGCGCGGCTGAAAGGGGCCGAAGCGGCGCTATTCACTGCGCTCCTGCCGGTTTCTGCGCTGATACTGGCGGCCTTCTGGCTGGGAGAAAGTATCAGCCTGGCGCAGATCGGCGGGGCCGCTTGCGTGCTCGGCGCGGTAGGCCTGGCTTCGCTCGATGGCAAGGGAGGAAAGAGGCTCAGTCCGGCGGCGACCCCTTCGTGAAACACCGCGGAACCGGCTTTGCCGGGCCGCAGGTGTTGCCCCCGGGGAGGGGGTAGGCGAAGCGACACGAAGTGCGCGCAGCCTGGGGGCGAGCTATAATTCCGAGGCTTTGCATGCCGCAAGGCGCACGGTGAGGGCAGTTCCAGCGCTCACCGCAAGTCAAACACCTAGGAACCAAGGAAATCATCATGATCGCAGCCTCCATCAAGGCCGAAGTCGTCAAGGACAACGCCCGCGCCGCCAACGACACCGGCAGCCCCGAAGTGCAAGTCGCACTGCTGACCGCCCGCATCAACGAGCTCACCCCCCACTTCAAGACGCACGCCAAGGACCACCACGGCCGTCGCGGCCTGCTGCGCATGGTGAGCCGCCGCCGCAAGCTCCTCGACTACCTCAAGTCCAAGGACGCCGACCGCTACACCGCGCTGATCGCCAAGCTGGGTCTGCGCAAGTAAATCGAATCGCATGAAAAAACGCCTGGGTTAGTCCGCTAGCTCAGGCGTTTTTTACTTCGCGATCCACTTTCGGAGTGCCAAACAGAGCGAAGCTGTGTCATTCCAATGAAGTTCCCTCCGAGCTTCGCTGGAATGGCATCGTGTTCTGAGACAGCCTCCGCCCCTTGCGAACCCTGAGTGGTTCGCTACTAAAACAGGAGCAAACATGAGCCTCTTCAACAAAGTCACCAAGTCCTTCCAATGGGGCGACAAGACCGTCGTCATGGAAACGGGCGAAGTCGCCCGCCAGGCCAATGGCGCCGTGCTGGTCGACATCGACGGCACCGTGATCCTGGCGACCGTGGTCGCCTCCAAGTCGGCCAAGCCCGGCCAGGATTTTTTCCCGCTGACCGTCGACTACATCGAGAAGACCTACGCCGCGGGCAAGATCCCCGGCAGCTTCTTCAAGCGCGAAGCCAAGCCCAGCGAACATGAAACGCTGACCAGCCGCCTGATCGACCGTCCGATCCGCCCGCTGTTCCCCGAAGGCTTCCTGAACGAAGTGCACGTGGTCATTCACACCGTGTCGCTCAACCCTGAAGTCGATGCCGACATCGCCGCCATGATCGGCGTGAGCGCAGCGCTCGCCATCTCCGGCATTCCGTTCAGCGGCCCGATCGGCGCCGCCCGCGTGGGCTACATCAATGGCCAGTACGTGCTGAATCCGGGCCAGACCGCCCGCAAGGATTCGCAGATGGACCTCGTCGTCGCCGGCACGCAAGCCGCCGTGCTGATGGTCGAGTCCGAAGCCCAGCAACTCAGCGAAGAAGTCATGCTGGGTGGCGTGGTGTTCGGCCACGAACAAGCCAACATTGCCATCAACGCGATCCATGACCTCGTGCGCGACGCCGGCAAGCCGGTGTGGGACTGGCAGGCACCCGCAGAAGACGAAGCCTTCGTCGCCAAGGTCAAGGGCCTGGCCGAAGAGAAGCTGCGCGCCGTCTATCAAATTCGCAGCAAGCAAGCCCGCACGCAGGCCCTGCGCGAAGCCAATGCCAGCGTGATGAACACGCTGAAGGAAAGCGGCGAGCCCTTCGACGCCGGCAAGGTCAACGACCTGCTGTTCGCCATCGAATCGAAGATCGTGCGCAGCCAGATCCTGTCGGGTGAGCCCCGCATCGACGGCCGCGACACGCGCACCGTGCGCCCCATCGAGATCCGCAACTCCGTGCTGCCGCGCACCCACGGTTCGGCCCTGTTCACGCGCGGTGAAACCCAGGCGCTGGTCATCACCACGCTCGGCACCGAACGCGATGCACAGCGCATCGACGCGCTGGCCGGCGAGTACGAAGACCGCTTCCTGTTCCACTACAACATGCCTCCCTTCGCCACCGGCGAAGTGGGCCGCATGGGCTCGACCAAGCGCCGCGAAATCGGCCACGGCCGCCTCGCCAAGCGCGCGCTCGTCGCCGTGCTGCCGACCAAGGAAGAATTCCCGTACACGGTTCGCGTGGTGTCGGAAATCACCGAGTCGAACGGCTCCTCGTCGATGGCTTCGGTCTGCGGCGGCTGCCTGTCGATGATGGACGCCGGCGTGCCCATGAAGGCGCACGTGGCCGGTATCGCCATGGGCCTGATCAAGGAAGACAACCGCTTCGCGGTGCTGACCGACATCCTGGGCGACGAAGATCACCTGGGCGACATGGACTTCAAGGTTGCGGGCACCACCAACGGCATCACCGCGCTGCAGATGGACATCAAGATCCAGGGTATCACCAAGGAAATCATGCAGGTCGCCTTGGCGCAAGCCAAGGAAGCGCGCATGCACATCCTGGGCAAGATGCAGGAAGCCATGGGCGAGGCCAAGGCCGAAGTCTCCAGCTTCGCCCCGCGCCTGACCACGCTGAAGATCAACCCCGAGAAGATCCGCGACGTGATCGGCAAGGGCGGCTCGGTCATCCGCGGCCTGCAGGAAGAAACCGGCACGACGATCAACATCGACGAAGACGGCACCATCACCATCGCCTCGACCGACCCGGAAAAGGCCGAACTGGCCAAGAAGCGCATCGAGCAGATCACGGCCGAAGTCGAAATCGGCAAGGTCTACGAAGGCCCGGTCACCAAGATCCTGGACTTCGGTGCGCTCATCAACCTGCTGCCCGGCAAGGACGGCCTGCTGCACATCAGCCAGATCGCGCACGAACGCGTCGAGAAGGTGACCGACTACCTGAGCGAAGGCCAGATCGTGAAGGTCAAGGTTCTGGAAACCGACGAAAAGGGCCGCGTCAAGCTGTCCATGAAGGCCCTGACCGAGCGTCCGGCCGGCATGGAATACAGCGAGCGCCCGCCGCGTGAAGACCGTGGTGATCGCGGCGACCGTGGCGGCGACCGCCGCGAGCGCTCGGACCGTGGCGACCGTGGTGGTGACCGCGGCGGCGATCGTGGCGAGCGCGCACCGCGCTTCAACGACCAGCAGCAGGCTCCGGCCAGCGAGCAGTCGCAGGCCCCGCGCGAGCCTCAGGAGTAAGAAGGGCGCAACGGCGGTTCACTGCCGCCGTTGCAATCTTTTGAACGTCAAGCTTCGCCCCATCTGCGGGCGTTGGAGGCCGAAAGACCATGAAAGCCATTGAAATCACTTCGTACGGCGCCCCTGAGGTGCTGCGCGTGGCCGATCGTCCCGATCCGGTGGCGGGTGTGGGCGAGCTGCTGATTCGCGTTGCGGCCAGTGGTGTCAACCGGCCCGACGTGCTGCAGCGGATGGGCCACTATCCGGTGCCGCCGGGTGCATCCGATCTGCCGGGCCTCGAGGTGGCCGGCGAGATCGTCTCTGGCGATGCCGCGGCGCTGGCCGAGGCGGGGTTCAAGGTTGGTGATCGTGTCTGTGCGTTGATCGCTGGCGGTGGCTATGCGCAGCTGTGCGTGGCGCCCGTGGCGCAATGCCTGCCGGTGCCGAAGGGTTGGAGCGATGTCGATGCGGCCTCGCTGCCCGAAACCTTCTTCACCGTGTGGAGCAATGTGTTCGAACGCGGCCGTCTGCAAAAAGGCGAGACGCTGCTGATCCAGGGCGGCTCGAGCGGCATCGGCGTCACGGCGATCCAGATCGCCAAGGCGCTGGGTGCGACGGTGATCGTCACGGCCGGCAGCGACGACAAGTGCGAAGCCTGCAAGAAGCTGGGGGCCGACCACGCCATCAACTACCGCACGAGCGATTTCGTCGAAGAGGCGAAGAAGCTCACCGGCGGCAAGGGCGTGGACGTGATCCTCGACATGGTTGCAGGCGACTACGTGGCGCGCGAGATCGAGTGCCTGGCCGAAGACGGCCGGCTCGTGATCATCGCGGTGCAGGGCGGCGTGAAGAGCCAGATCAATGCGGGCCTCGTGCTGCGCAGGCGCCTCACGATCACCGGCTCGACGCTGCGGCCTCGGCCGGTGGCCTTCAAGGGCGCCATTGCCAAGGCCCTGCGCGAAAAGGTGTGGCCGCTGCTGGAAAGCGGTGCCATCAAGCCCGTGATCCACAGCACCTTTGCAGCAGCGGGCGAGCCTAGCGGCGCAGCCCAGGCTCATGCGCTGATGGAATCGAACCAGCACATCGGCAAGATCGTGCTGACATGGTGACGGGAAGAACGCGATGACAACCAAGAAGAAGCTGATCGCCGGCAACTGGAAGATGAACGGCAGCCTCGCTGCCAACGAGGCGCTGGTGAAAGCCTTGCAGCAAGGCCTGGCCGCAAGCCCGGCCGCGTGCGACGTGGCGCTGTGCGCGCCCGCGCCGTACTTCGCCCAGCTGCAATCGCTGCTGGCGGGCTCGCCGGCACTGGCGCTCGGTGCGCAGGACATCTCGGCGCATCCGCAAGGTGCATTCACCGGCGAGCAATCGGCGGCGATGCTGAAGGATTTCGGCGTGCGCTATGCGATCGTCGGTCACTCGGAGCGCCGGCAATACCATGGCGAGACCGATGAGGTCGTGGCGGCGAAAACCGCTGCGGCATTGGCCAATGGCATCACGCCGATCGTCTGTGTCGGCGAAACGCTGGCGCAGCGCGAAGCAGGGCGGACCGAAGAGGTCGTCAAGCGCCAGCTGGCTGCAGTGATTCACGTGAACGGCCATTGCATCAGCGAGATCGTCGTGGCGTATGAGCCCGTTTGGGCCATCGGCACCGGCAAGACGGCCACGCCGGAGCAGGCGCAAGCGGTGCATGCCGTGCTGCGCGCGCAACTGCATCACGCGGCGAGCGAGCATGCAGCGGGCATCCAGATTCTTTATGGCGGCAGCATGAATGCGGCCAATGCCGCTGAACTGCTGGCGCAGGCCGACATCGACGGCGGCCTTATCGGTGGCGCGTCGCTCAAGGCGCCCGATTTTCTGCAGATCATTTCTGCCGCTGCGCGCTGAATGCGCAACGGCTGTATCAATTAGGAGTAAGAACGAATGAACGTGGTCCTCAACCTTCTGGTCGGCGTGCAGATGCTGGCAGCCCTCGCAATGATCGGCCTGATCCTGGTCCAGCATGGCAAGGGCGCCGACATGGGCGCAGCCTTCGGCAGCGGCAGCGCCGGCAGCCTGTTCGGCGCCAGCGGCAGTGCCAACTTTCTCTCGCGCACAACGGCCGTGCTTGCTGCCGTGTTCTTCGCCTGCACGCTGCTGCTGGCCTATTTCAGCCATGCACGTCCCGCAGGCGGCGGCAGTCTTCTGGAGCGCGCTGCGGTGGGTGCACCTGCTGCGCCGGCTTCCGGTGCGGCTGGTGAAATTCCTGGCGCGGCAGCTCCCAGCGCCCCCGCTTCGGCTCCTGTAGCCCCGGTTTCGGGTGCGGGCCAGATCCCCGGCAAGTAATCAACTCGTTTTCATGAGTTGCCCGTGAGAAATGGCTTCATTTCAGGGTAAACTCTAAATCTGTTCGGAAAGCCAAATGCCTCTTGCAGGTACCTCATGCCATCCGAACAGCAAAAAACCGCGGTCGTGGTGAAATTGGTAGACACGCTATCTTGAGGGGGTAGTGGCGAAAGCTGTGCGAGTTCGAGTCTCGCCGACCGCACCAAATCTCATCGGCAGAAAACCTCATCCAGGGGTTCTTCTTGCCGGTGGCAAGCGGTGAAAAACTCTCGATGAATCTCGACTCCTACCTCCCCGTCCTTTTGTTCATTCTGGTCGGAGTCGGCGTAGGCGTCGCCCCTCAGGTCATCGGATACATCCTCGGCCCCAATCGGCCCGACGCCGCGAAGAATGCTCCCTACGAGTGTGGCTTCGAGGCCTTCGAGGACGCGCGCATGAAGTTCGACGTGCGCTACTACCTCGTCGCGATTCTCTTCATCCTGTTCGATCTCGAAATTGCCTTTCTCTTCCCCTGGGCCATCGCGCTCAAGGAGATTGGCGCTATCGGCTTCTGGGCCATGATGATCTTTCTCGCCATCCTCGTCGTGGGCTTTGCCTATGAGTGGAAAAAGGGCGCGCTCGACTGGGAATGACAAGGAAAGCACACGATGGCCATTGAAGGCGTTCTCAAAGAAGGTTTCGTCACCACCACCTATGACTCGGTGGTGAACTGGGCGAAGACCGGATCTCTCTGGCCGATGACATTCGGCCTCGCATGTTGTGCGGTCGAAATGATGCACGCGGGTGCTGCCCGCTACGACATCGACCGTTTCGGCATGCTGTTTCGTCCGAGTCCGCGCCAGTCCGATCTGATGATCGTGGCGGGCACGCTGTGCAACAAGATGGCGCCGGCCCTGCGCAAGGTCTATGACCAGATGCCCGAGCCGCGCTGGGTGCTGTCGATGGGGTCGTGCGCCAACGGCGGTGGCTACTACCACTACAGCTATTCGGTCGTGCGCGGCTGCGACCGCATCGTGCCCGTCGACGTGTACGTTCCGGGTTGCCCGCCCACCGCCGAAGCATTGCTCTACGGCGTGATCCAGTTGCAGCAGAAGATTCGCCGCACCAACACCATTGCCCGCGCCTGAGAGATTGCCGACGATGACTGACTTTGCAATTTCGCCGGAGGTGCTGCGCGCCACCATTGCCGAGACGCTTGGCGCCAAGGCCAGGAGCGTGACGCTTGCCTTGGAAGAGGTGACCGTGGTGGTTGGTGCCGCCGACTACATCGAAGCCGCCTTGCTGCTGCGCGACGCGCCCGGCTGCCGCTTCGAGCAATTGATCGACCTTTGCGGCATGGACTATTCCGACTACCGCGAGGGCGAGTGGCAGGGCGAGCGTTACGGCGTCGTCACGCACCTGCTGTCGGTGAGCCTCAATCAGCGCGTGCGCCTCAAGGTGTTTGCGCCGAGCGAAGACCTGCCCGTGGTCGATTCGCTCCAGCCCGTCTGGAGCGCCGCCACCTGGTTCGAGCGCGAAGCCTTCGACCTGTACGGCATCGTGTTCGATGGCCACGACGACCTGCGCCGCATCCTGACCGACTACGGCTTCATCGGCCACCCGTTCCGCAAGGACTTCCCGGTGTCGGGTCACGTCGAGATGCGTTACGACGAAGAACAGAAGCGCGTGGTCTACCAGCCGGTATCGATCGAGCCGCGGGAAATCACGCCGCGCGTGATCCGCGAAGACAACTACGGCGGCGGTTTGCACTGATATGGCCGAAATCAAGAACTACACCCTCAACTTCGGCCCCCAGCATCCGGCCGCTCACGGCGTGCTGCGCCTGGTGCTAGAGCTCGACGGCGAAGTGATCCAGCGCGCCGACCCCCACATCGGCCTGCTTCACCGCGCCACCGAGAAGCTCGCCGAGTCGCGCACCTTCATCCAGTCGCTGCCTTACATGGACCGCCTCGACTACGTGTCGATGATGAGCAACGAGCACGCGTACTGCCTCGCCATCGAGCGGATGATGGGCCTCGACGTGCCGATCCGCGCGCAGTACATCCGCGTGATGTTCGCCGAGATCACCCGCCTGCTGAACCACCTGCTGTGGCTCGGCGCGCACGGCCTCGACTGCGGCGCGATGAACATGCTCATCTACTGCTTCCGCGAGCGCGAAGACCTGTTCGACATGTACGAGGCGGTGTCGGGCGCGCGCATGCACGCGGCCTACTTCCGGCCGGGCGGCGTCTACCGCGACCTGCCGGACGCGATGCCGCAGTACAAGGTCAGCAAGATCAAGAACGCGAAGGCGATCGAGCGTCTCAACGAAAACCGCCAGGGCTCGCTGCTCGACTTCATCGACGACTTCTGCAAGCGCTTCCCGAAGATGGTCGACGAGTACGAGACGTTGCTCACCGACAACCGCATCTGGAAGCAACGCACCGTGGGCATCGGCGTCGTGACGCCGGAGCGCGCGCTGAACCTGGGCTTCACGGGGCCCATGCTGCGCGGCTCGGGCATCGAATGGGACCTGCGCAAGAAGCAGCCCTACGACGTCTATGACCGGATGCAGTTCGACGTGCCCGTGGGCAAGACCGGCGACTGCTACGACCGCTACCTCGTGCGCGTTGAAGAAATGCGCCAGGCCAACAAGATCATCCAGCAGTGCTCGGCCTGGCTGCGTGCCAACCCCGGTCCGGTGATCACCGACAACCACAAGGTGGCTGCGCCTGCGCGCGAATCGATGAAGGCGAACATGGAGGAGTTGATCCACCATTTCAAGCTCTTCACCGAAGGCTTCCACGTGCCCGAAGGCGAGGCCTATGCCGCCGTCGAGCACCCGAAGGGCGAGTTCGGCATCTACCTCGTGAGCGACGGCGCCAACAAGCCTTATCGCCTGAAGATCCGCGCCCCTGGCTTCCCGCACCTCGCCGCCCTCGACGAAATGTCGCGCGGTCACATGATCGCCGACGCTGTCGCGGTGATCGGCACGATGGACATCGTGTTCGGTGAAATCGACAGGTGAGAAAGAGCGAATGACGACTTCCTCAACCCATCACCATGACGCGGCCCCTTCGGCCCCGTTGAAGGCCGAGATCCTCGAGCGCTTTGCGCGCGAGGTCGCCAAGTACCCCGAAGCGGGCAAGCAATCCGCCGTGATGGCCTGCCTCGCCATCGTCCAGCAGGACGAGGGCTACGTCAGCCTGCAGCGTGAGCGCGAGATTGCCGAATACCTCGGCATGGCGCCCATCGCCGTGCATGAAGTGACGACCTTCTACAACATGTACAACCAGCATCCGGTGGGCAAGTTCAAGCTCAACGTGTGCACCAACCTGCCTTGCCAGTTGCGTGACGGCGTCACGGCCCTCGTGCACCTCGAGAAGAAGCTCGGCATCAAGATGGGCGAGACCACGGCCGACGGCCTGTTCACGCTGCAGCAGAGCGAATGCCTGGGCGCTTGTGCTGATTCGCCCGTGATGCTGGTCAACGATCGCACCATGTGCAGTTTCATGAGCAACGACAAGCTCGACCAGCTCATCGAGGGCCTGCGTGGCTCCGTCAAAGGGGAGGCCGCCTGATGTCGCCCGAGCAAGTACTCCAGCAGTTCCAGGCCACGGGCGTCCAGACCTGTTTCCATGATCGCCACATCGAGCCGCAGATCTATGCCGGCCTGAATGGCACCAACTGGCGGCTGGCCGACTACGAGGCACGCGGCGGCTACAAGGCGCTGCGCAAGATCCTCACCGAGGGCCTCACGCCCGACCAGGTGATCGCCGAGGTGAAAGCCTCGGGCCTGCGCGGCCGTGGCGGCGCGGGTTTCCCGACCGGCCTGAAGTGGAGCTTCATGCCCCGCCAGTTTCCGGGCCAGAAGTATCTCGTCTGCAATTCGGACGAAGGCGAGCCCGGTACCTGCAAGGACCGCGACATCCTGCAGTTCAACCCGCACATCGTGATCGAAGGCATGGCCATCGCCGCGTATGCGATGGGCATCAGCGTGGGCTACAACTACATCCACGGCGAGATCTTCCAGAGCTACGACCGCTTCGAGGAAGCCCTCGAAGAGGCGCGCGCCGCCGGCTACCTCGGCGACAAGATCATGGGCAGCACGTACAACTTCCAGTTGCACGCCGCCCACGGTTTCGGCGCCTACATCTGCGGCGAGGAAACCGCGCTGCTCGAATCGCTCGAAGGCAAGAAGGGCCAGCCGCGCTTCAAGCCGCCGTTCCCGGCGAGCTTCGGCCTCTACGGCAAGCCGACCACCATCAACAACACCGAGACCTTCGCGGCGGTGCCCTGGATCATCAACAACGGCGGTCCGGCCTACCTCGAATGCGGCAAGCCGAACAACGGCGGCACCAAGATCTACTCGGTCAGCGGCGACGTCGAGTTGCCCGGCAACTACGAAGTGCCCATGGGAACGCCGTTCTCCAAGCTGCTCGAACTGGCCGGCGGCGTGCGCAAGGGCCGCACGCTCAAGGCGGTGATCCCCGGTGGCTCGTCGTCGCCGGTGCTGCCGGCCGACATCATGATGGCCTGCACCATGGACTACGACTCCATCGCCAAGGCCGGCTCCATGCTGGGCTCGGGCGCGGTGATCGTCATGGACGACAGCCGCTCGATGGTCGAGTCGCTCAAGCGCCTCTCGTACTTCTACATGCACGAGTCCTGTGGCCAGTGCACGCCGTGCCGTGAAGGCACCGGCTGGCTCTATCGCGTGGTGGACCGCATCCACAACGGGAAGGGCAAGCCCAGCGACATGCAACTGCTGGACTCCGTTGCCGGGGACATCATGGGCCGCACCATCTGTGCGCTCGGCGATGCGGCGGCAATGCCCGTGCGCGCCATGATCAAGCACTTCCGTCACGAGTTCGAAGCCCTGATTCCGGGCCACGTCCCGACGGCGCCCGTCAAGGCCTGAGCGCGAGAAGAAACATACTCATGATCGAAATCGAACTCGACGGCAAGAAGGTCGAAGTGACCGAAGGCAGCATGGTGATGCATGCGGCCGACAAGGCGGGCACGTACATCCCGCACTTCTGCTATCACAAGAAACTCAGCATCGCGGCCAACTGCCGCATGTGCCTGGTCGACGTGGAAAAAGCGCCCAAGCCGATGCCGGCCTGCGCCACGCCCGTCACGCAGGGCATGATCGTTCGCACCAAGAGCGAAAAGGCCATCAAGGCGCAGCAGTCGGTCATGGAGTTCCTCCTGATCAACCACCCGCTGGACTGCCCGATCTGCGACCAGGGCGGCGAATGCCAGCTGCAGGACCTGGCCGTGGGCTACGGCGGTTCTTCCTCGCGCTACGAGGAAGAAAAGCGCGTCGTGTTCCACAAGGACGTCGGCCCGCTGATCAGCATGGAGGAGATGAGCCGCTGCATCCACTGCACGCGCTGCGTCCGTTTCGGCCAGGAAGTGGCCGGCGTGATGGAGCTCGGCATGTCGCACCGCGGCGAGCACTCCGAAATCGAAACTTTCCTCGGCGACTCGGTCGACTCCGAACTGTCGGGCAACATGATCGACATCTGCCCGGTCGGCGCGCTCACGAGCAAGCCGTTCCGCTACAGTGCCCGCACCTGGGAGCTGTCGCGCCGCAAGTCGGTAAGCCCCCACGATTCCACCGGTGCCAACCTGATCGTCCAGGTCAAGAACAACCGCGTGATGCGCGTGGTGCCGCTCGAGAACGAAGACGTCAACGAATGCTGGATCGCCGACCGCGACCGCTTCTCGTACGAAGCGCTCAACGGCCCCGAGCGCCTGACGCAGCCCATGCTGAAGCAGGGCGGCCAATGGCAGCAGGTCGATTGGCAGACGGCGCTCGAGTACGTCGCCAACGGCCTCAAGCAGATCAAGGCCGACCACGGCGCGCAAAGCATCGGCACGCTGGTCAGCCCGCACAGCACGCTCGAAGAGCTGCAGCTCGCCGCCATGCTCACGCGTGAACTGGGCAGCGACAACATCGACTACCGCCTGCGCAACGCCGAATTCACGGCATTCGAGGGCGTGCGCTGGCTCGGCACCTCGATCGCATCGCTCACGCAAGTGCAGCGCGCGCTCGTCGTCGGCTCGAACCTGCGCAAGGAACACCCGCTGTTCGCGCAGCGCATCCGCCAGGCCGTGCGCAAGGGCGCCGCACTATCGGTGATCACCTCGGCGAGCCTGATGGCCGCCCGCGACGCTTGGGCCATCGACGTGGCGCAATCGTCCATCGTCGAAGCCGACCAGTGGGTCGAAGCGCTGGCCGCCGTGGCCGCTGCGGTCGGTGAAACCAACGGCGCAGCCGCGCCACTGGCACCGAAGAATGCACCGGATGCCGCCGCCAAGGCCATCGCAGCCTCGCTGCTGAGTGGCGAACGCAAGGCCATCCTGCTCGGCAACGCCGCCGCCCATCACGCCCAAGCCAGCAGCTTGCTGGCCCTGGCGAACTGGATCGGCGCGCAAACCGGCGCCACCGTCGGCTACCTGACCGAAGCCGCCAACACCGTGGGCGCGCAGATCGTCGGCGCGTTCCCGAAGAACGGCGGCCTCGATGCCGGCCGCATGCTCGCCGCAGGCTCCGGCCTGAAGGCCATGCTGCTGCTGAACACCGAGCCGGTGTTCGATTCGGCCGCTGGCGCCGCCGCCGCCGATGTCATCGGCAATGCGCAGATGGTCGTCACGCTGAGCCCCTTCAAGGCCAACCTCGAGTTCAGCGACGTGCTGTTGCCCATCGCGCCGTTCACCGAGACCCCGGGCACCTTCGTCAATGCCGAAGGCCGCCTGCAAGGATTCCATGCCGTCGTGAAGCCGCAAGGCGAAACGCGTCCGGCATGGAAGGTGCTGCGTGTGCTGGCCAACCTGCTGGGCCTGCCGGGCTTCGCGTTCGAATCAACCGCCGAGGTGCTGGCCACCATCGGTGACAAGGGCTCGGTGCCGGCGAATGCGCTGAGCAACGCCACGTCCGCGAAGGCCGTCGCCTCCGGCGGGGCAGCTGCTGCACCCGTGGTCGCGAGCATCTACCAGCTGGATTCGATCGTGCGCCGTGCGCCGTCGCTGCAACTGACCGCCGACGCGCGCAACGCGTCGTCGACCGCACCGGCGCGTGCCGAGGAGGCACTGGCATGATCGTCGACACCATTCACGGCTTCGGCCAGGGCCTGGTGGCCGCAGGCTGGTGGACCGGCGTGGTCTGGCCCGTGGTCTGGACGCTGCTGAAGATCATCATCGTGGTGATCCCCCTGATGCTGGCCGTGGCCTACCTCACGCTGTGGGAGCGCAAGGCCATCGGCTTCACGCAGATCCGCATCGGCCCGAACCGCATCGGACCGCTGGGCCTGCTCCAGCCGATCGCCGACGCGCTCAAGCTGATGACCAAGGAAATCATTCTTCCGACGGTCGCCAATAAGGGCCTGTTCCTGCTGGGCCCGATCATGACCATCATGCCGGCGCTGGCCGCATGGGCCGTGATTCCCTTCGGTCCCGACGTGGCGCTGGCCAACATCAACGCCGGACTGCTGTTCGTGATGGCCATCACCTCGCTCGAGGTGTACGGCGTGATCATCGCCGGCTGGGCTTCGAACTCGAAGTACGCCTTCCTGGGCGCGCTGCGCGCCTCGGCACAGATGGTGAGCTACGAAATCGCGATGGGCTTCTGCTTCGTCGTGGTGCTGATGGTCACGGGCAGCCTGAACATGAGCGAGATCGTGAACGTCCAGGGCAAGGGCATGTTCGCCAACATGGGCGTGGGCTTGCTGTCATGGAACTGGCTGCCGCTGCTGCCGATCTTCGTCGTCTACTTCATCTCGGGCCTCGCCGAAACCAACCGCCACCCGTTCGACGTGGTGGAAGGCGAGTCTGAAATCGTGGCCGGCCACATGATCGAGTACTCGGGCATGAGCTTCGCGATGTTCTTCCTGGCCGAGTACGCCAACATGTGGCTCGTCTCGATCCTGACCGTGGTGCTGTTCCTGGGCGGATGGCTGCCGCCGTTCGAGTTCCTGAGCTTCATCCCCGGCTGGATCTGGCTGGGCGCCAAGACCTTCTGCGTGGTCACCATGTTCCTGTGGGTGCGCTCGACGTTCCCGCGCTTCCGCTATGACCAGATCATGCGTCTGGGCTGGAAGATCTTCATTCCCGTCACTCTCGTGTGGCTGGTCGTGGTCGGTGGCTGGATGCAGACGCCGTTCAACATCTGGAAATAACAGGAAGCGCCAACATCATGACTGCTTCGCACACCGCCGGCGCGCTGGCGCGCCCTTCCAAACTCGCGTCTGCGCCTTTTTCGCTCAAGGACTTCCTGAGCAGCTTCATGCTGTTCGAACTGTTCAAGGGCCTGGCCATCACCGGCAAGTACGCCTTCGCCCGCAAGATCACGGTGCAGTTCCCCGAAGAGAAGACGCCGCTGTCGCCGCGTTTCCGCGGCCTGCACGCGCTGCGCCGCTATGAGAACGGCGAAGAGCGCTGCATTGCCTGCAAGCTCTGCGAAGCCGTCTGCCCGGCGCTGGCCATCACCATCGAGTCGGATGTGCGCGACGACGGCTCGCGCCGCACCACGCGCTACGACATCGACCTGACCAAGTGCATCTTCTGCGGCTTCTGCGAAGAAAGCTGCCCGGTCGACTCGATCGTCGAGACGCACATCTTCGAATACCACGGCGAAAAGCGCGGCGACCTGTACTTCACCAAGGACATGCTGCTGGCCGTGGGCGACCGCTACGAAAAAGAAATTGCAGCGAACAAGGCGGCCGACGCCAAGTACCGCTGATCCGACCAGCCCGAACCCATTCGAATTCCATGGACGTCAAGACCGGTCTGTTCTATCTGTTTGCCGTGGTGCTGCTGTTCGCAGCGTTCCGCGTCATCACCGCCCGCAATCCCGTGTATGCCGCGCTGTATCTGGTGCTGGCCTTCTTCCAGGCATCGGCCATCTGGCTGCTGCTGCGCGCCGAGTTCCTCGCGATCTCTCTGGTGCTGGTGTATGTCGGCGCCGTGATGGTGCTGTTCCTGTTCGTCGTGATGATGCTGGACATCAACGTCGACAGCTTGCGGGAGGGCTTCTGGAAGCACTTCCCGCTGGCCGCCGGTGTCGGCGCACTCATCGCGCTCGAAATGGCGGCCGTGCTCATGGGCGGCTTCCGCCTGGGCGAGGCACCGCGCGCTGCTGCCGGTGCGATGGGTGCCAACACTTCCAATACGCTCGAACTCGGCAAGCTGCTTTACTCCGAGTACCTCTACCCGCTGGAAATCGCCGCGGTCATCCTGCTGGTGGCCATCGTGGCGGCCATCGCACTGACGCTGCGCACCCGCAAGGACAGCAAGTACGTCAATCCGGCCGACCAGGTCCGCGTGAAGGCGCGCGACCGCGTGCGCATCGTGCAGATGCCGGCAACGCGTGCTGCGGAGCCTGTGGTTGAAGTTGCGGACGCTGCAAAGGAAAACAAGGCATGACGCTCACGCTCGGACACTTCCTCTCGCTCGGCGCGATGCTCTTCGCGCTGTCCGTGATCGGCATCTTCCTGAACCGCAAGAACCTCATCGTGCTGCTGATGGCCATTGAGCTGATGCTGCTCGCGGTCAACATGAACTTTGTGGCGTTCTCGCACTATCTGGGCGATATGCACGGCCAGATCTTCGTGTTCTTCATCCTGACGGTGGCCGCGGCCGAGTCGGCCATCGGCCTGGCGCTGCTGGTCCTGCTGTTCCGCAACAAGTCGAACATCAACGTCGACGAACTCAACTCACTCAAGGGTTGAACGCAACATGAGCGCAACCCTTTCCGCATCCACCCTGCTGGCCGTGCCGCTGGCACCCCTGGTCGGCGCCGTCGTCGCCGGCCTGTTCGGCACCAAGTTCGGCGGCGATCACATCGGCCGCAAGGTCACGCATTCGCTGACCATCCTGGGCGTGCTGGTCGCCTTCATCATCTCGGCCATGACGCTCAAGAGCGTGGTGGCCGACGGCGCCCGCTTCAACGAAACCATCTATGAATGGATGACCGTTGGCGGCCTGAAGATGGAAGTCGGCTTCCTGATCGACGGCCTCACCGCCATGATGATGTGCGTGGTGACCTTCGTGTCGCTGATGGTGCACATCTACACCATCGGCTACATGGAGGAAGACGACGGCTACAACCGTTTCTTCGCGTACATCTCGCTGTTCACCTTCTCGATGCTGATGCTCGTCATGAGCAACAACATGCTCCAGCTGTTCTTCGGCTGGGAGGCGGTGGGCCTGGTGTCGTACCTGCTGATCGGTTTCTGGTTCAACCGGCCGACCGCGATCTTCGCGAACATGAAGGCCTTCCTGGTCAACCGCGTGGGCGACTTCGGCTTCATCCTCGGCATCGGCCTGATCGCGGCCTATGCCGGCACGCTGAACTACGGCGAAGCCTTCGCCAAGGCCAACACGCTGGCCGGCATCACCTTCCCGGGCACTGAATGGATGCTGATCACCGTGATCTGCATCTGCCTGTTCATCGGCGCAATGGGCAAGAGCGCGCAGTTCCCGCTGCACGTGTGGCTGCCCGACTCGATGGAAGGCCCGACGCCCATCTCCGCGCTGATCCACGCCGCGACCATGGTGACGGCCGGCATCTTCATGGTGGCGCGCATGTCGCCGCTGTTCGAACTGAGTGACACGGCACTGAGCTTCATCCTCGTGATCGGCGCCATCACCGCGCTGTTCATGGGCTTCCTGGGCATCATCCAGAACGACATCAAGCGCGTGGTTGCGTACTCGACGCTCTCGCAGCTCGGCTACATGACGGTGGCGCTCGGCGCCTCGGCCTACTCGGTCGCGGTGTTCCACCTGATGACGCACGCGTTCTTCAAGGCGCTGCTGTTCCTCGGCGCGGGCTCGGTGATCATCGGAATGCACCACAACCAGGACATCCGCTGGATGGGCGGCGTGCGCAAGTACATGCCGATCACCTGGATCACCTCGCTGCTGGGTTCCCTCGCGCTGATCGGCACGCCGTTCTTCGCCGGGTTCTACTCGAAGGACAGCATCATCGAAGCGGTGCACGAAAGCCACCTGTGGGGCGCGAACTTCGCGTACTACGCGGTGCTGGCCGGCGTGTTCATCACGGCGTTCTATTCGTTCCGCATGTACTTCCTGGTCTTCCACGGCGAGGAACGCTACGACCAAAACCCCGACGCGCACCACCACGACGAGCATGCGGAGCACGACGACGATCATGGCCACGGCCACAAGCCGCACGAATCGCCCTGGGTGGTGTGGCTGCCGCTGGTGCTGCTGGCCATTCCCTCGGTGGTGATCGGCTTCATGACGATCGAGCCGATGCTGTTCGGCGAGTTCTTCAAGAACGCGATCATCGTGGACGGCACCAGGCACCACGCCATGAAGGAACTGGAAGAAGCCTTCCACGGCCCGGTGGCCATGGCCATCCACGGCCTGACGGCGCCGCCGTTCTGGCTGGCGCTGGCCGGTGTGGTCCTGTCCTGGTACATGTACATGATCAACCCGGCGCTGCCGGCCGCGATCAAGCGCGCCTTCGGTCCGATCTACCGCCTGCTCGAGAACAAGTACTACATGGACTGGTTCAACGAGAACGTCATCGCCCGCGCCACGCGTGCGCTCGGTACCGGCCTGTGGAAGGGTGGCGACCAGGCCCTGATCGACGGTGCCGTCGTGAACGGCTCGTGGAAGGTGGTCGGCCGGGTTTCGGGCGTGGTTCGCTGGATGCAGTCCGGCTACATCTATCACTATGCCTTCGCGATGCTGCTCGGCATCTTCATCCTGATGACGTACTTCGTCTGGTTCAAACGCTGAGCCTAGCGCTGGAGAAAAAGAAAAATGGGTTTGTTGAGCCTTGCCATCTGGGTGCCGATCGCATTCGGCGCCGTGCTGCTGGCGTTTGGCCGTGACGAGCACGCCAGAGGCGTACGCTGGGTCGCGCTCGTCGGTTCCATCGTGAGCTTCCTGGTCACGGTGCCGCTGGTCACGCGTTTCCAGAACAGTAGCGCCGCGATGCAGTTCGTCGAGAAGACGGGCTGGATCTCGCGCTTCAACGTCAACTACCACCTCGGGATCGACGGCATGTCGCTCTGGCTGGTGCTGCTGACGTCGTTCATCACGGTCGTCGTCGTGATCTCGGCCTGGGAAGTGATCACCGAGCGCGTGAACCAATACATGGGCGCGTTCCTGATCCTGTCGGGCTTCATGATCGGCGTGTTCGCTGCACTCGACGGCGTGCTGTTCTACGTGTTCTTCGAAGCCACGCTGATCCCGATGTACCTGATCATCGGCATCTGGGGCGGCCCGAACAAGATCTACGCGGCTTTCAAGTTCTTCATCTACACCTTGCTCGGCTCGCTGCTGATGCTGGTGGCGCTGATCTACCTGTACAACAAGTCGGGCGGCAGCTTCGACATCCTGAGCTGGCACAAGCTGCCGCTGGGTGCGAGCGCGCAGACCTTCCTGTTCTTCGCCTTCTTCGCGGCCTTCGCGGTGAAGGTGCCGATGTGGCCGGTGCACACCTGGCTGCCCGACGTGCACGTCGAGGCGCCCACCGGCGGTTCCGCCGTGCTGGCCGCGATCATGCTGAAGCTGGGCGCCTACGGTTTCCTGCGCTTCTCGATGCCCATCGCGCCCGATGCCTCGCACGAATGGGCCTGGCTCATGATCGCGCTGTCGCTGATCGCGGTGATCTACGTGGGCCTGGTCGCGCTGGTGCAGCAGGACATGAAGAAGCTGGTGGCTTACTCGTCGGTGGCCCACATGGGCTTCGTGACGCTCGGCTTCTTCATCTTCAACGAGCTTGGCGTGTCCGGCGGCATCGTGCAGATGATTGCGCACGGCTTCGTGTCGGGCGCCATGTTCCTGGGCATCGGCGTGCTGTACGACCGCGTGCACTCGCGCCAGATCGCCGACTACGGCGGCGTGGTCAACACCATGCCCAAGTTCGCCGCGTTCGCGCTGCTGTTCGCCATGGCCAATTGCGGCCTGCCGGGCACCGCCGGTTTCGTGGGCGAGTGGATGGTGATTCTGGGTGCCGTGAAGGCCAACTTCTGGATCGGAATGGCGGCAGCGACCGCGCTGATCTTCGGTGCCGCCTACACCCTGTGGATGTACAAGCGCGTGTACCTCGGCCCGGTCGGCAACGACCACGTCAAGGAAGTCAGCGACATCAATGCCCGCGAGTTCCTGATGCTGGCGCTGCTGGCGATCGCCGTGCTGTGGATGGGCCTCTATCCGAAGCCTTTCACCGACTCGATGAACGCTTCGGTGACCGAGCTCCTGCGCCACGTGGCGATTTCCAAGTTGCCCTCCTGATGCCACGCTGAACAAGAGAACGAGATGATTGACAAACTCAGCTGGGTCACGATCTACCCCGAAATCGTGTTGCTGGTCATGGCCTGCATCATTGCGCTGGTCGACCTGTCGGACGCGAGCCCGCGCCGTACCCGCACCTATGTACTGACGTTGGCCACGCTCGCCGTGGTCGCGGTGTTGTCGGGCCTCGCCGCCCTCGGTGGCAAGACTGCCTACGGCTTCGGCGGCATGGTCGTCAGCGATCCGATGGGCAATTGGCTCAAATGCTTTGCCACCGTTGCCCTGATGGTCACGCTGGTCTATGGCCGTCCTTATGCGGCCGACCGCGAGATGCTGCGCGGCGGCGAACTGTTCACCATCAGCATGTTCGCGCTGCTGGGCATGTTCGTGATGATCTCGGGCAGCAACTTCCTGCTGATCTACCTGGGCCTGGAACTGCTCACGCTGTCGAGCTATGCGCTGGTGGCGCTGCGCCGCGACAACGCGGTGGCCAGCGAAGCCGCCATGAAGTACTTCGTGCTCGGCGCCATGGCCAGCGGTTTCCTGCTGTACGGCCTGTCGATGATGTACGGCGCGACCGGTTCGCTCGACGTCAACGAAGTGTTCAAGTCCATCGCGAGCGGCAAGGTGAACCACCAGGTGCTGGTGTTCGGCCTGGTGTTCATCGTGGCCGGCCTGGCCTTCAAGGTGGGCGCCGCGCCGTTCCACATGTGGGTGCCCGACGTCTACCAGGGCGCACCGACGGCGGTCACGCTGCTGATCGGCGCCGCGCCCGAACTGGCGGCCTTCGCCATCATCATCCGCCTGCTGGTCGACGCGCTGCAGCCGCTGGCCATCGACTGGCAGCAGATGCTTGCCGTGCTCGCCATCGCCTCGCTGCTGGTCGGCAACCTGGCCGCCATCGCCCAGAGCAACCTGAAGCGGATGCTGGCGTATTCGACGATCTCGCAGATGGGCTTCATGCTCCTCGGCCTGGTGGCGGGTTCGGACCAGCAGGGCACTTATAACGCCCAGTTCGCCTACAGCGCCTCGATGTTCTACATCGTGACCTACGTGCTGACCACGCTCGCGAGCTTCGGCATCATCCTGCTGCTGGCGCGCGAAGGCTTCGAAAGCGAAGAGATTACCGACCTCGCAGGCCTGAACCAGCGCAGCCCGCTGTATGCCGGTGTGATGGCCATCGCGATGTTCTCGCTGGCCGGCCTGCCGCCGCTGGTCGGCTTCTACGCCAAGCTGGCCGTGCTGCAGGCGCTGATCGCCTCGGGCCAGGCGATCTACATCGGGTTGGCCGTGTTCGCGGTGATGATGTCGCTGATCGGTGCGTTCTACTACCTGCGCGTGGTCAAGGTCATGTACTTCGATGCGCCCGTCACGGCCACCACGGTGTCGGCACCGCGCGACGTGCGCACCGTGCTCACGATCAACGGCGCGCTGATCCTGATCCTAGGCATCGTGCCCGGCGGCCTGATGACGCTTTGCTACGACGCGATCGTGGCCACGCTGGCCCACTGACGCGGCCGACCTCGGGTGTCGCAAACCGCGTCGGTCTGGGTCGTTCTGCTGGTGGCCCTGGTGGCCGCCAACCTGCCGTTCTTCAACAATCGCCTGTTCGGCGTCGTGCCTCTGGCGACAACACCCAAGTCGCTCGCGGTGCGGCTCGCCGAGCTGGTGGTCTTGTACTTTCTGGCGGGCGGCGTCGGGCTGCTGTTCGAGCGCAGGGCAGGGCAGATCGCCTCGCAGGGCTGGGAGTTCTATGCGGTGACCGGCGCGCTGTTCATCGTGCTGGCCTTTCCCGGGTTCACCTGGCGCTACCTGATGAAACACAGGCACTGACGACATGACCTCGACCACCACGACCACCGATTCGCACCTGAAGGAAGAACTCACGCAGAGCGTGGAGCTCTTCAAGGGCAACTTCCTGCACGCCAAGCGCGACACCGTGCGACTGCCCGACGGCCACACCGCCACGCGCGAATACGTGGTGCATCCGGGTGCCGTGGTGGTCATTCCGTTGCTGGACGATGGCCGCGTGGTGCTGGAACGCCAGTTCCGCTACCCCGTGGGCCACGTGATGATCGAATTCCCCGCGGGCAAGCTCGACGCGGGTGAAGACCCGTTCGTCTGCGGCCGGCGCGAGCTGCTCGAGGAAACCGGCTATACCGCGCGCGAATGGGCGCATGCGGGTGCGATGCACCTGGCAGTGGCGTACTCGACCGAGATCATCCACATCTACTTCGCGCGCGGTCTTTCGCTGGGCGAGCGGCAGCTCGACCATGGCGAGTTCCTCGACGTGTTCACGGCCACGCCCGAAGAGCTGGCCGACTGGTGCCGTGACGGCACCGTGACCGATGCCAAGACGCTGACCTGCACGCTCTGGCTGCAGAACGTCCTTTCGGGCGCATGGGCTCTGGACTGGCAGGCCGTGCCGGCAGAAGGCAGCGCGGGATAATCCGCGCATGAAGGTTCTGAATCTCCGCTGCGCACACGGCCACGGCTTCGAGGGCTGGTTTGCGTCCAACGAGGCCTTCGACAGCCAGTTGGCGAGTGGACTGGTCGAGTGCCCGGTCTGCGGCGACACCGCGATCGTCAAGTTGCTGAGCGCGCCGCGCCTCAACCTCGGCAATGCCAAGGCGCCGCAGGAAGCCGTTGCAACTGCCGCTTCAAATGTTGTTCCCGCCGAACTCTCGCCCGAGGCCCGCTGGATGCGAGCCGTGCGCGAGGTGCTGGCGAAGACCGAAGACGTCGGCGAGCGCTTTGCCGACGAAGCCCGGAAGATGCACTACGGCGAGGCCCAGGAACGGGGCATCCGCGGACAGGCCACGCTCGAGCAGACCGAGGCGCTGCTCGACGAGGGCATTGCGGTGATGGCGCTGCCGATACCGGCTGCGCTCAAGGAAACCCTGCAGTAGCCAACCGGGCCGCGGCTGTTGCTCATGCCGTGAATTGGAGCGCAGCGAGGCGCGCATAAACGCCGCCCTGCGCCACCAGCGTCGCGTGCGTTCCCTGCTCGACGATCCCGCCGTGGTCCAGCACCACGATACGGTCGGCCTTCTGCACCGTCGCCAAGCGGTGTGCGATCACGACTGTCGTGCGGTTTTCCATCGCCGATTCCAGTGCCGCCTGCACCATGCGTTCGCTCTCCGCGTCCAGTGCGCTCGTGGCCTCGTCGAGCAGCAGCAGCGGCGGGTTCTTGAGGATCGCACGCGCGATCGCGATGCGCTGGCGCTGTCCGCCCGACAGGCGCACGCCGCGCTCGCCGAGGAAGGTGTCGTAGCCCTCGGGCAGCGCCTGCAGGAAGTCGTGGGCGAAGGCGGCGCGGGCGGCGGCATGCACCTCTTCGGCCGTTGCGTCGGGCCGGCCGTAGCGGATGTTCTCGAACGCGCTGGCCGAGAAGATCACCGCATCCTGTGGCACCAGGCCGATGCGGGTGCGCAGGTCGGGCAGGGCGAGCGAAGCCAGCGGAGTGCCATCGAGCAGCAGGCGGCCCGATTGCGGGTCGTAGTAGCGCAGCAGCAACTGGAACACTGTGCTCTTGCCCGCGCCGCTCGACCCCACCAGCGCCACGGTTTCGCCGGGCGCGACGTCGAGGCTGAAGCCGCGCAATGCCGGCGTGTCCGGCCGGGACGGGTAATGGAAGGTCACCGCATCGAACCTGATCGCGCTGCCCGCCACGGGAACGGGCGCGACCGTCGGATTTGACGGTGAAAAGATGGCCGCGGGCGCATGCAGCAGTTCCATCAGCCGCTCGGTTGCGCCGGCTGCGCGGAGCAAGTCGCCGTACACCTCGCCGAGCACGGCGGTCGCACTGGCCAGGATGGCGACGTAGACGACGGTCTGGCCCAGGTGGCCGGCCGTGATGTCGCCGCGCAGCACTGCCTGCGTGCCTTGGTACAGGCCCCAGAGCAGCGCCGCGGAGGTCGCGATGATGATGAACGCCACCAGCACCGAGCGGGCCTTGGTTCGGCGCACGGCGGTGCGGAAAGCGTTCTCCGTCGAACCGCTGAAGCGAGCGGCCTCGCGGCCTTCGGCCGTGTAGCTCTGCACCACCGGAATCGCGTTCAGCACCTCGGCGGCGATGGCGCTCGAATCGGCCACGCGGTCCTGGCTGGCGCGCGACAGCTTGCGCACGCGGCGGCCGAACCACATGCTCGGCAGCACCACCAGCACGAGGATGCCCAGCACCTGCACCATCACATAGGGATTGGTCCACACCAGCACGGCCAGCGCGCCGATGCCCATCACCGCGTTGCGCAGGCCCATGCTCAGCGAGGAGCCGACGACCGTCTGCACCAGCGTGGTGTCGGCTGTCAGGCGCGAGAGCACCTCGCCGGTCTGCGTGGTTTCGAAGAAGGCCGGGCTCTGCTTCAGCACGTGGCCATAGACCGCGTTGCGGATGTCGGCCGTCACGCGCTCGCCCAGCCAGCTCACCGTATAGAAGCGCGCCGCCGAGAAAAGACCGAGCGCCACTGCCACCGCGAAGAGGGCGCCGAAGTGCTCGCGCAGCGCCATCGTCTGGGCGCCCTTGTCGGCGCTGATCAAGCCACCGTCAATCAGGCTGCGCAATGCGATAGGGAAAACCAGTGTGGTGAGCGCCGCCATCACCAGAAAGATGCCTGCCAGGACGATTTGCACCCGGTAGGGACGGAGAAAAGGGCTCAGGCCCGAGAGCGATCGGGGCGAGCCCTTGGCCATGGAAGACGGTGGGGGAGAAGCCATGGAAGGATTCTACAGAAACATTGCTACTACAAAGGCAGCCTTGACAATAACTGCCTCGGCAACTAATATTCGACCCATGAGCGATGCAACTACCCCCCAAGCCCCGTCGGCGCCTGCCGACGCCGAGCGTCGCGCGCCTGCAGCCTTCTACAGCCCGGAAACCTACCGTACCGAAGAAAGCATCGGCTACCTGATGCGCCGCATCGTCACGGCGGTCGGCCAGTCGGTCGAAAACCGCATGTGCGAGCCGGGCAGCCCGACCTATCCGCAGTGGGTGCCTCTCTATAAATTGCATGTAGGCGCCGCTACCACCGTGGCCGAACTGGCCCGTGCCTGCGAACTCGACACCGGCGCCATGACGCGCCTGCTCGACCGCCTCGAGGCCAAGGGCCTGTGCCGCCGCGTGCGATCGCTCGAAGACCGCCGCGTGGTCAATATCGAGCTCACCGACGAAGGCCGTGCCGCCGCCAAGGAAGTGCCCTACGTGCTGAGCCGTGTGCAGAACGAACACCTTGCCGGCTTCAGCACCGAAGAATGGGAGCAGCTCAAGGGGTACTTGCGCCGCATCCTCGACAACGCCCAGGCCCTCGCGGCCCGTGGAGATAAAAATGACTGAGTCCCTCGCCGTGCGCGCCGTGCGTCGCACACCCATCGTGGCCGCCGCACTGCTGGCGGTGGCATTGGCCGGCTGTGCCGACATGTCAGGCATCGGCTCGCAGGCCAAACTGCGCGACGCCTCGTCGCTGGGCATCGCGCCCGACAGCGCCGCGGCGCCGGCGTCCCGGCTCGACAGCCAATGGTGGCTGGCCTTTGGCGATACGCAGCTCGATTCGCTGATCGATCAGGCCGTGGCCGGCAACCCGAACTTGCAGGTCGCTCAAGCCCGCCTTGCGCGTGCGCAGGCCTCGGCGGACATTGCCGGCGCGGCGCTCAAGCCGCAGGTCAAGGGCGACCTCGACCTGAAGCGCCAGAAGTTCAACACCAACTACATCTACCCCGCACCGCTGGGCGGCTCGACGCAGAACATCGGCCTGCTGCAGCTCAGCGCCAGCTGGGAACTCGACTTCTTCGGCAAGAACCGCAGCGCGCTCGACACCGCCATCGGCGCGGCCAACGCCGCGGCCGCCGATGCGGATGCCGCACGCGTGCTGCTCGCGAGCAACGTGGCGCGCAGCTACTTCCAGTGGGCGCGCCTGAACGACCAGCTCACCGTTGCCGGGCGCACGCTGGCGCAGCGCGACGAAACGCTCAAGCTCGTGCGCGACCGCGTGTCCGCCGGCCTCGACACCCGTCTCGAACTGCGCCAGAGCGAAGGCGGCCTGCCCGAGGCACGCCAGCAGATCGAATCGCTCAACGAGCAGATCGCGCTGCAGCAGCACGCACTCGATGCGCTGGTCGGCCAGCCGAACGTGTCGGCATCGCTCAAGCCGCCGGTGCTGGCGAACGTCAAACCGATGGCGCTGCAGGCGAACATTCCGGCCGACCTGCTGGGCCGCCGCGCCGACATCGCCGCCGCGCGCTGGCGCGTCGAGGCCGCCACGAGTGACGTGGCCAATGCCAAGACCCTGTTCTATCCCAACGTGAATCTCACGGCCTTCGCCGGCTTCCAGAGCCTGGGCTTCGGCAAACTGCTGAAGTCGGGCAGCGAGCAATGGGGCGTGGGCCCCGCCATCACGCTGCCGATCTTCGAAGGCGGCAAGCTGCGGGCCAACCTGCGCGGCAAGTCGGCCGACCTCGACGTGGCCATCGAAAGCTACAACGCCACCGTGCTCGACGCGGTGCGCGACGCGGCTGACCAGGCCACCAGCGCGCAGTCGATCGCGCGCCAGCAAGCTGAACAACGCGCCGCGCAGGCCGCTGCCGAGGGCGCCTACGACATCGCCGTGCAGCGTTACCGCGCGGGCCTCGGCAACTACCTCAACGTGCTGACGGCGGAAACCTCCGTGCTGGCGCAGCGCCGGCTGGCGGTCGATCTGGCCGCCCGCGCGCTCGACACACAGGTAGGTCTGGCGCGCGCGCTGGGCGGCGGCTGGCAGCCCCCGGCCACCGCCACGGCAGCGGCGCCATCAGCCGCAATGAACTGACATCACCCGAACCAGTCCGATTTTTTCGTCTTCGGAAAGAACTTCATCATGAGCGACAACAACACTCCGACGCCCTCTGCAGCAGCAGCTTCCGCAGCCCCCGAGGCGCCCGCCGGCAATGGCAAGCGCCGCCGCGCGCTCACCGCGCTCGCCGCGGTGGTGATCGTTGCCGGCGGCGGCTGGGGTGTCTACGAATGGCTGGTCGCCAGCCACTACGAGGACACCGACAACGCCTACGTGCAGGGCAACGTGATCCAGATCACGCCGCAGATCGGCGGCACCGTGATGGCCATCAACGCCGACGACACCGACTTCGTGAAGGCCGGCCAGCCGCTGGTGCAACTCGACCCGGCCGATGCCAAGGTGTCGCTCGAACAGGCCGAAGCCGCGCTCGCGCAGGCCGTGCGCCAGGTGCGCACGCTGTACGCCAACAACGGCTCGCTGGCCGCGCAAGTCACGCTGCGCCAGGCCGACATCGTCAAGGCGCAGAGCGACATCGCCAAGGCGCAGGACGACCTGCAGCGCCGCCGCGCGCTGTCGGGCAACGGCGCCGTGTCGAAGGAAGAGCTCAACCATGCCGAAACGCAGCTCGACACCGCCAAGAGCCAGCTCGCAGCGGCGCAGGCCGGCGTGGTCGCCGCGAAGGAAGCCCTGGTCAGCAACCAGTCGCTGACCGAAGGCACCAGCGTGGCCCAGCACCCCAGCGTGCTGGCCGCTGCCGCCAAGGTGCGCGAGGCCTACCTCGCCACGCAGCGCGTGGCCATGCCCGCGCCGGTCGACGGCTACGTCGCCAAGCGCACCGTGCAGCTCGGCCAGCGCGTGGCCGCCGGCACGCCGATGATGTCGATCGTGCCGCTCAACCAGCTGTGGGTCGACGCCAACTTCAAGGAAGTGCAGCTGCGCAACATCCGCATCGACCAGCCCGTGAAGCTTACGGCCGACGTCTACGGCAAGAAGATCGAATACAGCGGCAAGGTCGCGGGCCTCGGCGTGGGCACGGGCAGCGCGTTTGCGCTGCTGCCCGCGCAGAACGCCACCGGCAACTGGATCAAGGTGGTGCAGCGCGTGCCCGTGCGCATCGCGCTCGACCCTGAGCAGCTCAAGTCCAACCCGTTGCGCATCGGCCTGTCGATGGATGCCGAGATCGACATCTCCTCGAAGAGCGGCAAGATGCTCGCCGACGCGCCGCGCGCCGCTGCGCTCACGCAGACGCAGGTCTACAGCCAGCTCGACCGCGGCGCCGACGCCGAAGTGGAGCGCATCGTCGCGGCCAACCTCGGCCGCAGCGCGTCGGCCACGGCAGCTGCCGCACCGGCGAAGAACCCGACAGCGCCTGCCACGTCGGTGGCCGCGCAGGGGCAACCGGGCTGATCGCCCGGACTTTCTTCCTCAGGTAAACAGTTCGCCCATGGCCACCGCTGCTCCTGCTTACGTCGCGCATCCGCCGCTCGAGGGCGCAGCCCGCCTCTGGGGCACGGTCGCGCTGTCTGCGGCAACCTTCATGAACGTGCTCGACTCGTCGATCGCGAACGTGTCGCTGCCTGCCATCTCCGGTGACCTGGGCGTGAGCACCACGCAGGGTACCTGGGTCATCACCAGCTTCGCGGTGGCCAACGCCATCGCGGTGCCGCTCACTGGCTTCATGACGCAGCGCTTCGGACAGGTGCGCCTGTTCATGGCCAGCGTGATCCTGTTCATGATCACCTCGCTGATGTGCGGCCTGGCGCCGAACATGACGACGCTGATCGCCTTTCGCGCCCTGCAGGGCTTCGTTGCGGGCCCGATGATCCCGCTGTCGCAGACGCTGCTGCTGTCGAGCTATCCGCGCGCCAAGGCGGGCCTCGCGATGGCGATGTGGTCGATGACCACGCTGGTCGCGCCGGTGATGGGGCCGCTGCTCGGCGGCTGGATCACCGACAACATCTCGTGGCCGTGGATCTTCTACATCAACATCCCCGTGGGCATCGTCGCCGCGGCCATCACCTGGGCGCTGTACCGTCACCGCGAGAGCGCCACGCACAAAGTGCCGATCGACGCCATCGGCCTTGCGCTGCTGGTGCTGTGGGTGGGCTCGCTGCAGCTGATGCTCGACAAGGGCAAGGAACTCGACTGGTTCCACTCGGCGCAGATCATCACGCTGGCGGTGGTGGCCGTGGTCGGCTTCGCGTTCTTCCTGGTGTGGGAGCTGACCGACAAGCATCCGGTGGTCGACCTGTCGCTGTTCAAGCGCCGCAATTTCTGGTCGGGCGCCGTGGCAACGGCCGTGGCCTATGGCCTGTTCTTCGGCAACGTGGTGCTTCTGCCGCTGTGGCTGCAGCAGTGGATGGGCTACACCGCGACGCAGGCGGGCATGATCATGGCGCCTGTCGGGCTGCTGGCGATCTTCTTCTCTCCGGTGGTGGGGCTCACGGTGGCCAAGATCGACCCGCGCCGCTATGCGACCTTCTCGTTCCTGGTGTTCGCGCTGGTGCTGTGGATGCGCTCGCACTTCAACACGCAGGCCGATTTCGTGACGATCATCATCCCGACGATCATCCAGGGCATCGCGATGGCGTTCTTCTTCATTCCGCTCGTGACCATCACGTTGTCGGGCCTCACGCCCGACCGCATTCCGGCCGCGTCGGGACTGTCGAACTTCCTGCGGATCACCGCGGGCGCGATGGGCACGTCGATCACCACCACGTTGTGGGAGAACCGCGCGGCGCTGCATCACTCGCAATTGGCGGAGACCGTGAACCAGGGCAACAACGCGGCGACCAGCGCGATGTCGGGCCTCGCGGGCAGCGGCTTCAGCAGCGAGCAGGTGCTGGGGCAGCTGAACCGCATCGTCGACCAGCAGTCGTTCATGCTGGCGACCAACGACATCTTCTATGCGTCGGCGATCCTGTTCCTGCTGCTGATCCCGCTGGTGTGGTTGGCGCGGCCGCAGCGCGGCGGTGCCGGCAGCGACGCCGCAGCCGGCGCGCACTGAGCGCGCACACCATCGCCTCATCGACCCCCAGCCTCCGCAAGGAGCCTGGGGGTTTTCTTTGTCGCTGCGACGACAGTCCCGATTCGGATGCCGCACAGGTCCGTGCAGGTTGCACTGCAGCATAGGCATTTGCCCCAGTATCCAAGCGAGTGGCACGCACGAACAATCGGTCCGCGCTCAATGGTGGCGCATTGGGATGGACCGCATGACCGACTTTCTTTTTCCGAATCCGGGCGACCTCGCGAGATGAGCGACGTCATCCTCGAAACACGCGAGCTCACCAAGGAATTCAAGGGGTTCACTGCCGTCAGCAAGGTCAATCTCTCGGTGGTGCGCGGCTCGATCCATGCGCTGATCGGCCCGAACGGCGCCGGCAAGACGACCTGCTTCAACCTGCTCACCAAGTTCCTCGAGCCGACCACCGGCACGATCCTCTTCAACGGACAGGACATCACCGGCGAGCGGCCCGCGCAGATCGCGCGGCGCGGCATCATCCGCTCGTTCCAGATCTCTGCCGTGTTCCCGCACCTCACGCTGCTCGAGAACGTGCGCCTGGGCCTGCAGCGCCGGCTGGGCACTTCGTACCACTTCTGGAAGAGCGAGAAGTCGCTCAAGCCGCTCGACGCGCGCGCCCGCGAACTGCTCGCCGAAGTGGGCCTCGAGGCACTCGCCGACGAACAGACCGTGAACCTGCCGTACGGCCGCAAGCGCGCGCTCGAGATCGCGACCACGCTGGCCATGGAGCCCGAGCTGATGCTGCTCGACGAGCCCACGCAGGGCATGGGCCATGAAGACGTGCACCGCGTGGCCGAACTCATCAAGCGCGTGTCGGCCGGACGCACCATCCTGATGGTCGAACACAACATGAGCGTGGTCTCCACCATCGCCGACACCATCACCGTGCTTCAGCGCGGTGCCGTGCTGGCCGAAGGACCTTACGCCGAAGTCTCCGCGAATCCCCAGGTCATGGAGGCCTACATGGGCACCACCGACGGCCAGCTGCAAGGGGCCCACTGATGACCGCGGCACTTCAGATCAAGGGCCTGCAAGCCTGGTACGGCGAATCGCACGTGCTGCATGGCGTCGACATGGTCGTGCAGCCGGGCGAAGTCGTCACGCTGCTGGGCCGCAACGGCGCGGGCCGCACCACCACGCTGCGCGCCATCATGGGGCTCACCGGCGCGCGCAAGGGCAGCATCGAGGTCAACGGCAAGGAGACCATCGGCATGCCGACGCACCGCATCGCGCACCTCGGCATCGGCTATTGCCCGGAGGAGCGCGGCATCTTCGCGAGCCTTTCGTGTGAAGAAAACCTCTTGCTGCCGCCCGAGCTGAAAGGCGCGGGGCAGGGCATGTCGGTCGAAGAGATCTACGCCATGTTCCCCAACCTCGCCGAGCGCCGCCACAGCCAGGGCACGCGCCTGTCGGGCGGCGAGCAGCAGATGCTGGCCGTGGCGCGCATCCTGCGCACCGGCGCCAAGCTGCTGCTGCTCGACGAAATCTCCGAGGGCCTCGCGCCGGTCATCGTGCAGGCGCTGGCCCGAATGATCACCATGCTGCGCGCCAAGGGCTACACCATCGTCATGGTGGAGCAGAACTTCCGCTTCGCGGCGCCGTTGGCGGACCGCTTCTATGTGATGGAGCATGGCCGCATCGTCGAAAAATTCGGCGCGGCCGAACTTGAAGCCAAGATGCCGGTGCTCACCGAACTGCTCGGCGTCTGAACTCGAACACCCAACAAGATTTTTCAGGAGACCCAACACCATGAACAAGAAACTCGGACTCATCGCCACCGCCGTCGCCATCCTCGCCTTGAGCGCAGGCGCTGTGCAGGCGCAGGAAAAAGTGAAGATCGGTTTCGTCACCGATATGTCGAGTCTCTACGCCGACCTGGAAGGCAAGGGCGGCGCCACCGCCATCCAGATGGCCATCGACGACTTCGGCGGCAAGGTGCTGGGCCAACCCATCGAACTGCTGACGGCCGACCACCAGAACAAGGCCGACATCGCCGCTTCCAAGGCGCGCGAATGGATCGACACCGCTGGCGTGACCATGGTCTTCGGCGGCACCAACTCCGGCACCGCGCTGGCCACCGCCAAGGTGGCGGAAGAGAAAAAGCGCGTGTACTTCAACAACGGCGCCGGCAGCTCGGTGCTCACCAACGAGCAGTGCAGCCCCTACACCGTCCACTATGCCTACGACACCGTGGCGCTGGCCAAGGGCACCGGCGCGGCCGTGGTCGATCGCGGCGGCAAGAGCTGGTTCTTCCTGACGGCCGACTACGCCTTCGGCCACGCACTCGAAGCCGACACCACCAAGGTGGTGAAAGAGAAGGGCGGCACGGTGGTGGGCGCGGTGCGCCATCCGCTGAACGCATCCGACTTCTCGTCGTTCCTGCTGCAGGCGCAGAACTCCAAGGCGCAGATCCTCGGCCTGGCCAACGCCGGCGGCGACACCATCAATTCGATCAAGGCCGCCAAGGAATTCGGCATCAACAAGACCATGAAGACCGCCGGCCTGCTGGTCTTCCTGAGCGACATCCACAGCCTGGGCCTGAGGAACACCGAAGGCCTGCTGCACACCACCAGCTGGTACTGGGACCTGAACGACGACACGCGCAAGTTCGCCAACCGCTTCTTCGAGAAGACCAAGCGCATGCCCACCGACGTGCAGGCTGCCGACTACTCGGCCACCACCACCTACCTGAAGGCCGTGGCCGCCGCCAAGACGACCGACTCCGACAAGGTGATGGCGCAACTCAAGAGCATGAAGGTTGACGACTTCTACGCCAAGGGTCAGATCCGCGCCGACGGCAGCTTCATCCACGACATGTACCTGGTCGAAGTGAAGTCGCCCGCCGAATCGAAGAAGCCTTGGGACTACCTGAAGGTGCTCAAGACCCTGCCGGGCGACCAGGTCTTCACGGCCAAGGCAGAAACCAAGTGCGCCAGCTGGAAGTGATGCTCGCCCTCACGACTTTCCGTTCCTTCTCCAGGAGTTCCCGACCATGAAAAAGACGTTCGTGCTTTCCGGCCTGTCCCTTGCCATGGCGCTTGCCGCGGGCGCCGTCCAGGCCCAGGACAAGGTCAAGATCGGCTTCATCACCGACATGTCGAGCCTCTACGCGGACGTGGAGGGCAAGAACGGCGCCCTCGCGATCCAGATGGCCATCGACGACTTCGGCGGCAAGGTCAACGGCATGCCCATCGAGCTGCTGCAGGCCGACCACCAGAACAAGGCCGACATCGCGGCTTCCAAGGCGCGCGAATGGATCGACACGCAGGGCCTGACGATGCTGTTCGGCGGCACCAGCTCGGGCACGGCGCTGGCCATGGCCAAGGTGGCGCAGGAGAAAAAGCGCGTGTTCGTCGTGAACGGTGCCGGCAGTTCGGCGCTCACCAATGAGCAGTGCAGCCCCTACACCGTGCACTACGCCTACGACACCGTGGCGCTGGCCAAGGGCACGGGCAGCGCCGTGATCGCACGCGGCGACAAGAGCTGGTACTTCCTGACGGCCGACTATGCCTTTGGCCAGGCACTGGAAGCCGACGCGTCCAAGGTCGTGAAGGAGAAGGGCGGCACCGTGGTGGGCAGCGTGAAGCATCCGCTCAACACCTCCGACTTCTCCTCGTTCCTGCTGCAGGCGCAGAACTCCAAGGCCCAGGTGCTGGCGCTGGCCAATGCGGGCGGCGACACCATCAACTCGATCAAGGCCGCCAAGGAATTCGGCATCACCAAGACCATGAAGATGGTCGGCCTGCTGGTGTTCGTGACCGACGTGCACAGCCTGGGCCTGAAGAACACCGAAGGCCTGCTGCTCACCACCAGCTGGGACTGGAACCTCGACGACAAGACGCGCGCCTTTGGCAAGCGCTTCTTCGAGAAGACCAAGCGAATGCCCACCGACATCCAGGCCGCCGACTATTCGGCCACCATGACCTACCTGAAGGCCGTGCAGGCCGCCAAGACGGTCGATGCCGACAAGGTGATGGAGGCGCTCAAGAAGACCCCCGTCGACGACTTCTATGCCAAGGGCAGCATCCGCGCCGACGGCCGTTTCGTGCACGACATGTACCTTGTGCAGGTCAAGTCGCCGGCCGAATCCAAGCAGCCGTGGGACTACTACAAGGTGGTCCAGAAGCTGAAGGGCGAAGAGGTCTTCACGACGAAGGCCGAGAGCAAGTGTGCCCTCTGGAAGTGATCTCCCGCGGGCGCGCAGCCGCCCGGGTTCGTTGAAACACTTATGACCATTTCCCTTCCTGCGTTGTTGAGCCAGCTCCTCCTGGGGCTGGTCAACGGCTCGTTCTACGCCATCCTGAGCCTCGGGCTGGCGGTGATCTTCGGCCTGCTCAACGTCATCAACTTCGCGCATGGCGCGCTGTTCATGCTGGGCGCCGTCCTGACATGGATGGCGATGGAGTATCTCGGCGTCAACTACTGGGTGATGCTGATCGCGGCGCCCATCGTCATCGGCATCTTCGGCGTGCTCATCGAGCGCCTGCTGCTGCGCTGGATCTACAAGCTCGACCACCTCTACGGCCTCTTGCTCACGCTGGGCCTCACGCTGCTGATCGAGGGCGTGTTCCGCTCGGTCTACGGCGTGTCGGGGCTGCCCTACGACGCGCCCGATGCGCTGTCGAGTTCCACCGACCTGGGCTTCATGGTGCTGCCGAACTATCGCGCCTGGGTGGTCGTTGCATCGCTGGTGATCTGCTTTGCGACCTGGTTCGTGATCGAGAAGACCCGCCTGGGCGCCTACCTGCGCGCCGGCACCGAGAACCCGCGGCTGGTGGAGGCCTTCGGCGTCAACGTGCCGCTGATGATCACGCTGACCTATGCCTTCGGCTGCGCGCTCGCGGCCTTCGCCGGCGTGCTCGCTGCACCGGTGATGCAGGTGTCGCCGCTGATGGGGCAGAACCTCATCATCGTGGTGTTCGCGGTGGTCGTGATCGGCGGCATGGGTTCGATCATGGGCGCCATCCTCACGGGTCTCGGGCTCGGCGTGATCGAAGGGTTCACCAAGGTTTTCTATCCCGAGGCATCGTCTACGGTTGTGTTCGTGATCATGGTCATCGTGCTGTTGATTCGCCCCGCCGGCCTGTTCGGCAAAGAAAAATAAGGCGAGTGGCATGAACACGAAAAAAATCTCCCTCATCGTCTACGCACTTCTGCTGGTGGCGCTCGTCGCGGCGCCGTTCTTCGGCGCCTATCCGGTGTTCGTGATGAAGCTCATGTGCTTCGCACTGTTCGCCGCGGCCTTCAACCTGCTGCTGGGCTTCACGGGCCTGCTGTCGTTCGGCCACGCGGCCTTCCTCGGCGGCTCCGCGTACGTGGCGGGCCATGCCATCAAGGTCTGGGGGCTCACGCCTGAACTGGGCCTGATCGCGGGCACGCTCAGCGGCGCTTTCCTCGGCTGGATCTTCGGCGTGCTGGCCATTCGCCGCCAGGGCATCTACTTCGCGATGATCACGCTGGCGCTCGCGCAGATGATGTTCTTCGTCGCGCTGCAGGCCAAGTTCACCGGCGGCGAAGACGGCCTGCAGGGCGTGCCGCGCGGCAAGCTGTTCGGCCTGGTCGACCTGTCCAACGACCTCACGATGTACTACGTGGCACTGGTCATCGTGGTCGCGGCCTTCCTGCTGATCGTGCGCACCATCCACTCGCCCTTCGGGCAGGTGCTCAAGGGCATCAAGGAGAACGAGCCGCGCGCGCTGTCGCTGGGCTACGACGTGAGCCGCTTCAAGCTGCTGGCTTTCGTGATCTCGGCGGCGCTGTCGGGACTGGCCGGTTCGCTCAAGACGCTGGTGCTGGGCTTCGCCACGCTGTCGGACGTGCACTGGACCGCTTCGGGCCAGGTCATCCTGATGACGCTGGTGGGCGGCCTGGGCACGCTCTCGGGTCCGCTGGTGGGCTCGGCCGTGGTGGTGCTGCTCGAGAACAAGATCGGCGAACTCGGCAACCTGCTTGCGCGCATCACGACGGTGGACTGGTTCAACACGCTGGGCGAGTCGGTGACCATGGTCACGGGCCTGATCTTCGTGATCTGCGTGCTGGCCTTCCGCAAGGGGATCATGGGCGAGATCATCGCGTTCATCGACAGGCGGCGGGCGAAGTAATGCGCGGCCAACAAAAAAGGGAGCCTGGGCTCCCTTTGTGTTTGCGGATCAGCAATCGGTAATCAGCAGTTGCCTTTTTTCGCCTGGCCGGGCGGGCAGAAATCGCGATCGCGGTCATGGCCGTGCCGATGGCCGCCGTCGTGGTGGCGGTGGTCGTCTTCCCATTCGCGCTCGCGGCGGGCTTCACGGCGGGCTTCTTGCCGGCGCCAGTCGCCTTCGGTCCAGCGCCAGCCGCCGCGGTCTTCGACCCAGCGGCCTGGGGCATAGGCGTATCCCGCGCGCTCGGGCTGCCAGCCGCCCGGGCGCCATCCGTAGGCGCGGCCGTCCCAGGCCCAGCGGCCCGGTACCCAGACGAAGCCGCCGCGTGGCGGGGGCAGAGGCTCGTAGCGCGGCGGCGGCGGTGCCGTCATCACCAGTCCGGGCACGTTGATGTTGACCGAGACTTGCGCGTTGGCGGCAATGGGGCTTGCAAGGATGGAAAGGGCGCCGGCCGCGGCCAGCACTGCGATTCGAATCTTCATGGATGATCCTCCGTTTTAAATGAGTGGGGCACGATTCCCAACGCAGGCGGCAAGGAATCGGTTGTCAGGTCTTGTGCGCGGCTACAACAGTTACAGCTTCAGCGGTGCGGCGTAGCCGGTCATTTCCAGATAGCCGCGGCCCACGCGGTGGCCTTGGACATCGAGCAGTTCGCTCACGCCTTCCCAGTACACGCCGCCGGTCGAACCGCGGCTGTCGAGTTCCTGGTCGTCGAGCAAGGCGCGCACTTCGAAGTTGCCGGCGGGCGTTTGCACGCGCCATTGCGTCGGGTACTTCGCCTGCGTGCGCGGACTGTTCCAGGTCTTGAGGGCTTCGAAGCGCACTTCGTCATTCCTGAAGGTTCGTGCCGCGCCATCGCGCTGGCGGAACGAGCCACCGGTCCACAGCGCGCTGCCGTCGCTGCGCCGCAGGCGGAAGGCGGTGAGGGCGCTGCCGTCGTCGAGGTTCATGCCGATCCAGTCCCAGCCCACGGCCTCGGGGTGCATCAGCGCTTCGCTCCATTCGTGGTCGAGCCACGCGGCGCCGGCGATATCGAAGGCTTGTCCCTTGAGCGTGAGCCTGCCCTGGGCCTTGAGCTGCGGCTCGCTGTAGTAGTAGCTCGCCTGCGATGCCTCGGGGCCCTTGCGCGAGAGGCCGGCGTTGCCTTGCAGAAGCACCGGCTGCGTCGGCGTGAAGCGCAGCTCGAGCGTGAATTCGCCGGCCGGAACGCGCGCAACGTAGAGCCCGTTCTCCCGCACCAGCGACCAGTCGCGGATGCGCACGTCGGTGTCGTTGGTGCCGGCTTCGGCCACGCCAAAGCCCGCGCGTGCGATGCGCTGGTCGTGCAGCAGCACGCGGCCTTCGAGGTCGGTGACGGCCGCGTGCGCGAACACGAGATGCTTCGCGGCGAAGGCCGAGCGCATGCCCTGCGTGGCGTCGACGCGCGAGCGGAAGAAGGTCACCTGGAAGCCGAACTCTCGTCCGCCCGGAGTCTTCGCGTGGCCGGTGACGTACCACCATTCGGTGTGCAGGTCGGGGTGGCTGCCGAAGTCGCGCGGGAACTCCATCCGGCGCTCGGGCAGTGCCCACGCCGTCAGCGGCCCGGCCGCGAGCGCCGCCAGCAGCAGGCCGCGCCGCGAGAGGCCGAACAGCGGCGAAGGAGGAGGCCTCATGCCGCCACCAGCGCATCGATGCGCCGCTGCGCCGGCGCGATGTCGCCGAAGGCATTCCGCACCCAGGCCGCATCGTGGTAGCTCGGCAGATAGCGCTCGCCCGCATCGCACAGCAGCGAAAGAATGGAGCCCTGCTGTCCCGCCGCGCGCATTTCGTGCGCCACGGCCAGCATGCCGATGAAGTTGGTGCCCGTCGACGGCCCGACCTTGCGGCCCAGCAGTGCCGACAGTGCATGCATCGCCGCCACCGAGTCGAGGTTCGGCACTTCGATCATCCGGTCGACCAGCGTGCGGATGAAGCTGGGCTCCACGCGCGGCCGGCCGATGCCTTCGATGCGTGAGCCCGCGTCCGTCAGCGAGGCATCGCCCGTGCGGTGGTAGGCCGAGAACACGGAGCCCTCGGGGTCGGGCACGCACACCTGCGTGTCGTGGCAGCGATAGCGCAGGTAGCGCCCGATGGTCGCGCTGGTGCCGCCCGTACCCGCGCCCACCACGATCCACTTCGGCACCGGATGCCGCTCGCGCGCCATCTGCTGGAACATGCTCTCTGCGATGTTGTTGTTGCCGCGCCAGTCGGTCGCGCGCTCGGCATACGTGAACTGGTCCATGTAGTAGCCGCCGCTGCGCTCGGCCAGCGCGCGCGCCTCTTCGTACACCTGGGCGGCATGGTCCACGAAGTGGCAGCTCGCGCCGTAGAAGGCGATCTGCGCGACCTTCTCGGGCGAGGTGGTACGCGGCATCACGGCGATGAAGGGCAGGCCCAGCAGCCGCGCGAAGTAGGCCTCGCTCACGGCCGTGGAGCCGCTCGAGGCCTCGACGATGGTGGTGCCCTCGCGCACCCAGCCGTTGCACAGCGCGTAGAGAAAGAGCGAACGCGCGAGCCGGTGCTTGAGGCTGCCGGTCGGGTGCGTCGATTCGTCCTTCAGGTAGAGGTCGATGCCGTGCGCCGCGAGCGAGGGCAGGGGCAGCGGGATCAGGTGCGTGTCGGCGCTGCGCTGGTAGTCGGCCTCGATGCGGCGGATGGCGCTGTCGAGCCAGGCGTTGCAGGACGAAGAAGAAAGTATTTGCTGCATATCGGCCTCAGTCTACAAGTCATGGTTTGTAACCCGGCGCGGCCGTAAATCGGGATACTGTGCGCTGCCGCTCACAAGGCAGAGGAGACGGAGACACATGAAAAAAACGAACCTGGGCGCCGTTGCGCTCGCGGCCCTCGCGTTGTCCGGCTGCGCCAGCAGCCCCTCCGGCAACGGCATGCCGACGCGGCCCTCCTCGTCGTTCGCAGTGCCGGGGCTCGAGAAGCCCGCCGAGGTGCTGATCGACCGCTGGGGCGTGCCGCATCTCTATGCGGGCACGCTCTACGACGCCTTCGTGGCGCAGGGCTACATCGCCGCGCGCGACAGGCTCTGGCAGATGGACCTGTGGCGCAAACGCGGCCTCGGCGAAATGGCCAGGGACTTCGGCCCGGCCTGGGTCGAGAGCGATCGCGCCGCGCGCGCCGTGCTCTACCGCGGCGACATGTACCGCGAATGGCTCGCCTACGGCTCCGACGCCAAGCGCGTGGCTGAAGCCTTCACCGCGGGTGTCAACGCCTACGTGGCACAGGTGCGCGCACAGCCCGCACTGCTGCCCGCAGAATTCGCGCTGCTCGGCTACCAGCCCGCGACATGGTCGCCCGAGGACGTGGTGCGCATCCGCCACCACGGCCTCACGCTCAACTTCACTTCCGAGATCGAACGCGCCCGCGCGTTCTGCGGGGGCGCTGCCGGCGTCAAGGCCGACTGGCTGCGCCGCGAGCTCGATCCGCCCGTCACGCCGCGCATGCCGCCGGGGCTCGACCCGTGCGGCATTCCGGCCACCGAATTGCGCGCGGCCTACCTGCGCGCCACCGAGCCGCCGCAGTTCACCAAGGCCAATACGCGGTTGGGCGTGAACGCGGGCGCGACTGTCGTGCCCGTGGCCCTGCTGCCCGGCAGCGCGGAAGCCACGGCGCAGCTGGGAGAAGAGCAGCAGCAAGCGTCGCAGGGCGACCCGACTGGCGCCTACGGCAGCAACAACTGGGTGATCTCGCCGAAGCTCACCGCCACCGGCCGGCCCATCCTGGCCAACGACCCGCACCGCTCGCACGGCGCGCCGAGCCTGCGCTACATGACGCACCTGAGCGCGCCTGGCATGGACGCCATCGGCGCAGGCGAGCCTTTCCTGCCGGGCCTGTCGATCGGCCACAACGGCACCATCGCCTTCGGCCTCACGCGCTTCTACATGGACCAGGAAGACCTGTACGTGTACCAGCTCAACCCGAGCGACCCCGGCGAGTACCGCTACCAGGGCCGCTGGGAGCCGATGACGCGCGTCACGGAGCGCATCGAGGTGAAGGGCGAGAGCGCGCCGCGCGAGGTGGTCAACACCTTCACCCGCCATGGCCCCGTGCTGCTGGCCGAGCCCGGCAAGCAGCGCGCGTATGCGTTGCGCGCCGCGTGGCTGGAGCCTGGCATGGCGCCGTATTTCGGTTCGATGGACTACATGCGCGCGCGCAACTGGGACCAGTTTCGCGCGGCCATGAACCGCTGGGGCGCGCCAGGCGAAAACCAGGTCTACGCCGACACCAGCGGCAACGTCGGCTGGATCCCCGGCGGCCTCACGCCCATCCGGCCCAACTGGGACGGCCTGATGCCGGTGCCCGGCGACGGGCGCTACGAGTGGTCGGGCTTTCGCAACGGCGACGAGTTGCCTTCGGAGTTCAACCCCGCGCGCGGCTATGTCGTGACGGCCAACGAGAACAACATTCCGCCCGACCACCCCGCCGCGAAGAAGGGCGTCGGCTACGAGTGGAGCGACGCGGCCCGCGCACGCCGCCTCAAGGCGCTGTTCGCGGCCAAGGTGGCGGCGGGTTCGCGCTTTACCGTCGAGGACTCGCAGCGCATGCAGAACGACATCGTCGCCACGCCCGCGCAGCGGCTGCTCAAGCTGCTGGCCGGCTTGCGCAGCGACGATCCGCAGACCGCTTCGGCGCTGCGCATGCTCCAGGGCTGGGACGGCGCCATGGACCGCGACAGCGCCGCCGCCGCGCTGTACGAAGTCTGGAGCAGCAAGCCCTTGCGCGCGGCCGTGCTCAAGGCTGGCGCGGGCGATGCGGGCGCCGCGCTGGCCGGGCCCGGCGACAACACGCGCATGGTGCTGCTGCTCGAGAACCCGTCCGGCTGGGTCACGAACGAGCAACGCGACACGCTGTTGCTCGAGACCCTGCCGCTCGCCATGCAGGAACTCAGCGCCAGGCTCGGCCCCGATGCCGCCGCATGGAAGTGGGGCACGCTGCATCGCGCCGAGTTCCGCCATCCGCTGGGTGGCGTGGTCGATGCGGCCACGCGCAAGAAGCTCGACGTGGGCGACTGGCCCATGTCCGGCTCGGCCTTCACGCCGATGGCCGCCACCTATCGGCCGAGCGACTACAAGTTGACTGCGGGCGCCTCGTTCCGCATGGTGCTCGACGTGGGCAACTGGGACGCGTCGCGTGTCATCAACACGCCGGGCCAGTCGGGCAACCCCGACAGCCCCAACTACCGCGACCTGGCGCCACTGTGGTTGGAGGGCAAGTACGTGCCGCTGGTCTATACCCGCGCCGCGGTCGAGAAGGAAACCGTGGAGCGCATCCAGCTGACGCCAGGCCGCTGAGGCCGGGGCGGCAGGCGAAGCACCTGCCTACCAGTCTTCCTTCACCGCCAACACCACATCCCTGCCGGCCGCCGCCCGCCCTGCCAGCCAGGCGGTGACGGTGCCCGCCACCACCACCGCGCCGCACAGCGCCAGCAGCCGCAGCCACGGCACCAGCAGGTCCATGCTCCAGTGGAAGCTCTGCGGGTTCACCACCTTCACCAACACCACCGACACGGCCAGCCCGAGCAGCAGCCCCGCGACCGCGCCGATGGCCGTCCACGCGGCGCCTTCGCCCGCCACTACCGCCAGCACCTGCCGCCGTGTGAAGCCCAGGTGTGCGAGCAGGCCGAACTCCTTGCGCCGTGCCAGCACCTGCGCGCTGAAGCTCGCGGCGATGCCGAACAGGCCGATGGCGATGGCCACCGCCTGCAGCCAGTAGGTCACGGCAAAGCTGCGGTCGAAGATGCGCAGCGAGGTCGTGCGGATCTGGCCGACCGAGGCGATCTCGACGGACTCCGCGGAGCCGCCTTCCTGGCGCGCCGCCAGTGCGCGCACCTGTGCCTGCACCGCGCCTTCCGACGCACCGGGCGCGAGCCACAGCGCCACGTCGCTCACGTTGCGTTCGCCGGTGATGCGTTCGAAATCGCGCGCGTCCATCGTGACCGTGCCGAACTGCCGCGCATAGTCGCGCCACACGCCCGCCACGAAGAACACCTGCGGCTTCTTCGTGCCGGCTGCCACGCCCATTGCGGCCGACAGCGGCGCGAACGCGGTGCCCGGCTTCGCGCCGTACAGCTCGACCATCGGCTCGCTCACGTAGATGCCGACCTGCCCCTCGGGCACCGGCAGCGCGACGCCCACCAGCGGCAGCGACTGCGTGGCGCCGCCTTCGAGGCTGCGCGCGATCAGCGTGACCGCGGGCCGGGTCGCGTCGAGCTGCAGTGTCTTCGTGCGCAGCGTGCCCGTGCGCGCCACGCCGGGCAACTGCGCCAGCGCCTGCACGAAGGCGGGCGGGAAGGTCGCGGTGTCGGTGCTGCTGCTGTTGCCGGCGTTGCCGCCGCGCCCACCCGCAGTGGCGCGCAGGTACAGGTCGGCCGGCAGGACCACGTCGAGCCAGTGCGTGACCGAATCGCGAAAGCTGGCGACCATCACCGTGAGCGCGACCGCGAGGCTCAGGCTCGCGACCACGCCGCTCACTGCCACGGCCGCCGTGCCCCGCATGCGGCGCGCGCGCTCGATGGCCAGCATCGGCAGCACGCGTTGCGCGAACGCGGGCGCGATGCGGTCGTACAGCAGCGCGATGAGCCAGGGCAGGGCGGTGATGCCGCCCACCAGCAGGCAGGCCACCGACAAATACGCGGCCACTGGAATGCCGCCGATGGCCGGCACGTTGGCCAGCACCGCGCCGAGCGCGATCAGCCCCAGCGCCAGCCAGTGGCTGTTGCCCTGGGTAGGCGCCGCGCCCAGCCCCTTGAGTGTTTGCGCTTCGGGCAGCGCCTGCGCCGCGCGCGCGGGCCACCAGCCGCCAACCAATGCGGCCACCACGCCGAGTCCGCCGTAGAGCGCCGCCGCGCCGCTGCTCCAGTGCAGCTTGGGCGCGACGCATTCGAAATACCCGCCGCCCAGGTCGCCGCCGAGCACCCGCAGCGCAAAGGCCGCGAGCGCGGTGCCGAGCACGAGCCCGGCCGTGCTGCCGATCAGACCCAGCACCAGCGATTCGGTCAGCACCAGCCGCAGCCGTTCGCGCGGCGTCAGGCCCAGCACGCCGAGCAGCGCGAACTGCTGCGCGCGCTTGGCCACGCTGAGCGCCAGCACCGAGAACACCAGGAACGCGCCCGTGAAGAGCGCCACCAGCGCCAGTACCGTCAGGTTGACGCGGTAGGCGCGCGACAGGTTGCTCACGCGCTCGGCCGCATCGCCGGGCTCGGCGAACTGCACGCCTGCGGGCCAGCCCGGCGACTGCTGCAGCGAGGCCATGAAGGCGGCCCTGTCGGTACCGGGTGCCAGCCGAAGGTCGATGCGGCTGAGCCGGCCGACCTGGCCGAACAGCTCCTGCGCGGCCGCGATGTCCATCACCGCGAGCGCCGAGCCGCTGGCGGCGACGTGGCCGGACACGTCGAGCCGCTGCCAGGCATCGCCGCTGCGCAGCTGCATCGTCTCCACGACGCCACCGCCGGGCGCTTGCGCGGGCAGGCCCAGCGCGGTGCGCGCCGCGGTGTTGAGAAACACATGGCCCGGTGCGAACAGCGCAAAGCGATCGGCACCGGCTGCGGCCTGTGGCATCAGCGCCGGGGCGATGGCAGGCAGCACCAGCGCATCGACGCCGATCACGCGCATCGGAACCTGGCGCTCGCCCGCCAGCGCCAGGCCCTGGAGCTCGACCACGGGGCTCGCCAGCGTCACCTGCGGATGACGGGCCAGCCGCGCGAACACGGCCTCGTCGAAGCCACCCTGCACGGCGCGCACTTCCAGGTCGGGCTGGCCGTTGACCGAGCGCACCGCGCTCGCGAACTCGTCGAGCGCCGACGCATTGATCAGCTGCACCGAGAAGGCCAGCGCCACACCCAGCATCACCGCCAGCACGGCCGCCGCATTGCGCCAGGGGTGATGGCGGAGTTCCTGCCAGGAGAAGGTGGTGAGCAATGCGCGCATGGGCCGATTGTCGCGATGTGCGCGGATCGAAGCTGCTGGTGCGCGAGACTGAGCCGGTGGCCGCGCCGCGGGAGTGACGGCGGCGTTGATGAAGAGTCGGCCGCTCAGAGCCGGTCCGACATCGCATGCAGATACGCACGCACCACCGCGCTGGCGCTGAGCCCGATGGCCCGGTCGTAGGCCTGCCGTGCCGCCGCCCGTGCACCGCCGGCCGCGAGCAGATGGGCGCGCGCCGCCCAGAAGGGCTGGTAGTTCGTCACCTCATTGGCCGCAATGGCATCGAGCGCCCGCAGGCCGGTTTCAGGTCCGCGCGCATTGGCGAGCGCGCAGGCGCGGCTGACCTGTGCCCCGACGCTCGGCCGCAGCGCCAGCAGGCCCTCGTACAGGGCCACCAGTGTTTCGGGCGGCACCGGTGCGCCGGCGCGGCGCTCGCAGTGTGCCGACTGGATCGCCGCCTCCAGCTGGTAGGCGCCGAGCGACTGCATGGCGCAGGCCCGCCGCAGATGGTGTTCAGCTTGCGCGAGCAGTTCATGGTCCCAGCGCGTGATGTCCTGCTGATCGAGCGGCACATAAGCGCCGGCATCGCTGCGGCGCGCGGCCGTGCGGGCCTCGCAGAACAGCATCAGCGCGAGCAGGCCGAGCGGCTCGGGTTCGTTCGGCATCAGGCCACAGAGGATGCGGCAGAGGTCGATGGCCTCGGCCGTGAGGCCGCGGGGCAGGGCGTCGGCGCCGTCCACGTCGTCCCAGCCGGTGCCGTAGGCGGCGTAGATGCCGTCGAGCACGTCCTGCAGCCGCTGCGGCAGGTCGCGCGCTCGCGGATATTCGAAGGGAATGCCGGCCGCGCGGATGCGGGCCTTGGCGCGCACCAGCCGCTGGCCCAGCGTGGCCGGCGCGGTGAGGAAGGCGCCGGCCATGCGCGCGGCGTCGAGCCCGAGCACGGTCTGCAGCATGAGCGGTGCGCGCGCGGCCGCGTCGATGGCCGGATGCGCACACACGAAGAGCAGGCGCAGCCGCTCGTCGGGCACGGCCGCGCCGTCGGTGGTGCCTTCGTCGACCTCGCCGGCCAGCAACATCAGGCTTTGCGTCGCCGCGTCCTGTACGCGGGTGTGGCGCCAGGCGTCGAGCTTGCGGTGCCGCGCCACGCTCAGCAGCCATGCGTCGGGCTGTGCGGGAATGCCATCGGCCGGCCAGCGCTCGAGTGCTCGCGCGAAGGCGTCGGCCAATGCGTCTTCCGATGCGGCGATGTCGTGCGTGCGCGCCGACAGGATGGCCAGCAGCCGGCCATACGAATCGCGCGCCGCACGCTCGGCGGCCTGGCGAGCTGCCGGATTGCTCACCCGAGAACCTCCGCGCTCCGCGCTGCGGTATTCGCCTTGGGAGCGGCCCGGCGGCTCATGCCGTTGCTACAGCCGTGGCCGTGAAGACGGGCCGGACCTCCACTCCACCGCTGGTGGCGCAGGGGGCACGCGCCGCCCACTCGAGTGCCACGTCGAGGTTGGGCACGTCGACCACGAAGTAGCCGCCGAGCTGCTCCTTGGTGTCGGCGAAGGGGCCGTCCTGCACCTGGCGCTTGTCGCCGCGCACGCGCAGCGTGGTGCCGGTCATGGGCGGGAAAAGGCCGTGGCCGCCGAGCGAAATGCCGGCCTGGCGCACGGCGTCGGCGTACGCGACCCAGCTGGCCCGGTAGGCCTGCGAGGACGCATCTTCGCGTTGTTCGAATTCGGCCGCGGGCTGATAGAACATCAACATGTACTGCATGGTGTCTCTCCGTCATGGAAAAGGCTGTCGAGCAGGATCGCTCACCACAATGACGGCCCGCCGGCGGTCATTTCGACACGCAGGGCGTGTCGAGCAGAAGATTTTTTACGCGATTGCCGTCGGGTGCAATGCCCGCCCCGAAGGCGCGAACATCGCCTCCATCTCGCTGCGCAGCTTGTAGGCTGCGGTCGTCCTGTCGATCGCCACGTCGGCCCAGCTCAGGCTCTGGCCCTTCTTCACCGGGCGCACCAGCTTGACGTTGTGCGCCAGCCCGAGCGGCAGGCCGCCCAGGCGCAGAGAGCGCTCGGCCGGCAGCAGCTTGCCCCACACCGTGTAGCCGCCTTCGCCGTCGAGCATTTCGCCTGCCGGCAGGTCGCGCTTGGCGGTGGCGACCACGTCGGCGTTCCAGCAGGTGGCGACACCGGTGGGCTCGCCGCGCAGCGCTACGCTGGCCACCGACATGCCGACTTCGAGGCCGATCAGATGCCAGCGCTTGTAGAGCGTGAAGTAGCGCCCGCTGGGGTCGGTGTGGGCGTTGTATTCCTCGAAGCAGTTCCGGATGTAGTCGGTCTCGGCCTCGACCGTGACCCACACGCCCATGCGGATGTCGTACGGGATCTTCCGCCCGTCGGCCTCCAGCGAGGACACCACCTCGACCATGCCCTTGCGCTCCAGCACGCCGCCCTCGCTCTTCGGCCGCGTGACGAAGGGAATGTCCTCCACGCTCGCGGGCGGGTAGAGCAGGCCGTCCGACGGCACGGTGAGGCCGGTGGCGTTGGCGACCGCCGAGCTTTCGATGGAAGGCTTGGAGCCGTCGAGAAAGCTGTTGAACATCTTCGGGTTGAGACCGCCGCGCCTGGCCTGCTCGGGCGTGAGGCCGTAGTTGCCCCACACCGTCTCGGGAGTCGATTCGGTGAAGTGCGACAGCCACTTGTGGCCGCGCCCGGCCGCCACCACCGGAAAGCCGCAGGTGCGCGCCCAGTCGACCAGGTCGCAGATCAGCGCGGGCTGGTCGCCGAAGGCGAGCGAATACACCACGCCGGCCTGCTGTGCCCGGCGGGCGAGCAGCGGGCCGCAGAAGGCATCGGCCTCGACCGTCACGTTCACCACGTGCTTGCCGTGCGCGAATGCGTCCAGGCAGTGGTCGACCGCGGCGATCGGGTTGCCCGTGCACTCGACCACGATGTCGATCGATGGCTCGCGCGTCACGGCCTGCCAGTCGTCGGTGATCCAGGTGGTGCCTTGCTTCAGCGCTTCCTGCGCCGAAGCCGCGGCGGCGCGCCCCGCCTTCCAGCCCACGCGTTCGAGGTTGACACGGGCCGCGTCGGGCGAGAGGTCGGCAATGGCGACCAGTTGCACGCCGGGCGTGCGCGGAATCTGCGCGAGGTACATCGCGCCGAACTTGCCGGCGCCAATCAGGCCGATGCGGACGGGGCGGCCTTCTGCGGCGCGCTGCTGCAGGCGGGCGTGCAGACTCATGTCGTTCAGGCCTCCACGGTGTCGAGCACGTCGAGCGAGGTGCGCAATGCGCTCTCTGGCAGGCCGTTCTTCCACGGCACCTCGACGGGGTAGGGCTTCAGCAGGCAGTCGTCGGGCAGCATCTCGATGGGCGTGAAGTTTCGGTGCGCGATGTACTCGGGCCGCTTGTGGCGCCGGATGTGATTGCTGACGGCGCACAGGCTCAGGTACACCGCCACGCGGTTGAAGGGCGAGAGGTTGCTGCCCGATGCATGTACGAGGCAGCTGTGAAAGAGGATCATCGAGCCGGCCGGGCCCTTGGGCGAGACGATGCCGCCGTGCTTGCCGCCCGCGCGATCCACCAGCTGGCGGATCAGGTCGTTGTCCACGGTCCACAGCGGGTAGCTGGTGGTCGTGAGGTCATGCTTCGCATCGACCACGCCCTTGCGGTGGCTGCCCGGAATGAACATCAGCGGGCCGTTGTGCTCGGTCACCTCGTCGAGAAAGATCGCGACGTTCATCGCGCGTTCGGTGGGCATCAGGTCATCGTTGAGCCAGGTGCCGTAGTCCTGGTGCCACTGCCACACGTCGCCCTCGAAGGCCATCTTGCCGTTGATCTTGAACTGGTGCATGTAGACCTCTTCGTCGAAGAGGTCGGTCACCGGGCCGACCATGCGCGGATGGCGCGCCAGGCGGGCGAAGGGCTCGCTGACGAGGTGCGCGGCAAAGTTCGTGCGCACGGCGTCGGAGCCTTTCTCGCGCACGTTGAAGGCTTCGCGCCTGCTGTAGAGATCGGGCACCGCGTCGGTCAGCACCCTGGTTTCTTCAGCCGAGAAATGGCCGGGAAAGAACAGATAGCCGTCGCGCTCGAACTGCGCGCGTTGCTCGGGGGGCAGCTTCATGCCTTGTCTCCTTTTTTCTGCGTGGTGGTGGATGCGGTGCGCGCCAGTTGCTGCGCGAGCCGTTCGCTCAATGCCTGGCTGGCCCGAGAGACGTGTTCTTCGCTCAGGCGTGCGGCGCGGTCCGCGTTGCCGGCGGCAATGGCCGCGGCGATCGCCTCGTGCTCGTCCCACAGCGATTCGCGCTGCGGCTCCGCCTGCAGCACCGCGCCCATCGCGCGGCGCAGGTGACGCCAATGCGGGTCGGCGCTCTGGCCGATCAGCGGGTTGCCCGAGGCCTCGTAGATGGCCTGGTGAAAGGCCACGTCCGCATCGATCATGGCTTCGACATTGCGCCCGCGCGCGGCACGCCGGCCGCGTTCGATGAGCTTCAGGTCGATGCGAAAACGCTGGCGCGCCGCGAGCCGTGCGGCCAGCACGTCGAGCGCGCCACGCACCTGGTAGACCTGGCGCATCGCCTCAGCTTCCAGCGGCGCCACCAGCACGCCGCGGCCGGGCGCGTCGAGCACGAAGCCGTCTTTCTTGAGCAGCCGCAGCGCCTGGAGCACGGGCTGGCGAGACACCGAGAGGCGCTGAGCGATGTCTTCCTGCGTGATGCGTTCGCCCGGCGCGAGCGTGCCGCTGCTGATGGCGCCGAGCAGGGCGCGGTAGACCTGGTCGACGAGGTCGGGAGCGACTTCGATGCTGAGGAGCTGGGCGGGCATGTCGGCTTTCTTCGAACTCTGTATACAGAGTACAGAAATTGCGCGAGCATGCATCCCGGGTTTTTACCCATCGGGGCTGCAAAAAAACGCGAGCCCCCGCTAAGCTCGGCCCATGCAATTACCTACCTATGACGACGTCATTGCCGCGGCCGCGCGGCTCGAAGGCCATGCCCACCGCACGCCGGTGCTGCGCTCGGCCACCGCCAACGAACGCTGGGGCGCCGAGTTCTTCTTCAAGTGCGAGAACTTCCAGCGCATGGGCGCATTCAAGTTCCGCGGCGCGTTCAACGCGCTGTCGAAGTTCGATGCCGCGCAGCGCAAGGGCGGCGTGATCGCGTTCTCGTCGGGCAACCATGCGCAGGCCATCGCGCTGTCGGCGCGCCTGCTGGCGATGCCGGCGGTGATCGTCATGCCCAAGGACGCGCCCGCCGCCAAGGTCGCCGCCACCAAGGGCTACGGCGCGGAAGTGGTGATGTACGACCGCTTCACCGAAGACCGCGAGGCGCTGACGAAGCGGCTCGCGCAGGAGCGCGGCATGACGATGATCCCGCCCTACGACCATCCCGACGTGCTTGCGGGGCAGGGCACGGCGGTGAAGGAACTGATCGAGGAAACCGGCCCGCTCGACCACCTGTTCGTGTGCCTGGGCGGCGGCGGGTTGCTGTCGGGTTCGGCGCTGTCGGCGCGCGCGCTGGCGCCGAACTGCAGGGTCTATGGCGTCGAGCCCGAGGCGGGCAACGACGGCCAGCAGTCGTTCCGTGCGGGGAAGATCGTGCACATCGAAACGCCGAAGACCATAGCCGACGGTGCACAGACGCAGCACCTGGGCGAGTACACCTTCGGCATCATCCGCCGTGACGTGGACGACATCTTCACCGTCACCGACGAGCAGCTCGTCGACGCGATGCGCTTCTTCGCCGAGCGCATGAAGATGGTGGTGGAGCCGACCGGCTGCCTTGCCCTTGCAGGCGCCATTGCGGCCGGCAAGGCCGTCGCCGGACAGCGCGTCGGCATCGTGATCAGCGGCGGCAACGTCGACCTGTCGCGCTACGCCGCGCTGATCGCGCCGCAGTAGTTCAGGCGCGTATTCCGCCGGCCGTCAGGTGCAGCAGGCGGTCGGCCCGGGCCGCCGCGCTCTCGGAGTGCGTCACCAGCACCAGCGATGCACCGTGCTCGCGGGTCTGGCTGATCAGCAGTTCCATCACCTTTGCAGCGGTGGACGGATCGAGGTTGCCCGTGGGCTCGTCGGCCAGCAGCAGGGCGGGGCGGTGCACCAGCGCGCGCGCAATCGCCACGCGCTGCAACTGGCCGCCCGACAGCGTCTGCGGCAGCCGAGCGCCCATGCCGGGCAGGCCCACCGATTCGAGCATGTGCGCGACGCGGGCGTCGTCCTTCTGCTGTGCGCCGAGCAGCATCAGCGGCAGCGACACGTTCTGCGCCACGTCGAGGTGCGGCAGCACGTGGAAGGCCTGGAACACGAAGCCGACGTGCCGCCGCCGCCAGAGCGCGCAGGCCTCGCCGTCGAGCGCGCCGATGTCGGTGCCTTCGTGCGTGACCGTGCCCTGGTCCCAGCTGTCAAGGCCGGCCATGCAGTTGAGCAGCGTCGACTTGCCGACGCCCGATTCGCCTACGACGGCGACGAACTCGCCGGGCCGGACCTCCAGCGTCACGTTCTCGAAGACAGGCGCATCGCCGTAGTGCTTGCCGAGGTTGGAAATGCGCAGCGTCATCCGGGGCTTGTGGTCTTGGCGATCAGTTGAACGGCGGCCTGCACCGCGTCGGGCGCGTCGCAGGCGATCACGGTGCGCTGCGACATGCTGCGCAGCCAGGTGATCTGCCGCTTGGCAAGCTGGCGTGTGGCGGCGATGCCACGTTCGCGCAGCTCGGCCATGGCCTTGGCGGAGGGTGCCGCGTTGTCGCAGGCATCGAGCGTTTCCCACGCCTGCCGGTAGCCGACGCAGCGCATCGAGGGCAACTCGGTCGACAGGTCGCCGCGCGCGCGCAACGAACGCACTTCGTCGAGGAAGCCGGCCGCAAGCATCGCGTCGAAGCGCTCGGCGATGCGCGTGTGCAGCCAGGCGCGGTCGGCCGGCTCGAGCGAGAACAGCACGCCGCCTTCGACAGCCTTGGCGGTCTTGTTGTCGCTCGCATGAAAGCTCGACAGCGGCTGGCCGCTGCTCTCCCACACTTCGAGCGCGCGCTGGATGCGCTGGCTGTCCTGCGGCGCGAGCCGCGCGGCCGTGACCGGGTCGACCTGCGCGAGCCGCGCGTGCATGGCCGGCCAGCCGAGCGTGGCGGCTTCCGCATCGATGCGCGCGCGCACTGCGGCATCGGCCGTGGGCATGGCGTCGATACCGTCGAACAGCGCCTTGAAATAAAGCATCGTGCCGCCCACCAGCAGCGGCAGCGCGCCGCGCGCGCGGATCTCGCCGATGAGCCGAGTGGCGTCGGCCACGAACGCGGCGGCGCTGTAGCTCTCGCGCGGATCGAGGATGTCGATCAGGTGATGCGGCACGGCGGCCTGTTCGGCGGGCGTGGGCTTGGCGGTGCCGATGTTCATGCCGCGGTAGACGAGTGCCGAATCCACCGAGACGATTTCCACCGGCTGGATGCGCGCGAGCGCCAGCGCGGCGGCCGTCTTGCCCGAAGCGGTGGGGCCGGCCAGCGCCACGTAGCGCGGCGGATCGGAGCGCGCAGCGGCGGGCGATGCCGGAGAAGCCGGAGATGGGGCCTCGGCGGCCGGTGCGAAGCTGGGAGACATGATGCGCCGAGGGTAGCAAATGGCGCGTGCCGGTTTGCGGACCGGGGCGGATGGCCCGCGGCCGCGCTTCCCGGGCCCACGCGTTGACGGCGCAGTCTTGGAGTTTCAGGCAAGAACACGCGCGAATCAGGCTAGCGGCCGACGGGTCTTCGCCCGACACTGGCCGGCGACGTGCCGGCCCGCATGCCGCGGCATGCGCAGAGGGCCATCCGTCGAATCAGACAATTCCTTTTTCTCACGATGCCATGACGAAAACAGAAACGACCGAACTCCAGCGGATTCAGCCATGCGGCACGGATCGCGCCGCGAGGGCGCCGGGCTCCCTTGTCGCCTCCTTCGCAATGGTCCTGGGCCTTGGTGCAGGCGCCGTGTGGCCACTGCACGCCGCAGCGAACCAGGCGCTGGCGCAAAAGTATTCATGCGTCGCATGCCACCAGCCCGCGACCAAGGTGGTGGGCCCGTCCTGGAAAGACATCGGCGCCAAATACGGCGACGGCAAGGGCACGGCCGCACAGTTGGCCGCAAGCATCAAGGCAGGCAGCTCGGGCAAATGGGGCGCGATGCCGATGCCGCCGCAGGCCCAGGTGCCCGATGCCGACCTGCAGTCGCTGGCCCAGTGGCTGCTCGACGGCGCCAAGTGAATCCGACCCTCAACCACCCACGGAGAAAAAGAACATGAGTGCGCTCCACGTCAATGGCCGTGAACACACGGTCGATGCCGATCCCGGCACCCCCATCCTCTGGGCCCTGCGCGACTCGCTGGGCATGACCGGCACCAAGTTCGGCTGCGGTGCCGCGCTGTGCGGTGCCTGCACCGTGCACATGGACGGCCAGGCCATCCGCTCGTGCATCACGCCCATCGCCGCGGCCGAAGGCAAGAAGATCACCACCATCGAGGCCGCCACCGACGGCAGCGACAAGGTCGGCGCCGCGGTGCACGCCGCCTGGGTGCGGCACGACGTCGCGCAGTGCGGCTACTGCCAGAGCGGGCAGATCATGAGCGCGACCGCGTTCCTGAAGTCGCTCCCCGCGGGCAAGCAGCCCAGCGCCGACGAGATCGACTCGGCCATGGCCGGCAACATCTGCCGCTGCGGCACCTATGCGCGCATCCGCGCCGCCGTGGCCGATGCGGCCCGAACCCTCGCCTGAAGGAGTCCTCATGCTGCCCTCCATCGACTACCACGACCTGCCGCGCGCCCTGCAGCGCCTGATGGCCCAGGCTTCGGCCGAAGAGCCCGCCACGCTGCCTCGCCGCAGCTTCCTCAAGATGGCCGGTGCCGGCGGCCTCGCGCTCGGCGCCTTTCCCCACCTGGCCATGGCGCAGGCCGATGGTGCAAAGCCAGCGGCCGGCGGCCTCAAGCCGACGCAGCAACCCTCGGCCTTCGTGCAGATCGCGCCCAGCGGCGAAGTCACGGTGACCATCAACCGGCTCGAATTCGGCCAGGGCGTGCAGACCGGCCTGCCGATGATCCTGGCCGAGGAACTGGACGCCGACTGGGCGCTGGTGCGCAGCCGCAACGGCACGAACGATGCGGCATACGCAGACCCTCTGTTCGGCATGCACCTGACCGGCGGCTCCAATTCGATCAAGAACAGCTTCACGCAGTACCGCGAACTCGGCGCCCGCGCCCGGGCCATGCTGCTGTCGGCTGCGGCGGCGCGCTGGAAGGTCGACCCGGCCACGCTGCGCACGCAGGCCGGCACGGTGCTGGGCCCGGGCGGCCGCAAACTGGGCTACGGCGAACTGGCCGAGGCGGCCATGGCGCTGCCGGTGCCCGAGAAGGTCACGTTGAAGAACCCCAAGGACTTCCGGATCATCGGCCGCGCAACGACGCGCCTGGACGCGCGCGCCAAGAGCAGCGGAAAGCAGGACTTCGGCATCGACGTGCGGCAGCCGGGCCAGCTCACGGCCGTGGTGGCGCATCCGCCGGTGTTCGGCGCCCGCCTGGCCTCGGTGGACGACAGCGCCGCGCGCGCCGTCAAGGGCGTGAAGGCCGTGGTGCGCATCCCGCTGGACCGCGGCGCCGAAGGCGTGGCCGTGGTGGCCGACGGCTACTGGCCGGCCAAGCTGGGCCGCGACGCGCTGAAGCTGCAATGGGACACGGCCGCCGTGGAAAAGGTGGACAGCGACAAGCAGCTGGTCCAATACCGTGACCTCGCCGGCCGTCCCGGCAATCGCAAGTTCGACGCCGACATGGCACCGCTGGCCACCGCGCCGCGCAAGCTCGAGGCCGAGTTCGTGTTTCCGTACCTCGCGCACGCGCCGATGGAGCCACTGAACTGCACCGTGAAGCTGTCGGACGGACGCGCCGAACTGTGGGTCGGCACCCAGAGCGCCGACCTCGACGGCCAGGCTGCGGCACGCACGCTGAAGCTCGATCCCTCGCAGGTGAAGGTGAACGTGCAGATGGCGGGCGGCGGTTTCGGCCGGCGCTTCGTGGGCTCGAGCGACTTCGTGGTCGAGGCCTGCGAGATCGCCAAGGCCACGCGCGCGGCAGGCCTCGACGCGCCCGTGCGCCTGCTGTGGAGCCGCGAGGACGACATCAAGGGCGGCTACTACCGCCCCATGCACCTGCACCGCGCGCGCATCGGCTTCGACGAGCGAGGCAAGATCCTGGCTTGGGACCACGTCATCGTGGGCCAGTCCATCACCGCGGGCACGGTGTTCGCCGGGATGATGGTGAAGGATGGCATCGACGCCACGGCCGTCGAGGGCATGCGCGATCCGTACCCGGTGCCGATGCGCCTCACGGTACACCATCCGCAGGTCAACGTGCCGGTGCTGTGGTGGCGCAGCGTGGGTTCCACCCACACCGCCTTCGTGATGGAAACACTGATCGACGAGATCGCCCGCAGCACCAGGCAGGACCCGGTGGCCTACCGCATGCAGCTGTTCGGCGACAAGCACCCGCGCCATCGCGCCGCGCTGCAGCTGGCCGTGGACAAGAGCGGCTACGGCAAGAAGAAGCTGGCGGATGGCCGCGCCTGGGGCGTGGCGGTGCACGAGTCCTTCGAATCTGTGGTGGCCTACGTGGTGGAAGCCTCGGTCAAGGACGGCCAGCCGGTGCTGCACCGCGTGACCAGCGGCGTGCACTGCAACCTCGCCGTCAACCCGCGCAGCGTGGAGGCGCAGGTGCAGGGCGCGGCGGTGATGGGGCTGTCGACCTGCCTGCAAGGCAGCGCGATCACGCTGAAGGACGGCGTGGTGCAGCAGGGCAACTTCGGCGACTTCACCGTGGCGCGCATCACGCAGGTGCCGGAGTTCGACATCCACATCGTGCCCAGCGCCGATGCGCCCAAGGGGATGGGCGAGCCCGGCCTGCCGCCGCTGGCGCCCGCGTTCGCCAATGCCGTCGCGCAGCTGACGGGCAAGCCTTTGCGGCAACTGCCTTTCAACCTGGCCTGATACGGGATTGCGTTCGAAGGGGGTTGTCCTTTCGAACGCAGCCCCGGGCTAGATCGCCGCGGGCACGCTGCTCGCGCGCGCCTCGCCGTGCACGTCCTGCGGAGCCAGCGAGGGCGGCGACAGCTTCGGCTGGTTGCGCGCCACCATGCCCTCGGGCTTCATGCGGAACAGCTGTGCCAGCGCCGCGCGGTACTGCGCCTCGCCGACCGAGTTGGTGTTGTGGTGCGAGCCGCCTTCGACCAGCACGAACAGCTTGGGCACGGTGGCCGCGTCGTAGAGCTTGCGGCCCAGCGTGGGGTTGATCAGGCTGTCGGCCGTGCCATGCACCACCAGCAGCGGCGCACCGATGTCCTTGACGGTGTTGATGGCCTCGAAGCGCTGCGTGATGAGGGCCCCGAAGGGAAGCCAGCCCCATTTGAAGCCGCTGACCACGTCGGCGATGGAAGTGAAAGTGCTCTCCACGATGGTGCCGCTTTCGTCGTTCACATGCGCCGCCAGGTCGATGCCGATGGCGCCGCCCAGCGAGTGGCCGAAGATGTAGCGGTGCTGCCTGGGATGGCGCGCAGCCAGCCAGGTCCAGGCGGCGCGGGCGTCCTCGCGGGCCGACTCTTCCGAGGGCAGGCCCTTGGAGCTCTTGCCGAAGCCGCGGTAGTCGATCGCCAGAACCGAGAAGCCCAGCTCGTGCATGCGCTGGATGCGCGGCGCCGAGCCGGCCACGTTGTAGCGGGCACCGTGCAGGTACAGCAGCACGGGCGTGTCGGTGGTCTCGGGCGCGCCGCCCAGCCACAGGCCGTGCAGGCGGGCGGGCTCACCGGTGGTGGACGACTGGAAATCGATCCACACGTCTTCCATGCCCTTGGCCATGGTGGCGGTATTGCCCCAGCTGCTATCGCTGGGCTGAAAGATCCATTCGCGCTGCCGCTCGTCGAGCGTCGAGCAGCCGGCGGCCAGCAGGGCACACAGCGAGAGGACAGACGCGAGGAGGGTCCAGCGTTTCATCATGGGGTTGAAGGACAGCAGAGCCGGCTGAAAAGTTCATCTGCTTTCACCGAGGTGCGCCGACACTGCACTTTGGTAACCCCCCGAAACAACGCTCGCTGGCGTCTTGACGAACCTATGCAACGTACGTGCCCACAATTCCGATGACGGCGGAAAACCCTAGAAAAAAGGCCTAAAAACGCGGATCTGCCTATCGGCCACGCATGAACAGCGAATCGAGCTCGCGGATCGACAGCTGGCGCCAGGTCGGCCGGCCGTGGTTGCATTGGTCCGAACGTTCTGTTGCTTCCATCTGGCGTAACAGTGCGTTCATCTCGTCGATGGTGAGCTTTCGGTTGGCCCGCACTGCCCCGTGGCAGGCCATGGTGGACAGCAGTTCGTTCTGGGCGCGTTGCACCACGGTGCTCGCGTCGTGCTGGCCCAGCTCGGCCAGCACGCTGCGCGCCAGTTCCACCGGATCGCCGTCGGCCAGTGTTCCGGGCACGGCACGCACCGCGAGGGTGCGCGCCGAGAAGGGGGTGATTTCCAGGCCCAGCGTCGGCAGCACTTCGGCGCAGGCTTCGGCCGTGGCCACTTCCTGCGGCGTGGCGGCGAAGGTGGCCGGGATCAGCAGCGGCTGGCTGGCGATGGCTGCGCCTTCGAGCTGCGTCTTGAGTCGCTCGTAGACGATGCGCTCGTGCGCAGCGTGCATGTCGACGATCACCAGGCCCTGGCTGTTCTCGGCCAGGATGTAGATGCCCTGCAGTTGGGCCAGCGCGCGGCCCAGCGGCCAGGCCTCCTCGTTGGTGGCGAGGGGGGCGGTGTCGGCGCGGTCGTCCGCGGGCAGCCCTGCGGATGGCGGGAACGTCGTCGCAACCGCACTGGCGGAAGGCCAAAGGAGCGAGGCGGTGGGCTCCGCCGTATGCGCCAACTGCTCGCTGCGCCTGGGCCACATGGCCTCGAAGTCGCCGGCGCCGCGTTCCCGCGCCGTGAAATTGATGGCGGGCTGCGCCCAACTGGCGTTCGATGGCAGCGGGGCCTGCTTGAAGAACGGCTGCGGTGCGCCCGCGGCCACCACGGCGTCGCCCGCGCGTGGAGCCGCCAGCGCGTCCTCGATGGCGTGGCGCACCGCCTGGTGCACCTCGCGCCCGTCGCGAAAGCGCACTTCGATCTTGGTCGGATGCACGTTCACGTCGACGCGCGCCGGATCGATTTCGAGGTACAGCGCATAGATCGGCTGGCGCTGTCCGTGCAGCACGTCTTCGTACGCGCTGCGCACCGCGTGCGAGAGCACCTTGTCGCGCACGAAGCGGCCGTTGACGTAGAAGAACTGCTGGTCGCCGCGCGAGCGCGCCGCATCGGGAATGCCGGCGCGGCCGATCACGCGCACCGGGCCGCCTTCGCGCTCGACGGCCACGCTCTGCGCCACGAAATCGTCGCTCAGTGCATCGGCCAGCCGCTGCTCGCGCGTGGTGGCGGCGCGCCACTGCTCGACCAGCTTGCCGTCATGCCAGACCGAAAAGCCCACCTCCGGCCGTGCCAGCGCGTGGCGGCGCACCGCCTCGATGCAATGGGCCAGTTCGGTGGCGTCGGTCTTCAGGAACTTGCGGCGCGCGGGGGTTGCGAAGAACAGCTCGCGCACCTCGACCGTGGTGCCGGTGGAGCGGGCCACGGGCCGCAATTCGCCGGTGCGGCCGTCGAGTGCGAAGGCACCCTCGGAACCGGCGAAGCGCGAAAGGATGCTGAGTTCGGCGATCGCATTGATGGCGGCCAGCGCTTCGCCCCGGAATCCCATGGTGCCGACCGTTTCGAGGTCGTTGAGGCTCGCGATCTTGCTGGTCGCGTGGCGGCGCAGGGCCACCGTGAGTTCCTCGCGCGGGATGCCCAGGCCGTCGTCCTCGACCGAGATCAGCCGCACGCCGCCCGAGGCCAGCCGCACCGTGATCTGGCCGGCGCCGGCGTCGAGCGCGTTGTCCAGCAGTTCGCGCACCACCGAGGCGGGGCGCTCAACGACTTCGCCGGCGGCGATCTGGCTGATCAGCTCGTCGGGGAGTTCGCGGATGGGGCGGCGTTCGGTGGGGGAGATGGAAGTGGGGAGGGCGCTCACCGGGGCATTCTAAAAGCGGTGCTCGTTCAGGCGCTGGCCCGCATCGGTGGCACGCGTATGTGCGGCATGGGGTGATTGGCAGGGCGTTCGGTGGCAGCAAGGATAATCCGCCCCCATGGAAATCATCAGCTTTCTCGTCGACTTCATCCTTCACGTCGACAAGCACCTCGAAGCCTTCGTCATTGCCTACGGGCCCTGGGTCTATGCGCTGCTGTTCCTCATCGTCTTCGTGGAGACCGGCGCGGTGGTGATGCCGTTCCTGCCCGGGGACTCGCTGCTCTTCATCGTGGGCGCGCTGTGCGGCGTGGGGCTCATGAGCTTTCCGCTGGCCTGCGGGATCCTCATCGCCGCGGCCATCCTGGGCGACCAGTGCAACTATTCGATCGGCCGCTACTTCGGGCCGAAGGTGTTCCAGTGGGAGAACTCGCGCTTCTTCAACCGCAAGGCCTTCGACCAGGCCCACGGCTTCTACGAGCGCTACGGCGGCATCACCATCATCCTTGCGCGTTTCATGCCCTTCATCCGCACCTTCGCGCCGTTCGTGGCCGGCGTGGCCGAGATGAGCCGCGCGAAGTTCACCATGTACAACGTGATCGGCGGGCTCCTCTGGGTGCTGGGCATCGCGACCGCGGGTTACTTCTTCGGCAACCTGCCCTTCGTGCGCCAGCATCTGGACAAGATCATCTGGGCGCTGATCTTCGTGCCCGGCCTGCTCGCGATCTTTGGCGCGTGGCGTGCATCGAAGGCAGAGAAGGAGCGCGCGGCGCGGGCCTGACGACTTGCTCCATCAACGACAAAGCGCGCCAATCGGCGCGCTTTGTCGTTCAGGCTGCTATCAGTAGTTCGGCCCGTTGCCCGGGTAGTAGCCGCTGCCCCGCGGATAGCGCTGCTGGTTGTAGTAGTTGCGCTCGTCGGCACTGCGACCGATCTGGTTGCCGATGACGCCGCCGATGGCCGCGCCACCCACCGTGCTTGCGGTGTTGCCGCCGATGGCATTGCCCACCAGCGCGCCGCCTACGACGCCTACCCCGGTCCCGAGATTCTGGTTAGGGCCGCTCGCGCAGCCTGCAATCGCCATGACCGAAGTGGCTGCGGCTGCAGCGATCCAGAGACGTGTGTTCATGATGTCCACCTTTCGAGGAGTGATGATTCATCATGTCCGCAAGGCGGTGCCCCGGTGTAGGAGCCTGCCGCACCTGCCTGTGCGGTGTAGCGGGCCGCACGGCGTGGGACGGAAGGCGTGCTTTGGCTTTACAAAAGCCGCAGCGCGAGATCAGAGCTGCCGGCTGCGTGCCAGAGGCGGGTTCTGGGCGAAATAGCGCTGGATGCCGCGCATCAGCGCATCGGCTAGGTTCTCCTGGTAGTCGACACGGCGAAGGTTGGCTTCTTCTTCCGGGTTGCTGATGAAGGCGGTCTCCACCAGCACGCTCGGGATGTCCGGCGCCTTCAGCACCGCGAAGCCGGCCTGTTCGACCTGCCCCTTGTGCAGCCGCGCACCGATGCCCTTGATCTCGCCGAGCATTGCGCCGCCGAGCTTCAGGCTGTCGTTGATCTGCGCGGTCGTGCTCATGTCGAGCAGCGCGCGCTGTACCTGTGCCTCGTGATTGCCGACGTTCACGCCGCCAACCTTGTCGGCGTCGTTTTCCTTGTTGGCGAGCCAGCGCGCCGCGCTGCTCGACGCGCCGCTCTGGCTCAGCGCGAACACGCTGGCGCCGCGCGCGGCGGGCGTGGTGAAGGCATCGGCATGGATGCTCACGAACAGGTCGGCCTGCACACGCCGCGCCTTCTGCACGCGCACGCCCAGCGGCACGAAGAAGTCGGCGTCGCGCGTGAGAAACGCGCGCATCGGGCTGCCGTTCACGCTGCTCGCGTTGATGCGCTCGCGCAGCCGGTGCGCCACCTGCAGCACGATGTCTTTCTCGCGCGTGCCGTTGGGGCCGATGGCGCCGGGGTCTTCGCCGCCGTGGCCGGGGTCGAGCGCCACGATGATGATGCGGTCGGTGCGGCTCGCCGTGGCGTCACCGCGTCCGGCGGCTACCGGCGGCGCGACGGGCCTGGCGGGTGCCGCGGCCACCGCAGGCGGCGGGGGAGTCAGGGGCACGGGCAGTCCCGTCGGGCGCTCGCTGCCGGTCACCACGGGCGGCGGCGGTGCGGGTGGGCCGGGACGCACCGCCTGCTGTGCCATCAGGTCGCCCAGCGGATCGACGGCCGGCGGGGCGGGGCGTGCCGGTGCGGGCGGTGCGCCGGCCACGGCTGCGGAGCTGTTGTTGCTGTTGCCGCCGCGGGGCGCATCGCGCAGGCGCTCGGCGATCAGCGCTTCCATCGGATCGACCGCCTGCTCGGGATACAGGTCGAGCACCAATCGGTGCTTGTATGCAGCCACGGGCGCGAGCGAGAACACCTGCGGCACCACGGCCTGCTTCAGGTCGAAAACGATGCGCACCACCTTCGGCGCGTTCTGGCCGACGCGCAGGCCGTTGATGTACGGGTCACCCGGCTTGATCTTGCCGACCAGTTCGCGCAGCTCGGGGCTGAGCTCGATGCCTTCGATGTCGACGGCCAGGCGCGGCGGGCTGCCGACCACGAGCTGCTGCGAACTGAGCCGCGCATCGGACTCGATGGTCACGCGCGTGTAGTCGGCCGCCGGCCAGACGCGCACCGCGAGGATGGTGGCGCCGCGTGCGATCTGGTGCACGCCGAGCATCAGCGCGATGCTGCCGCCCTGCAGCAGCACGCGCCGTTTCAGGCCGCGCCCCTTCATGCGGCGGTGCGCGCCAGCAGATCGCTGCCGCGAGGGGTGTTCGCGAGGAGGGTCACGCTGCGTGTGTCGTCGGTCATTGCTTCTATTTTAATAGCGAGGTCGGCAACTGGTGTGCGGCCCGCGGCGTTCTCCGGCCATTCGGCCAGCTTGAGGCCCGGCCCTGCGAAGATGTCGCGGAAGCCGGCGTCGTCCCATTCGCGCGGATCGGCGAAGCGGTAGAAGTCGAAATGGAAGATCTGCAGGCCGTCGGGCGCTTCGTGGGGCTCGACCACCGCGTAGGTGGGGCTCTTGATGCGGCCCGCGATGCCGAGCGCGCGCAGCAGGTGGCGTACGAAAGTGGTCTTGCCGGCGCCGAGGTCGCCTTGCAGCGCGATGAAGGCGTCGCGCAATGCGGGCGAAGCGGCCAGCGATCGCGCGAAGGCGTCGGTGTCGGCTTCGCTGCACCAGCGCAGGATGCGGGTGTTCTTGTGCGTTTCTACAATCGGCAAGTGATCGTCAGCCATCCACTCGTTGTTCGTATTCGGGCTTTGGCCCGGGAACTCGGATTCTCCCAAATCGGGATCGCGGGCGTCGATCTATCGAGCGCCGAGGACGGTCTGATGCAATGGCTGGCCCATGGGTTCCATGGCGAGATGCAATACATGGCAACACACGGCACGCGCCGTGCTCGTCCGGCCGAACTGGTGCCGGGCACGGTGAGCGTGATCACCGCGCGCATGGACTATCTGCCGCGCAGCACAGAGTCCGAGTGGCAGGCCATCGAGTTCGACCGCCTCACGCGGCCCGGCGAAGCCATCGTCTCGGTCTATGCGCGCGGCCGCGACTACCACAAGGTGCTGCGCAACCGCCTCGCAAAACTGGCCGAGCGCATCGCGCAAGAGGTCGGGCCTTTCGGCCACCGCGCCTTCACCGACTCGGCCCCCGTGCTCGAAGCCGAGCTGGCCTCGCGCAGCGGGCAGGGCTGGCGCGGCAAGCACACGCTGATACTGGACCGCAACGCGGGCTCGATGTTCTTCCTGGGCGAGATCTACGTCGACATGGAACTGCCGCCGAGCGAGCCCGTCACGGCGCACTGCGGCAGCTGCAGTGCCTGCATCGACATCTGCCCCACGCGAGCCATCGTCGCGCCGCAGCGGCTGGATGCGCGGCGCTGCATCTCGTATCTCACCATCGAGCACGGCGGGCCCATTCCGGTGGAGCTGCGCCCCCTGATGGGCAACCGCATCTACGGCTGCGACGACTGCCAGCTGATCTGCCCCTGGAACAAGTTCGCGAAGAAGAGCGAGCTGCCCGACTTCGATGCGCGCGAAGGGCTCACGGGACGCACGCTGGCCGAGCTCTTTGCGTGGACGGAAGAAGATTTTTTGCGCCGCACCGAGGGCAGTCCCATTCGCCGCATCGGGCATGAGCGCTGGCTGCGCAACATTGCCGTGGCACTGGGCAATGCGGCGAGAGCGGGCGAGGCCGGTGCGCTGGAGGCGCTGGCGACACGCGCCGGGCATTCGAGCGAACTCGTGCGCGAGCATGTTGCGTGGGGCCTGGCGCAGCAGGCCGCGGGCTGACACTTCAGGCCGGCAGGATCTCGCGCACGCGCTCCCACGGCCGGCACATCAGCGTGCCGCGCGGCGACACCACGATGGGCCGCTGCAGCAGGATCGGATGCTCGACGATGGCGTCGAACAGCTGGTCGTCGGTCCATTTCGGATCGGCCAGCTTCAGTTCTTCGTATGGCGCTTCCTTGGCGCGCAGCAGATCGCGCGCACCCATGTTCATCGCCTTCGCCAGCTCGCGCAGCTTCTTCTTCGATGGCGGCGTCTCCAGGTACAGCACGATCTCGGGCTCCACGCCACTTTCGCGGATCAGCGACAGCACGTTGCGCGAGGTGCTGCAGTTGGGCTTGTGATAGATCGTCATCGGATAGGCGGTGGTCGGTGTGCGTGCGGTCATGGGGTCGAAGGGGTCGTGGTGAAGGGAAAGCGCGCCGCCCAGAAGTCTGCCAGCCGGGGATCGGCATCCACGAGGCGAACCACCCGCGCCATGCGCGGCGCCACGCGGTAGAAGCGCGTGCGCTGCAGCGTCCAGCGCGACATCACGGTCACGTACAGGTCGAGCATGCTCAGCTTCTCGCCGAGCAGGTAGGGCGCGGGCTCGTCGATCTGCATGTCCATCAGGTGCCAGCAGTGCGCGATGCGCTCGGCGGTGCGTTCGAGCATCACGGCCTGCGCGGCCGGGTCGGGCGTGAGGCGCGTGGGTTCGTCGCGCACCCAGAACAGCGAATAGATGGACGCCGACAGGTAAACCATCCATCGCAGGTAGCGCGCGCGCAGCGGATCGCCGGGCGCGGGGCAGAGCCCGGCCTCGGGGTAGCGGTCGCCGAGCCAGATCAGGATGGCCGCGCTCTCGGTCATCAACTCGCCCGAAGGCAGCACGAGGGCGGGCACCTGCCGCATCGGATTGATGCTCGACATGCGTTCGCGCTCGGCCTCGCTTTCCCAGGGGGAGATTTCGACGGTTTCGACCTGCGCGCCGATCAGCGTCAGCGCGGCGTGTATGGGGGTGGCGCCCGAACCGGGCGCTCCGTAGAGGGTGTAGCGGTCTTCTCTGGGGGATGGTGATGAAGAACTCATCCCCCCAGATTACTGCAGGCTTGCGCCTGTTGTCACGCCGCCAGCAGCGCGTCGACCTTCTTCAGCCCTTCGAGCGTCTTGAAGCAGGCCTCGGCCACTTCCGTGCCCTTGACCGCGAAGTGGCGGTGGAAGTACTTGCGGTGCTCCACGTGCTCGTGGAAATGATGCGGCGTGAGCACGGCCGAGAAGATCGGCACGTCGGTTTCCAGTTGCAGCGACATCAGCGTGCTGACCACCGTGTTCGCCACGAACTCGTGGCGGTAGATGCCGCCGTCGACCACCAGCGCGCACCCGATGATGGCCGCGTACTTGCCCGAGCTGGCGAGCCGCTTGGCGTGCAGCGGGATCTCGAAGGCGCCCGGCACGTCGAAGATGTCGATGCGTTCGCGGGCCACGCCAAGGCGCGCCATTTCTTCGAGGAAGGCGTCGCGTGCCTGGTGGACGATGTCCGAATGCCATTGCGCTTCGACGAAGGCGATGCGCTCGCCGCGCGATGCATTCGACGCGGTGATGGCGGAAAGGGGAAGGTCGTTGATCTGACTCATGGTGTGCCTCTGAAAGCAGGTTTCCTGAATCAGGGCGCACGAAACCGCAAGGCAGGCCGCGCGCTCACGGCAGAACGCGCGGGCTCGCCCGCATTTCGCGCTCTCTTTCATCCGGACTGTGACCGTCGGCTTCGGAATCGCACCGAAATCTGCTGACCCCTAGGCCTGCTTGCGCAGCCTCGGGCGCTCGCGGGCTTGTGCGGTTTTTTACGCCGCCATCACCGCCGGTGGGGAATTGCACCCCGCCCTGAGAACGCTTGCCGTCCGGCGAACCGGACAACGGCGCGATTCTAGAAGCCCGTTGCCGCGCGCGGTTGTCGCCCGCGCGCCAGACCTTCGGGCATAAGGGGATTTTGTCCGGACTTAGCGCCCGGCCAGGAACTGCGTCATGCGGTGCAGTTCGTCGTCCAGCGCCGCGCGGAAGGCCGCGTCGCGTGGCTTCTTGCCGGCGTAGCCGAAAGCCGGCTGCAGCCGGCCCTCGGGCGCCGTCACGTTGGCCCAGCCGATCACTCGGTCGTGCACGAGCATCGGCAGCGCGTAGTAGCCGAACTGGCGCTTGGGCGCCGGCGTGTAGGCCTCGAACTTGTACGTCCAGTCCCAGAGCAACTCGAAGCGGCGGCGGTCCCATACGACGGGATCGAACGGCGCCAGCAGGCGCACCGCGTCGTCGGGGGCGTGCCGGCGCGAGACGGGGTTCTCGTCGGCGGGCCAGTACCACGTAGTGCCGTCGATGCGGCAGCTCGCGAGTTCTTCGCGGGCGATGCGCAGAGCCGCCTGCGTCTGCTGCGACAGGTGCGGCGCGCCATAGCCGAGCAGCCGCACGAGGTACGTCAGGCTCGCGGTCGGCAGCGGCGCGTACTTGCGCACCACCAGTTCGATCAGTGCGGCGGCGCGTTGGGCGCGGCCGGCGGGGCTGTCGTCGGCGGGCTGGTGCGTCACGGCTTCATAGACGCGCGTGCCGCTGTCGCGCCGCACCACGCGCAGCATGCCGCGGTAGTGCATCTCGTCGAGAAGGTGCGTGGTCGCGTTGCTGGAACCGCCCCAGTAGTTCTTGATGCGGCCGTGTGCAAAGTGCTGTTCCACCTGCCGCGGGTGCACGGGGCCGTGTTCCCGCACGTAGGCGAGCACATCGGCTGCCTTGCGCCGCGTGTCGGTGTCCCATGCGCGCTTGGCTTCGCGCGGATGCATCAGTGCCAGGTGCTCGCGCGGCAGGAAGCCGTAGTTGACGAGGCAGTCTTCCTCGATGGCGAGCCGCGTGTAGCGGTTCTCGAGATCGCCTGCGCGGTAGTCCTTCACGCGATGGCGCAGGGTGAGGTCTTGCGCGCGCGCCGGTGCGCGGATCGGATCGGCCTGCACGAAGCCGAGCCGGCGGATCGCGCCCGGCAGCGTGGTCGGCTTGAACAGGGTGCGCGCTATTGCGTATCGGCGCAGGTCGTCGAGGGTCGTGGCAGCCATGGGCGAATTGCAGCACAGGTGGCTGCTGTTCGCGAGGTGTTCAGGGCGCGCTCACGCCGACGGGGTGCCTTGCTCCGCGAATGTCCTCCGGCCTTCGGCCTCCCCCTTTATTTCGCTGCGCAAGGCACCCCGCCGGCGTGAGCGTTCAGCAGAGCGGTTGGACTGCCGGCGCTAGCGGAGCAGAACCCGAGCGCCTAGACGGCCCGCTTGTGCCGCTGGATGCAAACATCCAGCGTCTCTTCGCCGGCCCGTTGCCACCAATCGAGGTTCGAAAAGATCTCGACCTCGCTGAACCCAGCGAAACCCGCGTCCTCCACCCAGCCGCGGATCTTCTTCAGTTCGACCACGCCATCGCCCATCATCCCGCGGTCGGAGAGCAGGTCGCGCGTGGGCGTGAGCCAGTCGCAGACGTGGTAAGCCAGCAACCGTTCGCGGCCGGCGCGGGCGATCTGCTGCTGCAGCTTCGGGTCCCACCACACGTGGTAGATGTCCAGGGCCACGCCGAGCATGCCGGTCTTGCCCGCATCGAGTTCGTCGCACAGGTCGAGCGCGTGTTCCAGCGTGTTGATGCACGCGCGGTCGGCCGCCTGCATCGGGTGCAGGGGCTCGATGGCCAGCGGCATGCCGACTTCGCGGGCGTATTCGAGCGAGGCTGCGATGCCGTCGTGCACCTCGCCGCGCGCGCGGCCGATGTCCTTGTAGGCGGCCTTGCCTTCGAGCGCACCGGGCAACGCGCCGACCACGAGTACGAGGCAGGGTGCACCGAGCGTCTTCGCTTCGTCGATGGCGCGGCGGTTGTCGTCGAGCGCAGCTTTCAGGCCTGCAGCGTCGGGTGCGGGAAAGAAGCCGCCCCGGCAGTAGCCCGACAGGCCGATGCCGTGCGCTTTCAGCTGCTTGGCCACCTTGTCGAGCCCGACAGCCGTCACCTGGTCACGCCAGGGGCTGATGGCGCGGATGCCGCGTTCGGCGCACTGGTCGATGATTCGGTCGAGCGGCACCTCGAAGCCCGACTGCTTGCGGATGGTGGCGGTGTTGATCGACAGCCAGTCGTGGTTCTGCGAGAAATCGCGCATGGCCTTGCTCATCCTTCCACGCCGTGCAGTGCCAGCAGCGTCTTCATGCGCCGAACGGCCAGCTCGGGTTGCTCCAGCAGGTTCGCCGCATCGGCCAGCCTGAACAGTTCGGCGAAGTGCTGCAGCGAACGCGTGCTCTGCTGGCCGCCCACCATCGTGAAGTGCTTCTGGTGGCCGTTGAGCCAGGCCATGAATACCACGCCGGTCTTGTAGAAGCGCGTGGGCGCCGCGAAGATGTGGCGGGACAGCGGCACCGTGGGGCCGAGGATCGCGTGGAACTTCTCGGTGCGGCCCTGGGCCAGTGCGCCCAGCGCGGCGCTCGCGGCGGGAGCGATGGCGTCGAAGATGCCAAGCAGTGCGTCGCTCTGGCCGTGCGTCGGCTCATTTCCGAACCCGTCGCCCGCAATCAGCTCGGCGTAGTTGAAATCGTCGCCCGTGTACATGCGAACGCCCTGGGGCAGCCGCCGGCGCATCGCGATTTCCTTGTCCTTGTCGAGCAGCGAGATCTTGATGCCGTCGACCTTGCCTGGATGCGCCGCGATGATGCCCACGGCGGTGTCCATCGCTGCATCGACATCCTTCGTGCCCCAATAGCCGGCCAGCGCCGGGTCGAACATGTCGCCGAGCCAGTGCAGCACCACCGGCTGCTTCGCCTGGCGCAGGATGCGGTCGTACACGCGCTCGTAGTCGGCCGGGCTCTTGGCCACGCGGGCCAGCGCTCGGCTGGCCATCACGATGAGCTTGCCGCCGAGCGCCTCGATGGCGGCCATCTGCTCTTCGTAGCCGCGGATCACGTCGTCGGCGCTCTTCACGTCGTCGATGTTGAGGTGGTCGGTGCCGCAACCCGAAGCGACCAGCGCGCCCGGCACGTCCTTCGCGGCATCGAGCGAGCGTCGGATCAGCTCCAGCGAGGTCGGCCAGTCGAGCCCCATGCCGCGCTGCGCGGTGTCCATGGCCTCGGCCACGCCCAGGCCCAGCGAGAACAGGTGGCGGCGGTAGGCGATGGTGGTGTCCCAGTCGACCGCGCACTGCAGCCATGGGTCGATGGCCGCGAGCGGGTCGGCTACGACGTGCGCGGCCGAGTAGGCGATGCGGTTGAACTTGACGCACGCATCGGGCTTGACCGGTGCGCTGCCGCGCAGGGCGTAGGGCGCGAGGGTGCCGCTCGCGGTGGGGAGGGTGAGCGAAAGCGCCATGCCTGCCTCAGACTTTCAGCGCGGGCACGTCGACCCAGCGGCGGTCCTTCCACGACTCTAGTGCGGCCTCGACCAGCTGCACGCCCTTGGCGCCTTCGGGCAGCGTCCATTTGTAGGGCTCGTTCTCGACCACGTGGCGAATGAAGTGCTCCCACTGGATCTTGAAGCCGTTGTCGTAGACCTGCGAATCCGGAATCTCCTGCCACTGGTCGAAGAAGTTCATGGTCTGCTTCTCGTCGGGGTTCCACACCGGGCGCGGCGTGGCGACGCGGCTCTGCGCGCGGCAGCTCGACAAGCCCGCGACGGCGGAGCCATCGGTGCCGTCCACATGGAAGGTCACGAGGTCGTCGCGGCGCACGCGCGTCGCCCAGCTCATGTTGATCTGCGCGATCACCGGCTCGCCATTGTGGCCCTTGAGTTCGCAGGTGGCATAGGCGGCATCGTCGGCGGTGGCTTCGTAGGGTTTGCCGGCTTCGTCCCAGCGCTTCGGGATGTGAGTGGTACCCAGGCAGCTCACCGACTTCACTTCGCCGAACAGGTTGTCCAGCACGTAGCGCCAGTGGCACATCATGTCCAGGATCATCCCGCCGCCGTCTTCCTTGCGGTAGTTCCAGCTCGGGCGCTGGATGGGCTGCAGGTCGCCCTCGAACACCCAGTAGCCGAACTCCAGGCGCACGCTGAGCATGCGGCCGAAGAAGCCGGCGCGGCGCAGCATGTCGAGCTTGCGCAGGCCCGGGAGAAAGAGCTTGTCCTGCACCGCGCCATGCTTCAAGCCGGATCCTTCGGCCAGGCGCGCGATCTCAACGGCTTCGTTCAGGTTGGTGGCGATCGGCTTCTCGCAGTACACGTGCTTCCCGGCGCGGATGGCCTTGGCCAACAGCATGGGGCGCATCTGCGTGGTGCCGGCATCGAAGAAGAGGGTGTCGTCCTTGTTCTCGAGCGCCTTGTCGAGATCGGTGCCCCAGCGCGCGATGTCGTGGGCCTTGGCAAGCGCTTCCATCTTCTCGGCGTTGCGGCCGATGAGGATCGGGTCGGGCATGACCTTGTCGCCGTTCGACAGCGTCACGCCGCCTTGCGCGCGAATGGCGCAGATCGAGCGGATCAGGTGCTGGTTCATGCCCATGCGGCCGGTGACGCCGTGCATGATGATTCCTAGACGTTGGGTGGCCATCGTTTTCTTCCTTGAGATGCGAGAGAGATTGAGAAGTTGGCTTCAGTAGACGGAACGCATGGCGTCCCAGGAGATGCCGGCGCCGGGTCTGCCGGTGGCGAAGCCGGGCGCGGTGGTAAGCGAGGACAGGTCGAGCTGGCCCTCGCGGATGGCGAGGCGCACAGCGCCGTCGCTCAGTTCGTACAGGCCCGGGTGGGCGCGCAGCAGGGCCTGCTGTTCGGCTTCAGGCGCCGCGGCCAGGCCGTTGACATAGTGGTGGCCGTTGCGCTCGACGTGCGACAGCCCGAGCCATGCGACCAGTGCCAGGTCTTGCTGCACGCCCAGGCCGGCCTGCATGGTCAAGTCTTCGCCTGAGAGAAAGTAGCGTGCGGCGTCATCGGTCGAGTTCCACTGCGCGCAGCGCGCCGCGTTGACGACCGACTTGTAGAAACCCTTGCAACTCTTGCTCGACACCCCGGTGTAGCCCAGCGCGCGGGCCTGCACGAAGGCATCGAGCGTGGCGTCCGATTCGTCGATGAGCAGCGCAATGCGCTTGCCCAGCGCGGACACGTCGCGCTGCAGCGCCGCGTCGCGGCGGATCGGCTGTTCGACGAAGACCGTCTTCTGCGCGAGCTTCCAGAGCACGGGCGTGGACAGCATGCGGTCCAGGAAGGTGGCGAACGCATCGGCGTCGGCGTATTGCTCGTTGCCATCGAGCGTCACCAACTGCGCGTGCTCGTCGATGACGTGGGCGATGCGTTGGAGGCGCGCGATGTCCTGTGCGGTGTTGCCGCACAGCTTGAGCTTGAAGTGCGTGAGGCCGTAGCGGCGCACGGCGGCTTCGAGAGTCCTCGGAAGGCCGTCGGCGGGGGCGTCCGGCAGGGCGTCGTAGTCGTCGATGGCATCGGCCAGGCCCACCGTATGGCGTGCCGCGATGCGAGTGCGCGGCGATTGCTTCGCCAGGAAGGCCGACATGTCGAAGCCGGTGAGGTCATCCGCGAGGCCGCTGCCTGCGATGTCGAGGCCGCAGAGGTTGCCGCTCATGGCCGTCGCGAAGCTCACGCCACTGCGCAGGCACAGCGCGTCGAGCAGGGCGCGGTCGATCAGTGCAGGGCCGTAGCTGGCCACCAGCGGTTGCAGGCCCTTGGCCTTGGCGCGCGCCTGCAGCGCCGCGTAGTTCGATGCGAAGTGTGTCCACGCGGTTTGCGCATCGGGCTCGGCGATATAGGCCTCGCGCGCATCGCGCAGCGCAAAGCGCAGTTGCTCGAAGTTCTGTTCGTTGGTGAGCGCCGGGTTCTTGTCGAACCACTTGGGCACCATCATCTCGGCGGCGCAGCCCTCGGCCGTGCGGCCGTTTGAAAAGCGGATGCGGGCTTTCACATAGACCTGCGGGCAGGCCGTGACGGTCGCCGCACCGAAGCGGAACGGCAGCCGCAGCGCCACGTCGCGCTCGGCAAAGCGGATCTCCTCGACATGAAAACGGATTGCATCCATGGCCGGCGCCTTCAGTGGTCCAGGATGCCTTGCGAGAAGAAATGCGCGCGCACCAGCTTCGTGTACGCGCCGAACTCGGCTGAGCCCATCATGTCGAGCGTGCGGGGGCGCGGCAGGTCGATGTCGTAAACAGCGGCAATCGAACCTGGCCGCTCGCTCATCACGATCACGCGGTCCGACAGGAAGATCGCCTCGGGGATGCTGTGGGTGATCAGCATCACCGTCTTCTTCGACGCCATCCAGATGCGCTGCAGCTCAAGGTTCATCTTCTCGCGCGTCATCGCGTCGAGCGCACCGAAGGGCTCGTCCATCAGCAGCACCGACGGGTCGTGTAGCAGCGCGCGGCAGATCGAGGCGCGTTGCTGCATGCCGCCCGAGAGCTGCCAGGGGTACTTGCCCTCGAAGCCCTTGAGGCCAGCCATTTCCATCAGCTCGCGTGCGCGGGCTTGCGAGGCCGCCTTGGGCAGGTGGCGCATCTCGGCCTGCAGCAGGATGTTGTCTTCCACGCTGCGCCAGGGCAGCAGCACCGCGCTCTGGAACACGATGCCCACGTCCTTCTGCGGCCCCTTGATCGGCTTGCCCGCCAGCGTGAGCTCGCCGCCGCTGATGGGCAGCAGGCCCGCCACCATCTTCAGCAGCGTGCTCTTGCCGCAGCCCGAGGGGCCGACGACGGAGATGAACTCGCCTTCCTTGACGGAGAAGGCTAGAGGCCTGAGCGACTCGACCGGGCCGTCCTTGCTTTGGTAGGTCTTCGAGACGCCGCGCGCCTCGATCAGGACATCAGTGGACATGGAGAGTAGTTAAAGGACGGAAGCGGACGAGGCGGCGGGATGCTGAGGTCTTTTCGGGGAACACCGCGGAACCGGCTTTGCCGGGCCGCAGGTGTTGCCCCCGGTAGGGGGGAAGGAGAAGCGACACGAAGTGCGTGGAGCCTGGGGGCGAGCCTGCTTACGGCAGGAAGTCGAGGGTCACGTAGTCCTCAGGCTTGCCGCGCGTCGACGGATCCATGCCGCCGTACTGCACCAGCAGGTCGAGCGAGTCGTTCACGTTCTTCATCGCGACGCGGAATGGGCGCTGGTTGGCCGTTTCCTTCGTGTGATAGAGCGCCACGCTCTGCTTCATGCCCACGATCAGCGTGTCGCGCACGCCTGCTTTAGGGTTGGCCTTGAGCATCGCATCGACAGCGGCTTCGGGGCTCTTCTCGGCGGCTTCGGCGGCCTTGGTCGAGGCGCGCATGAAGCGCTTCACGAGGTCGGGGTTCTCGGTCAGAAGGTTCTTGTTGGCGATGATTCCGGAGCTGATCTGGTTCACGCCGGAGTCGGCAAAGCGGATCGGCGTCACGGGCTTGCCGGTGGCGTCCTGCAGCTTGATCGCCTGGTCCATCACGTAGCCCAGCAGCAGGTCGGCCTGGCCGTTGGTCACCGCATTGAGCTTGGTCTGGGCGTCCCCCGAGACGATCTTCACCTGGTCCGGCGAGATGTTGTTGACCTTGAGGAACAGCGGCCACATCTGGGACATCGAATCGCCGGGCGTGACGGCCACGGTCTTGCCGACGATGTCCTTCGGCACCCTGATGTTCTTCTCGGTGAAGCCCATGACCGACATCGGGCTCACCTGGAACAGCACGCCGGTCGACTTCAGCGGCGCGCCCTTGGCGGCGGCCTTGATCATGGTCGTGACGTCGATGTAGCCGAAGGTGGCCGACTTGGCGGCCACCGCCTGCGCGGTGACGGCGGAGCCGCGGCCCTCCTGGATCTCGAGGTCGATGCCTTCGTCGGCGTAGAAGCCCTTTTCCCTGCCGAGGAAGAAGGGCGCGTGCTCGCTGTAGAGGTACCAGTTGAGCATCAGCGTGACCTTGTCCTTGGGCTTGTCGGCCTGCGCGTGGGCGGGAGCGATAGCGAAGGTGACGAGCGCTGCGGCGGCGAGCAGCGAGGGAAGCAGCTTCTTCATGGTCTTGTCTCCGGGAGTTGTTGGCTTGGCGAAGGAACTCATTGGGCGTGGCGCTGCGAGGCGTGCCACGGAATCATCACGCGCTCGATGAGGTCGACGGCGACGAAAAGAATCACGCCGATGCTCGACAGCACGACCAGCGCGGCGAACATCAGCGGCAGGTCGAAGTTGCCGTTGGCCACCTGCAGCACGTAGCCGATGCCCGAGTTGGAGCCGACGAACTCGCCGACCACCGCACCCACCACGGCCAGCGTGACCGACACCTTCAGGCCGCTGAAGATCGCGGGCATGGCTTGCGGCAGGCTGATCTTGAAGAAGGTCTGCAGGCGGCTCGCGCCCATCGAGCGGGCCAGGTCGAGCATGTCGGGCTCGACCGACTTGAAGCCCATCACCGTGGACACCACCACCGGGAAGAAGCCCAGCAGGAAGGCGCTGATCACCTTCGGGAAGATGCCGAAGCCGAACCACACCACGAACAGCGGCGCGATCGCCACCTTGGGGATGCTCTGCGAGAACACCAGCAGCGGGTACACGTACGACTCGACGACGCGCGAGTAGGCGATGACCATCGCGATCGGAATGCCGATCAGGATCGTCAGGCCGAAGCCGCCGAGCGTGGCGAGCGTGGTCTTCCAGCTCTCGCCGAGCAGGCGCGGCCATTCGACGACGAGCTGCTTCACGACCTCCCACGGCGGCGGGATCAGGTAGGCCGGAATCCTGAAGAGGCGGATTGCCAGGTCCCACAGCACCAGCAGCAACAGGATCAGGATGAAAGGACGCAGGGCCGGAGAGAGCAGGAGCTTGCGGAACATGGCGGGTACCGAGGCGTGCGTGCGCGTCTACTGCTGCGCCGACAGGCCGGCAGCTTTCACGAGCTGCGCGTTGCTGGCGATTTCCTCCTTGATGTAGGCGTCGAACTGCTCGGGCTTGAGCGTCCATGCATCGGCGCCGAGCTTGGCGAAGCGCTCCTTCACCTCGGGCGAGGCCAGCGCCTTCGCCACTTCGGCGTTCAGCCGCTCGACGATGTCGCGCGGGGTCCTGGCGGGCGCCATCATTCCGATCCAGAAGTTGAATTCGGAGCCGGGCACGCCGGCTTCGGTGGTCGTGGGCACGTCGGGCAGGGCTGCGGCGCGCTTGGGCGAACCGACGGCCAGCGCCAGCAGCTGGCCTTCCTTGATCTGGCCGATGACCGGTGCGATGGGCGAGAAGTAATAGTCGACGCGGCCCGAGAGCACCTCGGTGACGGCCTCGCCCGATCCCTTGAAGGGGATGTTGGTGGCGTCTATCTTCGCGGCCATCTTGAATTTCTCGGCGTTCAGGTGCGTGGCGCTGCCTTGGCCGGCAGAGGCGAAGTTCATGCTGCCGGGCTTGGCGCGCGCGGCGGCAAGCAGCTGCGGCAGCGTCTTGATGTTCTTCGTGGGCGAGATGACCAGCGCGTTGGGCAGCGACGAGATGGGGGTGACGCCTGCGAAGTCGTGCAGCGTGTCGAAGGGCAGCTTGGCGAAGGTCGAGGGGCTCACCGTATGCGACGACGAGTGGATCATCACTGTGTAGCCGTCGGGCGCGGCCGTGGCCACCGCCTGCTGGCCGATGGTGCCGCTCGCGCCGCCTCGGTTGTCAATGACCAGCGCCTGGCCCATGCTGAGGCTCATCTTGTCGGCGATGGCACGCGCAATGATGTCGGTGGTGCTGCCGGCCGCGAAGGGCACGACCACTCGGATCGGCTTGCTGGGGTAGGCGCCCTGCGCGGAGGCCACGCACGGCAGCAGGGCAAGGACGCAGGTCAGCGAGGCAAGGAACTTCATGGAATGTCTCCGCGCGGTCGGGCCGTCTTCTCGAATCGATCAATTCACCATTGAGTGAATTATTCATTGTAGAAACGGCTGCGCCGCAGCGTCAACGGCTGCTGCCTAGTGAATACCCGGGGTGTGCGAAAGTGCGCTGAGGCTCAGTGCAGGACGTAGCCCAGCACGAGGTCGGTCATGTGCGAGAGGCGTTGCGCCATTGCCTTGGGTGCGCGCAGGTCGCGCCCGAAGATGGCCGACAGCGTGTGGTTGTTCGAGAGATAGAAGTAGCAGAGCGACGCGATGGAGATGTACAGCTGCACCGGGTCCACGCCGGCGCGGAACAGCTTGTCGCGGCGGCCGCGCTCGAGCACCGTGTCGAGCAGCTGCACCAGTGGCGAGTTCATTTCCTGGATGCGTTCGGAGCGTTTCAGGTGTGCCGCGCAGTGCAGGTTCTCGCTGTTGAGCAGCGTGATGAACTCGGGGTGCTCGAGGTAGTAGTGCCAGGTGAACGACACCAGCTGGCGGATGGCCTCGACCGGCTCGATCTCGTCGAGGTGCAGGCGCTGCTCGGCCGCGCGGATGTCGGCGTAGACGCGCTCCAGCACCGCGAGGAACAGATCGTCCTTGCTGCCGAAGTAGTAGTAGATGAGGCGCTTGTTGAGGCCTGCGCGCTCGGCGATGCTGTCCATGCGCGCACCGGCAAGGCCGCGCTCCGCGAACTCGTCGCGTGCGGACGCGAGGATGGCGAGCTGCGAACGGTCTGCGTCGCGCGAGCGGGGCTCGAGCGCTTCGGGCGTGGGTTCCTTGGGGGCCTTCATGGCGAGAATTTAACCAATTGGTGAATTAACGCAAGGCGCCTGGAGTGGGCACAGAGAATTGCCGAAGACATTGCAGCTGAGGTTCTACTTCTCATGAGTACATCACAACCCGCGGGCCACCTGATCGTCGAGTGCCGGGTCGGATCCCGCGCTCGGCGAAGCAGCGGCACTCGCAGGGCCGAGCGCGGGCGCTGCAGGCGAAAAAAAAGCCCGCAGAGCGGGCTTTTTGATTCAGGAGCGCGAAGCTCCCGAGCGCTTACTTGACGTGCTTGCCGATCAGCGCGGCCAGCTCGAACATCGACACTTGCGGCTTGCCGAAGATTTCCTTCAGCTTGGCGTCGGCGTTGATGTTGCGCTTGTTGGCCTTGTCTTGCAGGTTGTTCTTCTTGATGTAGTCCCACAGCTTGCTCACCACAGCGGTGCGCGGCAGAGGCGTCGAACCGACCACAGCGGCCAGGGCCGGGCTGGGGGTCAGGGCCTTCATGAACGCAGCGTTGGGGGTGCGCTTCTTGGCGGGAGCGGCCTTCTTTGCAGGAGCCTTCTTCGCCGGAGCAGCCTTCTTTGCAGGAGCAGCCTTCTTGGCGGGTGCCGCTGCCTTCTTGGCCGGAGCGGCCTTCTTTGCAGGAGCCGCAGCCTTCTTCGCGGGAGCGGCCTTCTTTGCCGGAGCTTTCTTGGCCGGAGCCTTCTTTGCAGTTGCCATGGTTGATTTCCTTTTTTGGTTGAACGTTCACCAATGAAAAACTTGCGTCTCCAGTGGCAATGCGGATGCTAAATGAGAAGAAACGCGTTTCCAAGGGAAAAAGCGCTTTTTTCATTGGGAGCTGTTGTTTTTTCAGAGGGGAGAAGCGCGCTTTTTCACGTTCGGCGACCGGGCCACGTTGCAAGCACCACGCCCACGAGCGCGATCACGAACGCAACCAGCTGTGGCGAAGAGAGGCTTTCACCCAGTACGAGCACGCCCACGAGGGCCGCGCTCACGGGCAGCATCACGGCGAAAACGCCCGCCTGTGCGGCTGGTACGTGGCGAAGTCCGGTCATCCAGAGCCACACCGTCCAGATGCTCGCGGCAAGCGCGTAGGCCACGAGCAGCGCCCAGGTGCCGAAGCGCACCGAGGTGAAGTCGAACTGCAGCGCGAACCAGATGCCGAAGGGCATCGAGAGCACGAAGCCCCAGAGATTGATGAGCGAGGCGATGCGCTTGGGCCCCAGCCGCCCCGTGAGCGACTTGCCGATCACCGCATACGCCGTCTCGCACAGCACCGCGCAGAACACCAGCAGGTTGCCGAGCCAGGGCATGGACGATTGCGTGGAGGCGGGCGATGCCTGCGCGTGCGCTGGCGACAACGCGAGCAGGCCGATGCCGAGCGCGGCGCAGCCGATGGCCAGGCCGATGCGCACGGTGATGCGTTCGCGCAGGAAGAGCCAGCTCGCGACGGCCACGCATGCGGGGATCGACGCCATGATCACGCCCGCGGACACAGCACTCGTCAGGCTTACGCCGAACAGCATGCAGATCGAGAACATGAAGTTGCCGAGGAAGGACTCGAGGAACACCAGCCAGCGCGTGCGCGCCGCCATCGGTGGCTCGTCGGTCGCGCGCTTGAGCCAATGCGGCATGGCCAGCGCGGCGATGCCGAAGCGCAGCCAAGCAAGCAGCAGCACCGGAAAGGCCGCAACAAGGGGTTTGGAAAGGGCGACGTAGCCGCCGACGAGCGACATGCTCAAGGCCAGGCAGCCGTAGGCCACGAGGCGGCCTGATGCAGGGGTAGCGGAGTTCAATAGACTGAAGCCATGTAATTGCGGAGAAAGCGATTTCGATGATGCCCCACGTTTTTGTCTACGGCACGCTGCGCCGCGGCGGGCGCAACGACATCGCGCGCTACCGGCCCGCGCCGGTGTGGATCGGCGAGGCGGGCATCGCCGGCACGCTGTACGACCTGGGCGCCTATCCGGGCGTCGTGCTGGGTGGGACGCGGCGTGTGAGGGGCGAGGTCTACGTCATCGAGCCCGCCGTCGAGGCGGCGCTCGATGTGCTCGAAGAGGTGGCTGCCGACGGCTCGGGTGAGTACATCAAACGACAGGTGCGGGTGGAGGTTGGCAGCCATTGGTTCGACTGCCTGGTCTACGAGATCCATCCAGCGCGCATCGCGGGCCGTCGTGTGATCGAAAGCGGCGACTGGATCGCACATGCGGCGCGCGGCGATGCCTGGTTTTCACAACCGAAAGACTGATTGCGCATAGCGAAATCCACGACTGTTGCGCTGCAATATTTTTTCTCAATATGAGAAAAATAATTTTGCATTGAGAAATATCTCCATAAGTTGTTGATTTTGTTTGATGAAAAATATGTCTTATATAAGACATAAGAGTCTGCGATTCGATTAAAGTAACTCCACGGCCGCAGCGCCAAACTTCAATCAACCTCACGGAGTGACCATGCCCCAGACCCTCACAGAACAACTGAGCCGCGAACAGCAGATCGCCGCCCTCGAAAAAGAATGGGCCACCGACCCCCGCTGGAAGGGTGTCAAGCGCGGCTACAGCGCGGCAGACGTCGTGCGCCTGCGCGGTTCCTTCCCCATCGAGCACACGCTGGCCAAGCGCGGTGCCGAGAAACTCTGGGACAAGATCAACGGCGGCGCCAAGAAGGGCTACGTGAACGCGTTCGGCGCTATCTCCGCCGGCCAGGCGATGCAGCAGGCCAAGGCCGGCCTGGAGGCCGTGTACCTGTCGGGCTGGCAGGTCGCCGCCGACGGCAACACGTCGGAGACGATGTACCCCGACCAGTCGCTCTATGCGTACGACTCGGTGCCGACGATGGTCCGTCGCATCAACAACACCTTCCGCCGCGCGGACGAAATCCAGTGGGGCCGCGGCATCAACCCCGGCGACAAGGAATTCATCGACTACTTCCTGCCCATCGTTGCCGACGCGGAAGCCGGTTTCGGCGGTGTGCTCAACGCCTTCGAACTCATGAAGAACATGATTGCCTCGGGCGCGGCCGGCGTGCACTTCGAAGACCAGCTGGCCGCCGTGAAGAAGTGCGGCCACATGGGTGGCAAGGTGCTCGTGCCGACACAGGAAGCCTGCGAGAAGCTGATCTCGGCACGCTTTGCCGCCGACGTCATGGGCGTGCCCACCATCGTGCTGGCCCGCACCGACGCGGAAGCCGCGAACCTGATCACCTCCGACCACGACGCCAATGACAAGCCCTTCCTGACGGGCGAGCGCACGCAGGAAGGCTTCTACCGCGTGAAGAACGGCCTGGAGCAAGCCATCAGCCGCGGCGTGGCCTACGCGCCCTACGCCGACCTGGTGTGGTGCGAAACCGGCGTGCCGGACATCGGCTTCGCCCGCGAATTCGCACAGGCGGTGCACGCTGCCTGCCCTGGCAAGCTGCTGTCGTACAACTGCTCGCCTTCCTTCAACTGGAAGAAGAACCTCGACGACAAGCAGATCGCCTCGTTCCAGGAAGACCTGTCGGAGCTGGGCTACAAGTACCAGTTCATCACGCTGGCCGGCATCCACGTCAACTGGTTCAACACCTTCCAGTTCGCCCACGCCTATGCCCGCGGCGAAGGCATGAAGCACTACGTCAACATGGTGCAGGAACCCGAGTTCGCCGCGCGCGACAAGGGCTACACCTTCGTGTCGCACCAGCAGGAAGTGGGCGCGGGTTACTTCGACGACGTGACCACCGTGATCCAGGGCGGCTCGTCCAGCGTGAAGGCGCTGTCGGGTTCGACCGAGGAAGAGCAGTTCCACTGATCCGCGGACGCGGTTTTCGCTGTCACTCTCGAGCCCGGCCACGCGCCGGGCTTTTTTATGGGCAACCCGACGAGGCGCCGGGGCTCCACGGCGCCGCGGCCGCAGCTTGAACGGGCAGAAGTTAGAATCCGCGCCTCTGCACTCAACAAGAGCGAGAAAGGCATCTTGGTTATGACACCGCGAACTACTCCGCAAGGATTCAGCGGCTTTTTCTTCTTCGAAGGAAAAGGCCGGTAGCCCCGCGCTCGCTGGTTTCCGCCAGCTCTTCAACCAGGCAAAGCGCGGCATCCACCGCGCTTTTTTGTTTTTCTCCCGAGGTTTCCACATGATCCAGATCACGCTCCCCGACAACTCGCGCCGCGAGTTCCCCGGCCCGGTTTCGGTGGCCGAAGTCGCCCAGTCCATCGGCGCCGGGCTCGCCAAGATGACGGTGGCCGGCAAGATCGACGGCCGGCTGGTCGATGCCAGCGACGTCATCGACCACGACGCCAGGCTGCAGATCATCACGCCCAAGGACGACGAGGGCCTGGAGATCATCCGCCACTCGACGGCCCACCTGGTCGGCCACGCGGTGAAGCAGCTCTATCCGACGGCCAAGATGGTGATCGGGCCCGTGATCGACGAGGGCTTCTACTACGACATCTCCTACGAGCGCCCCTTCACGCCCGAGGACATGGCCGCCATCGAGGCGCGCATGCGCGAGCTGATCGCGCAGGACTACGACGTGATCAAGAAGATGACGCCCCGCGCCGAAGTCATCGAGGTCTTCAAGTCGCGCGGCGAAGACTACAAGCTGCGCCTCGTCGAGGACATGCCCGACGAGCAGGCCATGGGCCTGTACTACCACCAGGAATACGTCGACATGTGCCGCGGCCCGCACGTGCCGAACACGCGCTTCCTGAAGGTCTTCAAGCTCACGAAGCTGGCCGGCGCCTACTGGCGCGGTGACGCCAAAAACGAGCAGCTGCAGCGCATCTACGGCACGGCCTGGGCCGACAAGAAGCAGCTCGACCAGTACATCCAGCGCATCGAGGAAGCCGAGAAGCGCGACCACCGCAAGCTTGGCAAGGAACTCGACCTGTTCCACATCGACGAAGTAGCGCCGGGCGTGGTGTTCTGGCACCCCAAGGGCTGGGCCGTGTGGCAACAGGTCGAGCAGTACATGCGCGGCATCTACCGCGACACGGGCTACTGGGAAGTGAAGGGTCCGCAGATCCTCGACAAAAGCCTGTGGGAGAAAACGGGCCACTGGCAGAACTACCGCGACAACATGTTCACGACGGAGTCGGAAAAGCGCGAATACGCGCTCAAGCCGATGAACTGCCCGGGCCATGTGCTGATCTTCAAGAGCGACCTGCGCAGCTACCGCGACCTGCCGCTGCGCTACGGCGAGTTTGGCCAGTGCCACCGCAACGAGCCCAGCGGCGCGCTGCACGGCATCATGCGCGTGCGCGGCTTCACGCAGGACGACGGCCACATCTTCTGCACGGAAGACCAGATCCTCGACGAGTGCATCGCGTACACGGAGCAGCTGCAGAAGGTCTATGCCGACTTCGGCTTCACGGACATCCTCTACAAGGTGGCCACGCGGCCCGACAACCGCGTGGGCTCCGACGAGCTGTGGGACAAGGCCGAGCATGCGGTGATGGAGGCGCTGCGCCGTTCGGGCGTCGACTTCATCATCTCGCCGGGCGATGGTGCCTTCTACGGCCCGAAGATCGAATACACGTTGAAGGACGCGCTGGGTCGCCAGTGGCAGTGCGGCACGATGCAGGTCGACTTCAACACGGCCGAGCGCCTGGGCGGCGAGTACGTGACGGAATCGAGCGGCCGCGCGCACCCCGTGATGCTGCATCGCGCCATCGTCGGCAGCCTTGAGCGCTTCATCGGCATGCTGATCGAACACCATGCCGGCGCACTGCCCGCATGGCTCGCTCCGGTGCAGGTGGCGGTGCTCAACATCAGCGAAGGGCAGGCCGACTACGCTGCTTCAGTGGCGAAAACGCTGCAGAATCAAGGGCTTAGGGTCCAGCTGGATCTGCACAACGAGAAGATTACGTATAAAATACGGAAGCATTCGTTGCAAAAGCTCCCTTACATCCTCGTCGTGGGCGACAAGGAAAAGGAAGCAGGTGCCGTCGCAGTGCGCGCCCGGGGCAATCAAGACCTCGGAGCAATGTCCCTCGAATCGTTCGTGCAACGGCTCGTCCAGGACGTTGCCGACAAGCGTTGATTTGCCTCTGAAACACCCCATATGTTTCCTAGCCAGATCGTGCCGCTTGTCCGCGAGGACTGACCGGCGTTCGCTACAGATTTTGTAGCAATTTTTGAAGGATTCTGACCATCGCTACTGCATTTCGCGACCGCCGCCACCGCGAGGAACGCCAACACCGCCTGAACCGGGAAATCATGGCCCCGGAAGTCCGCCTTGTAGGCCCGGAAAACGAGCCATTGGGTGTTATGAGCCTCTCGGAGGCCTTGCGCCTCGCCGGCGAGGCCGATGTGGATCTGGTGGAGGTCGTCGCGGCGGCCAACCCGCCGGTATGTCGCCTGATCGAGTACGGCAAGTTCAAGTACCACGAGCAGAAGAAGGCGGCCGAGGCGAAGTCCAAGCAGAAGGTCATCGAGGTCAAGGAAATCAAGTTCCGACCCGGTACCGACGATGGCGACTACAACATCAAGATGCGCAACATCAAGCGCTTTCTTGAGGACGGCGACAAATGCAAGATCACGCTGCGCTTCCGCGGCCGCGAGATCACGCACCAGGAGCTGGGTCTGGCATTGCTGCAGCGCATTCGCGACGAACTGGGCGACCTGATCATGGTCGAGCAGTTCCCGAAGCTCGAAGGCCGGCAGATGATCATGATGATCGCGCCGGGCCGCAAGAAGGCCGGCGGCGGGGTTTCCAAGCCGGCAGCAGACGCTGCGCCGGCAACGGCGCCGGCTGCAACTGCCTGAGGCGTTTGCAGCAGTCAGGGTTTTGAAGGGATTTCGCCGTTGCCGGCACTTTGAAAGAAGAGCGGGCAGGGGCGAGATAAAGAAGTGTCTCGGGGCCAACAAGTCCGTGGAGCATCCATGGCGCCTCACGAGCACAAACTAAAGGAGCATTCACATGCCCAAAATGAAGACCAAGAGCAGCGCGAAAAAACGTTTCCGCGTTCGTCCCGGTGGCACCGTCAAGCGCGGTCAAGCCTTCAAGCGTCACATCTTGACGAAGAAGACCACCAAGAACAAGCGTCACCTCCGTGGTGCAGTCGCAGTGCATGAGACCAACATGGTTTCTGTCGCCGCCATGCTGCCCGGCCGTGGCATTTAACTCAGACGAACAAGGAGTACACACATGCCTCGCGTCAAACGTGGTGTAACGGCTCGCGCCCGCCACAAGAAAGTTCTCGCACTCGCCAAGGGTTTCCGCGGTCGCCGCGGCAATGTCTTCCGCGTCGCCAAACAGGCGGTGATGAAGGCAGGCCAATACGCCTACCGTGACCGTCGTACCAAGAAGCGCGTGTTCCGTCAGCTGTGGATCGCGCGTATCAACGCCGCCTCGCGTGAACTGGGCCTGACCTACAGCCAGTTCGCCAACGGCATCCGCAAGGCCGGTATCGAGATCGACCGCAAGATGCTTGCGGACATCGCCGTGCACGACAAGGCCGCTTTTGCCGGCATCGTGGAGCAGGTCAAGGCCAAGCTGGCTGCTTGATTTTGCACAGCAGGTTGCCGTCTCCGGACGGCTTCTTGCGCCCACGGCTCAAGGGCTGGCGCTTGAAAAGGCTCCAGCTCTTTTTTATTTCCCCTCGAAGATTTTTGTTGCTATGAACGAGTTGGACTCCCTGGTAGCCACCGCAGGCGCCGCCTTTGCCCAGGCGAAGACACCTGCAGAGCTCGAAAACGCCAAGGCCCAGTTCCTCGGCAAGTCAGGCCGCATCACCGAGCTGATGAAGGGCATGGCCGCGCTGAGTGTCGAAGAGAAGAAGTCCCGCGGCGCCGCGATCAACGTGGGCAAGCAGTCCATCGAGGCCGCGCTGACCGAGCGCCGCCAGCAATTGGCCGACGAAGAACTCTCGCTGCAACTGCGCGCCGAAGCGCTCGACGTGAGCCTGCCCGGCCGTCGCCGCATTTCCGGCGGACTGCATCCCGTGAGCCGCACCCTGGAGCGCATCGAGGAGATCTTCTCGAGCATGGGCTTCGACGTGGCCGACGGCCCCGAAATCGAGAGCGACTGGCACAGCTTCACTTCGCTCAACAACCCGCCGAATCATCCTGCACGTTCGATGCAGGACACCTTCTACGTCGACCTGAATGGCGACGACGGCATTCCCTACAACCTGCGTCCGCACACCAGCCCGATGCAGGTTCGCTACGCGCATCAGCACATCAAGAAGTACGCGGCCGAATTCGCCGCTGCTGCAGCCGACACCACCGGCACCGTGAAGGCGCCCGAGATCCGCGTGATCGCGCCGGGCCGCACCTATCGCGTCGACAGCGATGCCACCCACTCGCCCATGTTCCACCAGTGCGAAGGCCTGTGGCTCGGCGAGAACGTGAGCTTCAAGGACCTGAAGGTCGTCTTCACCGACTTCTGCCGCACCTTCTTCGAGCGCGATGACCTCGTGCTGCGCTTCCGCCCGAGCTTCTTCCCGTTCACCGAACCGAGCGCCGAGATCGACATCCAGTTCGCGAGCGGCCCGCTGGCCGGCCGCTGGCTCGAGGTGGCGGGCTCGGGCCAGGTGCATCCGAACGTGGTGCGCAACATGGGGCTCGACCCCGAGCGATACATCGGCTTCGCCTTCGGCATGGGCCCCGACCGGCTCACCATGCTGCGCTACGGCGTGAACGACCTGCGCCTGTTCTTCGACGGCGACCTGCGTTTCCTCTCGCAGTTCCAGTGAGCCCCTCCACAGATAGAAAAACCAGATCGAGATCGAAGAGATGCAATTCCCGGAATCCTGGCTGCGCGAGTTCTGCAACCCGCCCATCGACAGTGCCGCACTGGCCGAAACGCTCACCATGGGCGGCTTCGAGGTCGAGGAGCGCCGACCGGTGGCGCCGCCTTTCACGCGCATCGTGGTCGGCGAGATCAAGGAAGCGGTGCAGCACCCCAACGCCGATCGCCTGCGCGTGTGCCAGGTCGACGCGGGGCAGGGCGCCTTGCTCAACATCGTGTGCGGCGCGCCGAATGCGCGCGTCGGCATCAAGGTGCCGTGCGCGCTGGTCGGTGCCGAACTGCCGCCGGGCGAAGACGGCAAGCCATTTCTCATCAAGCTGGGCAAGCTGCGCGGCGTCGAGAGCCAGGGCATGCTGTGCTCGGCGCGCGAACTGAAGCTGAGCGAAGACCACGGCGGTCTGCTTGAACTCGCTGCCGATGCGCCCATCGGCGCCGACGTGCGCGACGTACTCAAGCTGGACGACGCGTTGCTCACCCTGAAGCTCACGCCGAACCTGGCGCACGGCCTCAGCGTGTACGGCGTGGCGCGCGAACTCGCCGCACTCACCGGCGCACCGCTGAAGACGCCGGCCATCGCGGCCGTGGCCACGTCGTTCTCTGATGTGCTGCCCGTCAAGGTCGAGGCGCCCGACCTGTGCGGCCGCTTCTCGGGCCGCATCGTGCGCGGCGTGAACACCAAGGTCGCCACGCCGGCATGGATGGTCGAGCGCCTCGCGCGCTGCGGCCAACGCAGTGTGACGCCGCTGGTCGACATCTCGAACTACGTGATGTTCGAGTACGGCCAGCCCAGCCACATCTTCGACCTCGACAAGATCCACGGCGGCCTCACGGTGCGCTGGGGCAAGGCGGGCGAACAGCTCAAGCTGCTCAATGGCAACACCATCACCGTCGACGACAAGGTCGGTGTGATCGCCGACGACCGTGAAGTCGAATCGCTCGCCGGCATCATGGGCGGGGACGCCACTTCGGTCTCCGACGACACGCGCAACATCTACGTCGAAGCCGCGTTCTGGTGGCCGGAGGCGGTGCAGGGCCGCTCGCGCCGCTTCAACTTCTCGACCGACGCGGGTCACCGCTACGAGCGCGGTGTCGATCCGAGCCGCACGGTGCAGATCATCGAGCGCATCACGCAGCTGATCATTGAAATCTGCGGCGGCGAGGCTGGCAGGATGGACGACCAGACGCTGCGCGTGCCCGAGGCCGTGCCCGTCACGCTGCGCGTGGCGCGCGCCTCGCGCGTGATCGGCATGCCGCTGACGCAAGCGCAATGCGCCGACGCGCTGAATCGCCTCGGCTTCGCGATCACCGAAGGCGAGGGCACGTTGACTGTGACCCCGCCGCCGCACCGCTTCGACCTGCTGATCGAAGAAGACCTGATCGAAGAGGTCGCGCGCCTGATCGGCTTCAACAACCTGCCGACCATCGCACCGCTCGCGCCCATCACCGCCCGCGTGCGGCCCGAGGCGCAGCGCAGCCGCTTCGCGGTGCGCCGCAGCGTTGCAGCGCTGGGTTACCAGGAAACCATCAACTTCAGCTTTGTCGAAGCGCACTGGGAGCAGGACCTGGCGGGCAACGCCAACCCGATCAAGCTGCTGAACCCCATCGCCAGCCAGATGAGCGTGATGCGCTCGTCGCTGCTCGGCTCGCTGCTGCAGGTGCTCAAGTTCAACCTCGATCGCAAGGCGCCGCGCGTGCGCGTGTTCGAGCTGGGCCGCGTGTTCATGCGCGACGACAGCGTCGTCACCACCGACAGCACCGTGCGCGGCGTGAATCAGCCGATGCGCGTGGCGGGCCTCGCCTGGGGCGATGCCGACGAGGCGCGCTGGGACGGCAAGCCGAACCGCGTCGACTTCTACGACGTCAAGGGCGACGTCGAGGCACTGCTTGCACCGCTCGTGCCGGTCTTCGAAGTGGCTGAGCATCCTGCGCTGCACCCGGGCCGTTCGGCACGTGTGCTGGTCGATGGCAAGGCCATCGGCTTCGTTGGTGAACTGCATCCGCGCTGGCGCCAGAAGTGGGACTTCGCCCAGGCGCCAGTGCTGTTCGAACTCGACCTCGACGCCGTCACTGCACGCCCCGTGCCGGTTGCGCAGCCCGTGCCGAAGCACCAGGCCGTGGAGCGCGACCTCGCCGTCGTCGTGGCCGAAGCCGTCACGCACGATGCACTGGTACAGGCCATTCGCACGGCAACAGCCGCACAGGGTCTGCTGCGCGACGTGACGCTGTTCGACATCTATCGTCCGCAGCCATTGCGCGATGGTGCCGTGGCTGCGCCCGGTGCACTGGCCCAAGGAGAGAAGAGCATGGCGGTTCGCCTGACCTTCCAGAACGACGGCGCCACCTTGACGGACGAGCAGGTCGAACCTGCGGTCCGCGCAATCGTCGAACAATTGGGCGCCACGCTCGGCGGCCGCTTGAGGGGATGACGGGAATGAACGCTGCCGAATTCACGCTCGAGGCTCTCGAAACGCCCGCGCTCACCAAGGCGCATCTGGCCGACCTGCTGTTCGAGCAGATCGGCCTGAACAAGCGTGAGTCCAAGGACATGGTCGAGGCGTTCTTCGAACTCGTGGCCAACAGCCTCATCGAGGGCACGGACGTGAAGATCTCGGGCTTCGGCAACTTCCAGATCCGCGTGAAGGCGCCTCGGCCGGGCCGCAATCCGCGCACCGGCGAGGCGATTCCGATCGGCGAGCGCCGCGTGGCCACGTTCCACGCGAGCGCCAAGCTCAAGGAACAGATTCACGGAAGCATCGACCAGAACGGCGCAGCCGAAGTCGAGTGGAGCTTGGGCGCGGAATAGTGCTTGGTGCTGTGCGCCCGGGTGGAGTAATCTCTAAGGTTTCCCGCGCACAGTCTTGATTTCAATGGAGAAAACGCTCCCACCGATTCCCGTCAAACGCTACTTCACCATCGGTGAGGTCGGCGAGTTGTGTGGCGTCAAGCCGCACGTGCTGCGCTATTGGGAGCAGGAGTTCACGCAGCTGCGGCCGATGAAGCGGCGCGGCAACCGCCGCTACTACCAGCACCACGAGGTGCTGATGATCCGCCGCATCCGCGATCTGCTCTACGACCAGGGCTTCACGATCAGCGGAGCGCGCAACAAGCTGCAGGAACTCGTGCAGGGCGAGCGCGACCGTCGCAAGGCAGGAGAGGTGCCGCTTGAAGGCGTGGAGGCCATCGAGATCGATCAGGAAGAATTCGACGCCGCGGTGGTGCAGGAGTCCGCTGCACCCGCTGCTGCGCAGACGGTCGATCTGTCGCAGTTGTTGCACCTGCGGCGCGAACTCTTTGAAATTCGTGAGCTGTTGACCATCGGACGCTGAATTTCAACCGCTATAATCGAGAGCTTCGGTGTGTGGCGCAGCCTGGTAGCGCACTTGCATGGGGTGCAAGGGGTCGAAGGTTCGAATCCTTTCACACCGACCAACAAAACGTCCAAGGGCGTCCGGAATCATCCTCCGGACGCCCTTTTTCATTGGGGAACTGGGCAAATCTTGTCCGGAGGCATACACTGAAATCCGGTGACTGCCAGCCCCAAGTGGGGGTACAGAAGGGGGTACAAACCACCTGAACCCCCCAGGATGGCGGTTTTGTACCCCCACCCTGGATGTACCCCATGCCGTTGACCGATGCCGCATGCCGCAACGCCTCCTGTCCGCCTGATCGCAAGCAGGCACGCTACGCCGACGCAGGTGGCCTCTATCTGGAAGTCTCAACCTCGGGTTCTCGCCGATGGTTCTGGAAGTTCAGGATCGAGGGAGTCGAGAAGAAATTCGCCTTGGGCTCCTATCCCGACGTGAGCCTTGCGGCGGCGCGAAAAGCCCGTGACGCTGCCAAAGCCCAGAAGGCTTCCGGAATCAATCCCATACAGGCGCGCCAGGTCGTCAAGCTCAAGGCGACCGTGAACACCGGCGATACCTTTCGAGAGACGGCGCTAGAGTGGTTCGACAAGCACCATGAGCGCTGGAGCGGCCACTACGCCACGCGCGAGAAGCGCAACCTGGAAAAGGACCTGTTTCCGTACTTCGCTGCTCGTCGCATCAGCGAAATCGAGGCCATCGAGTTGTTGGCGGCCCTACGCCGTGTCGAGGAGCGTGGCGCTCTCGACGTGGCCGGCCGCGTCCTGATGACGGCACGCGCGGTGTGGCGCTACGCGGTGGCGACTGCGCGGGCGCCGCGCGATATCACGGCGGATCTCAAGGGGGCACTCACGCCCCACAAGAAGCGGCACTTCGCGGCGATCACCGATCCGGCCAAACTGGGAACGCTGATACGCGTCATTCGGGGCTACCAAGGCGGTCCCATCGTGCGTACGGCATTGCAACTGGCTCCCATGCTTTTCCAACGCCCGAACGAACTGCGAGCGGCGGCCTGGGCGGAGATCGATCTCGACGGGGCGCTCTGGACCGTGCCCGCTGCGCGGATGAAGCGGCGCATCGATGGCAAGCAACATGGTGATCCGCACTTGGTGCCTTTGCCCAGGCAGGCTGTGGAGTTGCTGCGCAAGCTGCATCCCATTACGGGCCACAGTACGCTGGTCTTTCCGGGCGAGCGTAGTCATGAACGGCCGATCTCGGACAACACTCTGCGTGCAGCGCTTCTGACCCTGGGGTACGGCCCGACCGCGCAGACGGTTCATGGGTTCAGGGCGACAGCCCGGACCCTATTGGCGGAAGTACTGGAGATCGACCCCTTGGTGATCGAGGCCCAGTTGGCGCATGCCGTCAAGGACGCGAATGGGCGTGCCTACAACCGTACGCAGTACCTCAAGCAGCGCATCGTCATGCTCCAGCGGTGGGCGGACTATCTGGACGTGCTGGCTACCAGGGCGAGTTCTCCACTGGCTGAGCTGAAAACGGCCGCATGAGAATGACTCTGTCAGGTGATTAGATGGCACGGCACCTCCGGTCCGCCGTGGAGCGGCCGTCCAAGCAGTATGTCGCAGTGCGCTGGTGCCTGGAGGCGGGTCATCGTTCTCGAGCGGCCGCGAAGGCGTTGCGGCGACGAGGGCATCCATTAGTTCTCGGCCAAAGTGCGAAGCGGGATCGCGCAATGGCTCGCCGGGACGATGGTCTGCTGAGCTCTGCTGAGGATTCTGCACGGTCCAGCCGGCTGCGCGTCTGCGATGGGAGGCGGCTTTGCGGCGAAAACCGTCCTTCATGACACCACGGCCAACGACTCAGATCGAGTCAGGACCGATCATTCAGCGCAAGAACCTGGATGTCCTGTGACTGGCGCCAAGCAGTCACTTCAAGCAAGAACCCGTTCTTCGGGTTCGTGCCCTTTGCGGAGCAAGCGCATATGAAAAGCGGAAGTTCATCCGTCCGACGCAGGACTTGTGTTCGTCCGAGCTCGCACGCGTTGTTTCCATGTCGGGTGAGGCCAGTCTGGCCACCGCCAGAGGCTACATGAGGACCGAGAGCACGGTTGGCGGCGGGCGAAAGGCTCTACCGACGCGGCCACCCGCTTGATCGCCAAGCGCCTGCGTGCGAGCAGTACTCGCTGAGCTGGGTTCGCTAACCGCGCGTCCCAGAGGGCGCTAGTCCAGCGAGCACGAGTTGACTGAAGCACCCGAGGCCTTCGCATCGCGAAAACACTTGGCCACGGCGCAGGCCAGCAGCCGCGGCAATTTCATGTCCCGGGCGACCTGTATGGAAAAGGGCGCCGCTCCCTGCGGGACGGGCGTCGGGGCGCCCCATTTGACCTCCCGCACCTGAGGCAGATAGATGTAGTCAGGCGTCGGGACGTTGATGGACACGGCACCCTCGCTCAGCACATTGAGCTTCGAATTCAGATAGTCGTTGATGCCCGCCTCAACCTTCGGCGCCAGAATATCGAAGAGCGGTCGCTTCAAGCCGATCGCATCCAGTAGATTGAATAGGTCGCCTTGCGACGTTTCGAAATTATTGGACGTCATCCGGTACTTCACGTCGATCTTCTGATTCGGCGCTTCGCCCGTATGGAAGACCTCGAGCTGGTAAAGCGCCTGCCCTGTGCCACTGTAGAGGTCTTGCTTCTGCTCAGCCCGGCACATGGGTTGGACCGTGGTGCAAACGGGCAACTCGGGAAGAGAGCCGCCATGACATCCACTGAAATCGCACGAGGGCAGCGACCCTGAGGAGCCCCCGGTGCAGGTCGTCTGAGGTAGGCCGCACGGTACGTCCAAGGACGAGCACAACCGGCTAGTCGCATTCTGCTTGACTTCAATGGTGGGAGGCGCATACGAGCTAACCAGGCCGGTCGTTGCGCCCAACGATTTGCCACAACTGTCGGACAGCGAGGCTCGCAAATTGGCGGCGAAGGCCTCGGCGGATTCCGGTAACCAATTCCTGAAGAAGCCGATGTCCATCTTCTCGTAAATGATCACGCCTGTCGCCTCGCCAGTGGCCTTGTTGGCCGCCGACTCGACGAATCGCAAGCGCTCATTGAGGAACATCCGATCCAACGGGCCTGCCTTATCGATCGTGAGCGGGCCCATGTTGATTTCGGACAGATCGCACGCCTTCTTCGGCGCCGGTGCTGGGGACGCACTGCCGGAGCTTTGCGTAGCCTGGGCTTTCTTCACAGCGCTCGGGCTCTTGCGCGGTGCGTCTCCCGCGTGGACGGTCCCACCGAGAGCGGCGCCGACCAGAGCAGCGGCAACGATAGCTGGCTTCATTTGACCCCCGCGAAGATGCAGGCGGTGCCTGTTTGGTAGTACACCCCCTTGTCAGAGGCCATGGCGCTCAAGAGGCCCCCGCCAAAGTCCGAGTTGTAATCCGGGTTGGCAAACAGCAAATTCGGCATGCCCGTCCCAGCGTTGAACACGATGCCCGCCGTGCTGTCGTTCTTCTTAACCTGCACTCCTCGGACGTTCTCGGGGAAATGAAGCGCAAAGAACGGCCGAACATCCGTATCGCGCAAGAAGGAGGGGAATGCGCAATAGGCGCCGGTGTTGAACACTTTGTCTCGCACCACGGTGACGTCACTGCGAACGCACGACTGCTTCTGAAGACCGAAGATGCTGTAAATATCCGCCGGGTCATAGGTGCCGGTTCCGTTGGTCTGACGGAGCCGATCGCGCGTATGCTTGAGCTTGTCCTGGTCAGGCGGAAAACCGCGCATTGCGCATCGCATGGAGTCCGCACTGTCGCATATGGACACGCAGTCGACCATCTCGATCTTCTTCATCTCCTTCAGTACGGGCGCGTCGGCGTGAATTTGGATGGCGTTCGTCAATGGCAGGGCCAAGCCCTTGTTGTCCAGGCTCGCGACCACGACCGATTGCATCTGGGCAATGGTCGTTCGATGCCTGGAGCGCATCGCGTCCGCGCTTTCGTCCAGGGCGGCAAAAACGCTCTCTTGAATGGAGGCGTGCTGAGGCTCTCGCCAGCCGCCAAGCATGAAATCCTTGTCAAAGCACAGCCCGCCAGAATTGCTCTTTTCTTCCTCGTAACCAAGATCGATGCCGTCATTCCGGTTGGTGACGCGCGCGGGCAGCGTATATTCCCGCCTCTCCCGGTCATCAGAGCCTTGCACCTTCCAGGTGACGGTAATCGACAGCCGCTTCGGACCAGGATTAATGAGCCAGTAGTGGCGATTGAGCGCACATCCATCCGCTTCCTGCCAAGTCCAATCGAACGTGGGTTGCGGATCCCCGGCACTGGGCGGCGATGGCCACTGGGTGTTTTGCCCCGGTGGTGGCTTCACCCGGCAGACGCAAAACAGGTCGCGATACTCGTTAGACGACGCGCAAGGCGTTCGGCACGTCAGGGCCGGCGCGTCCCCGTTACAGCCTGCGAGGAGCAACCACGCGCACGCAAAGAGAGGCCTGCAAAGCTGCATATTTCCCTCCGCCCGAGTCTTGAGCGTCAGGATTGTGCCTTGAAGTACGAAAAAAGAAAACATCGGGGCGTGTCACAAGACTAGGCCCCTGAAGCAGGCCTCCATGAAGCTGGCTGCTCTCGCTCTACTGCCATGCTCCGTAGCCCGCCAGGCAATTCATGGGGTCCGTCCTGCTGCCAGCCGCTTCGGGCACACACCGGCCAGCCACCGGGGCCGAAGGTAGTCGTAGGGACGTTGCCGGAATTGAGACGAGCGACTGCTTTCCGAAAGAGCGGTCATTTCCGCCGAATTGGCCTATGCCGGCAAAGGGCCTACCCGCTTTTCGCAAGCGACCGTCGTATGGCAGGTGTGCAGCGGCTGCGGTCCTTCACGTCGCTGAATTCGGCGCCTGATTGTGATCGGCCAACGTCGAAGCTCAGCGGGCGCGAAGCCGTCGGCTGAAGTGACCAGATGGACACAACTGCCGGCGTTGCGTTGAGCACTTGGATGATTCGCCCAATACCAATGGTCCGCCGTACCAGATGCTGAACCCCCGGCGAAAAACGCCCGTAGTTCCTTTCCGGCGGGAGCAGCCAAGCTGATTGCGGCCGAGAACGCGCGCCAGAGGAAGGTCCAGTTCGGCTGAGCGTTCCTCACCGAATCAAGCAGGCTTGGGCGCCTTTGAGAACTTGACCTGATTCTTCTGCTTCAGCTTCCAGGCACCTAACTCCAGGGAATTCTCCAGAACATCTTCTGGCGACGGCGGCTGCGTGGCATCGAGTTCATCGATGAGCCAGTGCGGCTCGGATGCTCCCAGCACCATGCGGTAGACCGCGCGACGTCGCTCAAGGCGAACACGCACGGCCGACTCCCTGCTGCCTGCACAGTGCAGGTACAACTGCATTGCCTCTGCACCCGGCGTGCACCACCACGGCGCCATGCCTCCGGACATGTCGGCGACCGCTGCTTGCTCCTCGGCTTGGGTCGCCAGCGCTATCCAAGGACTGCCACCCGCTTTGCCCATCGCATCGGTATCGACCTTCGATGACAGCGCGCGTCGAATCGCCAAGCCCGCGTAGCGATTCACTCGACCTTCGCGCTGCTCCAGTTCGACCGGACCTGGCGCGGGGTCCCAATGGGCCACCGTCTTGCACCATGGGTGGAAGTCGAGGCCTTCCTGTCCCACTGAGGTGGTGGTCAGGACCATTGGCCAGAACGGCGTGTTGAACGCATGCCGCACGACGTCAGGACGCGGGGCTTCCTCCTTGTCTTCGTCCTTGGCTTGGTGCAGCGGTAGCGCGACATTGCAACGCACCCGCGACTTGCTCTTGGCCGCCTTGGTTGTCTCGTGCAACACCGTTCGCCCACCTGACAAAGCGAGCGCAGACTGCAACTCCAGCAGGCGCTTCGGCCATGACTGAGAGTTCGTGGCCGACACGAACCACAGATGCTCGTCGAGAACGCTCTCAAGGTTGCCCTCGACGACAGCGTCGTGCAGAGCCGCTGCGAAGTCCTTGTGAAACCGCTTCGACCTTTGAAGCGCCGCTGCAAACCAGGGACGGTCCAAGTAGCGCCGCAGACCGCCGATGGCCAGACGCTGCAAGAGCATCCTCGGCGTGGTCAGGCGGCGCTTGTCCGCCCGCTTGCCTTCCTCGGTGCTGATAGGCTGGTCCCAATCGAGATCGCCGTCTTCATCGCGCCAGTGCCTCATGACCGCCCGAGCGAGCACTACCGCCGGCGAGTTCAGTGAAAGTTCCACCAGGGCATTGAGTTCGGCGCGGGTGATCTCACCCATCCTGTCTTTCGGTACGCCTGCTATGAAGCGGTCGAAGGCTGCGCCGACGAGGCTGGGCGTGGATTTGTCTCCCTCTTCGGCAACGATTGCATCGATCCACGCCCTGCGCGCCGCGCCGGCTGGGTTCGCCGGATCCGACGCCAGGTGCACCAGCCATGCCTCGACCGGCACAGCCTTGCGTTTTGACGCCGGGTTGTATAGCGTGCCGCGTTCACGGAGCGCCGCCTTGATTTGCGGAATGAGAGCCAACCGCGCGTCTTTAATGGTCTTGGGCAAGCCTTTCGTCAGCGGATCAATGCACGCAAGGAATTCGGATGCGAAGAAGAGGCGGAACATTCCTGGGCTGGCACCGCCGCTCTTGAACGTCGGTTTCGCGCCAGCACGATACTTAGGCTTGGCTCGTGAGCTCTTGCGGTTGTAGACACGCGCCTCGACGCTGTAGCTGATGACAGCGGAGACCGCACCGGGAACCGCGGCGAACCGACTGAAGACAAGTGCCTTGCCATCGATCAAGGACTGGTCGCCATTCCCGGTCCAGCCACCTTCGAGCGGCCACCACGGCACGGTCGGTCGCACCCAGGGAGCCATGAGCCGCTCGGGGGGAAGGGCTTGGAGAAGACCGCGCACCTTCGGGCTCATCCACTCCTGTTGCCGCCAGCTGTGCAGGGTCTTGGCAGTCAGTTCCGCGGTGGGCAGTTTCTTGGGCGCCGCCTTCCAGCACATGTAACGATTGCCGAGCGTTTGGGCAGCCAGTGGCACCGAGCTCCAGAGGGGTACTGCCCAGTGGGCGTGTCCGTCGCGCGGCACCCAGGTCGAGAAGGCGCGGAACGATCGGACGTCAGATGCCGTCAGCGGAATCAACGGCGGCTCGCCCACGAGGTCAGCGTCAGCAGTCACTGGACGCTCGGTGCGGCACATGATGCGGCTCAGTTTGGATGCCAAGTCCTCAAGGGCGGCCTTGGCGATGCCGGAATCGGGTGATCCGCGGCGAACCTCGGCCTCCCTCGTGCTGAAGGCCTCTCGGATTGACCGCATCGTCTGGCCGCGCTGGGCCGTTGACTGATTGCCCAGCAGAAACTCCAGCAGCCGGAAGAAGTCGTTGTCGTCGCTTGGATCTTGTTGCTTTACGTCAGGCGAGGGTCGGACCTTGCTGACTCTGGCCGTGGGCCGTAGTGCCTGGTAAGGTGTCGCCGACAGCAAGAGCAATCTGCCGCTGCTCTTCGCGGTCAAGATGTCTCGGATGCGTGCCTCGGCCGGATCAAGAGCCACATCGGCGTTGGTCATCAGGTCGCGGAAGCGTTGGAACTCGTCGAAGATGATTAGGCCGGGTTCGAGCTCTCCCAGCGCCGCAGCCGCAAGGCTATTGCGGCACCAGCCAGTGACATCGAGCCTTGTGCCGGACTTCTTGTTGTCGACGATGACCTTCAGCGCGACATGGGTCTTCACCGGACCCTGAGCCTTGATGCATTCGCGCATTGCCGTGCAAAACCTGCCGATGAACCGGGCGAACTTTCCATCGACGTGTCGAACTCTTTTCCTGGTCTCGACGCCATAGTCTTGGAGCAGGGCGTCGAAATTGCGGGCGTTCCAGGACAGCTCGTCCCTGAGCCACTGAAGGCTCGATCCGGCCTCGTACTCAAGAAGCGCAGCGGCGAACGCGCGTTCCTGGACTCGACCTCTGTGGCGGTGCTTTGCACCGGAGAAGGCCGTCCCCGGCGTCAACGAATAGATGCACAGTCGCGGGTGATCTGGCGCGGTGGTCAGCGGCAGTAAGCCAGGGCGGTCTGCTGACGCCCGAGCGCTCTTACGCTCCTCAACGTCCAGGTCGCCGAGCAGTTGATCCACGTTTTGGGTGGCAATCGATTGATTGGCGCACACGTACAAAACGGTTATCTTCTGGTTCGCAGACAGTTCCGACAGCACCTGCCTCGCGACGAGGGTTTTGCCCAGCCCGGGCTCGTCGGCTACCAAATAGCGCCTGGCGCTGGTTCGGTCGAAGGCGCGCAAGACTGCGGCAACCGTGGCTTCTTGAAATGGCTTGGCCTTCATTGCTTCACCAGTTCCTGTTCGACCGCATCCCAACTGAGGAGGAAAGCCTGTAGCTGTTGGTAGGTCTTCATTTCCTTCTTGGACGTTGGCTTGCACCGTCGCGCGATCTCGACGATTCGCTGCGTCTCCCGCAGCGATTCGGCATCACGAATCCAACTGCTCAGCACCGCTTCGATGCCCAGCAACGCGATCGTTTCCGACGTGATGCCTGGTGGGTGCTGCTTGTTCCATTCACGACGCTCGCCACCGCCATTGCCGCCGGCGGTCAGGCTGTCGTTGAGCAGGGAGATCACGCCGTCGATGCCCAGATAGGCATGCAGCAATGGGACGTCTCGGTCCGCACGCGACAGGCTGGGATCAAAGGGGGCGTGCTGTAGCCACTCGGATCGAAGCTCGCCGATCGCCAGTTCCATGCGAATGAGGTCGCCGTTCTCGTAAATTGGGGCGGTTGGCAATGCCATCTCCGTGGCGCCTGCCTCCCACGGGGTGAGCGTGTCTCCAATGCGCCCCACCCGGAGACGAGCATCTGCCGGCAGGGGCAGAGATGACTGGAGCGTCACGATGGCCACGCCGTCCTGCAGCTTCTGGCTGGCGACGAAGCTAGCCACCAGTGCCTTACGCACCTTTTCGAACTCGTCTTTCAGGTGCTGCTCAGGTTCAATCGGCGGCTTTTCTTCGGCGAGTTCGTGTTCAATGCAGAGATCGTCGAAGGCTTTCAATCCACTGCGCAGGCCTTCGCTGAATCCACTGCCCGGCAGCGACACAGAGGCGATCGCCAGGACTTCGGCGTTCCTCTTCCATCCGCGTTCCGTGAGATTGGTGCTGCCCAACCTCAGCTCGCCCCGCTTGTGCGTCTCGATCCAAATGAACTTGGCATGCAGGCCACGCCCTTCCGTCGCGTCCGCATCGGCATCAAGGCTGTGTGCTTCAGCATCGACGTCGTCATCTTCCTGATCGTCCTGGCCGGACTCAGGCAACTCCCGCAGGTCATATCGGCTGAGGGCGGCTCGATGGTGCCGTGCCACCTCAGACAGACACATCAACGTCGAGATCAGCCTGGGCCTGAACGACCGATGGGCAGGGGTCGCTGGTTGGTCTTTGAGAAGTTGCCTGACAGCCCAACCGTCAAGGAACGGCGACACGGCCAGAATGCTCCGTGCATCCTTCGGAGCCGGCTGAAGATCTCGCTGCAGATCGCCTCGCTTGAACAGTGCCAACTTGTCGATCCGAAGGCCGGCAGGGACCTGCCATCTCACCTTGGGTAGCTCCTGAAAGGCTTCTTGCCAGTTCGGTTGGACGTTGGCTTCGGTGGCGAGTTGACGAGTCAGTTCGATCACATCAGGGATATCTTCTCCTTTGCCACGGGCTTCACCAGTGAGCGTCAATGCCATATCCCAGGATTCGTCCCTCGTGAAATTCCGGCTGCCGATCCATAGTCGCCAGATTGCCTTGGCATTCGGGTTGCCCCGGCTGACGCACCGCACGATGCACACTTTGGGATGCCATGATGCGGAGCGCTCGTCGTACTTCACCGGCACGACGAATCTGTCCAGCATGTTCAGGATCGGGCTCGCGCTTCGCGGCCCGACCAGGCGGCCGTGCTGCAAAACGAAGTGCACGCGGTTCTGCAGGCGCTGCAGCGCACGCGCGAGCGCCAGTGACGACGATCCTTTGCCGTCGGCCGTGCCTTGGCGGATCATCGCCGCCAGCATCGCAACGAGCACCGCGCATTGCCCAGAGTAGGCCGAGCACAACGCGCGATCGACGACATAGCCTGCCGGCGGGGTCAGGATGTCCAGCAGAGACGATGTGGGCAAGTGTTTGGCTTGCGCTTCATCGTCGTCACCGAACCCCTCGTGTGCCGGGCTATTCATGAAGGTCTCGGATCAGGCGACTGACGTTGGGCCAACGGAAGTGGAGACGATTGGCCAGGGTGGAGCTTTCAGCAGAACGAGCCCACCGGCGCAGCTGCTGACTGGCGGCTGGAGTTCCTGTTAGTCGTGATCTGCCGAGCTTGCGGTCGTGCTCGACATTCGCGTAGAGCTTCCTAACCGATGCGTTGGGCAGCGCAGCTGAATCTCCCAGCCAAGTCTGTGTTGCTGAGAGGAGGTCGTATAAAGCGTCCTCCTTCAGTCCAAGGCCATGAGTGACCAGGGCATCCAGGTCTGCTTCCACTGCCTCTTCAGCCCATGCCGCACGACACTTCATCAGATGATGTCGGTGCTGGCGTGAGGTCAGGTAATTCTTGTTCTCACAGGCCTGTTCGACCATCGCGAGATAGACCGCACGCACGATGCCGCCCAGCGCAGAGATGTTGCGGGCGAGTGGGATGAGCGACGCATCTTCGGGCGGGACGCTGGTGCGAACCTCATCGTCGTTCCAGAAGTCCCGACCCACCGTCGGCCTCACCGGGTTGCGAGCCAGCGCTGCCAGGAAAGATTCACGCGCTTTTTCGCCTTCTAGCGTGGGCGCCTTGAGCGCGGCCAGTCGATTTCGCAGGTATCTTTTCTCGAGGGGCAGAAGCTTGAACGTCACTCCCTTTGGATCCTCCAGAAACCCGGGGGGCGGCAGGGGTACGTCGCCGAAATACCCCGGTTCCGTCGACAGGGATTGCCCATCCATGTCGGCGGCCGTGCGTGACTTGCGCTCCGATCCCAGCGCCTCCAGAACTGCCTCGCGCGAGGGCGCCGCTCGCATATAGTCGCGACCAAGAATTCCCCACGTCGCCAAGGCCGACCAATACGAGAACGACGCGGGCTGGGCCGCATACTTTCCTTGCTCGTAGACGCGCGAGCCGATGACGCCTGTGTCATCCGTGTCGGCCGCTCTGTTCTTGAGCCCAAGCTTGAGCTGCCCGGTCAAAGTGAACTCGAGTTGCGCCAGTTTCTGGATGGCATTGCTGCTGCCGGCTGCACTCTGCAACAGCCAGGGCACGAACAACGTGTATCTGAGGCGCGTGTGCAGCACCGAAGTTCCAGGAAACAGCCTGTCAGCGAAAGCCTGGTGGATCGAAAGCAGTCCGAGCTCGTCGACCACGCCGCGCTGTCTGTCATTCAGCAGCGCCTCGGCTTTGGCCACTTCCGCTCGGGAAATCAGAACCCAGCCTAACGCTGGCTGCTTGGCTTTGGGCGCCGATGGTCGAGTGTGTGTATTGGTGTTTTTGGAAGAAGTCGGTATCACCAAGCGCCTCCTTGTAGCTTGTCGAATCCAAGCATATTAGAGTCGAGCAGACGCTCTTCTAACGGCCAAGCAGCGCGTGGAAACCTCATCCGACGCTATTTTTCTGTCCCTAACCGCAGAGCCCCGTGCGTCACCTGCCACTGATCCGCTTCGGTTCATACTGCTGCACTGAGGTGCTTCAAAGCGGACGTTGGGTGAATTTCGGCTCACAGTCTGAAGCTTTAGAACCCGGTTAGCCCCAGGCCGGGCTATTCCTGGCTGATCGGCCTGCTGCTCGATATTTGCCTGCCGAGCCTTTTCGCGGATAGGGTCGCCGGCAGGGGCCGCTCATGGGGGGTTAGGTCGTCTCCGATGTGGATTGCATGCAGTATTCATGTCGCGCGCCCGTTCATGCGATCCGCGATCCATGATTGCACTGCGCTCTCTGGCCAAGCTGCGGTGCGCTGTCCAGCCTTCACCGAGCGCGGAAAGATGCCCATGCGCATTTGTTCGTAGATGGCTGACCTGCGCAGGCCGGTGAGGCGCTCGACTTCAGGCAGTCTCAGAAGCCTGTCGGGGGCGCGCCTGATCGTCTGCGCCAGCGGCAGCGTTGAGTCGGAGCAAAGGAGCATGAGCGCCTCCTGCAGCAGACGAGCCGCCTGCAGGGCTCGTTGATCGGTAGGGTCGGCGGTGACGCACGCGCTCGATTCATGGTTGGTTTGGGCTCGCATGGGCATTGCCTTTCGATTCTTCCGCAGCGCATCCAATGCCGTTGCGGGACGTCCATAGGTTGCCGGGGATGTCTGGTGAGACCAACTCGCTGTAGCAATGCGAAGCGTACTGGAACGGGACGTGCGAATCGGAAAGGGCGTTCAGCACATGCCGAACCTTCGTGCACTCTGAACCAGAGTCGGTGTGGGCCGGTACCCTTCAATTTCCTCCCTTCTTCCTTTGCAGCAGAAACGCCCTACGTTCAGCGCACGCTTCGGCGGCTTGCTTCAATTCGGCATAGGACTTTGCTGCGATTACCGATCCGGAAGGATTCTTCACTTTCGGGTTCAAGACGACTGCGTAGTAGGTGGGCGGGGAGCGGCGCCCGCTATCGCGAAAGATCTGTACCTGCATGCCGCTGTGCATGTACTCTTCGACGATCTGATCATGGTCCGAGGGTTCCGAGTGCGGAATCTGCGCCTTCACATGACGCGCTCCATCTTCCGCTGCGATCGGGAAGACGTTCAGTTCCAGAACCCTGGCATTCAAGCCCACCTGAATTGCCGATCGCAGTGCGGCCTTGGTTGCGTCTGCACCCTGATCCGCGAGCGGGTTCATTTCGATGAGAACGTGCGCAAGGATTCGGCGGTTTTCGGCCATGTCGGGTTCCGATCGTTTCTGCGAAGGTTGGTGATGTGGTCTGGGGCGGCGCTTCACGCCGGCCACCAAAGCGGCCGTTCCGGCTGCGCCGCTTCGGCACGCAATGCGTCGGCCAGTTCATGCACGGGGTCCTTGAGGCTGCTTCGCACGAGTGCGATCCATGTGCGCAATGCGTCATCCTCGGGTTGATCGCCGGCGATACCCTCCAGGCGCGACAGCACATCCAGAGCACTGTGATAGGTCGCCAGGGACTGGCCGACCGCGACGGAGCGAGGCAGTTGATTCGCCCGCGCTTCCCGGCGCTGCGCACGCGCCTGCTCTGCGGCCACCGCGATGTTGTGAGCCTGGGCTGCTTCCCGCTCCTGCTGTCGTCGGATGGCGGCTTCTTCGGCCACCAGCTTGGACCTGAGTGCTTCGGCTTCCGGGAAGGCGATCAGGGCGCGTGTGATCTCTGGAAGCTGTTGCTCCAGCTGCTCACGACTGCCTGTCCATTGGCGGGCGATGACGTGCCAATCTCTTTCCAGCTTCAGCTTGTAGCCATCGACGGCCCTGTATTCGTCTCGATGAAAGAGGAAATCCTGACGCTTGGGTTGAACAATCTTTTCCACCTGTTCGGAGAAGCTCAGCCTGATGGCGCCGCCCGCGCGCCGGATTTCAACCGTATTCGATGCGTCTCCCCGGCCAGCGACGATCTGGCAACCTCCGGCGATCAGTCTCCGGATGAGCGCTTCGTGGAAACGGAGAATCCAGTCGATGTGGGTCAGGGTCGCTGTGATTCGCAGGCAGCCGCTGCCGGAGGTGTACCGGCCCGTGGTCATCCTGTGACTCGACATGCCGCCGAAGAAGGGCTTGCGCAGTCGCCTGGCTTCTTCAGCCTCCACCGCCAACTTCGCCTCATCGCGCTCGATGGCTTGGAAGAAGCGAGCGGTCTTCGCCACCAGTGGGTGACAGTGATCGAGTGAGGGCGGGACATCGATGGGCTGCAGCACAACAGCGTCCCTGGCCCGGGAAAACGCTTGCTGGACCCGCTGGATCCTCGTGGTGTCGGAGGAGCGGCACGCCGTGGTGTCTTTCTCCGGCAGGTGGACTTCGTGATCGATGTCGGAAGGCGGCAGTGGGGTCTGCACGCAGATCTTGCCGACCGCGAGACGGGTCCAATAGCCGACGGGTGGAACGGGGATGTTGTATCGACGGCAGAGCTTGGAGAGTCCGACATCGGACAGGCCGAGATTCGGTCCCAGATGGCGAAGCGGTGTCTGCCAGACCAACGCATACAGTTCGGATCGTTTCACGCGCACCTCTATCATCAGTCAAAAAGGACGCCTGCCAACGCACTTTGGCCTGCCGAAAAGGCTGCGTCGTCTAGCGACGTCTTACGCTCGTCGTCATGGAGGCGCGCTTGGGCGGCTGATGGTTCTGCGGACACCGATCTAGCGGATGAGGCTCTCCCTTGGCTCTCACAGCCCCGTCGAGTACTGACAGAGCCTTGGATTCACGTCATAGCCTACGCAAGGTTTTTGCCGAATCCACAGTGGGGCACTTGTAGATGGAAATCAACATTCCGGTGAGGAAGAACTCGCCTTCTCCGCACTGGTTAGGTGGCCGCGATTCCCTGCACCAAGGTACGGTAGAGATGGACCACCTCCATTCGCTCGTTGGAACCGACCTTCGAGAATTGCAGATGGTGATGAGGGTGATCGTTGGCGACAAGCGTGTAAACGCCGTTGATCATCTCGCCGTGAACGTGCTGCACGTACGCCATCCGAAACTTGCGCACCGCATCCAAGAATGGCCTCCCGTAAAGCACCCCTGCAACGAGCTCTGCGCGATCACCTTCGTGAGCAAAGTACTCGATTCCCTCGAGTACGTGCCGGGCTCTGTCGTACTCGAAGTGCACGTGGTTGAATGGATCCACGACGGCTCCAGCGACTGTTCCAGACCGCCAATCACTGAATTCCAGGACATCGACGGCGGCGGGAGGGATATTTCGCAGCATGTAGCTGCGGAAGGACCGCTGGGACTTGAGGAATTCGTCAGGACTTCTTGTCGCGCGCTCATCGAGCATGCTCGTCAAGAACGGCATGCGGCCGGCGAGTTGCTCACGTACCGCTGCGGGAAGAAATTCAAGCCGAGGATCCAGATCGGCAAAGTACTCCACATGCACGAGGAAGCGCGTTCCGCAAGGGCGGGTGTGGAAGTAGCCCCCCACTGACTGTTGCTGCACGCGCGTGTCTCGCTTGCCGGTGGTCAGAAAATAGAAGTGCTCAATCTTGCCGGGGTGCCTGTCCGACTTGGCGAGGTCTTTCTCGATCTCGGGCAAGCTCAGCACGCCTTCCCAATACTTGCACTGACCAACGATTCCGTTGTGAGCGTAGAGCGGGAGCAGGTCGAGCCCTTGCTGGTCCTGTCCTCGGCTGCCATAGGTTTGGAACACAGGCGCAGGCACGGCGTGCCGAGTCCTTGCGAGGTGTTGCAGCCAGAATACCCCGAAATGCTCGAACTCATCGGGTGTCCGTATCGGGCTCATGAGACCAGTCATCGTGCTACTTCGTTGTGGTGGGTCAGAAATGTGTGCATCCTTGGGCCGGAAGATGTTACCGCCGAGGCACGACTCGACCTTCAAGCGGGTTGCCCCGCGGCTATGCGCCTACGCGCTCATCGAAGGCGGTACCGCCGCAGGTACGATCTGCCGGTCAAGGAGTACAGGACACCAAGGTGCACCTGCTGCCATCGTGCAGAGGCGCAGTCCGACCAACCTCTCGCATACAGTTTCCCATGAGCAAGAAAAAGAAGCGCCAGGCCCAGGCAACTGACGTGAGTCCACCCATGCTCCGACATGTTGAACGTCTAGCGCGCCACGAGGCGGGGCACGTTGTGGTCGCGCGTTGTCTGGGATTTACCACGAGCGGCATGGCCCTGACGATGCTGGACTTTGAGGGAGGGCATTCCGGAGAGGCGCAGGTCAACGTGCATGGTGCGACCCGAGAGGTCCGCGACATCTGCGACTACCTGCGCCGGCGGATCGCCGTGCTCTATGCCGGGGCAATTGCTGAGGCGTGGACCGAGCGGGGCATAGAGCAAGCCGCATTTGAAGCTTGCCTCAAACGTGGAGGACGAGGAGACAAGGCGAAGGCGGATGAACTGGTGCAGCTGTTGAGGAACATAAGGTACCCCGAGGAAACAGATGCTCAACAGGTGGGAATCCAGTTGAATGATCTTACCAGCGAGTGCATCCAGCTCGCTGAAACAATTCTGGAGACGAGACAGGAGGCCATCAGAGAGATAGCCGATCTCGTCAAGGCAAGATTCCAACGGCCTGGGGTGCGCATCGTTGCCAGCGAACATGATCTGGACTCCCTGCCTGCAGTCAAGGCGATGGTGGAGATTCCAGCTGAGTCAAGCGATCCCTCGCCAAGTCAGCGGTGACGCATCGGTTCTCTGGCAATGGATCTCTCGGGGGAACTGAGTTGCCGCTGAATGCCTCTTGGCGAGGCCATCTCATTCATCGAGTTGTGCGAAATCGAGCTCGATCGCGAACGATCGGAGATCGATCGAAGATTTCGCACAGTACCTCGCCAGGTCCATCCACAAAGAGCGACCCGAATCAAGCCCCGATATCTGAACGGCGTAACTCTTCCTGTACTCGTCATCCTCGATCTCGACCAGACCTCCAAGGCGGTAGGATTTCAGTTCCCCGGCCCGCTTGGCAACTGCGCTTTCCGAGATCCGAAGCGCCCCTTTGAGATCGCTCACAAGAATCGCGGGCGAGTCTCCATAGGGCACCACCACATCGAACTTTCGCATGTCGTAGGTTCGTTGGACAACGGCTCTCAGGTATTCGCGCACCTCGACCGGGACCTTCTTGAACTGCGCGACATAGGCTTTCAGGTCGGTCACCTCGCTTTGGAGGTCATCAGTGTCCATGCGCAACTTCAGCACTCGGCAAAAGCGCCCCAGGTTCGCTGCGACGGATGGCTCCGCCGACTTTGTCCAGTCCTTGAGGTGATCCATCATTGCGCGCTCAGGCGCCGAGAAGCGTGTCTCGTGCTTGCGCTTGATCTCCCTCAGCTTCTGCACGGAGTGAGTACCGACCTTGTCAGTGACCTTGTGATGTGCATGGCACATGAGCATGAGATTCTTGGCCTGTCGACGTTCTTCATTCGTTGAAATCGGGTTGAACCGCTGTCCGCCCCTTTCCGCAGCCTCGATATGGCAGATTTGCCCGATGAAGACGCCATCCGCGTTCATCATCAGATGATCGCACCCAGGGTAAGCACAGAGGTTGCCGGACTTGAGGAACAACTCACGCAGGGTCTCGCCTGTGGGTGCTAGTCGCTTCGGGCTCTCGAGATTTTTCGTCATTCCAGACCATCAGTCGTATCGCTACATGCTACATGGGCGTATTTCGCTTCTCTCATCTTCCGTGCTGGTTCGCGATATCGTGAGTGAATACCGGCGGCCGAAGTGCTGCCTGCGGTGCAGCAAGTGCTGGCAAGCCGGGTGCGCGGCGCCAACGTGCTGACGTCGCTGGTGGTGGCGCAGGATTTTCTGTGGGCGTGGCTTGAGGGCTTGCCTCAGCATGCGGCCCAACCCTATTCGAAATGTTCCGGGGCGGTGACGCAGACCTCGGTCTATCTGCGAAAGGTGGTCAAGGATGTGCTGGCACTGAGCAGTTCTGCACTTCTGCTGGCGCATTGCCACCCGAGCGCCCGCGCTGAGCCATCGCGGGTCGACGAGCAACTGACGCAAATGCAGAAAGAAGCGGCGGAGCCGGTAGACGTGTGGGTGCTGGACCACCCGTTCGTCGCGGGCGGCCCGTTCCTGCTCATGGCCGAGCGAGGGCTTCTGTGACGCAGGGCCATTCGCGCCCCTTTTGATGCGCGCCGTTATGCGCGCGGGACGTCGGTTTCCGCCGCGCCTTCGGCCTTGGGCAGCAGGCTCACCGACCAGTGGCCGCCTTGCTCCTGCTGAGGTGCCAGCAGGTCATAGGTCTTGACCATGTTCAACAGTCCCGAGTGGCCATAGGTCTGGGGCGAGAAGGCCGGGTCGGTGCGCTTGAGGTACTGGCCCAGGACGCCCAGGCCGACCTTGCCTTCGGACGTGTCGCTGGCGAGCAGCGACACGGCCTCGACGAGGAAGCGTGGCCGGCGCTTCGGCGCCGGCTTGGGCGGTTCCTGCTTCGGCGGCTCGGCCTTGGCCGGTTCCGCTTTTGCAGGGGCCTTCGGTGCGGCCTCGACGATGGCTTCTGCTGGTGGCTCGGGACGCGTCCATTCGAAGAACTGGTCGCTGGCGTTGCGCAGGGCGTCCGGCGTCTTGGGTTCGCCGACGATGCAGACGGTGGCGCCGCGTTCGCGCAGCTTGCGGCACAGGTATGCGAAGTCGGAGTCGCTGGTGACCAGGCAGAAGGTGTCGGCCCGCTGGTCGAAGAGCGCTTCCAGCGCATCGAGCGCCAGGGCGATGTCGGCGGTGTTCTTGCCGGCGGCGTACTGGTACTGCAGGCAAGGGGTGAACGCCAGGCGCACCAGGGCGTCCTGCCATTTGTTGGCCAGCGTGCCCTGGTTGCCGTAGCCGCGGCGCAGCACGACGCGGCCGAACTGCGCCACCATGCGCAGCGCGTGCTCGAGGATGTCGGGCGGCACGTTGTCGCAGTCGACCAGGACGGCCACGCGGGTCTCTGTTGTCGTTGGGGCGGTGCTCATCCGGAGTTTTGTTGTTGTGGGTTGAACGGGCCCTCACGGTAACTGATTCCGCGCGTCACTGGTCAGGCGGACATGGCGGGCCGCGCTGTCGTGCTGCGCGTCGAGTCATCCTTGGCGCCTCGCTCCCTGCGGGCGTTCATCGTTCGTCTCGCTCCGCTCGGTTGAACGCCTTCGGCCCGGCTCGTCGATCCGGGCCTGCGCGCTTCGCTTGCGTGGGGCCGGCGAAGAAGGCGACCGTTGCCTGTCAGCCATCTTTCCCGACTCCATCACCTTGTGCGCGACTGTAGCCCGCGGCCAGGTGCCGTCAAGGCGCGCCAGGCCGTGTCCTCGGCTGCGCCTGCGGGCCGCACCACCCTGGCGCTTTCCTCCTTGACGGCATCCGGCCGCGCGCTCCTGACCGTCGCGGGCGATGAACTCAGGAAAGACGGTGGCAACGAGGCCAACCGGGTTCTTCGTGCCAACCCCACCGGAAGACCCGAAGAGGGCTCCGAATCTAGGAATCCGGTGGGGGTTGTTCAACAGCCAACTTCGTCAGGAGAAAGACCATGCAACTCGTTTCCCGTTTCGCACCGGCTTCGCCGGTGCTGCGCTCGGAATTCCCACTGTCGGACGACCAGATCAGGGCCGTGGCCCCGTCCATCTTTGCGGACGCTCCCCATGGCAGCCGCTCGCAGCGCTACAGCTACATCCCCACGGCCACCGTGCTGCGGGAATTGAGAGGGGAGGGCTTCGAGCCCTTCATGGTGTGTCAGACCCGCGTACGGCAGGAGGGGCGGCGCGACTTCACCAAGCACATGATCCGGCTGCGTCACGCGAGCCAGATCAACGGCCGCGAGGCCAACGAAATCATCCTGCTGAACTCGCATGACGGCACCAGCAGCTACCAGATGCTGGCGGGCATGTTTCGCTTCGTCTGCCATAACGGGCTGGTGTGCGGCGACACGGTGGCCGATGTGCGCGTGCATCACAAGGGCGATGTGGCGGGGCAGGTTGTCGAAGGTGCGTATGAAGTCTTGAGCGGCTTCGACCGGGCGCAGGCGTCGCGCGAGGCCATGCGGGCCATCACGCTGGATGCCGGGGAGTCGGAGGTGTTCGCCCGCGCCGCGCTGACCCTCAAGTACGACGACCCGGACAAGCCCGCGCCGATCACGGAAACGCAAATCCTGATGCCGCGCCGCACGGATGACGACCGCCGCGACCTGTGGAGCGTGTTCAACCGCACGCAGGAAAACCTCGTCAAGGGCGGATTGAACGGGCGTGCCGCCAACGGGCGCCGCCAGAGCACGCGCCCGGTGCAGGGCATCGACCAAAACCTGCGACTGAACCGCGCCCTGTGGCTGCTGGCCGATGGCATGCGCCAGCTCAAAGCCTGAACCCTCAGCCGGGGGGGCGCAGCCCCTCCATCCATTCCCCATTTTCTTCATCTTGTCCCGATAGGAGCTACACCATGAACACCGCTACCTTTCAAGAAACCCACACCATCGCCACGGGCGGCGCTGCCGCCGCCTTCGCGGCCTCGCAGGAACTGCTGCTGATTCCGCTGTCCAAGCTGCGGCCTTCGAGCCGCAACGTGCGCAAGAGCGGCGGCACGTCGATTCCCGAACTGGCCGCGAGCATCGCGCGCGTCGGCCTGCTGCATAACCTCACCGTGGTGGCCGCGCCCGATGGCGAGCACTACGACGTGGTGGCCGGGCGGCGGCGTCTGGCCGCGTTGAAGCTGCTGGTTAAGCGTCGCAAGCTGGCGAAGAACCACGGGGTGCATTGCCTGTTGGTGCTTGATGATGCAGCCCGCACTGTCAGCCTCACCGAGAACGTGCAGCGCGAGGCCATGTCGCCCATCGAGGAGTTGTTCGCGTGGAAGGACCTCGTGGCCGAAGGCCGGCCAGTGGAAGATATCGCCGCCGATTTCGGCGTCACGCCTCTCGTGGTGCAGCGGCGGCTCAAGCTCGCCAACGTCTCGCCCCGTTTGCTGGCGGACTTTGAAAAGCAGGCTGTGACGCTGGAGCAATTGATGGCGCTGGCCATCACCGACGACCATGTGGCGCAGGAAGCCGCGTTCTACGACTCGCCGCCATGGCAGCGCAGCCCGGAGGCGCTGCGCGATCACCTGACGAGCGACGAGATCGACGCGAGCCGCGATGCGGTGGCGCGCTTCGTCGGGCTGGAGGCCTATGAGCAGGCGGGTGGAGGTGTTCGCCGTGACCTGTTCGCGGACGACCGGAACGGCATCTTCCTGACGGACGGCGCGCTGCTGGACGCATTGGCGCGCGACAAGCTCGCGCCGATGGCCGAGCAGGTCCGGGCCGAAGGGTGGGCTTGGGTGGATGCCGTCCCACGCGCCATGTCATCCGACCTGTACCAGTTCCAGCGGGCGCGCAGCACGCGCCGCGAACCCAGCAAGGCCGAGGCCAAGCGCATCGCCAAGCTGGAGGACCGGCAAGCGGAGCTGCAAGAGCGGCTGGATGACGACAACAAGGACATGACCGACGAGCAGGCGCAAGCGCTGCACAACGCCATGGACGAGCTCGGCAACGAACTGGAGGCCATCGAACGCCAGCTGGTCGAGTATCCGCCCGCCGTGGTGGCGCTGGCCGGTACCGTGGTGTCGCTCGATCCGATGGGCGGCGTGGTCGTGCATCGCGGCCTGCTGCGCGAGGAACAGGCCAAGGCGTTGCGGGAACAGGCGCGGCAGGAGGGGAGCGCGGCGGGCAACGGCCCGGATGCGGGTGTCGATGAAACGACCAAGTCCGGCATCTCGGAGAAGCTGGCGAAGCGCCTCAGCGCGCACCGCACGGCGGCCTTGCAGGCCGAGGTGGCGCGGCATCCGCACGTCGCGCTGGTGGCGGTGGTGCATCGCCTCGCGCTGCGTGTGATCGTGGACAGCTATGGCTCGGGCGGGTCGCCGGTCGACATCACCGCCACGCCGCAGGACGGGCTCGGACAACATGCGCCGGACATCGGGGACGCACCGGCGGCGATGGGCATGCGCAAGGTTCGGGACGCGTGGGCCGATCGCCTGCCCGGCGACCCGGATGCGTTGTTCGCCGAACTGCTGGCCTTCCCGCAGCAGGAACTGTTGTCGCTGCTGGCGGTGTGCGTGGCCTCCACGGTCAGCGCGCTGGCTTCGCATGAGGAAGAAGTCCCCGCCGCTGCGCTCGCGCAGGCGGTGAACCTCGACATGCACAACTGGTGGACGCCGACCGCCGCAGGCTACTTCGAGCATGTCTCGAAAGCCAAGGCGCTGGAAGCGGTGCTGGCGTTCGCGCCCGATCATGTCAACCGGCTTGGCAAGCTCAAGAAGGCCGAGATCGCGAGCGAAGCCGAACGGCTGGCGGCGGGTACGGGCTGGTTGCCCGCGATGTTCCGAGGACAGGAGGTTGCTGCCGAAACGCAGGCCGCGCCGGAGGGCAAGGCCGAGACCGATGCCGAGTCCAGCGGCGGAGCCGAGGCAGAAGACCGCGAGGGTATGCACGCCGTCGCATGAGCATGGAGCCCCGGCCTGCGGGCCGGGGCTTGTTGACTCGGCACGACGCGCGCGGCAAGTGTGCCGCGCGCGTTTTCACATCCAGCGACTGCGCCGCCGAGATCTCAAAGTGAGCACCCGTCGCAGGACGGGCGCAGGGCTGCGACAGAACTTGCTGCGCTGGGTTCCGAAATGCGGCACCGTCCCCGACGCTGGCGGGCAGGTCCCGTGAACAACGGCTGGTGTCACCGACAGGCCGTCCGCCGTGCTCTCCGATTTCCACGCCGCCGATGCCGATCTTGTGTGCCGCCACGCGGCGGAGCGTTCTCCCTTGTCTTCGCCTGTGTGCCGGCTTGGCATTCGGCCGCAGCCGAATCCATGCCGGGAGGCTGTCTCCGCGGGCAATTGCCGGGCGCATGCGTCCCTTGCGAGGACAGGTCCACGCCCACGGCCTTGTATGTGTCGTGAATCCTGGCGCGGGCACGGCGGCGCTGCTCTGCGTTTCGCTTGCCTCGGGCTTCATCGCCGCAACCGTCCGGCCCAACAAATTTCCCCTCTGCTGCGCAGATTCCTCGCGAGCCAAATTTCTCGGGCCTGCCGGTCCTCCGCTGTGCTGCGGCCTTCGGTGCGGCGCGCCCGGACCCGCGCCGGTCGGATCACGCCAAGGCCGCGATGGGCGCGGACCTGGATCAACCTCGAAAGGACTTCATCATGAGCACCATTGGCAACTTCACCGCGTCGGGCAACGGCTACACCGGCACGGTTCGCACCCTGACCCTGAACGTCAAGGTCAAGATCGCCGCCAGCGACAAGGCGAGCGAGAACGCCCCGGACTTCCGCGTTGTCGCCGGCAACGGGCTCGAGATCGGCGCAGCCTGGAAGAAGGTCAGCAAGGCGGACCGGCCCTATTTGTCGGTAACGCTGGACGACCCGTCGTTCCCGGCGACCATCTATGCCCGCCTGGTCGAGGGCGACGACGGCGCACACAACCTGATCTGGTCGCGCAGCAAGGGCGACTGAGCGTCGCGCGGTGCCCCGCCTGCAGGCGGGGCGCTTCACCTCTGAGTTCCGTCAATGGCCCGCGCTGGTCGCGGGCCGTTCAACTGCTGCGAGCCCCTACCGAATTGCGGAAGTACGGATTGGCGTCAGTCCGTACTTCCTGATTTCCTGATCTGTGGATCGTCGCCATTCCGACTTTGCGGTTCTGCGCATGCACGGGCAGCAGTGGATGTGCGGAAGCGGTTCTCCGGATCCGTGGGTTCGTGCAGAGACGTATCGCAGGTTTTTGCGAATCAGCGTGCACACGGTTCGGCGGCGAAGATGTTCGTGCGTCTCCCGGCGGTGCCGGGCCGGGCTGTCGTGCTGCGCATCGAGCCGCCGGTGGCGTCTTGACCCTTCGGGCTTCCATCCCTGACGCCTGCGGCCTTCACTGCGCTCCCGGCCTGCGCGCTTCGCTTGCCACGAGGCAGGGGGGGGGCTTGCTGTTCCCTTCATCATTGCACGGCGTTCTCGCCGTCAAGGTCTGCGCGCACGTCGTGCGCTGGCGGCCGGCGGCCGTCTCTCGAACCCTGACGGCTGCGCTGCGCCGTGCGGCTTCGGTCTCGGGCAATTCCGCCCGGAATCCTTCCAAGGAGAAAGACCATGACGACGCTCATTGCCGACGAACAACGCGCGCAGCTGCTGGCCAATGGCCGAGACTCGATCGAGAACCCTCAATTCGACCCACTGCCGGTGGTCAAGCTGTTCACGCCCAACGCGGGCGCGACGTGGTTGCAGTGTGAGATCGATCGCGAGGATGATGACCGCACGTTCGGCCTCTGCGAGCTCGGGCAAGGCTTTCCCGAGTTGGGCCACGTGAGCCTGACGGAACTGGAGGGCTTCGGCGAGAAGTGGGGCCTGCCGATTGAGCGCGATCTCCATTTCATCGCCGACAAGCCGCTGAGCGGCTACGCGCGCGAAGCGCGGGCTGGCCGGGCGCATCGTGGCGTAGCGCCAAAGGCGCGGCCAACCGGCCGCGCTTTCATTCCGTGTGTGAACCTTGGATTTCGGCCAGCTCACGCCGTACACGCTCGAAGAGCTTGTCTCTGGCCTTGTCGTCTCCGCCATAGGCGAGCGTCAGCAGCGTGAGTGGATGCACGTCCATGACCTCGCACAGGTCGCTCACCTTGCTGAGGGTCGGGCTCTTCAGGCCGCGCTCGAGCGAACTCAGGTACGTGCGACTCGACACATCGGAAAACGCTTCCTGACTCAGGCCACGGGCTTTCCGGACAGCCTTGAGAGCCGCGGGGAAAGAGTGGGTGGGGGAGGTCATTCGGTCGTTCGTCGGGGAACGGCGATGACAACCTATCGACCTCTATAGGGCTACAATCTATAGTGTTCAAAGCGCATTCTCATCGAGGCGTTATCGAGTGCGATTCGACAGCGAGGCATCGCGCAAAGCTTTGTGTCGCATGAAGTCACCAATTTGACTTACAGATCTTCATCTGTCGCAATAGCATTCCAAGGTCTCCTCTCAAAGCCATGGCATTCCTCACCGAACAGCAGCGTGACCAGATGCTGGCCAACGGCGCAGCGCGCGCCCATGGCCGCGCCGTCGATCCTTATCCCGTCGTCAAGCTGTACACCTTGGACGCCCCGGCCTGCTGGCTGCTCACCGAGCTCGATGCCGACGGCGATCGCGCCTATGGGCTGACCGATGCCGGCACGGGCTTCCCCGAACTCGGGCACGTGAGCCTTTTGGCGCTCGAGGGCGTGTGCGGCCCCACCGGCTTGCGCATCGTTGCCGATCCGCATTTCAGGGCACGCCAGCCGTTGTCCGGCTACGTGGCCGACGCGCAGCGCGACGGGTCGATCAACGACTGAACTTCATTGGTGGGCCGGCGTACGGGATCGTCGCCGCCCGCGCGAGAGCGCATCGCCGCAAAAGCCAGCCATGCCGGCCGTGCCCGTGGCAGTCTTCGCGCAAGCAAGAAGAAGTGAGTTCTGCCATGACCGACGGCAAGGCCGAAGGCCTGCCGACCGCGCCCTGGCGCGCGTCGGCGGCCTACCTCTACACGCTCGATCTCGACAGCCCCGCGCTCGCGTGGGAGTACCTGCGCCGCCATCCGCAGTACCAGGTGGACTGGGCACGGCGCGCCGCATCGCTCGACCGGTGGGGGTTGCGACAGCGCCGAAGACCCCCGTCTCGATGCGCGCGAAGCGCGACCATACTGGATCACGGCGGCTGACGAGCTGCTGCACGTGCGTGCTTCGCGCGCGCACGATGCGTCGGCCCGGCCGACCTTCGACCTCTGGCGCGTGCCTGGCCGCAAGCGCCTGGCGCTCGGCGGCTCGGGCCTCACGTTGCTGACCGAGGTGTCCGCGCAGCGGCTGCGCATGTCGCTGGCCGACGACCTCTGCGATGGCGCGGCCTACATCTGCGCCGTCCCGCTCGGCCCTGGCCTGCGCGGCCAGTTGGAGGCGTTCAACGCGCAGGCACAGGCTCTTCAGGGCCATGCGCCGGCCGAGGATTCCACGCGGACTGTCACCCGTGCTGCGCTGCTGCATCTTCGCGCCCTGCAGGCGCTCGACGGCGCGCAGGCCGGCGCCTCGCACCGCGACATCGCCCAAGCCTTATTCGGTTTCGAAGCCGTGGCGCGCTGGCACGCTGATGGCGAGCTGCGCGCCCAGGTCCGGCACCTGCTGCGGCGCGCCGAAGCGTACATGGGCGGTGGCTATCTGGCGCTCGCGGGCATTCCGCGCAACGCGGCGGAGCGTCCCGGAGACGAACCGATGCGCTGAATATCTCCCTGCGCAAAAAGGCCCTTGCTCCCGAGACTGCCTCCACTGGGCTGCGAATGGTTCGCGGCCCCGTGACAACGATGGAGGCCCTCATGGCAAGTGCCAGTTCCTTGTTTTCCGCCCGCGCTGCGGCGGCTGCGCCGCGGCCCCCTGCGGTGCCCGCCGCGCCAGCCAACCCCGAGTTCCTGACCACCGACGAGGCCGGCGCCTTCCTGCGCCTGTCGCCGCGCACGCTGGAGAAGCACCGCGTGCTGGGTGGGGGCCCGCGCTTTCGGAAATTCGGCGCGCGCGTCGTCTACGCGGTCGAGGATCTGCGGGCCTGGGCGAACAGTCGGGCCTATGAGATGACCTCCGACCCCGGCTACGTGCAACGCGACTCCGTCCGTTGACCGGCGCGCAGGGCAGGGGCGTCACCATGTCGAAGCGTCCGAGCGAACGCGAACAGCTGTCGCTGTTCCGCGCGCTGCCGGGACGTGACATGGCGCTGCGCGATGCGCAGGACCTGATGGCCTACCCGTTCTTCTCGCTGGCCAAGTCGCCGCGCGCGGTGCCGATCCGCTTCGACGCCGGCGGTGTCTCGCTCACCGTCGAGGGTGTGCCCGAGCACGGCATCGCGACGATCTGGGATGCCGACGTGCTGATCTGGGCCGCGAGCCAGATCGTCCAGGCCAAGAAGGAAGGCATCGCGCCTTCGCGCCTGATGGTGGCCACGCCCTACGAGATCCTGCGCTTCGCGCAGCGCGGCACCGGCCGCAGCGACTACCTGGCGCTGCGCGCCGCGCTGGACCGGCTGCAGTCCACCACTGTCGCCACGACCTTGCGCCAGCGGGAGCGTCCGAGCGGCGCGATGCGCGTGCACCGCTTCTCCTGGATCAATGAGTGGAAGGAATACATCCGCTCCGACGGACGCGCCGACGGCATCGAGTTGATCCTAGCCGACTGGTTCTTCTCGGGCGTGATGGACGAGGCCTTGGTGCTCACGCTCGATCCCACGTACTTCCGGCTTTCCGGCGGCATCGAGCGCTGGCTGTATCGGTTGGTGCGCAAGCATGGAGGGCGGCAGCCCGGCGGCTGGCGCTTCGCCATGCGCCACTTGCATCTGAAGTCCGGAAGCCTGCAGCGCCGCTCCGACTTCGCGCTGCAGGTGCGCCATCTGGTGCGGCGCCAGGCGGTCCCGGGCTACTGGCTGTCCATTGAGCGCAGTGGCGGCATGGAGTGGTTGGCTTTCCGGCCGGTGCCGGGCGAACCGTTTCAATGCGACTTATCCACAGTTTCTGTTGAAGAACCTGTGGATGACGTGGGGACGGGCTCGGTGGATCGCCCGCACGACCCTCGGTGGATCACCCGCAGAACTATCGGTGGATCGCCCGCACCGATCGGGCGGGAAGCCGCGCCCGGCAACGGCTTCGGGCCTCCCTAAACATCTAAAGGGATACATAAATGGAAGTCACGCGCGCGCGAGCCGAAGGTGCTCAAACAACAAGCAGCGCTTCTGCCGAGGCAGCCCAAGCAGACCAGACGGCCGAAAACCGCTCGCTAGAAAGGGGGCCCCGGCCCGGCAAGGTGATCGCGCTGCTGAACCAGAAGGGCGGCGCGGGCAAGACGACGCTCGCCACGCATCTGGCCGGCGAGCTGGCGATGCAAGGCCGGCGCGTCACGCTGCTCGATGCCGATCCGCAAGGGTCGGCGCTGGACTGGGCGCAGCGGCGGCTTCAGAACGGTGAGGCGCGGCTGTACGGCGTCTTCGGATTGGCGCGGGACTCGCTGCACCAGGAGGCGCCGCAGATCGCTGCGCAGGCCGACTACGTGGTCATCGATGGCCCGCCCCGGGTCGCGGCCCTCGCGCGCTCCGCGCTGCTGGCCGCCGATCTGGTGCTGATCCCGGTGCAGCCCAGCGCCTACGACGTGTGGGCCAGCCACGAGATGGTGCAGCTCGTGATCGAGGCGAGGGTGTTTCGGCCGCAACTGCGCGCCGCTTTCGTGATCAATCGGCGTGTGGTGGGCACAGTCATCGGGCGCGAGGCACGCGCAGCATTGGCCGATCAGCCGTTCGCTGCCCTGCGCGCTGAAATCTCGCAGCGCATCGTGTTCGCCGACAGTGTTGCTGCCGGGCGGCTCGCCTGCGAAGCAGCGCCGACGTGCGCCGCAGCGCGCGAGATCGCTGCGCTGGCGCAAGCCGTGCGGGAGATGCTGCGATGACGTCGCGAAGGATATCTGCCTCGCCGAAGCGCGCGCCGATCGGCCGCAAGCCGGCTGCCGATCCGGCGTCTGCCTGGGTGCAGCGGGCCGATCAACCTGCGATTGCGGTCAAGGCATCAATTTACACCGCGCGTCTGACCATCGACGTGACGCCGGCGCTGCGAGGTCACATCAAGGTGGTCGCGTTCAAGCGCGGCGTCACCGCGGCCGAGATGCTGCGCGAGCTGCTGGAGCGCGAGTACGGCGGAGGTGAAACGTGATGCAGCCGCTGCAGCCTTCCGCGCGGCCCTCGTCCCCAGCAGCAGTGTCATTGGGTACCGGTCGTGGGCCCATCCCCATGCGGGTGTCTCTGGCCTTCGTTGAGCATCGCGTGAACGTCTGGCTGCGCTTCGGTCGGCCGGCGCACGAGACCATCCTCGACCGCTGGCGGCGCGTCGCGATCTTCGAGTCGGATGCGGTCTGCTGCCGTGTCAAGTGGATCGGCAACGACTATGGCACGGCGCTCTGGCAGCTGATGGTGCTGCAGGCCCCCATGCCGCCCGACGGCGCACAGCGCGTTGCCGGTGTACTGCCGGGCGCGCGCATTCTGCTGCGCGCCGATGGCGAGAGCCAGGTCAAGGCCGTGCTCGCGGCGGTCGACGCCATCGAGGCCTTGGGCATCGACCCCTGCGCGGTGGCCGTCACGTACTGGCGCACGGTCGGCAATCGGCTGGCTGCGCGCCAGCCGCTGCCGGCCTACACCGCCGAACGGCATGCGGCACATCTGGCGCGCGGGGCGCTGCGATGACACCGCGCCTGCTCTTCGCCTGCATGAGCGTCAGCCTGGCTGCGCTGTGCGCGCCGGCCGTCGTGCCGGTCGCGACACGCGACCGCGTGCTCGTGGTCTACAACCCGAGCGACAGCGTGCCGCGCGGTTGGTACCGCATCGGCCGCCTGGGTAGCTCAGCCTCGCTGCACGTCGGAAGCATCGTTCTGGCACGGCTTCCGGCCGACGTGACCGCCTTCGCGGCCCAGCGCGGCTACCTGCCGAGCGGCGTGCCGATCCTCAAGCGCATCGGCGCCCTTGCGCCGCAATCGGTGTGTGTTTGCGATCAGCTCGTGCGCATTGACGGCGCCGTGGTGGCGAGCCTGCGAACGGATGACGGCGCGCATCGCCAGCTGCAAGCCTGGTCGCAATGCCGCCCCCTTGCGGTGGGCGAGTTGTTCCTGCTCGGCGACACGAACCCGGCGTCGTTCGACAGTCGGTATTTCGGGCCTGTCTCTGCGTCGGCCGTGCTCGGCGTTGCGCGGCCTTTGTGGACATGGAGTGCGCCATGAACTTCGCAGCGTCCTGTTGCCAAGGGTGCCGCCGAACTGCAGCCGGACGTGTGTCCGTGCTGCACACCGTCGTGCAGGGAGCCCGCCGCCAGCGTGCAGCACCTGCTGCACCGCCGCTGCCCCCCGGGCAGCGTTGCGCACCACGTGCGCGGCTGGCGGTAGGTCGGAGCCGGGAGCGGAAGCGGAAGGCGGAGACGGAGGGCCAGATAAAAGGGGCGGCACGCCGCCACCCGCAAAGTCAGTCTGCACGTGGGTTGGGCGCGGCACGGCACCTGTCGATGCCGGTGCTGCGCCGATGCGCAACGCTACGTCGCTGCGGCCTTGCGCACGTGCCACTTCCGATCCCTTGCGCGTCATTGCTCCGGAGTGCCCGCCTTGGCTTCGCGTAAGGAACCGGATGGCGAGCGCTTTCGTGTCCGACCGGCGGCACCGAAGTCCCACGCAGGACCGCGCCCGGAGCGCTTCGTGTCCCGGGTGCTCGGGGAAGTCTCGAAGGCCGGCGCTAAAGCGTCCGGCCAGCGGGCAGGGCGGCCCGCGTCGACCTTTGGCCGAGGCCGCGTCGCGGCCGGTATGGCAGTCGATCGCCTGGGCGTGCATGGCCGACGCGTGGTCATCAAGGCCCGCTTCGTGGTGCTCCGGAAAGCCGGCGCGAACTCGGTATCCACGCACCTGCGCTACATCGAGCGCGATGGGGTGACACGTGACGGGCAGCGCGGGCAGGCTTATGGTCCCGAGACCGATGCCACCGACCTGAAGGCCTTCGAGGAGCGGGGCAGGGGAGATCGCCACCAGTTCCGCTTCATCGTCTCGGCCGAGGACGCGGTCGACCTGGAAGATCTGCGTGGTTTCACACGGCAACTGATGCAGCGCATGGCGGTGGACTTGGAAACGCCGCTGGACTGGGTGGCCGTCGATCACTGGGACACCGACAACCCGCACACCCACGTCGTCTTGAACGGCCGGACCGCGGGCAAGGAAGACCTCATCATCGCGCCGGACTACATCGCCCGGGGCATGCGTATGCGAGCCAGCGAGATCGCTACCCAATGGCTGGGGCCGCGCACCGAGATCGAGATCCGGCAAAGCCTGCAGCGCGAAGTCGAGCAGCAGCGACTCACCGGCCTGGACCGGGCCTTGATGCGCCAAGCCGTAGCCGATACCGTTGACCTGACTGGCCGGCCCGGGGACCGGCACCGCCAGAACCTGCTGCGGGCGCGCCTGCAGCGGCTCGAAGCCATGGCGATGGCCGAGCGAGTCGATGTCAACCGGTGGCGGCTGGCGCCGGACATGGTGCGGACCTTGACCGCGATGGGCGAGCGCGAGGAGGCGCTGGACACCATGCGCCGGGCACTCAAGGGCCAGCAGCGTGAATGCGTGCTGGAGGACGCGTCGACCACCCCCGTCATCGGCCGCATCGCGGGTAAGGGCCTGACCGACGAACTGCACGACCGAGGCTATCTGGTGGTCGATGGCATTGATGGCCGGGCGCACTATCTGAAACTACCGCCCGGTGCCGATCTCTTGGCGTTTCCGGTGGACGGCATTGTGGAGGCGAAGACGCCGGGAGGGGAGCGGGCGGTCGATCGCACTATCGCGGCAATCTCCCAGGACGGCATCTACAAGACCGCGAATCACCTAGATCGACTGCGGCAGGCGGCATACCGCGATCCGCTGGCCACTATCGATGTTCATGTGCGACGGCTGGAAGCGTTGCGTCGCTCTGGCATTGTGGTGCGCGTGGCCGATGGTGTCTGGCGAGTACCGTCTGACTTAGCGCAGAAGGGCCAGCAGCACGATACGCAGAAAGTCACGGCTCCGGTCATTGAACTGCGCTCGCACTTGCCGATCAACCAACAGGTGCGAGCCATCGGCGCGACCTGGCTGGACCGGCAATTGATTGGAAATGGCGATGGACTAGCGGCGCACGGTTTTGGCGCCCGGGTGCGCGATGCAATGCGCGGCCGACAGGAATTCCTGGTCGAACAGAGGTTAGCTGAGCGACGCGGCCCGCATGTAGTTCTTTCGCGCAATCTGCTGCACACCTTGAGGGAGCGCGAGTTGGTGGCCGTCGGAGAGGCTCTGCAAGAGCGGACAGGCCGGACCTATCGGCCTCTTGGGGAGAATGGAAGAGCGAGTGGCATCTACCGTTGTTCTATTCAACTCGTGAGCGGGCGCTTTGCGGTGCTTGACGATGGCATGGGGTTCACCTTAGTGGCGTGGCGACCTGCAGTGGAAGTTCGGCTGGGGCAACACGTCTCTGCTGTGGCCCAGGGAAAGTCAGTCACATGGCATTTCGATCGTCGGCGAGACATGGCAATTTGACGCCCACGTAGGTGAATCACAAGTACGGCGACGAGCGCGGCGTCCGGCTGGAAGACACGCATCGAAAAATGCTCCATCTTTCGATAGAGCCGACGGCTGTAAACATGCTCAATGCGGTAGTGGCCCATAGCACCTGCAGGCGCAGTGGGCCATGCCCAGAAATGCTCGACTGCCCTTCGTAGCCGAGTGCACGCCTCGCCCTTCTTCAATACGAATCTCTTCCGCACGCGCCACCAGCTCCCAGCGGCGACGTTCGGACAGCGCCAGATTGCGGAACGCCTCCGGCGTCCCGCCTACCGGTTCGGTGCTCGGCGCCCATCTCCAGCATGCGCCGTCGGACCTGTGCACTGCGAAGGATGCTGGCCGATCACGATCCTAGCCGCCACCGGCGCTTGCGGCCATAACGAACAGGCTGCCTTTGACCAGCGTTCGGAACCGCGAGACCCATCACCGGCATCGTCAAGCGGATCTGGGTCTTGAACCGCACCGCGATTTCGACCTATGCTCGTGTCAATGCGCAGCCCATTTAATCGATGAGATGTCGACCCCTTCCTTGTACATATCCCACAGCGGACTCAGCAGGCGAAGCCTCGCCACAGTTTCCGTGACTTGCCGGACCACCGCATCGATCTCCGCCTCTGTAGTGAACCGCCCAAGCGTGAACCGAATGGAGCTGTGGGCGAGTTCGTCGCTACGACCCAGAGCGCGAAGCACGAAGGATGGCTCCAGAGAAGCGGAGGTGCAGGCGGAACCCGACGACACCGCAATGTCCTTCATTCCCATGATGAGCGACTCCCCCTCGACGTAGTTGAAGCTCATGTTGAGGTTGTGCGGCACCCGGTGCTCAAGACTGCCGTTGACATACACCTCCTCCATTTGGGTCAGGCCTGCGCTGAGCCGGTCCCGCAACCGCCTCACACGCGCGGACTCTGCCTCCATTTCGATCTTCGCTAGGCGAAACGCCTCCCCCATACCAACGATCTGGTGAGTCGGAAGGGTCCCGGAGCGCATCCCGCGCTCATGACCCCCACCATGGATCTGCGCCTCGATCCGAATCCGCGGCTTGCGACGCACATACAGCGCCCCGATGCCCTTAGGACCGTAGACCTTGTGCGCGGTCACAGTCAACAGATCGGCGTTGAATGTGCTGAGGTTGATCGGGATCTTGCCCGCCCCCTGCACCGCGTCGCAGTGGTAGACGATGCCGCGATCACGGCACAACTGCGCAATCTCCTCGACTGGGTTGATCACACCGATCTCGTTGTTGACCAACATGATGGACACCAGAATCGTGTCGTCGCGTAGGGCTTCTCGCACCGAATCTATGCGTACGCGGCCGTCGCTCTCAACGTCGAGGTATGTGACCGTGAACCCTTCACGCTCCAATTCTCTGCACGTGTCCAAAACAGCCTTGTGCTCCGTCTTCTGCGTGACGATGTGCTTGCCCTTGCCGCTGTAAAAGTGAGCAGCACCCTTGATGGCGAGGTTGTTGCCCTCGGTGGCACCAGAGGTCCAGACGATCTCACGCGGATCGGCTCCTAAGAGACTTGCGACGTGGGCGCGCGCCGTCTCCACAGCACTTTCTGCCTCCCACCCGTAGACATGACTGCGTGAGGCAGGATTTCCGAAATGCTCACCAAGGTAAGGAAGGAGTGCGGCGACCACTCGCGGGTCGGTTGGGGTCGTCGCCATGTAGTCCATGTAGATCGGACGAGAAGGGGGGGAAGGCAAAGTCATACGCGTGAGTCCAGGTTGCGGGTGTGTCTAAGTGTGAGTGCACCAGAAAGGCAAGCTTTGCGCCATTAAAGTGCCTCTTGTATTCCTTAACTACCCTAGTTGACAGATGTATATGGCGAATATAGCATTGCCTCGCAATCACAAGGAGCACACCATGGTTATCGATCGCAGAGGGTTCTTGGCCGGCGCTGCAGGCGCAGGTTTGGCGGCTACTTTTCAGCCCGCGTGGGCGCAAACAAAGGAGGCAGTGCGAATTGGTGTGCCGACAGGCGTCACGGGCAACTGGTCGGCTCTTGGATCGCAGATCCAGCGCACGTGCCGACTGTTCGCGAAGACGGTAAACGCCAAAGGCGGCATCGACGGTCGTCAGGTCGAGTTCTTTTTCGAAGATACGCAGGGGGACCCCGCTGCGTGCGTACGCAAGACCTCCGAACTGATCGAAGGCCGCGGTGTCAAGTTGATCACCGGTGTCATATCCAGCGGCGAATCCCTGGCCATCATGCCGCGCCTTGCAGATTGGAACGCCCTGTACTTGGCAGGCATCAGCGGTGTTGGATCGCTGACGGCGCAGAACTTCGTCCCCAACGCTTTCCGCACTTGCACTTCCGGTCCCATGCGTGCCCGCGCGATCTCGCTCTGGTTCGCCAAGTCGCCCAAGATGAAGTTCTTCACTATCGCCCAGGACTACGCCTGGGGGAAGAACAGTCTTTCGACGTTCGAGCAGCTCATAGGCGGCCTGGGCAAGCAAACGGTGGGAAGCGTCCTGACGCCCCTGGGCACCAAGGACTACTCCAGCTACATCGCTCGCATCCGTCAAGCCAAGCCGGAAGTGCTTTACGTCGCCATGAGCGGCGACGACGCCACTGCCTTCCTCAAGCAGGCTGGCCAATACCGGCTGGGCGAGCAGATGCAAATCGTGACTGAGGTCTTGGATCTGTTGAATACGCGACCGCTGGGCGATGCCGGCGTAGGGTTGTATGGCGTGAGCCAGTACAACTATTCATACGATACCGCCGAGAACAGGGAGTTCAACCGTATCTTCCGGGCCGAGTACAGCGAAATTCCGGACACGTACGACGGCGAGACCTGGCAAGGCTTGAGCCTGCTCGCAGAAGGGGTGCGACGTGCCAAGTCCGTCGATGCGATGACGGTCAGGAAAGCGCTGGTTGACTTGGAGATCGAGTCGGTCAAGGGGCGGGTGAAGCTGCGTGGCTGCGACCAGCAAGGCGAGCAAAGCGTCTTTATCGCGCGTCTGGAGAAGAGTGCCGATGCGAGTTACCCACTCCCCAAGATCATCGAAACGTTCAGCTCGGATGCAGTCATTCCGGCCTGCCGCAAAGACACGTTTTGACGCGAGCGTTGACCGCTGCGCCCGTCGCTAGAACATCAAACCTCACGAAAGACGCACTATGAGTGTGTTGCAACTTTGGCTCAACCTCGGGCTGAACACGCTATCCCTCGCATCGCTTCTCGCGATGCTCACGGTGGGCTTGACGCTGATTTTCGGCATCATGCGCATCATGAACTTTGCCCACGGGGCGATGTACATGTTTGGCGCTTACGTCGGTATTTCGGCGGCCCAATGGGCCGGTAACTTCTGGGCCGGACTTCTGCTCGCGGCGCTGAGCGCTGCGGCCGTTGGGGCCATTTTTGAATCGGGGCTTCTGCGTCACCTTTATAAGCGCGACGCAAGCAGCTTCCTTCTGATCACGTTCGGGCTGAGTCTGGTGCTCACCGAATCCACGCGCCTTGGGTGGGGATCAAACAGCCGCGACGTCCAACTGCCCGAAGCGCTCGCTGGAGTGGTGTTCGTCATGGATGAGCCTTTCCCCCTCTACCGCGTTTTCCTGATCGTTTTCGGGTTGACCGCTTTGGGCATCCTTGCGATCGTCATCTTGAGGTCTCGCCTGGGCCTGCTCATCCGTTCGATCTCGCAGAACGCAGAAATGACTCAGGCGCTAGGTGTCAATGTCGGCACCATCCGCACGTTGACCTTCGCCGTGGGTTGCGGATTTGCTGGATTGGGTGGTTTCCTTGCCGTCCCGCTAATCACGGGCTACATCGGCATGGGCAGCGCGGCCATCATCGAATCGTTCGTCATCGTGATGATCGGGGGTATGGGCAGCTTTCTCGGATCCGCTGTCGGCAGCCTGCTGGTCGCCACAACACAGTCGTTCGGCAACTTCTACTTTCCCGACCTCTCGCTGGTGGTTACCTACCTCTTGATGATTGGCGTTCTGCTTTATCGCCCGGGTGGCTTGTTTGGAGAAGAAGAGTGATGAAGTACGCCGTTCCTGTCGTCGCCATGCTGGCGGCGGCCCCGTTCGCTCTCCAGAGCTACCAAGTCACGCTGTTGACGGAAATACTGATCTTTGCGCTGTTTGCTATGAGCCTGGACGTGCAAATGGGCTACGCACGCATGTTTTCCTTCGGCCACGTTCTGCCGTACGGTGTCGGTGCGTACGCCTGTGCGTTTGCGCTATTGGCTGGCTGGCCGTTGCCTTTCGCGATTGCTGCCGCCGTGCTTGTTGCAACGCTCCTTTCCATCCCGATCGGATGGTTAAGCACACGGGCTAGCGGCGTCGCCTTCGCGATGCTGACGTTGGCTTTTGCGCAACTCGGCTATGCAATTGTTTTCAAGTGGAACACGCTTACCGGCGGTTCGGATGGCCTGACCGGCTTTGCGCGCAATGCAGGCCCGTTCGGGTTCGAGGGATTCATGTCCCGCGATGGCTTCTTCTGGCTTGTTCTGATCGTCGTGTTTGCGATGTACTGGTTGGCCCGAGGCTTCATGAACTCCGCGATGGGTAGAGCCATCGTCGGCGTTCGAGAAAACGAGCGACGTGCCAGCGCCATCGGCTACGTGCCGCGGACCTTGCGCATCGTCGCATTCGTCGTGTCCGGGGCGCTCGCGGGCATGGCGGGGGCGCTACATGCAGGGTTCCTGCTGTTCGTCTCTCCAGAGATCTTGCATTGGACGCAGTCGGGGCACGTCATCATCGCCGTCATTCTTGGCGGAACCGGCACCCTGATCGGCCCGATGATCGGAGCCGCCTTGATCGTCCTTGCTCACCACCAGTTGAGCGCAGTCACCGACAGTTGGCCATTGGTAATGGGGTTGCTGTTCATCATCGTCGTCATTGCTGCACCCAAGGGCCTGTGGGGCATCAAGGCTTCGCTCGCCGCCAGGATTTCCCGACGCCGCGCGCCCACTGCTGGAGAGAAACATGCCGCTTCTTGAATGTTCTGGTCTTACCAAGCGCTGGGGAGCGGTCACGACGGTCGATGACGTGAGCCTCACCGTAGATGCAGGCGAGGTGGTCGCACTCATTGGTCCGAACGGGGCAGGTAAGAGCACCGTGTTCAACCTGATTGCAGGTGCGATAAAGAAGACCGCTGGAGCCGTGCGCTTCGCTGGTGAAAGTGTCGAACACCTTTCCGCGTATGACCTGGCTCAGAAGGGCCTGAGTCGTACATACCAAATTACCTGCTTGTTTCCGCAGCTGACGGTCCTGGAAAACGTCCGACTGGCCGTTCAAGCCAGATCCCCCGGGCGGCTCAGGCCGATGGCGTCGAAGGCTTTTGTCGACAAGACCGAGGCAGCGGCGATGGAGTGGTTAGCCCGAGTCCGTTTGGCTGATTGCGCAGACCGCACGGCTGGGCAGCTATCCCATGGTGATCAACGGCTGTTGGAGATCGCGACGGCCCTAGCGCTTCAGCCGAAGCTGGTTCTCCTGGATGAGCCCACACAAGGCATGTCGGTCGAAGAGACCCGCGCGACGGTGAGATTGCTCAAGTCGCTACTGGAGGATGCACCCATCGCGGTGCTGCTGGTGGAACACGATCTGGAGGTCGTGTTCGGCGTTGCGGACCGCATTGTTGTACTGGATCAGGGGCGAAAAATCGCCGATGGCAAGCCGGAGGCGGTGCGAAACGATCCGGCGGTGCAGCGCGCGTATCTGGGGGTGGCACATGCTTAAAGCTGAGCGGCTGGAAGCCGGCTATGGATCCGGCAAGGTTCTCTTCGGCGTCGACTTTCAGGTGCCCAAGGGTGAAGTGACCGCAATCATCGGGCGAAACGGCGTGGGTAAGACCACGACGCTCAAGACCGTCATGGGGATTGTGCAGGCATCTTCCGGCACGGTGTCGCTCGATGGCCTCGATCTCAGTCGCAAGCCAGCGCACGAAGTGGTGAGAGCGGGCATTGGATACGTGCCCGAAGGCAGGCAGATCTTCCCGGCGCTGACGGTCCTTGAGAACCTGCGCGTGGGCCAGCGCAGCAAGCCAAAAACATGGACCGAAGAGCGGGTGCTCGACTTGTTTCCCAACCTTCAGCGCCGCATCAAGAACGCAGGTCACGCGCTTTCTGGTGGTGAGCAGCAGATGCTAGCGATCGCGCGAGCTTTGGTGACGGACGTCAAAGTCCTGATGCTCGACGAGCCGACACAGGGCCTGGCACCCATGGTGGTCCAACAGATTGGTGACGTGATCAAGTTGCTGAAGTCCGAAGGGGTCGCGGTCCTGCTTGTCGAGCAGAACCTGAACCTCACCGAGCGCATCTCGGACCGCATCCTGGTGATGTCCAAAGGAAAAGTTGTGGAGACGCTCTCCATCGCCGATTTCAAGGCCGACGCGGAGCGCGTCCATCGTCAGTGGCTGACGATCTGAACATCTTTCGATTGAGAATCAGGAGCTATCAGATGATCGAATTCAACGGCAGCCCGCTGCTGGACGGCCAGGTGGCTGTGGTGACCGGGGCGGGTCAAGGGATGGGGCGCGAGATCGCCATCGGCCTTGCCGCAGCGGGCGCGAAGGTGGTGGTCGCCGACGTCAACATGCAGACCATCGAAGAGACCGTCGCGCTGATCACGCGGCAGGGAGGCACCGCATGGTCAGTGCTTTGGGACGTATCCGATCCCGACCAAGCGAAGCAGGCCGCGGCTCATGTCCACGACTTGGCCGGCGACGCGTCCATTCTCGTGAACAACGCGGGCATCCATCGCCGCGGTCAGTTCGGCGAGGAGGGCCACTTTGGCACTTGGCGTGAGGTCATGGCGGTGAACCTGGACGGGATCATGTACGGCATCACGGCTTTTCTGGATCAACTCAAGCGCACCAAAGGCAACATCATCAATTTGGCGTCGATCCAATCCTTCACCGCAGCCCCGAACTTCACGACGGCCTATGCCGCCAGCAAGGGCGGGGTGGCGATGCTGACCAAATCGCTGGCGGTAGACCTGGCCCAGCATGGCGTGCGCGTCAACGCCATCGCACCCGGCTTTATCGAAACCCCGCAAACCGCCGTCTCTCGGGCCAATCCCGACCGCGTCGCGTTCGTCATGTCGCATACACCGATGAAGCGCGCTGGCCGCGCAGACGAGATGGCAGGCCCTGCTGTCTTTCTGGCTTCGCACCTTGCTTCCTTTGTGACCGGCGTCATTCTCCCGGTTGACGGCGGCTTTCTCACCCTTTGATTCGAGTCTCGATAAGGAATACACCATGGCACACGTCAACAAACTCGATGTACTGTCCCACGTGAGCAAAGAAACGCCGGTCGGTGAACTGTTCCGATCCGTTTGGCTGCCCGCTTTGCTTTCATCTCAACTGCCCGAGCCCGGCTGCGCGCCCGTGCGCCTGAAGCTACTCGGCGAAGAGCTCGTCGCTTTCCGTAACGGCAAGGGTGAGGTCGGCATCGTTCAGGCCAACTGCGCCCACCGACTCGCACCGCTCTTTTATGGACGGGTAGAGCAGGAAGGCATCCGATGCAACTACCACGGATGGCTCTACAACGCCTCTGGCGACTGCCTGGAGATGAAGAACGCAGCCGACCAATCGATCTGCAAGAAGGTCAAGTTGACCGCTTACAAGGCACAGGAGAAAGCCGACATCGTCTGGGTGTTCATGGGCAGCGGCGAACCCCCGTCGCTTCCCCAATTTCCGTGGATCGATCTGCCGAAGTCGCAGCGCAATGCGACGGTGTGGATCCAGGAGTCCAACTGGCTGCAGGGCATGGAAGGCGAACTGGACAGCTCGCACGTCTCGATCCTCCACACGAACCCGGCCACGATGGCGACCTCTCCGGTGCACCGTCCATATTCGGCGATTGACATCACGCCCAAGCTGTTCGCCAAGGATACGTCCATCGGCGTCATCGGCATCGCCCGCCGCAACGCTGACGAGAATTTCTATTGGCGCGTCTCTCAGTTCATGGCCCCGTGCTTCAGTTCCATCCCCAGTGCAGACTTCCCCGTGGGTGGCCGCGCCTTCATCCCGATCGACGACCACAACACCTACACCTGGGACTTCAACTACTACCTCAAGGGCGATCTTCCCGAAGCTTTCCTGGACTACATCGGCAAAGGGCTGGCCTTTCCTCCGGACAGTGTCTATGAACCGTATCGCCTGAACACGGGCGCCATCATTGACACGTTCGTTCCCGTTCGGAATCAACGCAACAACTACATGATCGACCGCAAGGGGGCCAGCCTGTCGAGCCCGTCCGGCATTCATGGCCTCAATGACCAAGATCGTGCCATGCAGGAAGGCATGCTGGCCCTCCCGGGGACCGAAGGCCGCATCGTCGATCGCGAGAAAGAGTTCCTGCTCCCGACGGACATCGCGATCGTCCGCAGCCGCCGCCGCCTGCTCGAGTACGTCAAGTCCGAAGAGAGCCTCGCGAAGTTCCGCGAGATCGTCAAGGATGGCAGTGCCTACGCGGTTGTGCCTCTCGACGTCGTTTCCGAGCTTGGCGAGATGGACGAATTCCTGGAACGTCATCACGGCGAACTGATGCCCGGCGACACTGCCGAGCCCGCTGCCGCCTAGTCGCTTGCCGTCATGACGCTTCAGCTTATCGCCGCATGTGAAAAGGTCACGCAGGACGCTCCATACGCCTATGAAGGCCAGGGAAAGAAGATTGCGATCTACCGGGTCAACAACGAGTTCTTCGCAACCGACAACGTGTGTCCGCACGCCTACGCCCTGATGTCCGACGGTTTCGTGGAAGGCGAAACCATCGAGTGCCCCTTGCATGGCGCTGTCTTCAACATCCGCACTGGCAAATGCATGGGCCCGCCCGCGGAGTCTGATCTGGAGACGTACCCCGTCACGGTGGTCGACAACAAGATCTTCCTTAACCTTTAGTCGGCCGCGAACATGTCTAACGTCAACGACATCGTCATCATCGGAGCCGGGCAGTCCGGCGGCTGGGCAGCCAAGACGTTGCGCGACTCAGGCTTCACCGGCTCAGTGCAGATGATTGGCAATGAAAGCCATCTTCCCTACGAACGTCCGCCCCTGTCGAAGCAAGTGTTGCTCGGCGAGCTGGGACTCGGTGCATGTCAACTGTGGTCGCAAGAGCGCCTTGTGGAGCTGGCAATCAAAGTGGAGCTTGGGAATCACGTCGAGCGAGTCGACCGGGCCGGCCGCCAGGTTGTTTGTCGGGATGGAAAATCGTYTCACTTCGACCAGCTGCTTCTGGCGACGGGGTCTCGACCCCGGCAATTGTCCTGCGAGGGGGCCGAGCTGCAGGGCGTGCATTACCTGCGGACGATCGACGACTGCCTGGCCATTCGCGCCAACCTCGGAACTGCCATCCGGCTGGTTGTCGTGGGCGGCGGCTGGATCGGGCTGGAAGTTGCCTCAGGTCTGCGAGCGCGCGGCGCCCATGTCACGGTGCTCGAGGCTTCCAATCAACTCTGCGGACGCTCGCTTCCTCCGTCGCTCAGCAAGTATTTCCTGGAGCAGCACGTTAGTCGCGGCGTGGACGTTCGGCTGGGCGCTCGCCTCAAGCGCTTCGTGGGAAATGGAAAGATTCAAGGGGTTGAGCTCGATGACGGTTCGATCGTGCCTGCTACGGTAGTGCTCGTAGGCATCGGTGCAGTGCCGAACGACGAACTTGCACGGTCCTGCGGGCTGGACGTTGGCAATGGAATCGTGGTCGACGAGCACTGCCGGACTTCGGACCCCAGAGTATTTGCCTGCGGTGACGTGACCGACCAGCCGCTGGGACAGGGCAGGGGACGCCTCGAATCTTGGAAGAACGCGCAGGATCAAGGGGTGGCAGCTGCGAAGGCGATGCTGGGCGCCGAGCCCGTCACTAGAGAGCTGCCGTGGTTCTGGTCCGACCAGTTCGACATCAACTTTCAGTTGTTGGGCGTCGTGCCCCCAGGCGCGCAGCAGTACCGAAAGGCCAATGCGAGTGACAGCGGCTTCATCGACTTCTTTGTGCAAGAAGGACACCTGGTAGCAGCGGCGGCCATCAACAGCCCTCGCGAATTGCGGGAAGCCAAGAGAGCGATCCAGAAAGCGCTTCCGTTCTCTGAAGAAGGCTTGGTGTTGATTCAAGATCAATGTGATGCCCCTGAGAGGCAGGAGAAAGAACTATGAGCGGCGCAAGAGCGTTGGTGCTGGAGTCACCGAAGAACCTCCAGTTGCGTGAATTCCCCTTACCCGAGATCAGCGACGACGACGCGGTGTTGCGGGTCGAAGCCTGTGGTCTGTGCGGCACCGACTATGAACAGTGGCTCGGCCACCTTGGTGATTGGGGCGGAGGCATGCCGATCGTGCCCGGCCACGAGATCATGGGATTCATCGAGCGTATCGGGCCCACGGCAGCCAAGCGTTGGCGTGTGCAAGAAGGCGACCGCGTCGCGGTCGAGCCGATCATCCCTTGCGGGCACTGTGCAGATTGCATAGCGGGCGAGTACACGCGGTGTCAGTCCGACTTGGGGTATGGCCTGTACCAGAATATCCATTCTGCGCCGTCGCTGTGGGGCGGCTACGCGAGTCATGTGTACCTGCATCCGAAGACGATGGTGCACAAGCTTCCCACGAGCGTCGCCACCGACCTGATGACCTTGGTGAATCCGTTGTCCAACGCAATCCGCTGGGTGTACGAGGTGGGCGGCGCTGCGCTCGGAAAGACGGTCGTGATCGCTGGTCCAGGTCAGCGGGGGCTGCTGGCCGCCGTGGCTGCACGCAGGGCAGGCGCTTCGCAGATCATTGTGACCGGGACATCGTCTGACCGCGGCCGTTTGGATCTGGCCTTACAGCTTGGTGCTACGGCGGTCATCGATGTCGACAAGGAGGATCCAGTGGAGCGCGTGGTCGAAATCACCGGTGGACGATTGGCGGACGTCGTCCTTGACGTGTCGGCAGGATCGATGGCTCCGATCATCCAGGGCGTGGACATGGTCAAGCGCGGCGGGCGAATCGTGCTGGCCGGTCTCAAAGCGAACAAACCACTCGACGGGTTTCCGATCGACAAGGCAGTGCTGCGGGAGATTCAGCTTGTCGGAGTGCTGAGCGCAGGGTGGGAATCGACTGAATTGGCGATCGACATCGTCACGCATGCCGGAGAGGCGCTAAGGCCACTCTGCACGCATTCTTTTGGAATGGACAGAGGCACTGAGGCGGTGCGCACGCTCGGGCGAGAGGTGACCGACGGGCGGGACGCCATCCACATCACACTGACGCCCGAATAAGCATGTGTGCAGCCTGTTATCGCGCTGCCTCGTTTCGTTCGCTTCTGGCGAACGAGGAGCGCGCAACGACGGACGAAAAGAAAAATCAAAAGCCCCCGCCGGTCAATTCTTCTGACGGATCTCCCCCAGCCTCAATCGGTACGCTTGGAAGCGAGCAGTCCCAGCAAAGGGTGTAGCGCCACGCGCCCCCCGTCCCGGCGCACAGTGACGAGTGCAGATTGAGCCTGCGTTGTTCGCAGCACCAAGCAACCAGGCTGCACGGTTCCCGCGGAATCAGGCCTTGGCCACCGGGATGTGCGATTGCGCGCCCAACTGTGGCCAGGCAATCGGCGCGGTTGCTGCGGTAAGGCGTTCCTGAATCGAGAGCGCCAAGTCCCAGTGCCTCGCCACCAGCCGCAAGCCCGTGACGTCATTTGCTTCGTTCGAACACAGCCAGAGCACTGGCTCGGCGAGCTTCTCGGGTTGGATCAGGTCTTCGGGTTCTATCCCGCAGTCCGCCGGCACCATGCGGGAGTTCACTGGTCCACCGGGGAGTAGCACGTTGACGGTAACGCCAGATCCATCCAAATCCTGGAACATGATGCGCGATGACGCCTCCAGTGCGGCTTTGCAAGGCCCATAGGGGCCGATGCCCTGGCGATACATGGTATCTAGGCTGGTCGAGACATTGATGATGCGGCCCCACCCGCGCCGTACCATGTCCGGAGCGAACAGTGTGCTGAGCAGTTGAGCTCCAAAGACGTTGACCCGCAGCATTTCGAGCCACAGCGCGTCCGGGGTAGACCAGAATTTGGGCTTCGCCACGAGATAGGCCGGATCATTGCGCTCAGGACCTATCGCTGCGTTATTGATCAGGATGTCGATCCCGGAAGATGCTTCGACCAGCTCCGCCCGCAGCGCCTGGGCACTTGGCCGGTCAGCGATGTCCATTGCCTTGGCAATAACGCTGCCACCACGTTCCCGCAAGTGCGTGGCCACCTGCTGGAGTTCGTGTGCTGCGACATCCACCAGGACGAGACTGGCACCGGCGGCGCCCAAGCGCTGCGCGATTGCCAGGCCAATGCCTTGTGCCGCTCCTGTCACTAGTGCCGTTCGACCCTTGAGCTCGTTGACCGCGTATGGCAATAAGGATTCGATCATGCTCGTGAGTCCCTGGGTACTGCTTCGGCAAAGCGGCTGGCCGCAAAGCGCAGTGCTCGACTTCTCGCGAGTTCGTGCGCACCTGGATTGAAGCGATCCGCTCGAAGCCGGTTGAAGAAGGCATGCTCGGCGCCCTCGTAGGTATGGAACTCGTCGTTGGCCCGTTCGCGCTTGGCGACTTCGTCGCGGACCGCTTGGATGACCTCGACAGGGTTGTGGTTGTCGTTCGTTCCGAAGTGGAACTGCACAGGACATCTGATCGCCTGGATCAGATCGCCCAGCTTGTTCAAGCCCACCCCGTACATGGAAATCATCCCGGACAGTGGTGTGGCAGCGGCCAAGCGAACCGCCATTCGGCCGCCCAGGCAAAAGCCGAACACGATTGGCCGCTGGTCTACCGCCTGTTCTGCCTGTAGCCAGTCGGCGCAAGCAGTCAGATCCAACACTCCCGTGACCTCGTCGTAGCGCAGGGAGTAGTCCACGGCCGCTTGGCGCTCATTGGCGTCCTCGCCGTTGCCCAAGTCCAAATTACGTGCCAGCCGCCAGTAGATGTCCGGCACAACAACTGCATAGCCCGCTCCGGCAAGGTCGTCCGCGATCGAACGCATCGCGGGCGTGACACCGAAGATCTCCTGGATCAAAACGATGGAGCCGCTGGCTTGGGCAGGTCGGGTGAAGTACGCGTCCATGCGGTCAGAACCGATGGGAATCGAGACATTTGTCGAAAGGAGATCCATGGCAAGTAGGTCTGTTGACAAAGGTAGTTGGATGAGGCATCCTAGCATGCAGTATTTGGCGTTGCAATGACGTGGAAGGAAAAATGGACAAGAACCCAACCTCGCCCCTGACCGGCGTGCGAATCGTCGAACTCACGGCGATGATCACGGGGCCGCTGGCCGGCACACTGTTGGCGGATCTAGGCGCCGAGGTGGTCAAGGTGGAAAACCCGAAGGATGGCGATCCTTTCCGGTCTTTCCGCGGCGGTACTTACAGTCCCTACTTCGCCACCTACAACCGAAACAAGAAAGGGGTCACGCTCAACCTGAAAGGTGCGCTGGGTAAGGAGGCGTTCCTGAGGTTGATAGAAAGCGCTGACGTGCTGATAGTGAACTTCCGCTCCGGCGTGATGGAGCGGCTTGGCCTGGGCGTGGACAAGCTGCGGGAAGTCAACCCTCGTCTGATCGTCTGCTCCATTACGGGTTTCGGGGAGTCAGGGCCGTACGCTGATCGGCCGGCCTATGACGCGGTGGGGCAAGCGCTGAGCGGCATCTCCAGCCTCCTGCTTGGTGCCGACGCGCAGATAACCGGGCCCTCGATTGCGGACAACCTGACTGGCATGTATGCCAGCTACGGCATCCTCGGCGCGCTGTTCGAGCGAGAACGCACAGGCAAGCCCCGTACGCTCCAGTTGAACATGCTGGAATCGACAATGGCGTTCATCAGCGATCCCTTCGCCAACTTCACGATGGCTGGCGTCAAGCCGGATCCTTTGATGCGAGTGCGCGCGTCGCAGTCTTACGCATTGCGCTGCCAAGATGGATCGCTGGTGGCCGTGCACATGTCCTCGCCTCAAAAGTTCTGGGTGGGCTTGCTCAAGGCCCTTGAGCGCGAGGACCTGGCGACGGACCCGCGCTTCGCTGAGCGAGCACAGCGGCTGGACAACTATGAAGAACTTGCCTTTGAACTAAACCGTACGTCGAAGACGCAGCCGCGTGACCATTGGTTGGCTCGCCTTGTCGAGAACGACGTGCCGCATGCACCTGTGCTGACGCTTCCAGAAGTCATGGACGACGTGCAGGTGAAGCACCTGAAGACCTTCGCGGAGGCCGAACACGCCGTGCACGGTCCGCAGAAGATGATTCGCAGGCCGGTTCTTTACGACGGCCAGCGGGAGGACCAACCGTTGCAGCCCGCCCCCGACCTCGGCGAACACTCCGACGAGGTGTTTCGCGCACTCGGCTACGCCGACGAAGTCATCGCGAAGATTCAGTCCGGCGGCTAAAAAGGTGGCGGATGAGACATAGAACTTCAGGAAATCAATCATGACGAAGACACGAATTGGAACCCACCTTAATGACACCGCGCGGCTTCGGATTCGCGGCAAAGACACACTAAGTGAAGTCGTCGGCGAACTGAGCTTTACCGAAGGCTTCTACTTGGTCGTTACTGGCCGAGTGCCGACCGCGACGCAGCGCAAGGTTCTGGACGCGGCATTACTTGTCCTAATGGACCATGGCCTGACGCCCAGCGCACTCGTGGCTCGCATCGTTGCTGACTCTAATCCCGATGACATTCAGATCTCGCTGGCAGCGGGTGCATTGATGGTCGGCAATCGATACGCGGGTACGATGGTGGGCGCAGGCCGGGTGTTGAGCGAAGGCATGTCCTTTGCGGGCGACAAGCGCGAATGGGCGAAGAGTCTCGTCGCCAAGTTTCGTCAATCGAAGCGCCGTGTCCCCGGCTTCGGTCACGCCAACTACAAGAGTGTGGACCCACGTGCGGCGCGGCTGTTCGAGGTGGCTGAAGCGGCCGGCGTGAAGGGCGACTACATCGCCTTGCTGCAGACGTTGAGTGAAGAGATCGATGCCGACGCGGGCAAGCGGATTGTCCTGAACGCGACTGGCGCACTCGGCGCGATCTTGCACGAGATCGACTTCCCTGTGGAGGCAATGCGCGCGGTCGCTGTGGTGAGCCGCTGTGCTGGGCTGGTCGGTCATGTGCTCGAGGAGCGGAGCTCGCCCATTTCTCCAGATATTTTTGCCTTCAGCGAATCGATCGCCTACGAAGAGGGGCCGTATTAAAGGCATTTCCTAGACGGGCGAAGAACGCGCGCTTGCCGTTGACGGGTGGCGTGTGCCTGGGCACCTAGTTCCGCGACTGTACCTCTGAGCCTTGGCGCCGCGCCGACTCGGCGCACCACTCTTTCCGAAGCATCGAATGGATCGAACGACTTTGAGCCTGAAGGCCGCGGTAATGAAATCTGTCCAGAAGCGGTACCGTACCCGTCCGGATCATCCGTGGGCAAAGCTTCCGGAATACGCGGTGTTCAGGCATCAAGACAACGGCAGGTGGTATGCGCTGTTCACGACCGTACAGCGGAAGAAGCTTGGGCTCTCGAGCGACGGCACTGTTGACATTGTGAACGTCAAGAGCAGGCCGGAAATTGTGGGATCCCTCAGGATGAAGGACGGGATCCTTCCGGCCTACCACATGAACAAGGAGCACTGGCTCTCGGTGCTTTTGGATAGAACGGTGCCAGAGAAGCTAGTGTTGGAATTGATCTCCGACAGCTTCGAGCTCACATCGGGCGCATGAGGTCTGGCAACCTGCCGGATGATGACCGGTCATCGGCTTCGATCAAGCTGCCGCACCCCGGCAGCGCAGGAAGGTCGCCGAAGACCAGGGGCGGCTCTGCCTCCGCCTGGTATGGCTCAATCGATGTGGGCTCCGGATAGCCTCACGATTTCGGACCACTTTTCAATCTCGGCCTTGCTGAACTGCGCGAGCTGTCGCTCGTCCATCAGTGGAACCTCGAGGCCCAACGCGACCAACTTGGCTCTGGTCCCTTCGGTCATGGCAGCTTTCGAGACAGCGTCCCGCAACTTTGCAAGTACAGCAGGAGCGGTCTTCGCAGGAGCGTAGAGCATCATCCATGCCATCAGGTCGAAATTCTCCACGCCTTGCTCCTGGATTGTTGGGACGTCCGGAGCAATCGAGGTTCGCTGCGCAGTTGAAGCGCCGAGTGCTCGCAACTTGTTCGCGCGGATGTGAGGAAGTGCCGCCACAGGGTGGTAGAACATGAAGTCCACTTGGCCCGCGATCACGTCGTTTAACGCTGTTGCGCCCTCCTTGTAGGGCACATGTACCATGTCGCCGCCAAGGCGAGTCTTGAGCAGCTCGCCAGCCAGGTGCCCTGAAGTGCCGTTGCCCGCAGAGGCGAAGCTGAGGCTCTTCCCGCCTGATGCAGCGTTGCGCAGGTCCTTCAGTGTCTTGTAGGGCGAGTTGGCCGACACGATAAGCAGCGTAGGGGTAGAGCCGGCAAAGCCGATGGGCGCGAAGTCCTTGAGCGCGTTGGTGGTGGGCTTGCGGTAGAGCGTAGGGTTGATCGCATGTGTTCCGACGGTGCCGAGCAGGATGGTGTATCCATCTGCGGAATCCCTGGCAACCATATCCACGCCAATGTTGCCACCAGCGCCAGCCTTGTTTTCAACGACGACCGGCTGGCCCATCTGTCGAGCGATGCTCTCCCCGAAGACGCGTCCCACGATATCCGCGGTCGTGCCCGCGCCGAATGGCACCACGAGTTTGATGGGGCGGATGGGGTAATCCTGCGCGACGGCTTGATGCGCGAGGCCCCAAACGGCGGCGGCGGTCAGGAGTGTTCGACGAGAGAGCATGGCAAATCCTTTGGGTTTAACTACCTCAAAGCCGGATACTGGCCCGTGCAAACCTATCCGACAGGCTATGTTAAGTAGCCTTGTTGCCTCATGCAATATTGGGGCCAACCCGATGACGTGGCCCATTGAGCACGAGCGACGAGGAGTGTCGAGGTGCCCCGTCCTTGTGCGATCTGGTATCTCTTAATGCCGTCGCCCTCTAATCCCATTCAGCAAGAGATGTAGATGGGCACCCGCGGTAGGCAGGCCACCATGGCCTCCAGGGACCGAGGACGCCGGGCCAGCGCCCAAGCCGCGGAGAGGCGCCAGCATTGATGAATGCGGAAGGCTTAAAGATCGGATGGGGAAGAGCTTCCGCAGCCCTGATCGCAGCGGCCAGGTCGGCGCCCATCTGCTGGCGGTGCCGCCGGCCGCGGCGAGGAACCAGCCCGACCCGGCAGGCTGTCAGAGCTTCGCGCCCACGTAGAACATCAAAATTGACAAGGCGCTCTCGCGCTCTTCGATGCTCAACTGACTGACGAAATAGTCCACGTGAAATTTCACGCTCTCGTCGATTTTGTGCAGCGTATCTCGGCCCAGATCCGTCATGGCGACATAGGTCGTCCGCTGATCCTGATCACCACGCCGACGAACCACCAAGTCCTTTTCCACTAGCAGTTTGACAAGGCTGGAGGAAAAGGCCGGTGTGATATCAAGGCGGCTTGCAATCTGATTGACCTGAAGCTCCATGTCGGGGCAACCATAGATTTGAATCAGTGCCTGGTGAGCCAACGGATCGATGCCAAACTTTTTTGCCTGCTCTTCGACGATGCGGAACACTTTGCGCAGCACGTAGCGCGCTTCGGCAACACCTATGAAGTAGAGGTGCTTGTTGCTCTCCCGCGCTTTGCGGCTTGCAGCGCTTTTGCGACGGATACGGTCAACGGACAGCGGCTGGGAAGCAACTGGCACTTCGAGTTTGGGTTCACGCGGTTTGATCAGAGCACGGGAAGTCTTCGTTACGGAGGTCATTTAATCTACTTGGTCCCGAATGTGCGTCGCGCGCCGGCGCACCTCAGGTTATAAAGACTTTGATCCAGTGCAATGTATATTCTTCAGCTACCGTTGTCAACATACTGATATGACGCAAATATAGGGAGCATTGACCGTCCGCCGACAAAGGGCCGGCGTCGACTCCGGCCCTTTGTAATTGCGCAATCGTTACTTATAGTCGTCCGGTCCGAATGCGCCTTCGAAGCCTGGAAGGGCCAACGCGCGATCAACCAAACCGGTTGCTCGTGCGTAGTCGAAACTACGGTTGACATTTTGCTTGACCAAGAAGGACGCACCACCGTAGAACTTCTCGTATTGCTGGTGGCGATTGCCAAACTCCGAGCCAATGAAGTCCCAGGCCATCCGCATCAGCGCAACGCGCTCGTCGGCACTGGTGGTTGCCGAACGGTAGTACCGCTGCACGTCGGCGGCGGTTTCGGAGTTCTGGAAGTCCTTGAACGATGAGGGGAGGGTGATCATCCCGGCGCCGGAGAGCTCACGGATGATTTCCACCATGCGAGCGTTCAACTCCGATTGGAGCGCCATGATCGAGTACAGCGCAGTGCGCGACGGCCACAGTACGCCATTGCTGTCCGTTTCAGCCGCCACTTCCTGGGCCAGCAGCATGTTCTCTACGATGGACACGAGCGAGGTCAACTCACCCATCTGGGTCTGCACCGCGGGGTTGGCATCGTTGCCCGTCAGCTCGTTCATGCGTTTGGCCAAGCCGGTCATGAAACGCAGCTTGGTGGCGTAGCGAGCCTGCGCCTGCAAGTTGCCGTACAGATGCGCGGGCGTTTTCCACCATTGGTCGCGGGCGACTTGGAGGTTGCGGTAAATGAACACGTGCTCCCAGGGGATGAACACGTCGTCGAGCACCACGAAGCAGTCCGATTCGTCGAAGCGGCTGGACAGCGGGTAGTCGAAGGAGTTCAGTGCTTGACCGCCGAAGGGGCGGCGCGGGTACAGCTTGACGCCTGGGGCTCCCACAGGCACAGCCACGCCGAATGCGTAATTCTCGTCGCCAGGCTGCAGGGGGTGGATGGTGCTGATGTAGATGTAGTCGCAGTAGACGCCGGCCGTTGCCAGTTGCTGGGCGCCCTTGATGACGATGCCATCGTCTCTCTCCTTGACGACCCCTGCGTACAAGGTGGGGTCGCTTTGCAGATGTGCCGGCTTGCTGCGGTCGATCTGCGGAGGCACGATGGCATACGTCACGTACTGGTGGGTCTCGCGCAAGTGCTCGTAGAACTTGATCACGTTGTCCGCAAACTGCTGTCCGCCAGCAGCGAACACGCTCGGTACGGCTGCATAGCCGGAGAAGAATCCAGCGACGTGGTCCGGCGAGCGGCCCATGAGGCCGAAGGTCGCTTCCGACCACATCTCGCTCGCCAGGCGCTTCGCCTTCAGATCTGCGTGGGTCTTCGGGATCTGAAAGCCGCGAAGGACCGGATTTCCAGTCGTCGGTGACGTGTACGTCATCACCTCACGATTTTCGGGCGCCGCCGCAATGTCGTAGAGGTTGCTCAGCGAGCGCGCTCCCCTCGCGAATGCGCGATGGGTCGTCACGTCCGAAACCCGTTCGCCATCCACATAAATTTGTCGACCATCGCGCAGCGCGCGTAGGTACTCATCACCTGTACGCAAGTTAGCTGTGACCACTGTAGCTCCTTGTTGAAACGACTTGATACCGCCTTTGACGGGGCGGCGACTTGGCTCGGTCGGCTTCGCCAGATCGGACGGTTGACGCCAGATCGCAAACGCTGCATACTCAGCCACATAGGTATGTTAACTCATCTATCTGGCGCATGCAATGGGTTGGGTTCGCGATGCAGCGCCGGGGTCCACGAACCCGTGACATGTTGATCAAGAGGAACGAGATGGAAACGAGCCCTGTTCGAACAACGCTGCATTTCGAGACGACCGACTCTCTGGGCGAACATGCCCTCGAGGTGCCTGTCACTGACCTGGTGATTGCGGGCTGGACCGGCAGCGACGCTGCGGCCATCGAAGCCCACATCTTGGAACTCGAGGCGTTGGGTGTACGACGCCCTAAGAAGACGCCAATCTTCTACCGGGGTGCTGCCACGTTGCTGACCCAGCGCGAATCTATCGAGGTGGTGGGAAGCACCGCGAGCGGTGAGGTGGAACCCGTGATCTTCAGCACCGAGCGCGGTTTGTGGTTGGGCATTGGCTCCGACCACACCGATCGCGAAGTGGAGACCGTGGGCATCACCATCTCCAAGCAGATGTGCGCCAAGCCCGTATCAACAAAAGTCTGGGCCTTTGAGGAGGTGGCCGGCCACTGGAACGAACTCATCGTTCGTTCATGGATGACCAAGGGCGGTGAACGTCGCCTTTACCAGGAGGGACCGCTCGCCAAGATTCGCCATCCCACCGAACTTCTCAGACTCTATGGCGGCGATGGCTACGTTCCCGCGCCCGGACTGGTCATGTTCTGTGGAACGCTGGCGGTGCACGGCAACTTGGAGCCCGCGGAGAAGTTCGAAATGGAGCTGGAAGACCCTGTGCTCCAGCGCCGCCTGAGCCATTCCTATCGTGTGTCTGAACTGCCCATCGAGGGCTAAAAGGAGAGCGCTATGCCGATGAACAAACCCCACCTTGAATTTCACCCATTGGACATGGTCAACGGATGGCAGAGCCCCCCTGGATATCCGCCGGGCGCGGGCGTGCAAGAGAAGATTCTGGCCAGTGACATCGACGAAGTGAACAAGTCCGGCAGCCGGACGCGACTGCTTCGGTTCGAAGCGGGCGCATTCTCCACCAAGCCTTTCGTTCATGACCACTGGGAAGAGGTCTACCTGGTGTCGGGAAATCTGACGGTGGGCAACGACGAGAACGGCGTGGGAGGGGAAGAGTTCGCCGCACCAACCTATGCATGCCGTCCCCCAGGTGTCTGGCACGGTCCGTTCAAGTCCGAGACTGGATGTCTGCTGTACGAGATTCATTACTACGACGAGAGCAAGAAGTAAGAGGCACCTCATGACTTTGAAGATTGCCGTCCCCGACCTGATCTCGAACTCCTACTTTCCGGTCGAAGCTGCCGTGGAACTCGGCTTCTTCAAAGCCGCGGGCCTGGACGTTTCACTTGAGTTGATCTTCCCAGTTGACAAGGCCTATGCGGCGCTGAAAGAAGGGCGAGTCGATTTTGTGGGGGGATCGGCGCATTCCGCCTTGGCCGCCTTCCCGCAGTGGAAAGGCGTGAAGCTGTTGGCCGCCCAGGCGCAAGGCATGTACTGGTTCCTTGTCATGCGGTCCGATCTGGTCCACCAAAAGGGCGACCTCAGCGTGGTCAAGGGCCGCAAGATCGGCGCGGCCCCATGGGTCGAAATGGGCCTGCGGCAGCTATTGACTGCCGGCGGGATCAATATCGAGGCTGACGGTGTTCAGATTGCGCCTGTGCCTGGGGTTCAGGCGGGCAACGTGAACTTTGGCGTCACAGCCGCGAAAGCGCTCGAAGACGGGAAGATCGACGGCTTCTGGGCCAACGGCATGGGCACCGAAGTGGCTGTCCGCAATGGCGTCGGTACCGTCGTCCTGGATGTGCGTCGGGGAGACGGCCCTGCGGGTTGCTTCGACTACACGTTCGCGTCGATTGCCGCTTCGGACAAATTCATCGAGAAGTCTCCCGATCTGGTAGCAGCCGCGGTGAATGCCTTGGTCAGAACCCAGAAGGCACTGATCGAGAACCCCGGTATCGCGGCTAAGGTTGGCGAAAAGCTGTTTCCTCCCACGGAAGCGTCGCTGATTGCCACGCTAATCGAGCGGGACTTGCCGTATTACGACGCGTCGATCTCGACGCGAGCCGTGGACGGCATGAATGCCTTTGCCCGATCTCTGGGCATTCTCCACGCCCATCCCGTCTATTCCGACGTGGTTGCCGAGCAGTTCAAGCCGCTCTGGAACGCATAAGCAGGAGGTCTGCCATGTCCGTCGACCAGAAAGAATTTCGCAACGCGTTGGGCCAGTTCGCAACCGGCGTCGCCATCGTGACCGCGACGGTGGACGGCAACCGTATGGGCGCCACCATCAGTTCGTTCAACTCCGTGTCGCTGGACCCGCCGCTTGTGCTATTCAGCATGATCCGTGGTTCTCTCGGCATTGCCCAGTGGAAGGCCGCGAAATCCTATTGCATCGCCATTCTCGGCGAGTCGCAACGGGATTTGTCCAACCGATTCGCAAAAGCGGGAACCGATAAGTGGATCGGCATCGACCCTGCGTTTGCTGCCAACGGCGCGCCGATGGTCCCGGGAGCGAACGCCTATTTCGAATGCGAGCCCTGGAGCGTATGCGACGGAGGGGACCATGAGATCTTCATCTGTCGGGTCAGTGCATTTCGCGTGATCCCTCAAGCCGAGCCGTCGCTGATCTTTTGTGGTGGCAGGTACAGGCACCTGAGCGCCCTTGACGCCGCAACCAAGCCGCCTCCCGAAAACCTGTACTTGCACGGCTGGTGAGCGCGGCCGCTTCAGACTCGCACAAGGCACGGCTGACAACAGTCGCCACGATCCTCTGACTCATCCTGGTACTCGGCACTAGAAGTTGTTGTAGCTATGAATACCGCATACATCAAAGCCGCGGAAGGACGCGACCAATTCCTAAATCTGGTTGACTTCAAATGGCTGATGGCCGGCATGGGCTGGTGGGTCAACTTGTCGCGCTTGCAGAGCGACAAGGCCTACCTCGACGAGTGCTTGCAGCGCGCGATGACGAGCGACTCAGAGTTGCTACAGAAGTGCAGCGTCGAAATGCTTGGCTTGTCGGATGCCCCGTGCGACAAGGCCATGCGGCCACAACTATCGGCTTGGCATTGTGATGGGCGCTGAATGGTCCCAGCCGGTCAGAGGTTTCATTCGTCGGTCCACGTAGGTCCGGTGCGAGTCAAACAGGAGCGGATAAGCACATTGCTGCTTGGCGCACCACATTAATACTTTCTTCCCTTAGGGACGTCATGGAAACACTCTCCAAGCTTGAAACCGTCGAAGCAATGCTGTCGAGGATCGACGATCCGACGGGACAAGGGGCCGTTGCGTTCACGCAGGTGTACCGCGAACAAGCTCGCGCGTCCGCGGCGAGCGCGGACGCATTGGAAAAGGTGGGCATCGAGCAACACCCTCTGGCGGGGGTGGCGATATCGGTCAAGGACCTTTTCGATGTGAAGGGTGCTCAGACGCTGGCTGGTTCGCGCGTGCTGAAAGATACCAAGCCTGCAATGCACGACGCAGCCGTTGTTGCCCGACTGCGCCAATGCGGCGCGGCGATCATCGGCAAAACCAACATGACCGAGTTCGCGTTTAGCGGATTGGGCATCAATCCCCACTATGGAACACCGGTGAGCGTATGGGATCGGCCGGCTCGCCGCATCCCAGGTGGGTCATCGTCCGGCGCAGCTGTGTCCGTCGCCGAAGGAATGGCCTGGGCCGCCATCGGGACAGACACCGGAGGATCGTGCCGCATTCCCGCAGCATTGAACGGCATCGTAGGAATGAAACCAACGGCTTCTACGGTCCCGCGGGACGGAGTGCTTCCCCTTTCGTTCAGCTACGATTCCATTGGGCCGCTCGCGTCGACAGTGGCAGATTGCGCGCGGGTGTACTCGGTCATTAGTGCGTCCGCCGCAGCGCTCGTCGAACGCGAATTCTCCACGCTCCATTTGGGCGTCATTCGGAATTACGTCATGGACGGGCTAGACGATTCCGTCGGGCACGCATACGAAGCCGCGTTGAGAAAACTTGCGGCGGCCGGCGCCATCTTGCACGAACTGACGTTGCCGGTGCTGACCGATATTCCGAATGTCCTTCATGGCGGCGGACTCGTCGCCGCGGAAGCCTTCCAGTGGCACCGTGAGCTCCTGTCCAGCCAAGAGCGAGAGTACGACCCTCGTGTCTCGGTCCGGATCCAGCGCGGAAAGAGCATTAGCGCTGCCGACTACATCTCATTGCTGGGCCTACGTGAACGGATGATTCAACGCTGGTCTGCGCAGATAGCGGCCTTCGACGCTGTCCTGATGCCGACGGTGCCCACAGTGGCGCCCACGTTGGAAGCACTTGAAGATGGCGACGAGTATGGGCGTGTCAATCTGTTGATGCTGCGCAACCCCACCATCGTGAACGTCCTGGACGGCTGCGCAGTGTCGTTGCCGTGTCACGAACGCGGTGCGGCCCCCGTAGGTCTGTCGATCGTGGGTGACCGCCAGCGCGATTGGCAGGTGCTGAGCATCGCGCATGCCATCGAGCAGGTGCTCTCCGCCTAGCGCCTCAATACGGATCGACGAAGGAGAACGCCATGCAAAGCGCAATCCGTTTGGATGCGGCCTCCGCATATCCTGAAGGCACCTTGCCAGGGATTGGGCTGTCCCGATTCGCCACGGGGCTTCGCGAGCTTTCTTGCTCCAAGGCGACCGTCGAGTGTCGTCACGACCTGCCACTGCGGGCGACTGCGATACTGGATGCGGTGCGTCGTGGCGACTTTCAGATCGGCGAACTTTACTGTGGTGCGCTGAGCACGGTTGATCGAATCTTCCAGATCGGCTCAATGCCGTTTCAATCGTCGACCCGTGCGTCCGCGATGCAGCTTCTGGCGGTGGCGCGACCGCACTACGAGCAAACGTTTGACACTCTGGGAGTCCGTCTGCTGTACGTTTCGCCTTGGCCTCCAACTGGACTGTGGACGCGGGAGTCGGTCCATTCAAAGGCGGAATTCAAAAGGTTGCGAATTAGCACGTACGACGACATGTCCGCTGACGTGGTACGTAGCGCGGGCGGCCAGGCGGTGCAAATGCCAATCGGAGAAGCCTTCGGCCGTCTGCGCGACGGCCAATTGGATGGCGTACTCTCATCGGGTGACGGCGCGGCAGGCCAGCGCCTCGGCAAGTACCTCCGATGCTTCTATGACATCAAGTACGCAACGCCTATTTCTTTTGCTGTCATGAATGCAGAGCTGTACCTCGGTCTGACAGTCGACCAGCGACGGTTTGTTGATCAAGCGGCCCAAGCGGTCGAGCGTTCGCTCTGGTGCGACTTGGATGGACGTATCCGTCGGAACCATCGCCACATGATGGCTGCCGGCGTCCGGGTATTCCCGGAACTTGACGCGAAGTTGAAGCAAGCTCTCTGGGAAGGCGGACACAAGGCGATCAGTCAATGGGAGCAGGGCGCGTGTGACCGGACTGCCTCGATCCTCGGAGAGTATTTCCCGTCGCCTCAGGGTAGGTAGACTGCTCCCGTAGCAGCACCCTCTTCGTGGTGGGCGCGCGCATCGATCCGGCGAATGCGTATCCTGGTCGGGGTAGCGCGCAAGGAAGGCTTCGTGGACCTGACGGTTCTTGTGGCGAAGGGGCCGAGTTCGATCTTGCGGGCGCGGCGCACGGCCGGCTTCTCGCGCGTCCGAAAGGGATCGGCTGATACGGATAAATCAGATGAGCAAGACTTCAGCTGTCTGGTTCTTCTTCCCAAGACGTTCGGATTTACACCTCTGGAGATCGATCATGATCAAACGTTCTGAAATCTTTGACTACGCCAAAAAGAAGTACAACGCCAAGCCCGATTACCCCTTCGAAAAGTACCGCAGTTATGCAGTCCTCCGCCATTCGGATGATGACAAATGGTTCGGGCTGGTGATGAACGTCCCCAGGGAAAAGTTGGGCCTGAAAGGCGAAGGCGAGGTCGATGTCCTTGACGTCAAATGCCACCCGGCGAATGTCGATGACCTCAAGACCAAACCCGGCTTTCGGCCGGCCTATCACATGAACAAGGAACACTGGCTCACCGCCGTTCTCGACGGCTCTGTATCGAAGGAAGAGATCTTTTCCCTCCTCGATGAGAGCTACGACCTCACGAAATAGCTCGCTGACGCAGGGCCACCCCGGCAGCGTCGCCCTTGGGGGCGGCACGTCGTTCCACGTCCCACCTAGCCAGGAGCTCATCATGAAAACGATGCGAGCAATCGTCCTGTACAAAGCCGGTCCACTCGAAAACCTCATTCTGGAGGAGCGTCCTGTCCCGGAAATCAAACCCGGCTGGGTGCGGATCCGGATCCGAGCTTTCGGGGTAAATGAATCCGAAGTCACCACCCGCAAGGGTCTGTCCTCGCCCGATGTAACCTTGCCGCGCATTCCCGGAATCGAGTGCGTTGGTGAGGTTGATGAAGCGCCCGCCGACAGCGATCTGAGGCCGAGACAAAAGGTCGCCACCATGATGGGCGGTATGGGGCGTTCGTTTGATGGCTCCTATGCCGAGTATGTCGTGGTGCCGGTCGGCCAAGTCATTCCGTTCGAGACGGGTCTGCCATGGAATGTCGTCGGCGCCTTGCCGGAAATGTTCCAAACGGCCTATGGATCGTTGACCACGGGCCTTGACCTGAAGGCGGGCCAAACGCTGCTGATCCGGGGCGGCACCTCTACAGTGGGATTGTCGGCCGCGACCATTGCAGACGCCATGGGCGTCACCGTGATTGCCACGACACGCAATTCTGAACGGACCGAAATGCTACGCAAGGTCGGCGTCCGTCATGTGGTCGTCGATGGCGGGAACATCGCTGAGACCGTGCGTAAGATCGTTCCCGAGGGGGTCGATGCCGCACTGGAGCTTGTCGGCTGTGGCGTTCTGGCCGACACACTGAAGGCGGTCCGCGTTCATGGAACCACCTGCTTTACCGGGGCCCTGGGCGACCAATGGACGATGCCCGTTTTTGACCCGTTCTCTCTCATTCCGTTCGGCGTCCGGCTGACGTGCTATGGCGGTAAGGCTACTGATCTTCCTGCCGACGTGTTCAACGGCCAGCTTGAAGCCATCGCTGCGGGACGGATGAAAGTTAGCGTCGCCAAAGTCTATCAAGGGCTGGAAGGCGTGCGCGATGCGCAATCTGATCTGGAGGCCGGCAACACACCAGGCAAGCATGTCGTCGTGCTCGACTAACAACAGCGTATCAGTTCATCTTTCCCCAGTGGTCCAGTCGATGGGGTTCAATCCAATCTGGGGTCAGAGATCGGTGGAGTCCAATACATTTGAGGCAACTCATTCGCGGACGTTGAGTGCTGCCGAATCTTCCTCGACAATGCGATGTTCGAGGAACGCCTGCACGTCATGTTGATCGAAGCAGGCAATGGTTGAGATGCCCACCACCGAAGAATTCTCAGCCCTGCAGCAAGCCCTGGCCGAGGCCACTCGGCGCAGCGAATCTCTCATCGGCGAACTGCGTGTGATGACCACCGAACGAGACCTGGCGCTGGAGCGCTTGCACCCAAGGGATCGGCAATCCGCCATACGACGCTACCGCCCATGCGGTCGAGGTCCTCAGAACTTTTGAAGGCATCGAGCGGCCCTGATCTAACAGGTTGTCGAAGACGTCCATTTGCGAGCGAGCGTCATCTTAGCCGTGGGTCGAGACTACGCTCGACGTTCCAATCAGCATCTGGCCGAGCGCCAAGCGATTTTGGCCGATTAATTCCCCCCAGGCCCGCCTTCGCTTTTTCAGCGTCCTGACCTGGCGGCGCTCCGAAGAGACGCTTGTACTCGCGGCTGAATTGTGAGGCGCTTTCATAGCCGACCGAGAACCCCACCTCGGCCGCACTCACTTGGTCCGCGATCATGCGACGGCGGGCCTCGTGGAGCCGGATATACTTTTGATACTGAAGGGGACTGACGGCGGCGACGGCTTTAAAGCGCTCGTAAAAGACCGATACGCTCATTCCCGTGAGTGCAGCGACCGCTTTGAAATTGAGGCGCTCGGTGTAATGATCACGGATCCAAGCCATGGCCTTTCGGATATGCCTCAGGCGCGAGTCAGATCCGGCAATTTGACGGAGCAGGCCGCCGTGTGGTCCCATCAGCAACCGAAACATGAGCTCGTGTTCCAAGGACTGAGCCATGACGGGGATTTCGGTTGGCCGATCTAGCAGTTCCAACAGTCTTCCCCAAGCGCCCAGAAGCGACGCGCTCGCGGTGCTAACCCCGTATCCCGATTCAATCGGCAACTCTGGTATCGCAGCCATTTCAAGTACGAGATCCGACAGCAGAGCTTGGTCCAAAAACAGACCGACTGCGAGAAACGGTTGATCCTCTGACGCCTCACAGATCTGGCCCAACGCAGCGATCTCAGCCGCGACAATCATGCTTTGACCAGGGCCGTACTCAAACATCTGGTCGCCGATAAACATGCGCTGAGTTCCTTGGATCACCAGGGACGCCGCAGGATCGTAGATCAGCGGGTCAATCTCAGTTGTATGGTCGAGGGTGTAGGCGAACAGTCTCGGCAGTTGAGGACTGGCACCGCCAGCGTGGCGCATCGCCATGGCGCGAATTTTGTCGAGTTCGCTCATCAAGGCATCCTACCCGATTGCCCAAAATTATCAAGATTTCCGGAAAATCAGGCAATAGTGGAGGAAGATCCGGCATCGTGGCGTCGCGGCCCAAAACCTATCATCAGGCCCAATACCGAGGCCACGAGGCTTCTAAATCACCTAATAGGAGCTGCCATGCCCACCCCAATCGAAACCGTTTCGGCTTTTTGCGCAACGTTTCACGAAGACGGCGGAAGACCAGCCGTCCGTCGTTGGTTCACACCCAACACGCGCTGGGTCAACGAAGGCGTCTCAGTCACCACCGGCCCCGAAGAAGCCATCGCGATGATCGACGGACTGGAGACATCGGTAAGCATCTCCACGGTCCATATCGACATGCTCGCGATCGCCGCCGACGGATCTCGCGTTCTCACCGAAAGGCTCGACCGGTTCGAGCGTGCTGACGGCAGCGAAGTCGGACGCGTGATGATCATGGGCATCTTCGAGGTGGAAGGCGACAAGATCGTCGAGTGGCGGGACTATTTCGACGTAAACAACATCCAGAAGTTCTCCGCCGGCTAGAACGCCCGCTCGCTATAGCGCAGGGCCTGGGAATGCTGGCCAGCGACAATTATCTTGAGCGGTCGACGACAACTATCCTGAGCGGTTGACGCACGCGCCCGGGGTGCGTTTGCGGTCGGGTCTTAAAGTGGTTTGCCTCAAGAGGAGGCAGCCACATTGCCCGGCAAACGCATATCGGATCATCA